>NZ_BCQV01000006.1 GCF_001552255.1 Alicyclobacillus shizuokensis NBRC 103103
GTGGTTTCCGTGACGGTCGCCACCCCGTCCATTCCTATCCGGAACTGCTCGGTGTGCTCAGCCATCTGTGCCACCGCCGCCGACACCGCCTCAATCTGCGCCGCCACATCCGAGGTCGCCTGCAAGATCTGCTGGAAGGAGGCACTAGCCCGTCCGGCCCGGTCCACACCCTGTCCAACCGCCTCGACGCTTTCCGCCATCGACCGCACCGCCTGGTCCGTATCCTTGCGCATGGCCTCGACGCGCGCGACGATCTGCTGTGCCGACTCTGCTGATTGCTCGGCCAGTTTGCGCACTTCGTCGGCCACCACCCCGAAACCACGGCCCAATTCACCAGCCCGGGCGGCTTCGATAGCGGCGTTGAGCGCGAGCAGGTTGGTTTGATCGGTGATGTTGGTGATGACCTCAATAATGGACCCAATCTCTCGCGACCGTTCACCAAGTCCCTGAATCTGTTCAGCCAGCCGATTGACACGCTCCTGAATCGCCCGCATTTGGGCAATGACGTCGTCCAAATCCGTCTGGCCGCGAGCCGCGACCAGGGAAGCATCCTGTGCGGCGCTGGCCACCTGTTCGGAAGCGTCCCGTACCTGCTCCATCTCCCCAGCCATCTCTGCCACCTGCTGGCGCCCATGCTCGACAATCTGCGCCTGCTTTTCCATGCCGGCCGCCGTTTCCTGCACGGTCAATGTGACCTGCTCCGTCGCCCGGCTGTTCTCTTCCGCGCTGGCGGTCAATTCCTCCGCTGACGCGGATACCTGTTGCGCAGTCTGGCTGACGTCGCGGATAATGCTCTGCAGCGACTGCGCCATGGCGTTAAACGTCTCGGCCAGACGTCCTAGATCGTCACGCCGTCCAACGCGAATGCGCCGGGTCAAATTGCCAGCGCCGATCTCTTGCGCCGCCGTGACCAACTCGGCCAACGGTTCCGTGATGGAGCGGACAACGAAGAACATCAGGATGAGCCCGATAACCAGCGTGATAGCAATGTCGTAGATGGTGGCGTTGCGAATGGGAGCTGTGGCGGCGCTGTATTCGCTCGGCAAGATGACGCTCGCCACTTTCCAGCCAGTCAGCGCATTGGTCATAAATTCGATGTGCTGCGCCTCCTGACCGTTGCCACCCACGTCAAACGCACCCGTTGTTCCGGAAAACATCGGCTTCCAGGCGGTATCCTTGAGTACCGTGCCGGTGCGCATTCCTTTCTCCGAAATGACCACATGGTCGTTCGTGATGACCGCCAGGTGCCCCGTCCGCCCGATTTTTACATCCTCCGCCATGCTGACTATCGGGCTGGCCAACAGATCCAGACCAATGACTCCGTCTCCGTTCGGCAACGCCCGCGCAATCGGGATCACGTAGGTGCTGCTCGCTTTATCGTATTGCGGCGATCCGATGACGATGGAGCCGTCGGCATTTCTAGCCTGTTTGTACCAACTCGACTTGGTGGGATCAAACCTGTTGTTCTGCGCCCCCGCCGGCTGGACAAAGACCCCCTTGTCGGTCCCCACATAGGCGCGCAGGACAAGACCATCGTGCGAAGTATAGAAGTTTTGCAGTTCCGTGTTCAGCAGGCTTGTGTTGCCTGTCATCAAGATGGAGTCGACATCATCTGCGAGGAATGTGAGATTTTCCTCCTGCTGGGTGAAAAATGTCGTCAAAGATTGGTCGAACACCGTGGCCCCGGAAACAGCGGAGGACGTTACTTCCGACTTGACCTGGGTTTGTGCGGCCTGGAAGGAGAACCAACCTATCACCACAGTTGGCACTGTCAAGAAGATGAGAAAGGAGACTAACAATCGTGTCCCGACAGACCCGACCCGGCCGTAGTGGCCGACCGACGGCAGATGAAACCGAAGATCCGCAAACTTCACCACAATACACACCCTTACCTCTGTGCAGATTGGCAACTTCCACTGCCTGTCTCTGTCTGACGGCCTGCAAGCAAAAGGCAGCCCGCACGAGCTGCCAATTCAACGGCAACCCGGCGATCCTAGACTTGGCCTTAGCTGCAGCCCGTAGACCCGTAGTTTTGCGTCCCAGCGTTTCCGCTGGTTTGCCCTGAACGTTGCTCTATGTATCTCTTGTGCATTCTCTTTCATTCCGGGACGAGACAAACGAAGACTCGATCTCCCTCTTCCCCACAGAGGTCACCCCATGCGTCCGACCGGCGCATCCGCTCGACCGCTCGGAACCTACCGGACAGGCAGGGCTTGGGTATACCATCGCATCCATGGTACCACAACCAACAAATCCCGACAATAACCGACATGACCCTGTCCAAATACGCCTTAGGCGCGTAAAATGCCTGATGTACAGGCTGACATGCTGTTGTATGCTGAGGGAGACGAATTTCAGAGACCGTACACTGGACTGCGAGGGTTGCCACCATTGACGACTATAGACAGATCTTCACGAGAAACCTGCGGTTGGCCGAGACTTGTTCTGATTGGCGCCTCCACCGGTGGACCTGCGGCGCTGGCACGGCTTCTCCCGGAATTCCCCCCTGGGTTTGCAGCCCCAATTGTCGTCTGCCAGCACATGACAACAGGGTTCACCGCTCCGCTCGCTCAGCACTTGGACAGGCTCTGCCCACTGCCGGTGAGTGAGGCTGTTCACGGCGAGCCCGTGCAGCCCGGCCGCATCTACCTGGCGCCGGCCGGGTGGCAGACGCGGATCTGTGAAGACCGGGGAGCGGTTTGCTTCCAAATTGAGGACGGCGGGGCATACTTATACCGGCCCTGCATCGATGTCACGCTCACATCCCTGGCCGCCCTGTATCGACAGGACCTGCTAGCCATCATCCTGACCGGGATGGGCCGGGACGGAACCGACGGCTGCCGGGCAGTGCACAAATACCGCGGCTACGTCATGGTGGAGGCCCCGGAGACCTGTGCAGTCTACGGCATGCCCAGATCCGTCTACCAAGAGGGGCTGGCGGACGTACAACTGCCGTTGCACGCACTGTGGCCGCACATAGAAGAGCGCCAGCGCGCCCTGCGCATGGTCTCGAGAGTGGACGGGTCCGCCGTCCAACACCCAGAAGAGACAGGGAGGAAACCTTCATGACCTGGCGCCGCATGACACCCCCCCAGCGCATCGCTGTCAGCTACGCCGTGTTTGCGCTTCTGGGTGGCCTGGCCTTGCTCCTGCCCATCGCACACCGAATACCGGTCAGTTTCACCGATGCCGTGTTCACTGCCGCCAGCGCCGGGTATGTCACCGGACTCAGTTCGGTCAACACCGAGTCCACCTGGACCCCCTTCGGGGACGCCCTCATCGCGTTTCTCATCCAGATCGGCGGCGCTGGCATCACCCTCGTCACAACGAGCATTTATCTGCTGATGGGCCGCCGCATCCCGCTCGGCACCCGCATCCTCATGGCTCAGGACCGCAACTTCGGCCTGGTCGGGGTGGTGCGCCTATTTCGCAACATCGTGTTTTACAGCTTCATCATCGAAGGGGCGGCCAGCCTGCTGCTGACCCTGTATCTGCACTTTGTGTACGCGTACGCCTGGCTGCGGGCGGTTGGGTACAGCGTGTTCCACTGCATCTCCGCATTCAACAACGCGGGTTTTGACATCTGGAGCAACAACCTGGAAGGCTTTCATGACGATCCGTTCGTGGTCCTGTTGACGAGCGCCCTGATCATTCTGGGCGGACTCGGCTTCGTCGTGTTGGCGGAACTGTATTCGTACCCGGTGCACCGCAAGTTGTCCCTGCACACGAAGATCGTGCTGCTGATGACCGCCGTCCTGCTGGTCGTCGGCACCATCCTGATCTTCGCCTTTGAGGCCCAGGCCTCGATGCGAGGACTGGGGTGGCCGAGTAAACTCCTCAACGCCTGGTTCATGTCGGTCAGCACCCGTACAGCCGGCTTCGACACCGTGCCTGTCGGGTCCATGCGCGAGGTCACCTGGTTCATCATGTGCATCCTGATGTTCATCGGCGCCTCGCCCGGATCGACCGGCGGCGGCATCAAGACGACCACGTTCTACACGCTGATCAAGACCGCGATCGCGACGGTGCGGGGAAATCCGGAGATTGTTGTCGGCGAGAGATCCATCCCGTTCGACATCGCCCACCGCGCACTGGTGATTTTTCTGCTGTCGATGGGGGTGGTGACGGGT
The DNA here is from genome assembly GCF_001552255.1 of Alicyclobacillus shizuokensis NBRC 103103. Lineage (GTDB taxonomy): Bacteria > Bacillota > Bacilli > Alicyclobacillales > Alicyclobacillaceae > Alicyclobacillus_G > Alicyclobacillus_G shizuokensis. The sequence goes on from NZ_BCQV01000006.1 coordinate 4,131, forward strand.
GGCACACTGATTGACGCCGCCCTGGAGCCGGACCTCCCACTGATGAAGGTGTTGTTTGAAGAGGTCTCGGCCTTTGGCACCGTGGGGTTGACCACCGGCATCACCGGGGTGATTGGCACGCCGATGAAATGGGTGATAATCTTTACGATGTATATTGGGCGTATCGGCATCTTCACCTTCCTGCTGAGCATCACCCAGCAGTCCCAATCGAAGGCCCGGCACGTTCCGGAGAAGATTTTCATCGGATAGGGGTAATCCAGCATGGCTAAGAATCGCGGCTTCGCGGGCATCGGCCCCGGTCGTTTCGTCAACGGAACGACGCGCCGCCAACCGAAAACCATTGGCATCATCGGCGCCGGCCGGTTTGGCTCCGGCGCGGCTCAAGAACTGCTGCGGCACGGACACAATGTCCTGATTGTGGACAGGGACCCAACTTGCTTGGAGCCGTTTGCCCCCTTGTGCCATACGGCCATCGGCAACGCCGAGGACAGCGATTTTCTCGCCGAAGCCGGGTTCAAAGACGTGGATGCGGTGATTGTCGCGATTGGCGACAACGAGACCAGTTCCAACCATGCTACCATCAACTGCAAGGACTTCGGCCTGTACGTGGTGGCCAAGGCCACGCACCCCACGCACGGCAAGATTCTCGAACGCCTAGGGGCCGACAAAGTGGTGTACCCGGAGCACGATTCCGGGGTACGGCTGGCGCGCATGCTCACCCGCTCCGCCGTGCTGGAGATGTTTGAACTGTACGAAGAAGTGTTCATGATGGAGGTCAATGCCGGCGGGGAGCTTTTGCACAAGTCCCTCGAGAGGCTGAATCTCCCACGGCGCTTTGGCGTGCAGGTCGTCCTCATTGTGCGCGGGCGCGAAACCTTGTTCCCCGTCACCGCACAGGATGTGATCCAGCCGGACGACAAGCTGGTCCTGCTCGGATCATCAGAATCCCTGCACACCGTCGCGAAGCTGGCCGAGAAAGGCGACGAGTGACGGCACCCGAACGCCCGTCAGCCGAGGGGCCGGGAGACGGCCCGGCGCCGTGCCTCCCGGATACCCTTCCCTCAGTCGCTCCGGGCGAGCGACCGCAGAAACGGATTGGTCCGCCGCTCCACCGCCATCGATGTCGACTGCATGTGCCCTGGATACAACTGCAACCCATCGTCTAGGGCCAGCAGCCGCCTTAGCGAAGCCTCCATCGCAGCGGCGTCGGACAGCGGCAGGTCGGTTCGCCCAATGGTGCCGGCGAACAGCGTGTCCCCGGTGAACGCCAGCTCGCTCCCAATCAGACAGACGCTGCCCGGCGAGTGGCCGGGGGTGTGCCAAACCGAGAACGTCAACCCTGCCAGCGACACCTCGTCCCCGTCCTCATAAAACGCGTCGGGCGGCGCCAGCTTGTCGACCGTGCGGCCAAGCCACATCTGGGCGTACTCGGGCACCTGCTGCCACAGCGGCAAATCCGCGCGGTGCACGTACGCCGGCACACCGTAGCGCTGGCGCACCACATCGACGCCCAGCACGTGGTCGATGTGGGCGTGCGTGTTCCACACCGCGGTCACCCGCCAGCCCTTCTCTTCAATGTGAGCAAACACGGGATCCAAGGACACATCCCCAGGATCGACAATGACCGCGGGCGATCCCGCATCTTCCGCGACCGCCAGCACGTAGCAATTGGAGCCAAAAGGGCTCACCACAAACGCCTCGACGTGCACGTTGCAGCCACCTCCACAACTCGTAGTCAAAAGCCTCGCTTGCTGTCCACGAGAATTGTGACGGGCCCGTCGTTGACCAACGAGACCTGCATCATGGCACCAAACCGCCCTGTCTCCACGCGCAGCCCACAGCCGCGCAGCCGCGCGTTGAACCGGTCGTACAAAGCGCGCGCCAACTCCGGCGCAGCCGCCGCCATGTAGTTGGGGCGGCGCCCCTTGCGCACGTCCCCGTACAGGGTGAACTGTGAAATCGACAGGATGGCGCCTCCGACGGCCAGCACGTCACGATTCATGCGTCCCGTCTCATCTTCGAAGATGCGCAGGCGGGCCACCTTGTCCGCCACGTAGTCGGCGTCTTGTTCCGTATCCTCAACGCCCACACCGAGCAGGACCACCAACCCATGATCAATGCGGCCGACCACACGGCCACCCACCGTCACCTCGGCCGGGCCTGACCGCTGCACCACCGCTCGCACCGGCTCCTCCCCCTTTTGGCTCAGTCATCGTGCTCTACTGGATCACGCGCCGCACGCTCTGCACATCCTTGAGCCGCTTCAGCCGCTCGACCACGCTGCGCAGGTGTTCCAGGTTGTGAACGCGCACACTCAGGTGAATGTGGGCGATCCGCTGGTGATCCGCCCGGCCGCTGACCGCGCTGACCTCGGTCTTGGACTCGGCCATCGCCATCAGCACCTCGTTGAGCAGGCCATTCCGGTCGAGAGCCAAGATCTCCAGCTCCACGCGGAAATCGGAATCGGGGGTCGGAGCCCACTCCACGGGCAACATCCGCTCCGCGTCGGCGCGCAGTTCCTTCACGTTCGGACAGTCCGTGCGGTGCACCGACACCCCGCGCCCGCGCGTCACAAAGCCGAGGATGTCATCGCCCGGAACCGGATTGCAGCAACGGGCGAAACGCACCAACAGGTTGTCCGCTCCCTGGACACGCACACCGGTCGGATTGCGTCGCGCACGGGAGGGAAACTCTCGGTTGACGACTTCAATCGTCGTCTCCTCATGGTCCTTGCGGTAGCGCTCGACCAGCCGTGTCACCACCTGAGCAGGGCTCAACGCACCGTAACCGACGGCGGCAAACAAGTCGTCCTCGCGGCTGAAATTGAACTTCTGCAAGATATCGGCGACGTAGGTGGAGGTCATCAGGTCAGTTGGATTCAACCGCTGCCGGACCAACTCCTTCTCAATCAATTCACGGCCGCGATTGATGTTCTCTTCACGCTTTTCCTTTTTGAACCACTGCCGGATCTTGCTCTTGGCCTGAGAAGATTGCACAATTTTCAGCCAATCACGGCTGGGCCCGTAACTGTGGCGGGAGGTCAGGACCTCGACAATATCCCCGGTTTTCAGTTTGTAGTCCAGCGGCACAATCTTGCCGTTGACCTTGGCGCCGATGCAGCGGTTGCCGATGTCGGTGTGAATGCGATAGGCAAAATCAATCGGGACCGATCCCGTCGGAAGTTCAATGACATCACCCTTGGGGGTGAACACAAACACCTCGTCCGAGAACAGGTCGATCTTCAGCGTCTCCATGAAGTCCTGGGCGTCGCGGAAGTCCTGTTGCCATTCCAGGACCTCCCGGAACCAGGCGAGCTTTTGGGCGAACTTGCCCTCCGCCCGTTGTGCCCCCTCTTTGTACACCCAGTGGGCGGCAATCCCGTACTCCGCCGTCTGATGCATCTCCCAGGTGCGAATTTGAATCTCCAGGGGATCCCCATTGGGGCCGATGACGGTGGTGTGCAGGCTTTGGTACATGTTCGCCTTGGGCATGGCGATGTAGTCCTTGAAGCGGCCCGGCATCGGCTTCCAGAGTGTGTGCACGACGCCCAGAACCCCGTAGCAATCCTTGATGCTGTCCACAATCACACGTACGGCGAACAGGTCGTAGATCTCGTTGAACTCTTTGTGCTGGGTCACCATCTTCCGGTAAATGCTGTAGATGTGTTTGGCGCGCCCGGAGACCTCCGCCTGGATATCCAGTTCCTGCAGGCGCTGGCGCAGGATCTGCATCACGCCTTCGACGTACTGCTCCCGTTCCCGGCGCTTTTTCGCCATCAGGTTGACGATGCGATAATACTGCTGCGGGTTCAGGTAGCGCAGCGCCGTATCCTCCAGTTCCCATTTCACCGTGTAGATGCCCAGCCGGTGCGCCAGAGGCGCGAAAATCTCGAGCGTTTCACGGGCCGTGCGCACCTGCTTCTCCGGCGTCTGGTAACGCAGGGTGCGCATGTTGTGCAGCCGGTCGGCCAGTTTGATCAAGAGGACGCGGATGTCCTTGGCCATCGCCATGAACATCTTGCGCAAGTTTTCAGCCTGGTGCTCCTCCCGGGAGTCGAATTTAATCCGTTTCAGCTTCGTGACCCCGTCCACCAGGGCGGCCACCTCCGGGCCGAATTCACGCACAATCTCCTCATCGGACACGGCCGTGTCCTCGACCACATCGTGCAGCAGCGCGGCTGCGAGCGTCGTGGTGTCCAGGCGCAGGTCCGCCAAAATGTCCGCCACAGCCAACGGGTGGGTGATGTACGGATCGCCCGATTTACGCCGCTGGCCGCTGTGTGCCTTTTCGGCCAGCGCGTAAGCCCGGCGGACCATAGCGAGCTCCTCCGGTTTTGCGTATCCTGCCACCTTCTCGCAGAGGTCCTCGATGGACACACGACCACTCCCCTGCCGCGCCCATTGCTGTGCCATAGCCATCAATACTCAACCAACGTTCGGATGGTGATATCGGACAGCTTGTCCCGGCCGCGCAGGTGTGTCAGCTCAATCAAAAACGCGGCGCCGACAACCTGCCCGCCCAACTTGCGGACCAACTCAATGGTCGCCCCGATGGTGCCGCCGGTGGCCAACAGGTCATCGGCCACCACCACCCGCTGCCCGGGGGCAACCGCGTCCGTGTGAATCTCAAGCACGTTGGTGCCGTACTCCAATTGATACTCCACGCTCACCGTCTGCGCAGGCAGCTTGCCGCGCTTGCGCACAGGCACGAAGCCTACGCCCAGGGCATAGGCCAGTGGCGCCCCGACCACGTACCCGCGCGCCTCCGGGCCCACTATCAGGTCGGCGCCCACCCCCCGTGAAAACTCGGCCAGCGTCTCAATCGCCCGCCTGTACCCGGCACCGTCGGCCAAGAGCGGAGTGATGTCACGAAATAAAATTCCCGGCTGAGGAAAATCCGGAATCTCCCGGATGAGCCGCCTAAACTCCATAGTTTCCCTCTTATCCAATATGAAACCGACCCTTCGTCAAACGGACCATGCCGCGTTCGTCCGCAAATGGTCACGGTAGTGTGCGGCTTCCCGCAAATCGCGCGGCGCCGCCGATTCAACAACATGATACGCGTGATCCGACAAGCGAGCAAACCCGAGTTCGACAAACGTGTTGAGCATCGTCGCCACCTGATCCAGTCCGTAGCCCGGCGCTTCCCGCACCGCCTCGACGGCCTGCAGACGACGGCGCGCCCGCAGCAGGCGATACAGGTCGGCAAAATGCTCACGCGTCAGCACACGATTGGAGAGTCCTGCCTGAATGACCCGCAGTTGGACGCGCACCCGGCCCTGCCAAACGTTCTGCTCCAACTCGACAATCGCGGTCACCGTATCGCCCGGCTTCCACGTGGACACCGAAGGCGGGGCATGGAACCAAACCAAATCCTGGAAGTTTCCGGCCTCGCTGACCTTGATCCGGACATGGCGGCCATCTCCCATCCAGCGCACCTGGACAATGCGCGCCGGGCCGACACAGAACCGCCACATGGGGTGACCCGGTCCGTACGGTCCCAGGCGGTCTATCCATGCGGCCAACTCCAGTGTCGCATCCGCGAGGGGCAGGTAGTCGTCGGCCAGGACCTGCGGTGTGCTCGCCGATGGCAGGCGTTCAGACTGCCAAGCGGCGGCGAACGCGCTCAGCCGCTCGCGGACCTCCACCAGGCGTTCCCGCGACAGGCCGCAACCGACCGCCTCATCGTGGCCGCCAAAGTGGTCGAACAACTCAGCGCTGTCTGCCAACGCCTGGTGCAGGGGAAAGCCAGACGGAGCGCGGCCGGATCCCCGCAGGAGGGTGTCTCCGGTGTCGGCCAGCACCAAGGCGGGCATCCCGTATGTCTCGCTGAGTTTCGCGGCGACGATGCCGACCACGCCGAGCGGCCAAGGCCCGTGGGACACCAAAAAGCCGCATCCGGCCGCAATCTGCTCCCGCGCCTGCTCCTGCGCCTGCGTGAATGCCCGCTCGGTTTCTACCTTGCGCAGGCCGTTGAGCCGCTCAATGTCCTCGGCGCGGGCCTGGGCTTCGCCGGGATCGGCGGCAAGCAGCAGGGCCAGCGCGTGCTCCGCCGTGTCCATGCGCCCGGCGGAGTTCAACCGCGGGGCAATCCGCCACAGCACGTCGCTGGCCGTGACACTGTCCGCATCGACACCCGACACTGCGCACAAGGCCAGCCACCCCGGTCGGCGACAGCGGCGAAGAGCGGCCAGCCCCTCGACGACCAGCCGCCGAGTTTCACCTATCATCGGCATCACGTCCGCCAAAGCGCCCAGGGCCGCCAGGCCCAGGCGAAACGCCTCCCCCACTCGCGCCCGCTCCACCGCGGGAGCTGCCAGGCCGCCGGCTTCCGTCAGAAGCGCCTGGCACAGCTTCCAGGCCACGCCGGCTCCCGACAACCGCTTGAGCGCATCCGGATGGCTTGCGCGCGACCAGTGAACGACCGGAATCCGAGTCGGCGGCGGCCCCTCCCCCGGCTCATGGTGATCCGACACCACCACATCCAGCCCCTGGGCCAACGCGTACAGCACGGCCGCCTCGGCGCGAATGCCGTTGTCCACGGTCACAAGCAACCGGCACCCGGCCGCCAGCGCCCGGTCGACCAACACATGGGACAGCCCGTATCCGTCCCGCTCCCGGTGCGGCAAGACGCACACGCACTCGGCCCCGAGCGCGCCCAGAGTGTCAGCCAGGATAGCGGCGGCCGTGACACCGTCGACGTCGTAATCCCCCACCACCGCGATCCGCTCGCCTGCGCGCACCGCCTGCCCGATGCGCCCCACCGCCGCCGCCATGTCGGAAAAGGCGAACGGCGAGGTGTAAGGGACAGCGGACGGGGTCAACCACTGCGCCGGGTTGTCCTCCGCATCCAATCCGCGCGCGCACAGCCAGCGGGCAACACGCAGCGGAATCGACAGCCTCTCGGCCAGCGCCTTCGCCCGCGCCGGATCAACTTGCGCCGTGCGCCACAATGGTGTGGTCATACTCCGCCCTCCTCGCTGTCCCGGCGCCCCTGGTCCACAGGCGGATCCGGATAATACGGGTTGACGTGCACGAACACGTCCAGCACCCTGGGAAACTCCTGCATCAGCACCTGCTTGACGTCGGCCGCAATGGCGTGCCCGCGGGCCACCGTCATGTCCGCGTCGACGCCGATTTTGACGTCGACAATCACGTACTGACCGTGATCGCGCACACGCAGTCCGTCGATTCTCCGCACGCCTGGCACCCCGCTGACACACCTCTCATAGGGCAGCATCTCTTGCCCTTCCAGCACCCGGTCCATCAACGGCTGGGCGGTCTCCCGCGCCAGGTCGTAGCCCATCTTCAGCACCAACAAGGCCACGAACGCGCCGGCCACCCCGTCCATGTAGAGCAGCCAATGCACGCCCGCCCGCTGTCCGACGAGGGCCAGAACGATGCCGAGGAGAGCCGCCAAAGAGGCGAATACGTCGGAGCGATGGTCCACGGCGCTGGCCAACAGGCTGCGGCTTTGCAGCCGTTGCCCGAGCCGGTGGAAATATTGGTACAGCCCTTCTTTGACCACAATCGCTGCTGCGGCCATCCACGCCGCCGGCGCGGAAGGCGGAGAGACGGCCGTGAACAGGGAGCTGATGGAATCGTAGCCAACCTGCACGGCAGCCAGTACCAACACCGCCGCGACAACCGCGGAACTCAGCAACTCCGCCTTGCCGTGACCGTAGGGATGGTCCGCGTCCGGAGGCTTGCGTGCCACCCTCAGGCCGACCATGACCGCGATGGACCCGAACACGTCCGCACCGGAGTGCACGGCATCGGCTAGCAGGGCACGGCTGTCCGCGTTCACGCCCACCACCGCCTTGGATAGGGTCAAGAGAACGTTGACCACCAATCCGCTCCAGGCGGCTATCTGCATTTCTCGATCCGTCGGCCCCCGCAACACGCCTCTCCTCCACACGGATCAAGAATGCGCTCCGACAGGAGCGCACCCCGTACCACCAAGTTTTCCGCCTATGCGCCCGGCACCCCTTCCGCCTCGCCGCGGGGTAATCCCCGTCCGCGCCAGACGAGCCAGATGGGACTGGCGATAAAGATGGAGCTGTAAGCCCCGCTGACCAGCCCGACGATGAGAGCGAGCGTGAAGTTGTGTATCGACTGGCCGCCGAACAGATACAGCATCACCGCCGCTATCAGCACCGTCACGACGGTGTTAATAGACCTCGTCATGGTCTGCCAGAGGCTACGGTTGACCAGCTCCTGGAGATCATGGTACGTCTTGGGTGGCGTGAGCTTGAGGTTCTCCCGAATACGGTCAAAAATGACAATGGTGTCATTGATGGAGTAGCCGACGATGGTCAGCACCGCGGCGACGAACGTCAGGTCCACTTCCAGGCGGAACATCGCGAACACCGAGATCACGATGAACGCGTCATGCAGGAGCGCGATGATGGCCGCAATCGCAAACCGGTACTCAAACCGCACCGCGAGGTAGGCGACGATGAACAAGGACGCCAGCAGCACCGCCCAGACCGCCTTGCGCGAGGTCTCCTGGGCCACGAACGGGGATACCGTCGAAATGGAGGACCCATGCTGGTTTGGGAACCGCTGTTTCTCCAACCGATTGATGGTGGCCACTTGTGCCTGCGTCAGCACCTGGGGAAAGCGTACAACGGCCGTCTGTTTATTGGCGCCGGCGACGGTGATGGCGTCCTGTCCGACCGGCAGCCCGGCGTCGTTCATCATCGACCGCACCTGCGCAATGTCCACCGGCTGGCCGAGGTCCATCTGCACCCGCGATCCAGCCTTAAAATCGGTCCCTAAGTTGAATCCCATGGTGGCCCACACAATCAAACCGACGACGGTAATGGCGAGCGACAACCCGAAGAACCAATGCCGCCGGCGCACGATGTCGAAGTGCACCTTCACGCCTTCACCCCCTCTCTCTTCGCACCGTACCACCACGGTCGGCGGACGGCGCCCGAGCGAGTGAGCAAGAGCAGCATGGCGCGGCTCAGCAGAACCGCCGTCAACATGCTGATGACAATGCTGATCATCAAGGCCACTGCGAAGCCGCGGATATCTCCCTCTCCAAACCAATACATCACCGCGCCGGCGATGAACGTGGTCGCGTTGGCATCGACGATGGTCCGGAGCGCCCGCTTGTTCCCGGAAATCACAGCCGACTGCAGGCTCTTGCCGGCGCGTACTTCGTCTTTCACGCGTTCATAGGTGATGATGTTGGCATCCACGGCCATGCCGACGCCGAGCACCAGCGCCGCCAAGCCGGAGAGGGTCAACACCACATGCATGCCGGAAAACGTGATCAGCGTCAGGTAGCCATAGGCGACAAGGGCCAAATCGGCAACCAATCCAGCCAGCCGATAGACCATCAGCATGAAGATGAAAATCAGGGCCACCGCCGCCAGACCCGCCCACAGCGTCGCCCGCAGCGAGACCATGCCGAGGGTGGGACCGACATTCATGGAGCTGACCAGCTTCAAGGGATAGGGCAGAGCGCCGGCGTTCAACTCCTTGGCCAACTCCGTCGCGTTTTGGACCGTGAAGTTCCCGGTCAGTTGCGTCTGTCCATTGGGAATTTCCTCGTTCACGTTCGCCGCTGTCAACAACTGTCCGTTGAGGAACGTGTACAGCGGCTTGTGCAAGTATTTCTTGGTGATATTGGCCCACTTTTGTTTGTCCTTAAACTCTACGTCAACCGCAACGTTGCCGTATTGGTCCTGCCCTACCTGCGCGCTGTTCGGCCGAATATCGGCGCCGGTGATGAGCGGCTTGGCCTTGGGGTCCGGCACCCATTTCCCATTTTTTTGCACGACGCTGCCGTAGATCTGCAGTTGCGCCGTTTGGCCTATCACTCGCTCCGCCGTCTGCTGGTTGAAGTTGCCGGCCAACTCGACGCGGATTTGGTTGCCGCTCTCCAATTCGATCACGGGCGAGGCCACACCCAGCGAGTTCACGCGCAATTGCACCGCTTGCAAGAGGGCCTGTTTCCCGGCTGCGGTCAGAGCCTGCCCTTTGGGGGGTTCAATTTTGTACAGCAAATCCATGCCGCCCTGCAGGTCCAGTCCCAGCCGAATGGTTTTCCAGACGTTCATGGAAGTGCCTGCGGTCACACCGAGAATGATGCAGACAATCGCTAGAAAGCCGAGAAAGCGGCCCCACCTCATCAATGCCTGTCCTCCCCACCGCGCCGACGGAGGTGCTCAAAACAGACCACTCCTGCCTTGAGCACCTCCCGCGAAAACAACACGTCCATTAGTATAATCAACCGCGCTTTCCACCGTCAAACCAGGGAAGTGCGGCCAACGGACTCTCGTCGTCCGCGCGCCCTCGATAGGCATCGAGGGTCGCGTAGTTCATGAACTGACCGATTTGCAGCCCCAAGATGGCTTCCACCATGCGGTGCAGCGGCTGGCTGCCGCGTGTCCGCTCACGCACGCAGCGCCATACGTCGTCGGCTGTCACCTGCTCGTAGCCCAACAAATGAAACTCTTCCGCCTTGATGGCGCACAGATTCATCAGGTCGGGTTCATAGCCGCGCCATGGTTCCGCCAAGGTTCCCGGCTCGCGAACCAAAGGTTCCTCCTGCCAACCCATCTCATCTCCCCCTACCCAAAGGCGACGACCGTCCGCCTACACGATGGGCCTGGCGCCTGGTCGTTCGTTATAAGACAAGTTCGTCGCGCTTCGCAGAGTTCCTGCAGACAAGCGACTATCCGCCGGCAAGGACGCATACAGATGGCTGTAGGACGTGCTCCGTCTGTCCAACCGCACGCCAGTGCAGGCCGCCACGAGCAGCGGCAGGTGTGCGCCAGATGTCAGGTCCATTCGCCAAGGAGGGGTTGCTGCGTGGTCCGCCGTTCGTTTCTCCAGGGCGCTATAATCCTGATGGCCGCCGCTCTGGTCAATCGAATCCTCGGCTTCGTCTATCGCATCTTTCTCACACGCTTGATTGGCGCCGAAGGCATCGGCCTGTTCCAGCTCGTCAGCCCCCTTCTCAGTCTCATCCTGACCTTTGTCACCGCTGGCCTGCCTGTCGCCATATCCAAGCTGGTCGCAGAGACGGTTGTCCAGCGAGACAAGGTTCGCACCTTGCGCGTCCTGCGTGTCAGCACTGTTGTCATCTTGAGCATGGCTGTCCTCTTCACCCTTCTGATGTGGCTGCTGCGAGACCTGGTGCGCAAATACTGGCTGACCAACCCGATGGCCTATCCGACCTACCTGGCGATGATTCCCATTGTCTCCGTCATTGCCGTCGCCAGCATTTTCCGCGGCTACTTCCAGGGTCTGCAGGACATGTCACCGCCCGCCTGGGCCTCCATCCTGGAGACGCTGGTTCGCATCGGCAGCGTCTGGGTCCTGGCCGCATACTTTGTTCACGTCAGCCTGGCCTACGCGGCCGCCGCCGCCATGCTTGGCATGCTGTGCGGTGAACTGGCCGGCCTCATATTCCTGATCATTCAATACCGGCGGCGCGCGCGTGTATCGGTAGTGTTTGCGGACGCGCCCAACCGCAGTCTGGAGAACGCCAGGCAGACACTGTCCGCCATCGCCGAGGTGGCCGCCCCGGTGACGCTCAACCGCCTCATCGGCTCGCTCCTGTATGCGGCCGAACCGGTGTTGGTCACGCGGGCGCTCGCGCTGGCTGGATACGGAACCCAGGCGGCGACCACCCTCTATGGCCAGTATGGAGGCATGGCCATCCCGCTACTGGTCTTTCCGACCGTGTTCACGGGCGCATTGGCCACCACCCTGGTCCCCGCCGTGTCGGAGGCTGCCGCCGACGATGAACCCGAGCGCATCCGGACGCGTCTCATGCAGACCTGGAAAGCCACCGCTCTGGTGGGGTTCCCGATGTCGGTCGCACTCACCTTGTTCGCCACGCCACTGTGCCAAGCCATCTACGGAGAGCCCAGTGTCGGCCCGATTCTGGCGCTGATGGCCCCGAGCGGTTTTCTGCTCTACCTGCGCGGCCCCTTGGCCGGTATCCTGCAGGGGCTGAACCGGGCCGGCGCAGCCATGCGCAACTCAGTGATTGGCGGCGTCGTGCAGCTGGCTCTTATGTATCTGCTGGCCGCTCGCCCCGGGCTCGGCATCCTGGGCGTGGCGCTGGCCACATCCGCCTCTGTGGTGCTGACAACGGCGTTGAATTTTATCGACGTGTACCGGCACATCGGGTTTGCGATTCGCATTGACGACACCGCGAAAATTGCCCTAGCGTCCTTCGGGTTGCTGGTGGTCCTGGAGTTTCTGCGGCAAACCCAACAGCCAACCCGTACGGTCTCCATGCTGTTGGCGCTGGCGGTGGGCGGAGCCGTCTACACCTGGCTGCTGGGATCCATGCGGGTGCTGACCTCGTCCAACCTGTCGCGCATTCCGCGCATCGGGCCGCTCTTGGCGCGCGTGTTGCGATGTTTTCCGTTCACCACTTGAACCGTCTCCCAGAGGATGACGGGCCCTGATCTCGCCCGCGTATACACGCGTATACAGAGGAGCGGACGGACGTGACCTGCGTGGCGCGGCCCTCACTCGTCCCGAGCATCGAGAAACAGCCGCCCCTGGGCGTCAATGGCCGCGTACGCGACATCCGTCAGGTCTCCGTAACCGCGCCGGCACACTTCCGCCTCCAGCCACTCTCGGCTCTGCCCAATTTGGCGCAATGTTTTCTCAACCACCCGCCCGTCCACCACAAGCGGCATCGGCATGCCGGCAAACTCCGGAACAAGTCCCGCGTCTGCCGGCGTCAGCGGCTGCTTTTCCGGACGGGGAAAGACACTGAGTTGGCCGGACGTCTCCAGAATCGCAAACTCGACATCGGCCACGTTGGCGAACCCCTTTTCCCGCAACTGGGTCAAGAGATCGTGCATCGTGTAGCGCGAGCGGGCCATCTCCCTGTCGCGAATCTGTCCGTGTTCAATCAGGACGGTTGGTTCCCCCTCCACCCAGTGACGGAAGCGGTGGTTCTTCAACTGCACCAGCGCCACCAGGATCTGCAACACCACCAAGGCGCCAATGCACAGGAGAGATTGCACGAGCGGTACGCGGGTGTCTTCCATCGGCACGGTCGACAGCTCGGCGATCATCACCGAAACCACGAAATCGAACACCGACAGCTGGCCAATCTCCCGTTTTCCCATCAAGCGCAGGGCCAACATGACCGACAGGTACAGCACCACGATGCGCACGCACAACTGCCACAGCGGCAGTTCCAACACAAACAACCGCCCCCAACCGGTAACAGACTGCGGCGCCGTCATCCAGGGGAGAGTGAGATCCGCGCCTGATCATCAGTATGAGCCAAGAGAGGAGGCAGTATGATGCCAGAAGGGAAGTGCTCAGGCCTGCGACGCCTCCTCCGCATGCAGCTCCGCAAACAGGTCTCCCACCCGGTCCAACAAATCGGTGAAGTCGTTCAACTCCGTGAACAGTTCTGTCCGGCAATTGAGTTTCAGTGTCAGGCTCACCTCTGTATTGAGCGTGACAGAGCGGCTGGCGACCGCCTCCAACAGACGTTCCGCCACCGCGTCCAGTTCCGATTGGGAGCGGACCGGCAGGAGGACGAAAAATTCGTCGCCGCCGTAACGGCAGGCCAGTTCGCCCTGGCGCAGGGACTCTTTCAGCACCAGGCTGACGCCCCGCAGCGCCTGATCCCCGGCGTCAAAGCCAAACGTCTGGTTGACCTGGGAGAAGTGATCAATGTCCAGACAGATGGCCCCCCAAGTACGGACCCCGCGCGCCAGCTCCTCACGCAAACACACGTTGATGAAGTGAAGCGTGTACAGTCCCGTCAGGTCATCCACAAACAGCTGCGCATCGAACTCCGGCGAATACACCACCGTGCGATTGCGCCCCCGCTGCTTCGCTCCCCAATACAGGGCGGAGTCAGCCTTGAGCAGGAGGTCTCTGTCGTTGCTCCCGTGGTCGGGAAAGGAGGCAAAGCCACAGCTTACGGTCAGGCCCTGCAGGCGGTGGCCGTCAAATTCCACCACATGCCGACTGATCTCGTCGCGCATCCGCTCCAGGACTGTCCATGCTGCGCGCGGATCGACGGGGAGGATGAGAGCGAACTCCTCACCGCCGTAACGTGCCACGATGGCACCGGGGCCGGCGAGCTGCGACAGGAGCCCGGCAACCGATTTCAGCACCGCGTCCCCCGCCAGGTGCCCGTAGGTATCATTGAATTTCTTAAACAGATCCACATCGACGACGGCGACCGTCAGTGGCTGCCCGTGTTCACGCGCCGCCTGCAACCGCCCCGCCAGCGCCGCATAGAAAAATCGGTAATTGTACAGTCCCGTCGCGCCATCCCGCCAGGATAACTCCTGCAACTCCTGGTACAGCTTGGCGTTCTCCAGCAACATGGCTACCTGGGCAGCCAAGGCCGACACGTACTCCAGGGTGCTGGTGAACGCAGAGCTGTTGGCTGCGAAACACATCATCACGCCGTGAGCGTGCCCTTGCGCCCGCAGGGGGAACATCGCCACGCTGCGAAACCGAGCTGTCGGCAATCCACTGTTGCGGCGCAGGCGCGGATCCCTGTGCGCATCGGGAATGTAGATCATGCCCGCCCCCTGCGTGACCTGCCACACCACGCTGCCGTCCTCCTCCCGCCACCCGTCCAACTGATAGGAAGCCGAGGTCTCCATGGGGTAAATCGCGTTCGGTAAGAGGATGCGATCCCGCTCGTCCAGCGTGAAGATGGCGGTCGAGTCGGCATCCGTCAGCTTCGCGGCCAAGCGCGCCGCCTCCTCACAGATACGGTCCACGTCAAACTCGGCGGCGAGTCGTCCGGTCAACTGGTGCACGTGCTGCATCAGGGCCATCCTGCGGTACATGCGCAGCAGATGGCCGAGCAACACGATGGGCAGAACGGCGATGGCGGCCAGCACCGGGTTGATGGGCTGGAGCGCTACCATGACCACGTCGAACGGGATCGCAATCAGGTAGGTCATCCCGTCCCAAGCGGCCGCCTCCCTCGCGCTGCTCCAGGAAAACCGTCCCCACAGCCAGGCGCAGACCTGCACCAGCCCGTGGTTGACCACGAAGAACACAGCAGCGCCGGCCAGACCGGCCATAAACCGCTGCACTCCGACGGCCGTGGACATGCCAAACGAGGCCACCCCGCGCATGACGAGCGCCATAGCCCAGGCGCTCACGGCGTACTGGCCGGCATTAAACAATGTGCTGGTCCAGCGCGGCCGCGGCTGGCGAAGCCAGGGCGTACACAGCTCTGCCACCACCAGCAGCCACATCGCCGGAGCGACCCCGTAAGCCAGGGCTACGCCAATCGGCAATGCGACAATCAAAGTTATCAGAGTCTTTCCAGTCGGCACTAGAATGGCTTCGAGCACGGTAGCGAGGGCAAACCAATACAGAAGCAGCCAGAGGGGGATCCGGGTCAACCCCGGAAACGCGCTGCATGCAAGGAGGATTCCCATCAAACCGACACCCAACTCGAAGACTCCGGCTAAGGCCGCCCGGTCACCTTTCAAATGCCCTCACCCACTCCAAAGGCACCTTCCCGCCCCAAGCGCCGCCATATCTCATAGACTCCAAGGATCTCTCGAATCTCTTTCTGTCATGGATGGATTGTCCCGAATTTCCAACGTTGCACAATCTATTGTACATGAATTTCATAAATGATGGACAGGGGGAATAGAATCAGCATGGCGGCACCGAATACCGATCCTTGGCAAGGAGAGGATGCACAGTGGCGGAGCACGATTCCAACTCGTTCCGTCGGTTTCCCGTTCTGTTCGGACTCGCTTGGTCCCTGTTCGTCACCGCCGTTGGGGCTCTGCTCGTGGCCATGTGGGCCCACTTCGGGTCCGCGTCCGCAGCTCAGCTGGACACGGCCGCCTACTGCATTCGCTGCGCCGCCGTGATTTGCGGGGCGCTGATCAGCAGCCGCGCCGGAGCAACCAGGGGATGGTACTACGGCGGCGTTGTGGGGCTATCCTACGCAGGGATCTTGCTGGGCATCGGGCTGGGCTTGTACCCGGACACAACGGCCCTGGACCCTGCAAGCGTGCTTCGCGTGTGTATCATCTCCCTGATCGGGGCCTTCACAGGCATCATCGGTGCGAGCACGACACGCATCGAGGATTAACATCCAGAGCAGGGCCGCCTCAACCCGGGCGGCCTTGTCGCCCCCCCACCGGCCTGGGCAACGTCAATCATCCCCGGCCGACGAGTCCTCCCGTTCATCTGACTCCCTGTCCCGCGCCGCCACGGACTCTGAAGCTTCCTCGTCGGAAGCGGCGCGGACGACATTGGCGATGGCCTGCGGGTGCACCTGAACGGCGACATCCGGGGCAATCTCCACCGTAACCCGCTCCTCGCCCACTTCGACGACCGTGCCGAAAATCCCGGCTGATGTCATGACCTCGGCCCCCGGCGACAAATTGCGCATCATCTCAGCGCGCCGTCGTTGGTTCCGCCGCTGCGGCAGAAACATCAGCAGATAGAACAGAGCCAGGATGACCACGATAAAAATAATCGAACTGCTGGACTGCAAACCGACACATCCTCTCTCGTCACGACCACCCGACGTGCAGACCGGCGGGCATGCGTTCACGCATAGTCAATTATTCATTATACCCGTACATCCTGTAGAATTCCTGCTTGTACTCCGGAAACCGGTCCTCTGCAATCGCTTTTCGGATATTTTCCATCGTCTTGAGCAGGAAGTATACGTTGTGGTAGCTGGTCAGACGGATGCCGAGCACCTCATCGGCCTTGATGAGATGGCGGATGTAGGCGCGGGAAAACGTCCGGCACACCCGGCACTCACAGTCCTCATCCAGCGGTGAGAAGTCCCGGGCAAAGCGCGCATTGCGAATGACGAGGCGGCCCCGTGATGTCAGCACGGTGCCGTTGCGCGCGATGCGCGTCGGCAAGACGCAGTCGAACATGTCGACGCCCCGCTCCACCCCTTCAAACAGGTCATCCGGCGAGCCCACGCCCATCAGATAGCGGGGTTTGCCATCCGGGAGCAGTGGGGTCGTGTAGGCCAACATCTCGTACATCAATTCCTTCGGCTCCCCGACGCTCAAACCGCCCACCGCGTAGCCGGGAAAATCCAGTTCGATCAGTGTCTCTGCCGCCTGCCTGCGCAGGTCCTTGTGCATGCCTCCCTGCACAATGCCAAAGAGTGCCTGTTCCTCCGGCCGCCTGTGGGCCGCCAGGCAACGCCTGGCCCATTCCAGGGTCCGGCGCAACGAAGTCTCCAGGTAACTCCGATCAGCCGGATAGGGAGGACACTCGTCGAAAGCCATGATGATATCGGCGCCCAACTTGTTCTCAATCGCCATCACCGTCTCTGGGGAAAAAAATAGGCGACTGCCATCCAGGTGGGAGCGGAAGTGGACCCCCTCGTCGGTAATCTTGCGCAGGTCCGCCAGGCTGAACACTTGGAACCCACCGCTATCCGTCAACACGGCGCCAGGCCATTGCATAAACGAGTGCAGCCCGCCCGCCTCCGCCACCAGGTCCTCCCCGGGCCGCAGGTGCAGGTGATAGGTATTGGAGAGAATAATCCCCGCGCCCATTTCCCGCAGTTCCCACGGCGCCAGTGTCTTCACCGTCGCCTGCGTCCCCACCGGCATGAACACCGGTGTTTCAATCACCCCATGCGGTGTGTATAGACGTCCGCGGCGTGCCTGTGTACGGCTACAACGTCGCAACAGTTCATAACGGACCGGGTGTATCATGCGCCAGCCACCTGCGCTTTTGCGTGGGCGGTGATAAACATCGCATCGCCAAAGCTGAAGAAGCGATACCGCTCGGCCACCGCTTCGGCGTACACACGTTTTGTGAATTCCGTTCCCATCATCGCCGCCACCAACATGAGAAGGGTGGACTTGGGCAAATGGAAGTTGGTAATGAGGCCGTCGACAATCTGAAAGTGGTACCCCGGATAAATGAAGATATCCGTCTCCCCTGATCCAGCCGTCACCGTGCCGCCGGCCCCCGCGCTCTCGAGCGTGCGCAGCGCCGTCGTCCCGACCGCAATCACACGTCGCCCTTCGGCCCGCGCCCGATTCACCGCCTGTGCCACCGATGCCGGCACCTCGTACAGCTCGCTGTGCATGGTGTGCTCCTCGACGCGTTCCACCTTGACCGGGCGGAACGTACCGAGGCCGACATGCAGCGTGACATGATGAATCTCGACCCCTTGTTTGGCCAACTCATCCAACAACCGCTGCGTAAAGTGAAGACCCGCGGTCGGCGCTGCCACCGACCCGGGTTCACGGGCATAAACGGTTTGGTAGCGATCCCGGTTTTGCAATGGTGTATGGATGTACGGGGGCAGCGGCACTTCGCCGACCCGTTCGAGAAAGTCTCTCATCGGCTCGTCCACCTCAAACCGAAGCCGGCGCAAGCCCTCTTCCGCCACCTCCAACACTTCGGCGGTCGCCTCCATCCCATTCGCCACAACACGCAGGCGAGACCCTAAGCGCAGCCGCTTGGCAGGCCGCGCCAACGCCCACCACTCGTATTCACTTACCGGTCTTGACAGCAACAGTTCAACCTTCGCCCCGGTATCCAGCTTGTCCGCATGCAGCCGCGCCGGCAAGACCTTGGAATTGTTCAGAACCAACACATCCCCTGGCCGCAGATGCTGGCCGATGTGGGAAAACCTTGTATGCACGAGCCTCTGATCCACCGGATTGACCACCAAGAGGCGCGAATCCTCGCGGTTGGCAAGCGGAGTCTGGGCAATCAGTTCCTCGGGCAACGAATAATCAAAGTCCTCGACGAGCACATCTTTTCACCCTTCCTCAGACAGCGGCAGCGCAATCAAAACTTTATTATACGGGATCACTTGCAGTCCCAAAACCCTCAGATATACAATAAGGGCCGACAGTGCATCGGCCCCTACAGTGTACATAACACCTCGTAAATCAGCGCACACCCCATCCCGCCGTCAGACTCTACGTTAATGTATCGCCCCGTGCAGGTGCACATGGGCCTTGGTTTGGACACCGTGTGTCTTGCCAGCGTCCCGCGTCTTGCGGTGTGACTCGACCGCAGTATGGGCGGATGAGTGTGAATGGGTGTGATTGGCGCTCGATTGGGTCAACCACCCGTTCCCGTACCTGTGCCCAGGGTCACCAACGGACGCCCCACCTTTTTCCCTCCCCGACGTGCGAACATGAGACTTACTCCCTGGCTGAATCCGCCCGTGAGACTCATGGTGCTCCGGCTGCCTGGGGTGCCCGTTCATCGGCGCCCGTGCGTGTCCGCCCCACGCCGGGGACCACCCGGAGACCGAGGCAGGGCGCTCCGTGTGCGACGCGGTCCGCGCCTTGGTCTGAAAATTGGTCGGTTGGTTAGCCGTCTTGACTCGGCCCTGTTTGAGGGTCGACGCAGCCCCTCCATCGTCCCTCGGAGGCGTCTCCGACGGCTGCACCTGTACCCAGAGAGTGACTCCGCCCACCTCGATCCGCACAAACCCAGCCTTGTCCTCAGAATAAGACGACCCCGACGCCTGGGCCGGGGGTTGCCCGGTTCCACTCTGCGGGGACGCTCCATCCGTCGGCCCCGCAGCCTGTGGCTGCCCATGTTGGCTGGAAGATGCCCCGCCGCTGCCGGACCGTGCAGCGGTCCCTGACTCGCTTGCCCTAGATGGCACCGCACTTGTCGGAGCCGAAGACGCGGGCAGAGAGCGGATGAGCGAAGCTATCGCCGCGTCATCCCCGTTTTCGAGTGTGTTCAGCAGCGATTTCGATGTCTGGGCTGTGGTGAGCACCCGCGCCAATGTATCGCCGGACAGGTCCGACAGGGAGACCGGCTCGCCCTCCTTGTGCGCGGCCAAATAGGCGGCCAGCTTGCCCGGAGACAATTTCGCCGCCGCCGCCGTCTTCCAAACACTGTGGGATAGGTCCAACGAGTACACACGGGGATGCAGTCGTCTGGCACTCGGGTTCCCAGAGATGGCGGACTTCACCGCCGCCGCCGCACGGGACGCCATGTCACCCACGGCATGACTCGAGTCCGCGGGCGCCGCCGAGACCAAAATCGTATCCCCGGAAGACATCATCTGCCCTGTGACCGTGGCCGTGACCAATTGGGCAATGGCTTGTCCCAGCGCATCGCCGTCCACATGCACATGCTCCAGCAAAGAACGCCCGGATGCATTGAGCGGCGAAGCCCGCAGAACACGGGTGTGACGGTCGACCGTCAACGAGACACTTGGATTGATGTCCAGCGACACGTACGCGTAGGCGCGTCCTGACGGCCAAAATTGTCCCGCACCCAGCAGCCCAATCCCCGCAAACACAACCGCTGTGCAGACGGCCACGGCGGCCTTCTGCCACCCGCGATTCCGCGCGTGCCGATGCATCTCCCAACTTACTTCTCCACCCACCGACATGCCGCTCCGCCGCGGAATCCGACAAAACTCGCCATCGCGGGTTAAAACGATGGCATGCCGCCGAGTGATGCCAAGCACAACCCCCCTTGGCATCGGGCCGCCTCCTTTCGCCCCAGGACGGGCTGCCGGATGGCCTACCGCCGCTCCGGACGCCTTACGAAATGTAGTCTTGCAAAGTTGCATAATCGCCGCACAACAACAGGATGACGGCGAGAATGTACTTTCTCTGTCTTTCCAACGTCTTGCGCGATACGTGGACTCGCTCCTGCAGCTGTTTCAACGGCAACGCTCGCCGCTCCATGACGTAACGACGCAACTCGTCGTCCGCCGCGACCAAACGCGCAATCTCCATTGCGTTCTGCCGGGCGTCCGCGTGTTTCGGAGACACCTTGACCAATTCCTGGAAAGACAACCCAAACTCCCGCAGCCGCTTGGCATATTCCTCAATCTCCTGCCGCCGCCGTCGTTCCTCCTCCTCTCTTTCATACGCATCCAGCGATGTCCGCACCTCGACGTAGTTGATGACATTATCCCCTTCATCCACTACGTCGAAGTCGGTCCAGGGTACGGTGCGTCCGTGCAAGCGCTGGGAACGAAAGTAGTCAATCAGACGGCGACGGATGATGGTCTCTGCAAATCCGAGAAAGTTGACCTTCTTCGATGGATCAAATCGATCTATCGCCTCATTCATACCCATCAGGGCAATGCTGAACTCGTCATCTCGGTCTGGATCGATGTAGCGACGCGACGCTTGT
Source organism: Alicyclobacillus shizuokensis NBRC 103103 (assembly GCF_001552255.1). Lineage (GTDB taxonomy): Bacteria > Bacillota > Bacilli > Alicyclobacillales > Alicyclobacillaceae > Alicyclobacillus_G > Alicyclobacillus_G shizuokensis. Next base: position 25,241 of record NZ_BCQV01000006.1, read on the forward strand.
GACGCAATCCGCAGCGCGAACGGCACGTAGGCTTCAATTAGGTCACTGCGCGCCTGCTCGTCCCCAGACTGAGCCAACCTGAGCAGCGGGTAGAGACGTTCGGGGTCCTGCGACGTTTTGCGTCGAAAGGGGAATCCCCCCACACCTTCCACCTCGCTCTACATAAATTCGTGCCGCGCGGGAGTTTTTGGGGGTCTTCTCGCCAAATCCGCTCGGGAGTCCAACCAACATCGCGACTCAACCGCCCATCTCGTCTGCATCTTCTGTCGCAAAGCGGCCCGGCGGAATCGGTTCATGCAAATGCTCATAGGCGCGCGCAGTCGCCACCCGCCCGCGCGGGGTACGCTGAATCATGCCCAGTTGAATCAGATACGGTTCATAGACGTCCTCTATCGTGCCTGCCTCTTCTCCCACGGCGGCAGCCAGCGTATCGAGACCCACTGGCCCGCCGTCAAACTTCTCAATCAGGGTCCGCAGCAGTCTGAAATCGAGCTCATCCAAGCCAAGCCGGTCCACGTGCAACCGCGCCAACGCCCGCTCGGCGACCTCGCGCGTAACCGTGGGCTGCTTGTGCACTTGGGCAAAATCGCGCACCCGCTTGAGCAAGCGATTCGCCACGCGCGGGGTACCGCGGCTGCGACTGGCGATCTCCAACGCCGCCTCCGCCGCCAATGACAGCTGCAGAATGCCCGCTGTGCGCATCACGATGGCTGCCAGATCCTCCGTCGTATAGTAATCCAGATGCGCTATCACGCCGAAGCGGTCGCGCAGCGGCGCGGATAGCAAACCTGCCCGCGTGGTCGCTCCGACCAGTGTGAAAGGAGGCAAATCCAAGCGCACCGAGCGCGCCGTGGGCCCTTTGCCAATCAGGATGTCCAGGGCAAAATCCTCCATCGCCGGGTACAACACCTCTTCGACCGCTCGCGGCAAGCGATGAATCTCGTCAATGAACAGGACATCGCCAGACTGAAGGTTGGTCAACAGCGCCGCCAAGTCTCCCGGACGCTCAATGGCCGGGCCCGACGTGACGCGAATGCTCACGCCCAGTTCGTTGGCGATGATCATGGACAAGGAGGTTTTGCCAAGCCCCGGGGGACCGTACAGAAGGACGTGATCCAGCGCCTCCTGACGCTCCCTGGCCGCCTGGATGAACACCCGCAGGTTGTCCTTGACCGCTTGCTGGCCAATGTAATCGTCCAAGAACCGCGGGCGCAACGTATCCAGGATTGCATCCTCGCGGCGCCACTCAGCGGCCACCATGCGCTCCTCCATCCATGCGTCCCCTTCCGTACGTTCGGTGATTCTCTTAGCCAGCCTCACCTGCCGCGGCCAGCGACCTGCTTACGCCCGCACACCGCTGAGGTAGCGCAGGCAGCCGCGCAGCGCTTCCGCCGCGTCCAAGCTTTGCCCCTCTTCGAACACGGCGGCGACCGCCTCGGAGGCTTGCTTTTCATTATAGCCAAGCCCGATCAGGGCCTCAATCACATCCCCAGCCAGCCCCTCCGCCCCCGGATACGGACGGGAGCCCGGGAGCGCCGCCGGCGGGACCAAGCTTCCCTTGGCAGCGGCTGCGGTTCCCTTAGCCACGGCCACCTTCTCGCGCAGCTCCAGGATGATGCGCTGTGCCGTTTTCTTGCCCACGCCAGGCAGTCGGCACAAAGCGGCCGCGTCCTCGTGCACCACCGCCTGGAAGAATTCGTCCCGGCTCACGTCCGAGAGAATTTGCAACGCCCCCTTCGGTCCGACTCCGGACACCCGCAGCAGCATTTCAAACCAGTCCCGATCCCGTTCGTCCAAGAACCCGTACAACTCATCCGAATCTTCACGGACATACCGATAGGTATGCAAGAAGGCCTCGCATCCTAGGGCGACCTGCCGCGTGACGGGCACGGGCACATAGACACGGTACCCGATCCCATGCACGTCGAGGTCCACGTAGCCTGCGCCGACCGCATGCACCGTGCCGCGTACAAACACAATCACGGCCACCGCGCTCCTCTCCGGCCCCCATCCGTGGCTGACGGTCGCAGGCGCTCTGCGATGGGCGCCGCATGGGCGTGCGTGATGGCCAAGGCCAAAGCGTCCGCCGCATCGTCCGGGCGCGGTTTGTCCGCCAGTCCCAGGAGCACCCGCACCATTTCCTGAACCTGTCCCTTGTCGGCGCGGCCGTAGCCAACCACTGCCTGCTTCACCTGCATGGGCGTGTATTCGGCAATGGCCAGTTGCGCCTCCGCCCCGGCCAGGAGCGCCACCCCACGCGCCTGCCCGACACTGATGGCCGTGGTGGTGTTGCGCCCCATGAATAACTGTTCAATCGCCATGACCTCGGGACGCGTCCTGGCGATAAGCGCGCTCAATTCGTGGTAAATCATCTGCAAGCGGACAGCCACCGGGGTGTACGCTGGCGTTTCGATGCACCCGAACGCCACCGGGCGCAGCCGTGAACCCTCCGCGTCCAGCACACCGTAGCCCATTCGCGCCGTGCCCGGGTCAATCCCAAGCACACGTTGCTGGTTCATGACATGCCACTCCTAGCCGCGGGCAGCCCCGCGCTGGTTGTCAGATCAGGTTCTCCTTGGGGATATAAAATTCCTACTTGACAAGGCAGGCTCGAAATGCAGAGACAGAACTGGGGCTGGCCACCGCCGACGGCTGCCCGCGGCAGACCGAAAAAGAGGCGGAGCTTGGAGCCCTCCGCCCGCCGCGTACTGTATGTCCAACGATTGTGCCCGGTCATTCAGACGGATCGCTGACTGCTCAAGTCGGGAACCTCGCGCACGTAGACCGGCAGATGAAACCACAGCGTCAGGCTGTTGTCTAGCCGCCAACACGGGTGTTCGACGGCGAAGCTGACCACCGCATCGGTCGCCACCGGCCTGACCGTCAGTTGTCCGCGGCCGTCTCCGTACAGGGTGAGGAACACCGCCCGGCGCCGCGGAGCATCGACCGTCCAAGCATCGGCGGCCCGCTCGACGGAAACCTGCGCCTGGTCAAAGTCGGTGACTGCCGGCGCATCCGCCCACGCCCGTGGAGCTGCCGTGAAGACCGCAGCCAGCACGGCCGCACTGCCGATGGCAAGCCGTATCCACATCCGCCCGCATCGGCTGCGACCGGCTACGGCCGGCCATTTCCCGCAGGCGCGACACCGTGACATCATTCCCACCTCATTTCCTGTCGGTTCAGGCGTAGCATGCCACATGCAGCCGTCATTATGCAGGGTCACCGGTTTGCCCCCCGCCGGTCCAAGACACGCCCGCGGGCCCCGATTCAGGCGGACTCGGTAAGCTCCAGGTTGGCATACACGTTTTGCACATCGTCGTGCTCGGACAGCGCGTCGATGAGGTCGAGCACCGATTCGGCTTGTTCACCCGACAGGGGGACAGTGGTCTTGGCTTCATAGGTGATCTCTGCGTCCTCCACGGTCCACCCCTGCGCTTCCAGGCCGTCGCGGACTTGGGTGAACACCTCGGGCGCCGTGATGACCACAAACGCGTCCGCTTCCTCGCGGACGTCGTCCGCCCCCAAGTCGAGCGCCGCCAAAATCACATCATCCAGCGTCACCCCGTCCGTCTTGGCCACGCTGATGGTCCCCACCCGGTCAAACATCCAGGCGACGCAGCCGGTCTCTCCCAAATTGCCGCCGCGCTTGGCGAAGATGTGACGGATGTCGGCGGCCGTCCGGTTGCGGTTGTCGGTGACAATCTCCAGCATGACGGCCACTCCATGCGGGCCGTACCCCTCGTACACAGCCTCCTCGTAGTGAACCCCCTGCAAGCTGCCGGTCGCCTTAGCGATGGTGCGGGAGATGCTGTCGTTGGGCACGTTGTTCTGTTTCGCCTTCTCAATCGCCACACGCAGCCGGAAGTTGGTCTCCGGGTTCCCCCCGCCTTCCTTCGCCGCATTGTAGATGTCGCGCGACAGCTTCGTGAACAACTGGCCGCGAACGGCGTCCTGCTTGCCTTTGCGCCGCTGGATATTGTGCCATTTCGAGTGTCCTGCCATGTATCACAACCCCCAATCGCGCAGATAACGGAAGTCAATCCCTATCGTCCGTCCCGACACCTTCGCAATCACCGGGGTGCGCCGCTTGTACTGGTTGCGCCGGATGCGCTCCGCCAGCCGCCGCACCAATTCCTGGTCGTAGCCGAGTTCGACCAGCTCGGACACCGACAGCCGCTGATCCACCAACTGGTACAGGATCTCGTCGGCGTCGTCGTAGGTGAAGCCGAGTTCCTTCTCGTCCGTCTGGTCCTGCCACAAGTCGGCGCTCGGCGCTTTGTCCAAAATCGCCTGGGGCACCCCGACGGCGGCGGCCAGCTGCCGCACCTGGCATTTGTACAGGTCACCAATCGGGTTGAGCGCGCTGGCCATGTCGCCAAACTGGGTGCCGTACCCGAGCAGCAGCTCCGTCTTATTGCTCGTCCCCAGCACCAGCGCCCCTAGGTGCGCGGAGAGGTCAAACAAAATACTCATCCGTTCGCGCGCCATTTTGTTGCCGCGGCGCAGGGGAGTCGATGGGCCAATCAGGTCGTCCATCATCTCAAAATAGGCGTCCACCTGGGCCGTCACCGGCACCACCAGGCTGGGCATCCCCAGGTCGTCGACCACCGCCCTGGCGTCGCCGAGGCTGGCCGGGGAACTGGTTTTATACGGCATCAACACCGCCTGCACGCGCTCGGCCCCCAAAGCGCGAACGGCCAGATAGGCTGCCAGGGCCGAATCGATACCCCCGGACAAACCCAGCACCACGCGCTGAAACCCGGCCTTCTCCGTCTCCTCGCGGATGAACGCCGTCAACGTGGCCACCGTCAAATCGGTGTTGAGCGCGAGGCGCTCGCGAATCGCAGGCTTCATGACTGCACCCCTCCGTTGCCAGCGCGGATGCGGTCCAATTCCGCCCGTACCAAGTCCATTCGCTCGTCCCGCAGCAGCGGCGTCGTATAGCGAATCCTGCGCACCGCCCGTATGTCCACGTCCGCCAGCAGCAGCGCCTCCTCCAGCACAGAGCCCTCGGCAGTAAACTCGCCGTCGGGCGCCAGCACGAACGAGCCGCCGAAAAAGTTGACGCCGTCCTCAAAGCCGACACGGTTGGCAAACACCACGTAGGCCCCAAACAGGCGCGCGTACACCTGCAGCAACTGGCGCCAAAAGGACTGCGATCCGAACCTGTCCTGTTCACCCACGCTGCGGGCTGGACTCGACGAGGGGACGAGCAGCAGCGAGGCGCCGTCCAGCGCCAGCAGATACGGGCTGGTCACGTGCCACGCGTCTTCGCAGATCAGCATGCCGGTGCGGCCGAACCGGCCCGAAAAGGCCGCGAAACGGTTCCCCCTGGCAAAATACCGACCCTCGTCAAACATCCCGTAGGTCGGCAAATACACCTTCCTGTGCACCGCCGCCACCTCGCCGTCCTTGGCGTACACGGCCGCGACGTAAAACAGGTGTTCGTCCGATTCCTCGACAAAACTGAATACGGCGTCAATCCCGCGGCTCGCGTCGACGACCCGGACAATCTCCGGGTCATTCAGGCGACGGGCCACCTCCAGGGTCAAGTCCTGAACCTGGTAGCCGGTCAGACCCAGTTCAGGGAAGACCACCAACTGCGCTCCCCGATCCCGAGCCTTGGTTATCCATTCGATGTGCTTTTCTGCGTTTTGTGCGATATCCCCAAGAGCTGGCCGCACCTGGGCGACGGCCAGCTTGCCACATTCGCGCACGCCTGTCACTCCTCTGTCGATGGCAACCGGACTTCGTCCGCCTTCAGTACGCCTTTCAGTATAAGATTGCCGGCAATCCAACAGCAAGCGGTCGCCGCACCGGCGAGGCTAGCTCCAGGGGCGCGCCACCACACGCCGCAATTGGGTGGCGCCGAATCGTTCCCGATAGTCCTGCTGCCAAGCCAGCCAGCGCTGGCGCTCCTTGTGCAGGGCGGCTGACACGCGCAGCCGCCCGCGCACCGGACAACCCTGGCCGCACCATTCGGCCAGGGCCCGCACCAAGACGTCTGGAAACAAGAGCAGGCGCCAAGCGCGCTCTTCGGCCGACTCGGGGAGTGCAGCCATTTGTCGATAGGTGTCCATCCAGCGCCGCACCTCGGCCGTTCCCGGAGGGGAAAAGTACACACTGTGGTTGAACAGTTGCATCACGTCGACAAGCGGATCGTCCCAGCCGGCACGGTCAAAATCAATCAGGCCGATCCGGCCCGCGCGCAGATCTGGGGCCGCCTGGGATGCGTCCCGCCCCACCTGGCCCGACAGCCAGATCAGGTTGTGCGGCGCGGCGTCGCGGTGGCAGAAGGTGACAGCACCGGAATCGGGCGCGGCTGGATTGGCAGGACAAGCTCCGGCCATGGCGAACACCAAGCCGCGCGCCCGGGCCAAGGCGGGCCAGGCCGCCTCTGCCTGCGGCCAGGCTCTGTGGAGTGTCCGCAGCTTGCCAGTCAACCGCGCGGCCAAACCCGCGCGCTGGGCGAAGCTGGGCAACGCTGGCAGCCAGGGCTGCGACAGGCGGTGCAGCTGGGCCAGCGCCCGCAGCGCCGCCAACCGTTCTCGCGGGTTGGACAGACTCACGTGGCGGCCCGCCAACCACGGCTGGAGGTATCCCAGCTGTCCATCCCATCCCGTGAGCAGGCGGCCGCCCCGGGTGGGGATAGGCGCGGCCAAGGTCAGGGCAGTGGCCAGTCCTTGGGCGAGACGGGCCAGTTCGCCCAGTCGTCCTTGCCCATCGTTCCGTCCGGCCGGCTTCCAGATGTAGCGGCCGCCCCGGACATCGACAATCCCCCAGACCGTCTTGATGGGCAGGATGCACAGCGGCTGGATGCCGTACTCCCGCGTGAGCAGCCGCACCAGCGCCGAATTGGTCATGGTCTGTCGGATGCCGCGTCGCCCTCTTGCCGTTCGGGATGTTGCCGGGAATCCGGGTCCTCCCACAGGGCGGATTCGGAATCCCACGTCCAGGACGACGAACTGTCATCGTCCCAGTCGTCCGCCCACGCGCCGGCGTAGGCCGCGGCGTACGGCGGACCGCCCCATGCATAGGGCGGATGCGCACTCCAGCGATAAGGGTAGTGGGTGTGCGGTCCATGATCCGGCATCGGCCCCGGCGGCTGCGGCCACGGGTACGGATACCCCGAGGGCGCGCCGGGCGGGTAATACATCCCGCCTGGGTACGCATACCCGTAGTAGGGCTGGATGGGTTGCGCGGCATAGCCGGCCCCCGGCTCCGGCACCGCCGGATATCCCGGCGGCGAGATGGGCGGTGCAGGGCCTTCCCAGTCGGGGGGGACAGGTCCGACGCCAGCCGTCGCAGCCTGACCCGCGGATTCCCAACCAGCCGCCCCCGCGCCGGCGGCGGCTGGGCCGGCGGTCACTCCGCCGGTGCCCGGCTGCGGTACGCTCGGCGATGGTCCTGTGCCGGGAACATAGACGATATCTCCAGGCTCCAGCGTCGACTTGTGCAGCGTGTTCATCTGCTGCAATTGGGTCACCGGCACCTGATAGGCTTGGCTGATGGACTGCCACGTCTCGCCGGGCTTCACCACATGCGGCCATACGAACCCGAAATAGGGCGGCAGCGGCTCGCCGCCGGCCGGCGTCTGCACCGTCCCCGGCCCAGCCGCCGTCCAATCCGCCGCTGGGGCGGCCCCGGGCACGGCGGCGCCCGTCCCCGTCTGCCCTGGACCGCCGCCCGTCTGTCCCTTGTTCAGCTCCGGAATCAGGATGATGGATCCCGGCTGGAGTTGATTCGGATCGCGGATTTGCGGATTGGCAGCCATCAAAAGTGGCAAGCGGACGCCGGTCCGCTTGCTGATCTTCCACATCGTGTCGCCTTCGCGTACAACATACTTCTTCATCCGTCCGCCTCCTAGATGTCGCCCCACTCCCGCGGCGCCCGCCGCGGAGAGCGGCATTCTGCCACCAATATATGCAGGAGCCCAACTGATGCCCAACAGCTGTTGAAGTTGGGCGGTCGGCCAGCGCTCCCGGGCGAGGGACGGAGAGCGGCCGTGAGGCTACCGCACGCGGCAGCGCACAAAGCGGCGCTTGCCAACCTGGATCACCATTCCGTCACGGACCTCTACCTTCGCATCCACATCCTGCAGACGCTCACCGTCGATGCGCACACCCCCCTGCTCGAGGAAACGACGCGCCTCGCTGCGGCTGACGGCCAGCCCCAAGTTCACCAACAGTTCGACAATCCATACCTCCCCTCCGTTACACTCGGCTTCGGGCATGTCGTCCGGCAAGCCCCCAGCTTGAAACACCTGTCGCCAGCGCGCCACCGCCTCGCGGCTCGCGTCCTCGCCGTGAAACCGGCGCACCAGCTCGCCGGCCAGGCGCATTTTAGCGTCGCGCGGGTGGAGAGAACCGTCCTTGAGACCGCTCTGGATGCACTCCAACTCCTCCAGCGGCACTTCGGACACCAGTTCGAAATAGCGCGGCATCAGTTCGTCCGGAATCGACATGGCCTTGCCGAACATGGTGTGCGGGTCTTCCGCCACGCCGATGTAATTGCCGAGGCTCTTGGACATCTTGTTCACACCGTCCAGGCCCTCCAGCAGCGGCATCATCAAGGCGACCTGCTGCTCTTGCCCAAATTCACGCTGCAGGGTGCGCCCCATCAACAGGTTGAACTTCTGATCCGTTCCGCCGAGTTCAATGTCGGTCCGCAGGTGCACCGAGTCATACGCCTGCATCAGCGGATAAAAGAACTCGTGAATGTGAATCGGCCGATTCTCCCGGAACCGCTTCTGGAAGTCTTCCCGCTCCAGCATGCGGGCCACCGTCAACGTGGAAGCGAGACGCACCACATCGGCAAACGTCAGGGGCGCCAACCAATCCGCGTTGTAGACGACCTCCGTCTTGTCCGGATGGAGGACTTTGAAGATTTGCGCCACGTACGTTTGCGCGTTGCTTTGCACCTCGTCCTCGCTCAACTGCCGGCGGGTTTCCGATTTGTCGGTCGGATCGCCAATTTGGCCGGTGAAGTTGCCGATGACCAGGTGGGCCACATGGCCGAGGTCCTGGAGCTGGCGGATCTTTTGCAGGACCACCGTGTGCCCCAGGTGGATGTCCGGCGCGGTCGGATCCAATCCCAGTTTGATACGCAGCGGCTGCCCCGTCGCCACCGACTGGCGCAGCTTCCGTACGAGGTCCTCCTCAGGGACAATCTCCGCCGCACCGCGGCGGATCATGCGCAGCTGGCGGGCCACCTCCGCCTCCTGCTCTGGTGTCAAGGAAACCTTGCCCTCGGACATTGCCAAAACCCCTTTCCTGTGCTTCCGAGATCACTCGCCGTGACGCAGCCGTCACGAAAAAAATCCCCGTCCCCATACGGGACGAGGATCCACTCGCGGTACCACCCGATTTGCCCTCGACACCCACGGATGCCAAGGGCCGCTCATTGGCGAATAACGGAGCCACCGTCGTCGACTGCCGCCGGCGCGCCTCCCAGGCCGTAATTTCAGTGGCGGACGGGACCGGTTTCCACCCCCCACCGGCTCTCTGAACCTCGCCGGCCACCTACTGCAGCCTGTTCACGGGCTGTTTTCCGAGCTGAAGTTTGTGCCAGTATACCAAGCCATGCGCTGCACCGTCAATGGTTTGCCGCGCCTGTTGACTCCCTCTATAATCAGGATATTGGGGAGGAGGTATCCGCATGGGCGACACGCCGAAACGGCCATCGCGCGGACAAGCGGACCGCTGGCAGGCGATGTCCGACGAGCCGACGCAAGCGGCACGCTCGCAGCGGCCGCGCGGGCGCCGCATCGCCATCGCGATCGCAAAGATAGCGGCGATGTCTGTGGCCTCGCTGATTGTCCTCGCGTTGGGCGCCGGCATTGGCTACGCCAAGTCGCTGCTGAAAGGCTTACCCGCCATTTCGGCTGCGACTTTCACCGACCTCAGCCAGCCATCGGTCGTGTACGACCGCAACGGCCGGGTCATAGGAAAATTTGACAAGAATGGGGCGCGACAGCCCATCTCATCCATCCACCAGGTGTCCAACAGCCTTGTGGACGCTTTTGTAGCAGGAGAGGACAAGACCTTCTGGACGAACATCGGCATCAACCCCGTGGCGATGGGCAGGGCGCTGGTGCAGGATGTGCTGCATCACCACATCGAAAGCGGTGCCAGCACCATCACCCAGCAGACGGTGAAACTGGCGGTGTTTCCGGAGCAACAGCAGACTCTGCGCCGCAAGGTACAGGAAATCGCTCTGGCGCTGAAACTCAACCACATCCTCACGAAACCGGAAATCATGACCGATTACATGAATTGGGTGTGGATGGGCAGCATGGGCGGACAGCAGGTGTACGGCGTCGAGGCGGCCTCGCAGATTCTCTTCCGCAAGAGCGCCAAAGACCTCACTCTTCCGGAGGCGGCTTTCCTGGCCGCCATTCCGAACAACCCGGCGCAGCTCACGCCGTACCGCTATGATTCAAGCAAGCGGCGCTATGTGATAGACCCGTCACCGGTGATTCCCAGACAACGCTACATTCTGGAACAAATGTTGAAGAACAAGATGATCACCAAGGCGCAATACGAAGATGCGGTGTCGTACGACATTCAAAAAGACCTGCATCTGCCGCCGAAAGTATCCATTCAGTATCCCTATTTGATGAAGAGCGAAATTGAACCTTGGGTGACGCAACAGCTGGTCAAGCAAGGGCTGTACCCCAACAAGGCGGCGGCGGACGCGGCGCTCTCGACGGCCGGTTACAAGATTTACACCACATTCGATCTGAAGATTCAGGACCATATGGACCAGGTCCTGAAAGATCCGAAGTTTTACGCAGGCACTACGGCGACGCGGATTGACGCCCAAGGTAAGCCGGAGAAGAACCTGTTTGAAGCGGGAGCGGCGTTGATAGACAATCACACCGGAGCCATCCTGGCGCTCGGCGGCGGCAACGGCAAGAGCGAAGTCGACCACTCCGATGTCCCGCGCTCACCGGGATCCGCCATCAAGCCGCTGGTCGACTACGGGCCCGCCCTGGACATGCACGCCATCACCGCCGCCACGCCGCTTGAGGACGTGCCGGTGTCTTGGTATAAGAATGGAGATGTCCACGACGACGACTTTCGCTGGCGCGGCGTGACCACCGTCCGCGACGCCCTGACGTATTCCTATAACGTGCCGGCCCTCGTGGTGCTGCACGACATCGGACCGCAAAACGGAACCAAGTACCTGGAGAAGATGGGCATTTACCCTGGACAAAAGACCCTGGATGGCCGTGTCACCCTGACGCGCGACGACATGTCCCATTTGTCCACGGCCATCGGCGGTCTCACCTACGGGCTGACCGTGCAACAGATGACCAGCGCCTACACCACGCTGGCCAACGAGGGTGTGTGGCACCAATCCTATTTTGTGTCGAAAATCGTCGGGCGCGACGGCGAGACCGTATACCAAGCGCACCCGAAGGTGAACAAGGTGTTCTCTCCGCAGGCCACCTTTATCCTGGACGACATGCTGCGGGATGTCGTGACGAAGGGGACGGCTTCCGCCGTGGGCGGACATTTTCCTTCTCAATATATTTACGGCAAGACAGGAACCTCCGACAACGAACACGACGGATGGTTCGTGGGATTCACTCAGGATTACACCCTCGGCCTGTGGACCGGATATGATTACGAGCGCCACATCCCGTCCACCATTTATAACGAGAAGTTCACGATGTGGAACGACATCATGGATCCCCTGCTTCAGGAGCACCCGTCGACCAAGCCGTTGCCGCGGCCGTCCGGTTTGGTCCGTGTCGCGGTCTGCAAGGCGTCCGGTCAACTTCCGACAACCCTGTGCAAGGCGGACAACGACGTGGAGACCGAGTGGTTTATCCAGGGTACACAGCCGACCAAGAGGTGCGACGTGCACGTCCAGGTGCCGTATGTGGTGTACCACGGCAAGAAGTACCTGGCGACCACCAACACACCGGCCGACGAGATTCAGGTGGGCGTGTTCCTAAAACTCCCGTTCACCATACCGGCCGGCGTGCACACAGGGATTGATTCCCAATTGGCACCGACCCAGCCGGACCCGCGCGGCGGCCGCGTGCTGTCCGCGTTGTCCGATGCCGAGTTGGCCCAACGACCGGCTGCCCCGGTCGTGACGGCGGCCATCCGCGGCGATGGTGTCTGGCTGCGCTGGTCACGGGCTCAGGGAGCGTCCTCATACAGCGTTTGGCGATCCGTTCAACCCGATGGTCCTTATGTGAAAATCGCCGACGGGCTGACGGACACCCAGTACCTGGACCAGGCAGTTCCCCAGACAGCGGGGAAGGTGTACTACCGCGTCTATGCGGCCACGGCGTCGGGACTCTCGACGCCCTCGAACACAGCGGTCGTTGAGGCAAATCCGGGCGGAGGAAACGGAATCCCCGGCGACAATGCGGGACGCAACAGCGCCGGCAACGGGCTGGCGGGAGAAGGCGGCGGAAACTCGAACAACAGCCCTCCGCCGCCAGATACGGAAGCGCAGCCACCGGGAAATAGCGAGGCAAGTGGGGGATCAGGAGAAGCCCATTCAACTCCTCCATCTGGAGAAAACGGCGCGCACTGACTCCGAGACTCGCCACCTGGAGAAACCACGGCCGAAATGACAAGGGGCTGCTTCAAGTGCCTTGGACACTGTGGGGCAGCCCCTGCTTTACACGGTTAGAGGGCCAGGGTGACGATGGTGGCGCCGTCTCCGCCCTCTCCGGGGCCGCCGGGCACCCAAGAACTGACGTGGCGATGGGCGCTGAGGAAGCGGCGGACGCCGTCGCGCAGGGCACCCGTTCCTTTGCCGTGGATGATGGTCACCCGTGGCAGCCGGGCCACCACCGCGTCATCGAGGTACTTGTCCAGCCTGTGCACCGCTTCTTCCACCGTCTCGCCGCGTACATCCATCTGCAGTGGCACCGACTTGACGGCGCTGCGGCGCACACCGGTGGATTTTGGCGCCGGCGCCGGCCGATTCAGCACCTCGACCTCGTTCGCCGCCACCTTCATCCGCAACAGCCCTAGCTGCACCACCAGTTCCCGCCCGTCCGCAGAAACCTCCAGCACTTCTCCTTTTTGCCCCACCGAGGCCACGCGCACCAGGGTGCCCGGAACCAGAGCCCCCACGTGGGCCGCAGGTGTCGCGGATACAGCCCTCTCTCCCGGCTCCGGCCGCGCTTCGTCCAGACGCTTGCGCAGAGCCACCAGCTCGTGGTCCTTCACCGTCTCGGCTCGGAGCTGCCGCAGCTCCTGGATGACCGATTCAGCCTCCCGACGGGCAGATTCGAGAATCCGTTCCGCTGCGGCTGTCGCGGCCGCCTGCTGCTGCCTCACCTGCTCATCCAAGGCGCGTGTCCGACGTTCCCAGTCTTCTCGCAGCTTCTGAGCCCGAGCTTTCTCCTCCGTCGCTTGGGCGAGGGCGCGGTCCGCCTCTTTACGCGCCGTCTCCATCTTGGCGATGATGTCCTCCATCTGCACGTTCGTGTCCGCGATCCCCTGTCGCGCCCGCTCAATCACCGTCTCCGGCAGACCCAGCCGCGCAGCGATGGTCAGCGCGTTCGAGCGCCCTGGCACACCCATGCGCAGGCGATACGTGGGACGCAGGGTATCGACGTCGAACTCGACGCTGGCGTTCATGGCCGACGGGTGGGAGAAGGCGTACGCCTTCAATTCGGGATAGTGTGTGGTCGCCACGACGCGGCTGCCACGTGCGTAAAACTCGTCCAGGATGGCCATGGCCAGGGCCGCGCCCTCGGACGGATCGGTCCCCGCGCCCAGCTCGTCGAGCAGCACCAGACTGTGCTCACCCGCCGTTTGCAACATGGAAACGATATTGCGCATGTGTGAAGAAAAGGTGGACAGGCTTTGCTCGATGCTCTGCTCATCGCCGATATCCACACAGATCTCATGGCACCAAGCGACCTCGCTCGGCCTCTGGGTGGGCAGAAAACAGCCACACATCGCCAACAGGGTGAGCAGACCCACTGTCTTCAGGGTCACCGTCTTGCCGCCCGTGTTGGGACCGGTAAGGATGAGCAGTCGGAACGACTCCCCCAGGCTCATGTCGAGCGGGACCGCTTCGCCGCGGGGCAACAGCGGATGGCGAGCGCGACGCAGGTGCCAGACGCCATCCCGACGAATGATGGGACGCTGGGCATCCTCGCGCCGGGCCCAGTCGGCTTTCGCAAACCAACTGTCCAGGCGGGCGACCACATTCAGGTTCTCCTCGCAGACATCCGCCACGCCGCCGACGGCCTGCGACAGTTCGTGGAGAATGCGCTCGATTTCGCGTTCCTCCTCCACAGCCAGCCGCTCCGCCCGTTGATTCTGCTCGACCACGGCCTGGGGTTCAACAAACACGGTCGCACCCGAGGCCGAGTAGTCCCGGATGATGCCGCGGATTTGGTTCTTAAACTCCACCCGGACCGGCAGACAGAGACTGTTGCCGCGCATGGCAATGACGGGATCCTGCAAGATTTTCTGGTGCGAGCGGAGGAAGCCGTCCAGCACCTCCCGGACACGCGCTTGGATGGCGCGGCGCTCACTGCGCAGCCGACGCAGAGTGGGGCTGGCCTGGTCTAGGACGGTACCGTCCACATCGATGGCGTGGCGGATCTGTTCTTCGACGGCGCGCGTAGGCGTCAGCCTCTGCGCCGCTTCAGTGAGGGATGGCCAGGACGTCCCGTGCCGCTCAATGAACTGGCGGATGCGGCGCACCGCCTCCATGACGTCGGCAATGGCCACCAACGCCTCCGGACTGAGCGTGCCGCCGATGCGTATACTGCGCAGACTGCCGCGCACGTCGGTGATGCCACCAAACGGAGGCGGCCCAAACCGAAGCAGCATTTGCAGAGACTCATCCACGGCGGTCAGTTCCCGCTCCGCGTCCTCAGGCACGGCGAAGCAGCGCAGGCCCAACAGTCGTTCCCGGCCGAGGGAAGTGGCCGCGCGCTCCGCCATCCGCTCGATGACCTTGTCAAATTCAAGTAAGATATATGTGCGTTCGTCCATACTGGCTCCGTTATCCTCGCTTCCAGCACCGCCGCGCCGCTGTGCGTGCAGCCCGGCCCGACGGCGTCCAGTGGTCGCAAGTTCCAACCCATTGTAGCACATGAGTCGGGCAGGTTGCGGACAGCCTATGGGTACAACGCATGGAAAGGAGGAGCGGCATGAACTGGCTGGGAACGATTGTCCGCTTCATCGTATCCGCTCTGGTCCTGATGTTTGTCGGCTTTTTGGTGCCCGGGTTTGCAGTCGTGAACTTCTGGACTGCACTGGTCGCTGCTGTCGTCATCGCCCTGTTGGGTTGGGCAGTGGAGGCTCTGTTTGGGCGCCGGGTCTCTCCATACGGGCGAGGACTGGTCGGGTTCATCGTCAGTGCAGTCATCATCTACCTGACCCAACTGGTGGTTCCAGGGATGCGCGTCACCGTGCTCGGGGCATTGCTGGCCTCGTTGGTGATTGGCATCATCGACTTGTTTGTTCCGACAGAGTTCCGCCGCGGCCGCGACACCTGAGCCCGCTGGGCAAAAACAGTTGCTGAGTCGAAAGGAGACGATCCCGCTGGACCGGATCGTCTCTGTTCTTGTCCGCTATGTTGTTTCCACCGTCGTGGTTTGCGTCTGTCCGTAAGGGGCAAAGTGCCGGTCTTCAAACCAGGTGGCAATCGCCGAATGGTTCAGTTGCTGCTGCAACCGCGGATTCTGCACATAGTGCAGAACCAAGGTCAAAACGTACACCACGGCGAGCGCCAACACAGCGCCGACCAAAAGTCCCGCCAGTCGATTGAGCGTGGAGAGTACAGGGAGTCGGAACAAGCTGTCCATAGCGCCAATCACCACCCGAACCACGAGAAGAATCACGACGAAGGCCAGGAAGAAGGCGATGGCACCGTTGACGTCCCCAAGCCACCGGCCCAACCCAGATCCGACCGGATTCGGCCCGCCATGCAGGGATCCAATCATCTGGGCCAGGTACGGGCGTAGCCACATCGCTCCCGCGTAGGCGGCCACCACACCCGCCAAACGCATCACGCTACGAAAGAGCCCCTGCTGATAACCACGAATGGCGCCGACCACGACGATGACTGTCACAATCAAATCAAACAGGTCCAAGCACACACCCCGCTCCCGGCTACGTCAAGGATTTTCATCGGGGCCGTCGGACTCCTTCGTGGCGACGGCCGTCTGGTCGTCCAACAAGGCCAGCAGTTCCTCGTATTCATTCTGCAGACGAATCAATTCATCCGCCAGATTGATAGCCGCGAGCACGGCCACACGCCGCGATTCAAGCTGGGGGTTTGCCTTGGCCACCTGCTCCATCACCGCGTCCACCTTGTCTGCCACCTGGCGCAGATGAGCCACGGATGCATTTCCGCGGAGCGTATACTCAGTGCCAAGAATGAAGACGCGCGCGCGGTTTACCTCTTCTTTCGCCACGGATAGCCCCCCATCGAATGAGCAATCAGATGAGCATGCGTTTCATCCCTCATGGTTACAGGGTTCGTGCAAGGGTGGCCAAACTCCTGCAAAAGCGCCCGTTTTCCCGTGGGCCCGGGTCAAGGGGACTCACTCGGCCCCGGCTTCTCTCTCACCGCGCAGGCGGGCGCCAAACGCCTGCTCCCACGCCCTGAGTATGGCCCGTTCGACGGCTTCCGTTTCCTCGTCCGTGAGGGTCCGCTCATCCGATTGGTACGTGAACGCCACCGCCATACTCTTTTGACCCTCGGGCACACCCGGGCCCACGTAGACGTCAAACACGCGACAGTCCTGCAGGATGTCTCCAGCTTGCTCGGCCGCCTGAGCCGCCTTGGCCAGCAACTGCGCACTGGACACCTCTTGCGGCACCAACACCGCCAGGTCGCGGCGGACAGCCGGATACCGGGGCAGGGTTTGCGCCTTCCAGGCGCCGCCCAGGCACGCTTCCAACTTGTGCAGGTCAAACTCGGCGTAGACCGCCCCGCCTATCCCCAGCCGCTGTACAGTTTCGGGATGCAATTCACCCACCGTTCCCACCTGCAATTCCCTGTCGATCCGTACGCAGGCTGCGCGGCCCGGGTGCAGCCAGGGCGCGTCCCTGTCTTGAATCGGAACAAAATCGGCCCGCATCCCCAACCCGAGGCTGGTCAACCAAGCTTCCAACACGCCCTTCGCGTCGTAAAAATCGTACGCGCGCGCCGCCTGCCACAGCCGCACTGGCTGCTCGCCAAACCACAGCCCCGCCCATTGCTCAACCTCCTGTGGCTGCTCCCGCAGCGGCAACTCGAGCGGCCAATAGACGCGCCCAATCTCGAAAATGCTGCCCCCCACCATACCGTGGCTGAGATTGTATGCGGCCACTTGGGCCAAGCCGGGCAGCATATGCGTGCGCAGGGCCATTCGCTCGTCAGACATCGGCCGCAAGAGCGGAATCATCTTCCGGTACGGGGAATCTTCTGCCAGCCGCAGGGCGTTCAGCTGATCCGGATGCCCCAGGGTGTATGTGAACACTTCGTTCATCCCCAGCCCGGCCAAAATCTCGCGCGTCCACTTGCGCAGCCGCTGGGCTTGTGTCCGCATTCCCACGGTCGTCGGACCCAGCGGCAGGGTTGCCGGGATGTCGTCGTAGCCGTGAATGCGGCCAATCTCCTCCACCAGATCTGCCTCCAGACGGATGTCGGCCCGCCGCGTCGGCACCCTAACCTGCCACTTTTCCTCCGATACCCGTTCGACGGAGAAGCCCAGGCGGCGAAAAATCTGAGCCATCTCTGTTGCCGCCAAATCGGTGCCCAGGAGTTGGTTGGCGCGCTGAGGCGAGAAATCAACCATCGGCGGCTGTGGCCGCCGCTCCTGCTCAGCGCACACGACGCCGCCCACAGGCGCGGCGCCCGCCAACTCCTGCAACAACTGGCGGGCGCGCAGCAGCGCGCCGCGGACCGCGACCGGATCAATCCCCTTCTCAAAGCGTTGCTGCGCCTCCGAACGCAGACCCAGCTTTTGTCCGGTACGCCGCACACTGGCCGGGTCAAAAGCGGCCGATTCGAGAACCACCCGGCGCGTGGACGCGGTGATCTCCGAATTTTCACCGCCCATCACGCCGGCGATGCCGATGGCCCGCTGTGCATCGGAGATCACGATGACATCCTCGTCCAACAGCCGCTCCTGCCCGTCCAGTGTGACCAATCGCTCCCCCGGCTGCGCTTGACGCACGACGATGGTCCCCTGCCGCACTTCGTCAAAGTCAAACGCGTGCAGCGGCTGTCCCCATTCCAGCATCACGTAGTTGGTGACGTCGACGACCACATCAATCGGACGCACACCCATCGCCAACAGGCGCATCTGCATCCACAGCGGCGACGGCCCGCCGGCGATGCCGGTCACGACCTGCGCCTCGTAACGGGGACAGCGGGGTGTTCTGAGCTCAATGCGCACGGGAGACGCGCCCGCATCCAGCACCTCGCTCCCCAGGTCAGGTTCCGGAAAGCGCAGCGGCCGCTCCAGGAGCGCCGCCGCCTCATACGCCAACCCGCGCAGCGACAGGCAGTCACTGCGGTTGGGCGTCAGGCTGAGGTCGAGGATGACGTCGTCGAGCCCCAACAGCGGCGCCACGTCCGCGCCCACCGGGGCGTCGTCGGGCAACAGGTATAACCCCTCAGTCTGGGCCTTGGGCAGCCAGCGCACCTCCAGCCCAATCTCCTGGGCAGAACAGAGCATGCCCTGCGACTCGACTCCCCGCAGCTTGGCCTGGCCGATTCGCCCACCTGGCAACTGGGCCCCGACCAAAGCCGTGGGCACCCTTTGCCCCGGGGCGACGTTGGGCGCACCGCAGACAATCGTCAGCAAGGTGTCCTGTCCCACGTCCACCGTGCAGACCTTCAGCCGGTCCGCATTGGGGTGCGCATCACACGTCACCACACGCCCGACGACCACCCGTTCCAACCGTTCCACGCGCGGACTGACAGATTCCACCTCAATGCCGGCGCTGGTCAGGGCATCGGCCAGCGCTTGCGGCGAGACTCCGTCCAAATCGACATACTCGGACAGCCATTGATACGAGACTCTCATACCTTTCTCCCCTCATCCTCGGCAGCATCGGGCATCTCTTCAGAAAACCGACGAAAATTGGCGCAGCAGCCGCAGGTCGTTCTGATACAGCAGGCGGATGTCGTCAATCCCGTACTTCAACATGGCGATCCGCTCGGGGCCCATGCCGAACGCAAAGCCGCTGAACTCGCGGCTGTCGTAGCCGGCCCCATCCAGCACCTGCGGGTGGACCATGCCAGCGCCCAGAATTTCCAGCCAGCCGGTGTACTTGCACACCCGGCAGCCACTGCCGCCGCAGTTCGTGCAGCGCACGTCCACCTCGGCGCTCGGTTCCGTGAACGGGAAGAAACTGGGGCGCAGGCGCACCTCCTGATTCGGACCGAAGACAGCCCGGGCAAACTGCTCCAACGTCCCCTTCAAGTCGCTCATGCGGATGCCCCGGTCGACCACCAGACCCTCAATCTGATTGAACGCGTGCGAATGCGTGGCATCGTCCTCGTCCCGCCGATACACCCGGCCCGGGCAGATCACCTTGATGGGCGCAAACGGGCGCATGTTCTCCATCGTCCGCACCTGCATCGGGGATGTCTGGGTGCGCAGCAACAGCTCCTCGGTCAGGTAGAACGTGTCCTGCATGTCGCGCGCCGGGTGGTCCTTGGGAATGTTCAACATCTCGAAGTTGTAGTGGTCCGTCTCCACCTCAGGGCCTTCCACGATGGAGAAGCCCATGCCCAGAAACACGTCCTCAATTTCGGCGATCACCCGCGTCAAGGGGTGGATGGAGCCGCGGGCAGGCGTGCGCCCGGGCAGGGTGACGTCGATGTGCTCCTGACGCAGGCGGGCGGACAACGCCAGTCCCTCCACCCGCTGCTTGGCACGCCCGAATCGGTCTTGCAGCACCCGCTGGGCTTCGTTCATCACCTGCCCAAGGCGCGGTCGCTCCTCTTTCGGCAGCTCCTTCATCTGCCGGGAAACCTGAGCTAGCGGGCCCTTCTTGCCCAGGTATTGGACCCGCCAGGCCTCCAGCCGCCGACTCGCGTGATCGGCGCCGGACGCCGCCTCGTTCTCGATTTCTTCCAGCTCGCGCAGGGCGGCGGCACGAATGTTGTCAATGTCAGCCTGCAACTGTTCCGTGTTCATCCCGAATGTCACCAGCCTTCCCAAAGGACAAAGGTCCAAACGTGCTCGTGCCGCAAAAAAAGCAACTCGCCCAAGGGACGAATTGCTCGCGGTACCACCCTTTTTGACCTGCCGCGCACGCAAAAGTCCGCATCGGTGCGCAGGCAAGCCCACCTCATCACGGATAACGGATCCGCCCCGGCCAGCCCTACTCCCGCTTCCGCTCCGGTTTTGCTTAACGGCGCTCGCCACACCCTTAGGCCGACGCCACACGCAAACCTGGTCCAGGCGGAAGGTTTCAGACTGGCAGCTCCAGGGTGAACTTCACACAGAACGCCCTACTGGTGCGCTCTCAGTCTAAGGCGTCACCTCCCTGGCAGAGGGCCTCCTGCGCTACTCTCCCTTTCACAGCCGTTCGCAGTTTTTACGGGCCACCTCATCGGCACACTGTTCCTTATTCCTTATAGTATACGGGAAGGCGCAACACAAGGCAAAAGATCTCGCGATGGAGACCGCCAGGTTTCGAAGCGAGACCTCAATTTGTCCGTTGAATCAGCAGATAGTAGTGAATCCTCATCTCCACCAGCCACGCCATGATCAGCAGAACCGCAATCAAGCCCACCACACCTGGCCAACCCAGCCGGCTCCAACACAATCCCCCACAAGCGCCCACAATACTGGAGCCGGCATAATAAAACAGCAGGTAGAGGGATGAAGCCTGGGCCCGAACCTGGTGAGCCAATTGACCCACCCAGCCGCTGGCTACAGCGTGGGCAGCAAAGAAACCAAACGTGAACGCGCAGAGTCCCACTAGTTTCATCCACAGCGTAGGAAACAGCGTGATCAGGCAGCCGGCCAAAGCGATGGCCACGGACATGCGCAGCGCCCTGCCACGCCCCCATTGCTCAGCCAAGCGGCCCATCCAAGCTGAGCTGACGGTCCCGGTCAGGTACACCATGAACAAAAACCCGACCACCGTCTGGCTGAGACCATAAGGTGGCTCCATCAGCAGGTAACTGATGTAGTTATACATGGTTACGAAGCCACCCATCAACAGAAAACCCAGCAGATACATACAGCGCAACGCCGGATTGCGGAGGGCCCGGACAAACCGGCGCCACATCTCCGCCGTCCTGACCGACTGTGGCGTGAAATGTGCCGGCTTTGGCAACCACAGCCAAAACAACACTGCCAGCACCAAGCCGATGACCCCGATGGCCGCTATCGCCAGCCTCCAGGAGTACATGTCGGTCAATACACCCGTCACCAATCGCCCCACCATACCCCCGACGGACGTACCGCTGACGTACAACCCCATGACGGGCGCCACCGAAGCCGGGTGAAATTCCTCACTCACATAAGTCATGGCAATCGAGGGAAATCCCGCCAGGACGACGCCCTGGAGCACGCGTAAGACCACCAGCAACGCAAAACTCGGCGCCGCCGCCACGGCCAGACACAGCAGGGAGGACAATAGCAGGGACAGCGCCATGACCCGCTTGCGCCCGAACCTATCGGAGACCCCGGATACAACCATCATCGTAAGGGCCAAAGCGCCCGTTGCAGCGGACAGGGAGAGACTGGCTGCCGCCGGACTGACCTGATAGTCACGGGACAACAGAGGCATCACGGGTTGTGTGGTGTACAACACAGCGAACGTAATGAAAGCTCCGGCAAACAACGACAGAGTTGCGGACCCGTACCCCGGTTGCCCGCGCTTGATATAAGACACCCTAAAGACTCCCTTCGCTGCTATTATTGTGACACAATGGGCCACTGCACTCAACGAGCCAGTGCACCATGGCCTTGGCCGAACTCAATGGTCTGTTGGGATGGGTGTTGAGGAGTCTCGGCTATTCGGTGTCGCTGCTGTCCGGACGGGTCCTGCGCGATGACGGGACCTATGGCCCTGAATTTGATCACACGCTGTTGTTGGTAGAGCTGGATGATGAATACATCGTTGATGTGGGATTTGGCGACTCCGTGCGAAGCCCCTTGCCGTTGTCAGGTGAAGTGGTCGCCGATGTCAGCGGTGCCTATCGCGTCATGCCGGGATCGGATGCCGGCGTGCTTGTGTTTCAAAAAAAACTGGGGGGATGATTGGGTCTCAGAGATCCAGTCCACCCGGTTCCCATAGGGTCCGAAGCGGACCGGAACGATTTGCTGAAACGCCATTTGGGTATCGACATCCAGAAACTGGAGTCCCAGCAGCGACAGAGGGGATGACACAAGGCCGCCGTGGCCCCATGCGGCAAGGGCCTCAGCCGAGGCCCGATGGCGCGTCAGGGGCCACATGCTTCCAAACTGAGCCCAATGAAAATCATGGCCTTACAAGGTTTCACGCCTGGGCGAAACCGTCAGCGTCCGCCTACACGGCATCCGACGTTTCCGGCCTGTCCGGTCTCAACGCCACCCCAACCATGAAAGAGAGTGCCAGGTGTGCGGCGACGCGTGTCGTCAGGTCGCGCACATCCTGGGTGGGATCGGCGCAGACGATGTCCATCATGGCCACCTGCGCCTGGGCGCCGAGCCACTCCAAAGCCTCCATCGCTTCCCACACCTGCAGACCACCGGGACTGGGGGCTGGAACCCCCGGCACGACGCTTTGGTCCAGCACGTCCATATCGAAACTGACGTAAACCAGATCCGTGCCACGACTGGCCGTACGCCACGCCTCCTCCACCACGGCGGCCAATCCCCGCTGCCGCACCTGGCGCGCCGTGATCACGCTGACCCCGTGCGCCAGCACATACTCGTGGTACGCTTTGGCGTTCACAAAATCGCGTAGCCCTATCTGCACGACGTTATCGCCCTTCACCCGTCCTGACTCCAGGATAGTGCGAAACGGTGTGCCGTTATGGCGCCCCCCGTCCTCCAAGTTACGGACATCGTGATGGGCGTCAAAGTGAACGATTCCGATGCGGCGTTCGGTTGCTCTCACCAGTCCGAGTACAGCGCACCCAGTCGTCGAGTGGTCGCCGCCGAGCATCAGCAATGGAGTCTGATGCGTGCGCCAATATGACTCAACCGCCCCTTCGATGGCCTCATGGCAGCGGGCCAGGTCCGTCAGGTGCATGCGCACGTCGCCTAGGTCCATCACCCGCAGCCGCTCTGACAGGTCCAGGCGATGATGGACACTGTACGGCGTCAAGGATTGGAACGCCGAGCGAATGGCGGCAGGCAACTGAAACGCCGCCGAGTGGCTGATGGACGTCTTGCTGAGCGGCGCGCCCAGCAAGGCCAGGTCAAACGCCGCCGGATCCCTATTGTCCTCGGGATATGGCTGAATCCAATCCGCTACCTTGGGGTCCAGATGGTCGCGAAAACGCCAACCCGGACGCTGCACGTGGGAAATCACCGCCCCTCGCCTCCTTCAGCCAGCACTCGGCCAGCCCGCACCACCTGGACGCCGCGCTTGAACACCGCCTGGATGTGGTTGATTCCGAAGTGGTACGGGATATACGCCAACTCATCCGTGTTCCAGATGCACAGGTCGGCCTGCTTGCCCACCTCGATGGTGCCCACAAGATGGCCGCGTCCCACGGCGTGGGCGGCGTTGCGGGTGACCGCGGTCAGGATCTCCTCCGGCGTCATCTTGTACAGGTTGGCCGCGAAGGCCATGATCAACTGCAGCGACTCGGTCGGACAGCTGCCCGGGTTGTAGTCGGTGGCCAGCGCCACCGCCCCCTCCGCCTGGTCGAGGATGAAGCGGGCATCCGCCGGTTTGGCCCCTAGGTTCCACGAGGTGCCCGGCAAAAGTACGGCAATCACGCCCGCCCGAGCGCAGGCGGCCAGCCCTTCCCGCGACGCGTGGATGACGTGGTCGACGCTGGTCGCTCCCAGTTCAGCCGCCAGCTCCGCACCGCCCAGGGCCTCGATCTCGTCGGCGTGGATCTTCAGCGCAAACCCCTTCTCTTTGCAGGCCTGGAGAAAGCGGCGGCTCTGGGAAACCGAGAACACGCCCTCCTCGCAGAAGATATCGCAGAACTCCGCCAATCCCTGCGCGCGCACCTCGTCAGCCAGCTCCAACATCATGTCGAGGAAGGTGTCCGCGTCCTCCCGATACTCGGGAGGCAGGGCATGGGGACCGAGAAAGGTGGACACCACATCCACCGGCTGCGCGTCGTTCAACGCACGGGCCACGCGCAGCTGCCTGAGTTCCGTCTCTCGGTCGAGACCATAGCCGCTCTTGGCCTCCACCGTCGTGACCCCCTGCTCCAGCATGCGCGCCAGCGACACCTTCGCTTGGGCCAGAAGCTCCTGCTCGCCGGCCTCACGTGTCGCCCGCACCGTGGCCAGAATGCCCCCGCCCCGGCGCAGAATGTCCAGATACGGTACGCCGTTCAGTTTGAGACTCAGCTCGTTTTCACGAGACCCAGCATGCACTAGGTGGGTGTGCGGATCGACAAGGCCCGGCGTCACCAAGCGCCCGCCCGCATCGACCGTTGTCTTGGCTTCCAACCGCGCACGCTCCGCCGCCGCGGCGTCACCCACGAACACCAGCTTCCCATCCTTGATACCGACCACGCCACCCTCCACGTAGCCCATATCCCGCATCGCCCGCCCGCGCCGCGGACCTTCTCCGCCCGCCAGGGTGGCCAAGCGACCGTTGCGAATCAGCAGGTCCACCTGCATGCATACATCCCCCCTGCCACGAGTCAGTCACGCACCTTCACTGCCACATCGGAATCTTCACACCGCGCTCCTTGGCCACCCGCTCAGCCTTGTCGTAGCCCGCATCGACATGGCGAATGATGCCCATGCCCGGGTCGGTCGTGAGCACGCGCGCCAACTTGCGCTCCGCCCTTTCCGATCCGTCCGCCACCACGACCATCCCGGCATGAATGGAGTACCCCATGCCGACGCCGCCGCCGTGATGGACCGAGATCCAGCTGCCGCCGGCCGCGGTGTTCACGAGCGCGTTGAGGATAGGCCAATCGGCAACCGCGTCGCTGCCGTCCTTCATCGCCTCGGTCTCACGGTTTGGGCTGGCGACCGATCCGCAATCAAGGTGGTCCCGCCCAATCACAATCGGCGCCGAGATCTCGCCCCTGCGCACCAGTTCGTTGATGGCCAGACCAAAGCGCGCCCGTTCACCGTAACCCAGCCAGCAGATGCGCGCCGGCAAGCCCTGGAACTGCACCTTTTCGCGCGCCAGGGAAATCCAACGCCGCAGGTGTTCATCTTCAGGAAACAGTTGCAGCACCAACTCGTCCGTCTTGTAGATGTCTTCCGGATTGCCCGAGAGCGCCGCCCAGCGGAAAGGGCCTTTGCCCTCGCAGAACAGGTCCCGGATGTACGCCGGCACAAACCCCGGAAACGCGAAGGCGTCCGTCACCCCTTCGTCATACGCCACCTGACGGATGTTATTGCCGTAGTCAAAGACCGTGCTGCCCAGCTTCTGCAGCTCCAGCATCGCCTGCACGTGCGCGGCCATGCTCGCCCTGGCCCGGCGGATGTACTCGTCCGGTTGGGCGTGACGCAGAGCGACCGCCTCGGCCAGGGAGAGGCCGGCCGGAACGTAGCCGTTGAGCGGATCGTGCGCGGAAGTCTGGTCCGTGACAAAGTCGGGCACGACCCCGCGCCGCACCAACTCCGGCAGCACCTCGGCCGCGTTGCCGAGGAGCCCAATGGA
This sequence comes from Alicyclobacillus shizuokensis NBRC 103103, assembly GCF_001552255.1. Lineage (GTDB taxonomy): Bacteria > Bacillota > Bacilli > Alicyclobacillales > Alicyclobacillaceae > Alicyclobacillus_G > Alicyclobacillus_G shizuokensis. Next base: position 50,995 of record NZ_BCQV01000006.1, read on the forward strand.
AAGCGCCCTCCCTTCCGTCTTCGCGGCCTCCGCGCGCGCCAGAGCGTCGTCGAGCGAAACAGCCATTTCATCAAGATACCCGGTCTCCATGCGCCGGCGGATGCGCTGTTCATCCACCTCGACGACGATGACCACGCCCTCGTTCATGGTCACCGCCAACGGCTGCGCACCGCCCATGCCGCCCAGCCCGGCGGTCACTGTAAGGGTCCCCTTCAAGCTGGGCAATCCCCGCTTCTTCGCGGCCGCGGCAAACGTCTCGTACGTCCCCTGCAAAATCCCCTGGGATCCGATGTATATCCACGATCCGGCCGTCATCTGCCCGTACATGATCAACCCTTTTTGCTCCAACTCGCGAAAGTGGTCCCAATTGGCCCAGGCCGGGACCAGCATCGAGTTGGACAACAGCACCCGCGGCGCATCCTCGTGCGTCCGGAACTTGCCGACCGGCTTGCCGGACTGAATCAGGAGCGTCTCATCATTCTCCAACTCCCGTAGGTTGCGGATGATGGCGTCAAAACAATCCCAGTTGCGAGCGGCCTTGCCGATGCCGCCGTACACAACCAATTCCTCCGGCCGCTCCGCCACCTCTTTGTCCAGGTTGTTCATCAACATTCTCAGCGCCGCTTCCTGCTCCCAACCTTTGCACTGCAACTCGCTGCCGCGCGGCGCGCGGATCTCCCTCGCCATGGCGTCGACCTCCTGTACTCATGCTGACACACCCGTCCTGTCACCGTACGCCGGGTGCCAGGCCTCAATGAATCTGGACACACGGGATGCACGTTACGTCGGAACCCGCGATACACCTTTTGCCCTAGAGGGTACGCCAGCCGGTAAGGGCAGTAAATGGATGGGGTTGCGGTTTGTGAGTAGAAATTTGCGAGAACGAGAAACGTGCGGCTGGACGAACCCGGACCCTCTACACGTCCGTCACTTCAGCATCACGATGCCTGGAATCCACTGCCGTCGCCCTCCTGTTCTGTGAGACAGGTGCGCAAAAAATTGCGGATCTGCCGCAAATATTTCCAGAGACGTCCGTGAGAAACCGTCTTACAATGTGCATACATACTACGATTTCGACTCTTCAAGTCAAACCCACGTGTCGCCAGATACACCTAGGGGGGCTCGCTATGCAGATGGAACAGCGCAGTATTGAGTATATCCCAGAAGCGGAGCGCCACGGCAACGTACGAAATCTATTCAACATCTGGTTCTCAGCCAACGCCCAGATCACCACAGTCGTGACCGGGGCGCTCGCGACCGTCCTCGGCCTCAACCTGTGGTGGGCCATCATCGCCGTTGTCGCCGGCAATGCCATCGGCGGGATTTTCATGGCCTACCACTCCGCACAGGGCCCGAAGCTGGGCGTCCCCCAGATGATTCAGAGTCGGGCGCAATTTGGGGTCATCGGCGCTGTTTTGCCGTTGGTCTTAGTCATCGTCATGTACCTCGGCTTTTTCTCGACCAGCTCCGTGCTCGGCGCCCAGGCCCTGGCCTTGGCCCTACAGATCCCACAGAACCTAAGCCTCGTGATTGTCAATCTGGCGGCCGTTCTGCTCGTTACTTTTGGGTACGATCTTATCCACCGCTATGAGCGGGTGGTGGCCATCCTCTTCCTGCTCTTGTTTATATATCTTACTATCCGTTTGTTGCAGCAGCCGTTTCCAACCCACATGGCCGAACCCGGCTTCTCGTGGGGGCCGTTCCTGCTGGTATTGTCCATCATGGCGTCGTGGCAGCTCACCTATGCCCCATACGTCGCGGATTACTCACGCTACCTACCGAGCCACACATCCACAAGCGCGACGTTTTGGTACACGTATCTGGGATCCGTCATTGGCAGCAGCTGGATGATGATCCTTGGCGCCATCGCAAGTCTCGTCGCCCCCAAGGAGTCTGAAGAAATGGTGGCTTATTTCGGACACTTGGCCGGAGCCGGTATGGATATTGTGGTCTATCTGTTGATTGTACTGGGCGTACTCGCCATCAACACACTCAACCTGTATGGAGGCTTCATGTCCGTCGCGACGACCGTCAGCGCTTTTACGCCCTGGAGGACAACACGGACAGCGCGGCTCCTGTTCATTGTCTTGGTGGCCGCGGCCGGTACCGCTATTGCCATTTGGGGCCAAGGCAACTTCCTTGATAACTACTCAAAGTTCCTGCTGCTGTTGCTGTATTTCATGATTCCGTGGACGGCCATCAACCTGGTCGACTTCTATCTGCTGCGCCGGGGTCGATACAACATCCACGCGATTTTTGACCTGCATGGGGAATACGGAAAGGTCAACTGGATAGCGATACTCGCTTATGTGGTGGCTGTGTTCATCCAATTCCCGTTCATGAACACGGACCTCTACGTGGGCGTGCTGGCCAAGCACATGGGCGGCGCCGATATCGCGTGGATAGTCGGACTGTTGGTAGCTGCCGCCCTGTACTATTTTCCGATGAAGGCACGTTTGAGTCTCAACGGAACCATGCTGAATCAGGAGACAGGCCATCCGGACCTGTGATAGGCTGCATCCCAAAACATGTATTCGAACCGGCTGGCGGTGATGAAGCGATCATACAGACGCTGTCGCCGCCAATCCGGCGCGTCTGCCGCCAACTCATCCAAGCACGCGCGCAACCATGCCGTCAATTCACCAAACCGCGGATCCGCGTATTGCTCAATCCAGGCGCGATACAGCGAATCGGGCGCCAGACGATTCGATTTAGCCAGCCCGCAGCCCACTTCCCAATACAACCAGGCGCAGGGCAATAGCGCGGCCAACAGTTCCTCCAGGTCGCCGTGAGCGGCCGCATCCAAGACATATTTGGTATAGGCCACCGTTACAGGCGCGGGCTCGGTCGCCTCCAATTCCTCCGGGGAGATGCCAAACTGGGCCGCGTAGCCCCTGTGCAGGTCCATCTCCCGATTCAAAGTCGACTCGAGCAGCCCTGCAAAACGACTCGCCCACTCCAGCTTTGGCGCTTTGATGGCCGCCCAGGCGAACAGCTTGCTGTAGTCGATGAGATACACATAGTCCTGCAAGATATAAAACCGGAATTTATCTACATCCAGAGTTCCATCGCCCAACTCGCGCACAAACGGATGCTGATGGGCCGCCTGCCAGATGCTGTGCGTTTGTTCATGCAACCAATCGGTCACCTGCTGCCCCATCCACCTAACCTCCCCGTCGGATTCGTGCTCACACCTATTCTCTTAGCCTTTCACCGCTCCGCTGGTCAACCCGCTCACAATCCACTTCCGGAACAGAATCACCAGCACCACAATCGGCACCAGGGAGACCACAGACCCGGCGAAAATCGTACCATAGGGTACATTATACTGGCCGCTGAACAGGGCAATGCCGACCGGAATGGTGCGCATGCTGTCGGATGAATTGAACACAAGCGCCATGAAGAACTCTGTCCACGCCGCAACAAACGTGAAGACCGCTGCCGTGAACAAGCCGGGCCGGGTCAACGGCAGGAAGATGCGCCAAAACGACTGGAACACGGTCGCGCCGTCGACGGTCGCCGCCTCTAGCAAGGCTCCGGGCACCTGAAGAAAGTAGTTGCGGAGTATCCATACCGCAAACGGCAGGTTGAACGCCGTGTAGGGTATGATGAGGGCTTGATACGAGTTGAGCCAGCCCACGGTCCGCAGAAGCATGTACAGAGGTGTGACGATGGCGATGGGCGGAAACATGGAGATGACGAGCAGCGCAACCATCAGTGCGCCCTTGCTCCGAATCGGCAGACGCGCCACTGCGAAGCCGGCCATGCTCGCCAACGCCAACACACAGAATGTGCTGGCGACCGACACAATCACACTGTTGCGAATGTACCCTGCGAACCCGTAACGACTGAAGGCATCGTGATAATTGCCGGAGGTAAACCGCTCTGGGATGAAGGTCGGGGGGTATTGGCTGATCTCCAAGGGTGACTTAAAGGACGTCAATAACATCCATACAAACGGCAACAAAATCAGGAGCAAGAACAGAATGAGGACCATGTACCCCACCGCCGTGCGACTTCGCGACTGTACCATCAGGCTCCCTCCGTTTCCACCATCGATCGAAACGCGGATAGGAACACCAGGCAGACTGCCAGTACCATGACCACCGTACTCACTGCGACAGCTGTACCCGTGCCAAAGTGCAGATTTTGGAACAGTGTCTCATAACCGAGAATCGCCAGCGACTCGGTTGCGGTTCCAGGACCTCCGTTGGTCAGCACAAACGGCAGATCGAACACCCCAAAGGCCTGCAGAATGCGGAACAACCCGGCTAGAGCGATGCTCCCTCGCAACATGGGGAAGGTCACACGCCAAAACGCGTGCCATCGGTTGGCCCCGTCGATGTAAGCCGCCTCATGATACTCATCCGGGATCATCTGTAAACCAGCCAACAAAACAATCACGACAAACGGCGTCGTTTTCCATATATCGGCCACCATCATGGCGACAATGGCCAAACCCGGGGTTCCTAGCCAGGTTACCGGCCCGCCAATCAGATGCAGCGCTTGGAGTATCGCGTTGAACACACCATAAACACCGTTGTAGATGTAGGCCCACATTTGTGCCGAAATGACCGTGATCAGCGACCAGGGAATCAGCATGATGACCAAAGACACGTCCTTGAGTCGACGCACCCCATTGATGGCCAGAGCAATCAGCATGCCTAACATGAGCTCGACCGCCACCGTGACGACGGCATAGTAAACTGTGAACCACACACTGTGCCAAAACACCCCGCTGGTGGCGAGCACGCGGTAGTTGGCGAGCCCAGTGAACGACAGCGCAAATCCGTTGGTCGTCAGGTGGACGTCGTTGAAACTCATCCAAACCGAATACAGAATGGGAAACAAGGTGACCGCCGCAATCACGATACCCATCGGCAACAACATGCTGTAGCCGGCCCGGCGCTGGTTCCGCAGCAAATTGGCGCGCCGGCTAGGCGACCGCACGGTTCCAGACAAGAGGGTCTGATGCACCGCCATGATTTACTCCTCCCAGTCCTCCGGCAGGGCCAGGTGAGTGGACCCCGCCGGAGAGATTTGCACGCCTTAGAGGCCGCCGTTTCCACCCAGAGCCGACTGAATTTGCTTGGCTGCATCCGCAAGCGCCTTGTCCGTGCTGACACTGCCTGCCAGGGCCGCATTGACATTTGAATACACTGCTTTGGCAATGGCTGGATAGTTCGGATTTTGAGCCGGACGGGACACGTACTTGACCTTCGGCACGATAGAGAAGATGGGACTCTTCTGTTTTACGGACGGATCGTTTTGCACTTGTTTGTTGGTCGGGATTTCACTGAACTGCTTGGCCAGGATGGACTGCGCCTCCTTGCCGGTCATCCAATCGATGAACGCCAGCGCCGCCGGCAGGTTCTTGGTATGCGGGTTCACGTACAAATCCCAACCACCGATGGTGCTGTAACCTGTGCCCCCGTCAAACGACGGCAGCGCCGTAACCCCAACCTTGCCGACCACCTTGGAGGCTTTGGGATCTTGCGAGTTCGGCCATGCATAGGACCAATTGCGAATGAATGCAGCATTGCCCTCCGTAAATACGTTTTCCGACTCTTGTTCCGTAAATTGCACGACAGACTTTGGCGTCACACCGCTCGTGATAAGGCCGCGCATGAAGGACAGCGCCTTCTTCGCCGCTGCGGAATCGATAGCGGGTTTCCCATCTTTACCCAAGACCTGGCCGCCCGCATCGGCCAGATACTCGTCGAAGTCGCAGAGCAAACCTTCATAGGATGACCCCTGCCACACGAAGCCGTATTTGACCAGGCCTTTCTTCTGGAGAATTCGCGCGTCTTTCTGGACATCCTCCCAGGTGTTTGGCACCGACAGGCCCGCCTTCGCCAACAGGTCCTTGCGATAGAACAAAAAGGCGGTATCAACGAAGAATGGAGCGGCGTACACCTTGCCGTTGTAAGTGGCCCCCTGTACGAGCCCGTTGGCAAACCGGTTCCAGAACGAATTCGGCACCAGGCCTGTCAAAGGCTTCGCCAACTGGTTGGCCGCGAACTGGGCGGGCCACACGACGTCGCCCAGGTACACGTCCGGCGTATTGGCCCCGCCTCCGATGGCGGTTGTCAAGCTGGCACGGTTCGTATCGGTGTTGTTATCCTGCATCTATAATTTTACCTTGATGTTGGGATGGCTCTGCTCGAACGCTTTGACCATCGTTTCGGGCAGACCTGTTTGGGTAATGGGTGGCGTAGCCCAGACGATGGTCCCTTTCGCCTGCGAAGTGTCAATCGGTTTCGCGCCGCCCTGCTTCGCGGTATTGGCTGTGTTCGCCCCGCTTCCGCCCGATCCGCACCCTGCCGCGATACTGCACACGAGTACGACTGCCGTGCCAACGACCGCGCCTTTGCGTGCACGATTCATCACAAACCCCTCCAAATTTGTCACTTTTGATGCACGCCTGCATCGTCTATCTGAACATGATTCGTGCATCCAATCCGTTGGAAGATCATCGTGTCATCGAGACACCGTTTTCACCGTGTCACGTTCAATGATCTGGTGCGGTAATAAATGGATACCCCCACACGCCTCCGTCTCACCGGCGCCAATGGCCTGCAGCAGACACTCCACCGCCAACCGCCCGATTTGCTGAAACGGTTGGGCGACGGTCGTCAGCCCGGGCGTCGTCATTTCGGCCACATACAGGTTGTCGTAGCCCATCACCGAGACATCGTCCGGGACACGCAGCCCATGCTCGGCCAGGCAGCGAATCGCCCCCAGCGCCATCTCGTCGCTGGCCGCGAACACGGCCGTGAAGCCCTCTCGGCCCACCCTTCTCAGGATGCGATCCATGGCCCGATATCCCTCGTGGAAATGAAAGTCGCCAAAATCAACGAGTTCGTCGGAGTATTCCGCACCATAGTGTGCCAGCGCCTGCCGGTATCCCTCCAGGCGCGTGGAGCCAGCCACGTCATTTTCAGGCGGACCCGCCACCATGGCGATACGGCTGTGGCCGCGTGCAATCAGGTAGGCCGTCGCGTCGAAGGCGGCTTTCACATCGTCCGTTCGGAACGCGGACAGCGGACGCATGCGCGAATGTGTCAAGGCGAGCACCACCGGAATCCCCAATCGATCAATCATCGCCTGATAGTCGTCCGTTATCGATCCACTCGTAAATATGATGCCGGCTACACGGTGCTGTTTCAGAAAGGTGAAACCGTCGAGCGCCCGGTGGTGATCCAGCTGCGCGTCGAACAGGAGCACCTTCATGCCGTGCTCCCAGGCAACCTCGTCGATTCCCTGGTAAAGCTCGTTGAAAAACAAGCCGTTGATGCCCGGGACTAACAACCCAATGGTGTCCATGTGCTGCACACTCAGCCCGCGGGCGATCGCGCTCGGTTGAAAGTCCAGCTCCGCCATCGCCTGCTGCACCTTGCGGCGCGTCTCAGCCCCGACTTTGACCGGATCGTTCAACACGCGGGACACCGTCGCCGGAGAAACCCCGGCCCTGTTGGCCACAGTCCGTATCGTCACCTTCATGGTTTTGAGCCCCCTTCCCAGCAAGCGCTTTCATAAACATTTTCATAAAGCGGTTTCACGTTATGTACACACTATACCCGAAACCGTAGAGGATTTGCAAGGAAGGTTCGATAGGAACCCCCGGAGACCGCATACAACGCAAAGCAGAAGCGGTCATGCGCAAAGATGCTTTGCAGCGGGAAAAACGATTCGTATCAACGGTGGATTTGTGTGTCGCCATAAGAGTGCCTGTCAGCTGTCATTCGTGCAGCACTTCGGCTATGCGCCGCGCTACCTGAACACGGTGGATGAGAGCGCGGTGATCATAGGGAAAATCGCCAAGGTGGACGGCACCGTCCAAGCACGCGGAATCGTGCGGCACCAAGCCATCGCTGGCCTGGCCGTATCGTCTCGACAGGATTCGGAACCCGTACCACACTTCTCCGCAGGTCCCCCAGTTCCGCAAAGTTCCATCCGCTCGTCCACGCAGCGTGAAGACGCGTCCGCCTGGAGCCAGACGAAGCTTCTGCAACGGGTGATCCCGATTGAACTCGGCCATTGCCGCCGGTGTGAGTTCCCGTAGAACTTGTCCCCACCCCAAGCAACCGGCCAGCTGAAGCCCCTGTGTGGCGAGCGGGGTCCCGTGATGGGGTGTCGCGACCGTGACCACGTGGCGCACCAACCCGCTCTCCTGTTCGGCGAACAGCCTGGCGACTAATCCGCCTAAACTATGGCCGATGACATCAATCGGAGCCGCCAATCCGTGTTGTCGGCGCAGCAAGTCCCACTTTCTCTGGACGCGCTGCACCTGCACAGAAAGCGCTTGCCGTCCGGATAGGTACGGCCAATCGCGGCCACAGCCGAAGACCGTTATCCCTCCCACATCCCGCCGCCACACCCGGGTACATGCGTCCGTGTACACGAGCACAACCTGGTGACCCGGCAGCGCCAACGCAAGTTCACGCAGGAACCGGCGGCGCCAGGGATGCCAGTTCAGGAGGCCATGAATCAGAAGCAGCGTCCTCTGCAAGCCCCATCGCCCACCCTGACAGATTTCTGTTGCAAACGAAAAAGCCACCCCAGGCAAAATGGCACCTGCCGGGGTGGTCATGCATCGCGCACGCCTCAGCCTTCCAAAAGCAGTGTCTCCGGGTCTTCGATCATCTGCTTGATACGGCCGAGGAACTGGACTGCTTCTGCACCATCGACAATCCGGTGGTCATAAGACAGAGCCAGGTACATCATCGGCCGGATTTCAACCTGCCCATTGACGGCAACTGGGCGCTCCTTGATGCCGTGCATGCCGAGGATGCCCACCTGCGGGCCATTCAGGATGGGCGTGGAGAACAGCGATCCAAACACGCCACCGTTGGTGATGGTGAACGTGCCACCCTGCAGGTCCTCCAGGCGCAGCTTGTTGTCGCGCGCCTTTTTCGCCAGCCGAGCAATCTCCTGCTCAATTTCGGCAAACGTCAAGCGGTCCGCCTCCCGCACTACAGGCACCACCAGGCCGCCTTCGGTCGAGACGGCGATGCCGATGTCGTAGTAGTGCTTGACCACCAACTCGGTGCCCTGAATCTCCGCGTTGAGCAGGGGAAACGCCTTGAGCGCGCCGACCACGGCTTTGGTGAAAAACGACATAAAGCCGAGACCGACGCCATGCTGCTCCTTGAACATGTCCTTGCGGCGCTTGCGCACGTCCATGATGGCCGTCATGTCCACCTCGTTGAAGGTGGTGAGCATGGCCGCCGTGTGCTGCACTTCGACCAGACGCTTGGCGATGGTCTGACGCCGACGCGACATCGGCACCCGCTCCACGCGCTTGTCCCCGGACGGCGCGGGCGCTGCCGCGGCCGGTGCGGCGGCAGGCGCGCTCGGACGGGCGGCCGGCGCCGGCGCGGGAGCGGCCAGACCGGCCGCGGCCACGTCGCCGGCGGTAATGCGTCCTGCCGGATCCCGACTGGGGACGGCCGTCAAATCAAGGCCGCGCTCCTTGGCCAACCGACGTGCGGCCGGCGTCGCCAGGGCCTGTCCGCCGTCCGTTTGCGGCGCCGACGGCTCCGCCACCGGCGGTTGATACTTCGGGCCCTCCTGGCCCGGGACTTGCTCGGCGTTGGCGGCTGCCGTCTGCGGCGCCGGAGTCGGCGTCGATGCAGGCGCAGCAGCCGGCGCTCCAGCCCCCGCCGGCGCACCGGCCCCGAGGATGGCGATGGTCTCGCCGACCTGTACCGTCTCGCCCGCTTGCTTCAAAATCTCCTGCAGGATTCCCGCTTCGTTGGCGACGACTTCGACATTCACCTTGTCCGTCTCCAGTTCCGCCACCGCTTCGCCCGCATTGACCGCGTCGCCGACCTGCTTCAACCAGGTGGCAATCGTACCTTCCACAATCGATTCCGCCAACTCCGGGACCTTAATCTCGCTCACGGCCTTGCCCTCCTACTTCACGGCTATCTTCGACTCATTCAGCTGCAATGCTTCCGAGACAATGCGCGCCTGCTCAACATTGTGCACATCCGGCTCCCCTTCCGCCGGGCTCGACCGCCTGCGTCGACCGATGTAACCAACGGTGATATGGTCGGCCACGGACGCGTGAATGCGCGGCTCCATGTAGTTCCAGGCGCCCATGTTTTTCGGTTCTTCTTGCACCCAGACAACCTCTTCCAGGTTGCTGAACCGGCTCACCACAGCCTCAACCTGCTCCTGCGGATACGGATACAGCTGCTCGACGCGCACAATGTGCACATGCTCGGGCTTGTCGGCGGCCGACTCCAACGCTGCCTCCAGGTCCAATGCCATCTTGCCGGTGCACAGGATGAGCCGTCTGACCTTGTCCGGCTGCTGTCCCAAGCCGGGCTGCTCCACAATCGGCCGAAACTCGCCCGTGCATAACTCTTGCCACGGGGAGGCCGTACGCGGATTGCGCAGCAAACTCTTCGGCGCCATCAACACCAGCGGCCGCATGTGCGGAGTCCCGAGCCGCGCAGCCTGGCGCCGCAGCAGGTGGAAGTACTGGGCCGCGCTGGACAGGTACGCCACCACCCAGTTGTCCTCGGCGGCCAACTGCAGATAGCGTTCCAGGCGGGCGCTCGAGTGCTCCGGGCCCTGACCCTCGTACCCGTGCGGCAGCAGCATCACCAAACCGGAATCCTGGCCCCACTTGGCACGCCCGGCAGCGATGAACTGGTCAAACATCGGCTGCGCGACGTTGGCAAAATCCCCGTACTGGGCCTCCCACAGCACCAAGGTTTCCGGAGCAAACACATTGTAACCGTACTCGAAGCCGAGCACAGCCGTCTCCGTCAACGGGCTGTTGTGGATGGCAAAGGTGGCCTTCGCCTGCGGCAGCGCCTGCAGGGGAGACCAGGTGCGGCCCGTGTGGGGGTCGTGCAACACCAGGTGACGCTGGGCAAACGTGCCACGCTCCGTGTCCTGACCCGTGATGCGCACCGGCGTGCCGTCCTCCAGCACAGTGGCAAACGCCAACGCCTCGGCCAACGGCCAATCCACGCGCCCGTCCCCCTCCAGGCTGGCTTCCCGCCGCTTCAAGATGCGCGCCAATTTCGGATACACGGTGAATCCTTCCGGCCAGGTCAACAGGGCACGATTAATGGCGCGCAGGCGCTCTGCAGGGACAGCTGTGCGGACCGGGTCCGGCCTGCCGACGTCTGAGATTGGCGATTTGGGCGGATCCACCTCACCCTGGGTCACCCGCTGATACTCCTGTTGCAGACGCTGCTGCACGTCCCGCTCCATCTTTTGTACTTCTTCTGGCTGCACGACACCCTGGCGCACGAGAGCATCCGCATACAGCGTCCGCACCGTCTTGTGCTGGTTGATCTTTTGGTACATCAGCGGTTGGGTGACAGCCGGATCGTCCATCTCGTTATGGCCCCAGCGCCGGTAGCCAATCAAGTCAATCAAGAAATCCCGATGGAAGCGGGAACGGTATTGGCATGCCAAGTAGATGGCGGCCAGACAGGCCTCCGGGTCATCGGCGTTGACGTGCACAATCGGGATTTCATACCCTTTGGCCAAGTCGCTCGCATAGCGTGTCGACCGGTCATCAAAACTCTCCGTGGTGAACCCAACCTTGTTGTTCGTGATGATGTGAATCGTACCCCCGGTTTGGTACCCAGGCAGGCGGGAAAGGTTGAGCGTCTCAGCCACCACACCCTCGCCCGAGAACGCGGCGTCGCCGTGGACCAACACGGCGAAGGCCCGCTTGGGGTCCTGCTTGGGCGCCCCGCCGCCCTGCCGGTCCTCCTGGGCCGCGCGGGTGAACCCTTCCACCACCGGGTTGACGACCTCAAGGTGGCTCGGGTTGTTCGCCAGGGTCAAGCGCACCTGTACCGACTCACCCTCCGTCAGCGAGCGTGCCATGCCCAGGTGGTACTTGACGTCGCCGGTCCAGCCGTAGTTGATGCCCATCGACCCTTCGGACGGTACCAGTTCCTTGTTGGGGGCCGCGTGAAACTCGGTGAAGATAACACCGTACGGCTTACCCAAAACGTGCGCCAACACGTTCAAGCGGCCACGGTGCGCCATGCCAATCATCACGTCGCGCGCCCCGGCCTCCACGGCGCAGCGAATCAGATGGTCGAGCATCGGCACCAGGATATCGACGCCTTCAATCGAAAACCGCTTCTGGCCGACAAAGGTCCGGTGCAGGAACCGCTCAAACCCTTCCACTTCCGACAACCGCTGCAAAAGCGCGCGCTTTTGCTCCGCGGTGAGGGGTCGCCTGAACGCCCCCGATTCCACCATCTGGTTCAGCCAGACGCGTTCCTCCGCCACATGCACGTGCTCAAACTCGTACGCCAGCGAATGCGTGTAAATTTCGCGCAGGCGGGCGATAGCCGTGCGTCCATCGTGGACATCGGAAGGCGCTTGCGGCCAAATCAGGCGGGCGGGGATCTGCGCCAAGTCCGCCTCCGTCAGACCATAGGTGGCCGGTTCCAAGTAATGCGCATCCCGGCCCGAGTCGTCTATCGGATCGATCTCGGCCGCCAAGTGTCCGTATGTACGGATGTTGCGGACCAACTCTGCGGCCGCTAGAACCTTCTGCCAATCGTGCACATCCGGCGCCCCGGCGCCTGCCGATGCGGGCGACGGACCGGTCTCGCCCTGCGGTGGCGGACCGTACTGGTCGAACAGCGCGCGCGTGCTCTCGTCCACCGACTGCGGATCTTCACGGTATCGTTCATACAACTCATTGATGTACCCGAGATTGGGACCGACAAATTCCCGCCACGGATTGTGCGTGTCGGCTGGTGTCCCATTCGCCATACGTCCATCTCCTCATCTCGGAATCGCTCAATCGCCATACGTAGCGTGAGGAATAATCCGGCTTGCCATACATGCTGAAAACACAGTAAAGCGCGCCCCTGCAGCGGCGCGGCGTGCATGGCAGCAAACAACTGCCGGAAACGATCCTATCACTCAGGCAGAATGGTGACAAGTACAGGATACCCTGAAAATGGAAACTATCATGAAGTCGTAATTCCCAAATGATTCTCTCCGGATCCATATACGTCCGGGCGCACGTCGCGCAGCACCGACATGGCCGTCCGCACCTGATCCACCTTGGCCAAGTCGATGTCGACACAGACAACGCCTGGCTGTGGATTGCACTCGGCGACCGTCTCCCCCCAAGGATCCACGACCATGGACCCGCCCGCAAACCGGTCCCGGTCGTTGTAGCCTACCGTGTTCACCGCCACCACGTAGGCCTGGTTCTCAATGGCGCGGGCGACACACAGTGTTCGCCAGTGGGCGGCTCGTTGTCGAGGCCACTCCGCCGGCACAAACAGCACCTTGGCCCCCGCCGCCGCATAGCGCCGGGCCAATTCCGGAAACCGCAGGTCGTAGCAGATCATGACCGCCGCCTCGGCAGCGTCGAGTGAAAACGTCGCGGCCTCGCAGCCCGCCCGAAGGTATTTATCCTCGTCCATCAAACCAATCAGGTGCACCTTGCGGTAGACGTGCCTCAGCTGTCCATCCGGAGCGAATGTCAAGGAGGCGTTGGCTACGCCCTCAGCGTCCCGCAGTGGCCAAGAACCTCCCACCACCCACAGACCAAGGCTACGCGCCGCGGCGGCCAGACGCTGGCGGGTGGGGCCGTCGATGGTCTCGGCGTGCTCATCGAGGCGGGCGAAGTCGTAGCCGCACGTCCACATTTCTGGCAGCACCGCCACCTGGGCGCCGGCTCGGGCTGCTTCCTCCAACATCCCCTCCGCCGTGCTCCAATTGGTTTCCCGCTGCCCCTGCCACACCTGCATTTGGCACAACGCAACCTGCATCAGACGCGTCCCCCTTCGAGCACCTCGTTTACAACCCGCGGCAGCACCTGGGCCAGTTGCGCCCGCTGGGCGGGGGTGCCTACCGTCACGCGAATACAGCGGTTGAGCGGCGCGACCCCAGGCATGCGAATGAACACCCCATGTTCGAACAGTTGATCGACCAGCCGCCGCACCATCCCCTCACTGCCGACGTCGATGGCCACGAAGTTGGTCGCCGAGGGCAGCGCCCGGAATCCAAGCTGCTGGGCCAACTCGCCATACTCCCTTCGCCCCCTGGCCGTCTCTTGCACCACCTGACGCACAAATTCTTCGTCTCCGAGGGCGGCCAAGGCGCCGACCTGGGCCATGCGCGCAACCCCGAAGTGAAGCCGGACCTTGTCCAGCGCGGCCACCACGTCCGGCGGCGCGATGGCGTAGCCGATGCGGGCCCCCGCCATGCCGTACGCCTTGGAGAAGGTGCGCATGCGAATCAGCCGCGGGTCGTCCAGGGCCATGGGCAGCGCCGTTCCGGGGGGCGCGAACTCAATGTAGGCCTCATCGAGTATGATCGTGCATGAATCCGGAACCTGGTCGAGAAAGGCGGCCAGTTCCGTCCCGTCGTAGTACGAGCCGGTCGGGTTGTCGGGATTGGCCAAATACAGGAGCTTCGCCCGCACCTGTTGCGCCGCCCGGGCCAAGGCCTGCAGGTCATTGCGAAACAAGTCCGTGTAGGGGACAAAGTGCAGCTGGCCTCCGTAGCCGTGGACATGGTAGTTGAACGTCGGGTACGCCCCCTGCGATGTGACCACCACATCGCCCGGTTCGATGAGTACCCGCACCACCAGCCCCAGCAGGTCGTCAATCCCGCAGCCGACGGAAATCGCTTCATAGGGAACCTGGTGCCGCTTCGCGAGGGCCTGGCGCAGGTCGTAGTTTTCGGGGTCCCCGTACCACGCCTGCGCCGCCAAGTGTTCCTGCATAGCGGCCAGGGCCCTGGGTGAAGGCCCAAACGGACTCTCGTTGGCACCCAGCCGCAGGGCGATGGAAACCCCCGTTTGCCGCTCCAGCGTCTCCGGGCCCACAAACGGGACCGCTGCGGGCAAACTCTGTATCAACTTCGCAAATCGCTGTTGCCGTGAAGTCAACGTACCATCCTCCTATAGGGAATCGGTTCCCGACGCCGTGGTGGTTTCAGCCTGTGCGGTCACCTGGGCGGATATAGGCAGGGCTTCGCCCTCCTGCGGACCCCCGTCGGCGGCCCAACCGTCGCTGCCGGCCAGCCGGAACAGGGCCTCCCGGGTCTCGCGAAAGACGGTCGCCTGAAAGCGCACCATGTCCTCCACGTCGGCAAACATCGGATGCCTATGCACCGCCGTCAGACAAAACTTATCGCCTTCAGCCGGGCGCAAGCTGCCCAGGCGAACCATGCCAGCTAACGCCCGTCTTACCGCCCGCGTTGTTTGCATTGGGTTGACCAGCTCTGGGACCAGCCGCGCCCCGGGCGGCAGGTCCAGGACACGCTGGCGGACGGCCTCCCGGGCTTCGGCGGCGCTGAACACGGTCCCTGGCGGCAAGGTGCTCAGCCAGTCGCAAAGCACTTGGCTCACCACCACCGGCCTGGCTGCCGCGACCCACGCGTTCACCGCCGCCACGTCCGTTTTCACCTCGGGCGGAATGCGCCCCACGCGCACGTACAGGCTCAGGGAACGGTGCACGTACGGATCGTAGCTGAGCGAGAACGCGTACACGTTCCTGGCGAGTGGCGCCAACTCTATGTACGACTGCCGAAACCGCATCATCCTTCCGTCCTGAGAATACCGCCCTTCCGGCGTGAGGTAAAGCGCCCTCCCGGACAGCAGGACGGCCCGTATCTGGTCCAGCTGCTGGCGGATGCGTTGCTGCTGCGCGCGGCGAACCTGGCGGCGCAGGTCATCGACCAGGCACGTGCTCGGCATCCGCTCCATGGAGCGCTCGGCCCAACGCACACTCCACAGCCGGGACAGCGGTTGATCCGGGGAGAGGCCGAGCCGCTCCAACCACGGGGCGGTAAACACCTCGCCCAACGATACGTTCCCGCGCAACCGCAACGCCTCGTAGGCGTAGCTCTGCAACGGCCGCGCCAGTGGCTGGTTTTCTATCGGCAGCACCCCGATGCTGCGAAACAAGGGCGCCAGGTTCAACCGGTAGAGCAACGGCCGCAGCCACGCCGGGCCGCGAAAGGCCAAGAACCCCGGTTCAAACAGGCGTTGACTCGCGGCGCAGTAGACCGGATGTCGGTGGGTCCGGCGCAGGTTCAGCCAGGCGGGAATGACCATGCCTTCCAGGTCGTGTTGGTGATTGGACACGATCAGCGAACCCCCGTGCAGCTGCGGCAGCGGCCCGTCGAAACGCACCCGATAGCAGAGCCGCACGTAACCGGCCACGATGCCGGCAATCAGGAGGCGGAGCGGCACGCCCCACCACGGGGATGGCGGCGTGAGGGACGGAGCCGGACCAGGTGCCTCGGGCGCGGTCGCAGCGGGAGCACTGGCCGACGGATAAGCTGCCGTCCCTGGCTGCTCTGCGCTGACGGACCGGCCATCGTCCGCAAAAGTCGGATGGCCCATCCCGCGGTGCAGCCGGTCCTGACTGCGGATCGACCAGACCACCAAGGCGCCGGCCAAAAACGAGGCCGCCGCAAGCAGGAACAAGCGCCGATAGCCGATGGTGGCCGTGGCGGCACTGGTCAACACCCAGCCGCCCGCCATGGGCGCAAGGACGGCGGGGATAGCGGATGCGACACCCCAGATGCCCAGGTCGCGGCCGACATGCTCCCGATCCGGCAGCACATCGACGGTCAGCGCCCAACTGGTGGCCAAAAATCCACCGAAACCCAGTCCAAACACCAGAGCAAACACGAGAATCCACCGTTCCGCCTGCAGGAAGGCAAAGCCGCCCGCGGCGAGCGCCATCGGCACAATGGACACGGCGGTCAGGCGGCGCCGCCGGCTGGCGTCCGCCACGCGGCCGAGCGCGATGCTGGCGAACACCGCGCCAATGAGCGCAAGGCCCGCCACAAACGCGGTTCCCTGGGACGGATTCGATATGTGCAGGACGTCGTGAAAAAAGTACAGAACAAACGTCATCAAGAGCGTCATACCGAACGAGATCAACGCTTGGGCGAAAAAGATCCGCACGAAATCACCCCGGCTGCGCTGGGCGCGCCGAGCCCGACGTGTCGGAGCGTCCGTCTTCGGCAGGCAGAGAGTGGTGACAAGAAAGCCCACGAAGATCACGCCGGCCATTGGCAGCAGTGACACCTTCGGCGACAAGGCGGCCGTTCCGAGGCCTAATATGGTCCCGAGCAGGACGGCGGCCCCGTTGTATCCGGAGGCCTGTCCCCGCCGAGATTCCGGAATCACCTCCGACCACAGCGCTTGATAAGCAACCGTGGCTGTACTATGTCCCAACATGGTCACCAGGCACCAGAACATGAACCAAGCCTCGCTGGGAGCGAGATACATTCCGACCAGGCCGAGCGCGTTCAGCCCCCCGCCGATACGGAGGCTGCCGTGTCGTCCTCCGAGCACCCCCCTGTCGGCCAAGACACCGACCACCGGCGGGACAATCATGGCCACGAAGGCGCTGAGCGTCGCCAACTGCGCCAGGACGATGGTGTGCTGGGCCGGAGCCAGCCGTATGAGCATCGCCGGAACCGAAATGGTCAACAGCGCGGAAGACTGAAAGTTGAGTGCAAAAGCATAGATGTTGGATGTGAACAACAGGTGTTGACCTTTGTCTGTATGCAATGCGGCCTGCTCCCCCCATGCCATACAAGTCTCAATCTCAGTCTACTCTTTCTTGGACCGAAAGATAAACAAGGGCGCATCCGAGCGAAGTCGGATACGCCCTTGCCCAATTGGCCGCAGTGGCTCATGCCGAGTGGACGCGGCCCTGCACCCATTCGAGAATTTGTTGTGGATGCACAGGGATCTCGGTCACAAACACGCCAAACGGCGCCAGCGCGTCCGAGACGGCTCCGGCCAGCGCGGGCGGAGCGGCAATCAGCGACCCTTCCCCCATGCCTTTGAAGCCACCGACGTTGGCGGAAGGGGTTTCGATGTGGGTTACGCGCATGCGCGGCACGTCGGTGGCCGCCGGCAGCAGATAATCCATCAGCGAAGTGGTCACCAACTGTCCGCTGTCATCGTACCGCAGCTCCTCCAGAAAGGCACTGCCGATACCCTGCGCCACGCCGCCGTGAATCTGCCCCTCGACAATCATGGGATTGATCAACCGACCGCAGTCGTTGACCACCACGTAGTCGAGCACACGAACAAACCCGGTCTGCGTATCGACCTCGACCAAGGCCACGTGCGTCCCGTTGGAATACGTGGTGGAAAGTGGCGGCTGGTAGCGCACGACCACCTCTAGCCCCGGCTGCATGCCCTCGGGCAAGCGGGCCACGTCGGTGTAGGCAATGCGGGCCAAATCCCGCACCGAGTAAGCGCGGGCGGGGACGCCTTTGACCTGGGCGTGTCCGTCCACCAGTTCCACGTCTTCCTCCGCTGCCTCCAGCAGATGGGCGGCCAGCTTCATGAGCCGCTGGCGCATCTCCTGACTGGCGCGGAGCGCGGCACCCCCGCCGATGGTGCCGGATCTGCTGCCACCGGTGCCGCCGCCGAACGGGGCGCTGTCGGTGTCGCCGTGCATGACCACGACGTCTTTGACGTCCACACCCAACTGGTCCGCAATCAACTGCGCCATCGTCGTCTCGTGCCCTTGACCGGAGGGGCCAAGGCCCAAGGCTGCGGTCACCGTGCCGGTCGGTTCGATGCGGATGGAGGCCGCTTCGTACGGGGTAGATCCAGCCTCCGATTCGGCCCCGGCGGACGGTTCCACGAACGTGCAGATGCCGATGCCCAGGTAGCGTCCCTGCCGCCGCAGCTCCGCCTGTTCGCGGCGGAACCGCTCGTAATCGATGAGCGCCAGCGCCTGCTCCATCGACTCCGCGTAAGACCCAGGGTCATACACGTTGCCGGTAGCCGTCTGGTACGGAAAGTCTTCGTCGCGGATGAAGTTGACGCGGCGCACATCGGCCGCATCCTTGCCCAAGTGTCGGGCGACCAAGTCGACGATGCCCTCCTGCACCTGCGCCCCCACTGGCCCCCCGACGCCGCGGTAGGCCCCTTCCGGCGCCTTATTGCTGAACACACAGTCCACCGTGATGGACACGTGCGGGATCTTGTACGGCCCGGTCAGCATGCTGGTAGCCCAACCGGCCTCGCCGACGGCGCCCGGAAAGCCGAGAAACGGATAGGCGCCCGTATCGCCAAACACGTGGTCGCGCACCGCCAGAATACGCCCTTCCTCATCAAAGGCCACCTCCACCTCGTGCCGGTTGTCGCGCGCGTGCGCGTCGGCCAACAGGCTTTCCGTACGGTCGCTCACCCACTTCACCGGCCGTCCCAACCTGCGCGCCGCATCGGCGACCACCAGGTATTCCGGGTACAGCATCGCTTTGATGCCAAACGCTCCTCCGACCTCCGGCACGATCACACGAATCTGGTTTTCCGGCATCTGCAGCAGCTCGGTGAGTTGCGAGCGGAATTGATGCGGCGATTGATGCGAGACGTAGACCGTCAGCCGCCCGGTCGCCGCATCCAGCTGCGCCATGCAGCCGCGCGGTTCCATCGGGACGCCCGTCTGGCGGTGCGTCACGAAAGTCGCCTGGGCCCGGTGAGGGGCGCTCGCGAAGGCCTCGGCAAACCCCTCCGTCTGATGCTCCGTGTGGTGAAAGAGGTTGGCTCGATGGGCATGGACACGCCGCCCCTCGTCCGACAGCGCCTCGTCGAAGCCGAGCACGGGCGGCAGCGGATGGTACACCACGCGCACCCGCTCCGCCGCGTCCTCCGCCACATACCGGTCTTCCGCGAACACCGCCGCCACCGCTTCGCCGACAAACCGCACCTCGTCCTTCGCCAGCACCGGTTGACCCACGTCGTAGCGCTCGGTGTACATCGTGATCCCGCAGTCCTCGGCCGTCCAGACCGTGTACACACCGGGGACAGCCAACGCCTCCTCCACGTCGATGGACACAATCCGCGCCGCCGGCCGATTGGAACGGACGAACGCCACGTGCAGGGTGCCCGGAACGTCGATGTCGTCCAGGTAGCGGCCGCGACCGCGCAGCAAGCGCGCATCCTCAAGGCGTGTCACGCGCGCACCGGTGAACTGGGGCTTCAACGGCCCTTGCATCATGCTCACGCCTGCTCACCCCCCGCTGCTTCGTTCTGGCCCTTGGCGGCCACCTCCAGCTTCGCCGCCCCACTCTCCCGGCGCACCCGCGCGGCGTCCTGCACCGCAGCCACAATCGACTGGTAGCCCGTGCAGCGGCAGATGTTTCCCGACAGCACCTCGCGGATGGTCTCTTCGTCAGGGTCGGCGTTCTCTCGAAGCAATGCCTCCACCGTTACAATCATGCCCGGCGTACAAAACCCGCACTGCAGCGCGTGGTGGCGCTCAAACGCGGCCTGCAGCGGGCTCAGCCCTTGCTCCGGCGTCAGTCCCTCGACGGTGGTGATGTCGTGCCCCTCCGCCTGCACCGCGAACATCAGGCAACTGCGCTGCGGCTGCCCGTCCAGCAGCACCGTGCAGCTGCCGCACACCCCTTGTTCGCAGCCAACATGCGTCCCGGTCAAACCCAACTGGTGGCGCAAGACATCGGACAACAGCCAACGCGGCTCCACGTCCAGCGTATGCCGCTGCCCGTTGACCATCAGGGTTATGCTTGTCTTTGGCCGTCCAGCGGCCGCGCTCTCGCTTACCGACTGCATGCTCAGTTCCCCCTTCCGCTCGCTATCGCGCGCTGGTACGCCTGCTCCGCCGCCACCGCAGCGAGCTGACGGCGGTAGCGCGCCTCCACCTCGTCTTCCGGCCCGTCCAGTTCGGCCAGAGCGGCTGCAAACTGCCGCCCCCGCGAAGCGGCATCCGGCGACAACTCCATCTCCTGACGATCCGGCCGCCCACCGACGCCAAACCACGTCACGGCGCCCGCATGGCCCGCTTCGGCGACCTCCACGAACGCGCCGGCCAGCGCAAAGTCGCCCGGTCGCCGGGCGTGCTCCGCAAATCCGTAGCGGACGCCGCTCGGCAGCGGCAGCTCGACCGCGGTCAGGAGTTCGTCCGGCGCAATGTCGGTCATCAAATAACCGTAGAAGAACGCGTCCGCGTCCACCCGCCGCTCCCCGTGGGCACTGGTCAGCACCAACACGCCTCGGTGCGCCACCGTGGCCGCCGGCAGTTCTGCGGCGGGATCTGCGTGAACGAGGGAACCGCCGATGGTGCCGCGGGTGCGAATCGCCCAGTGACCAATCTCCGCCGCCGCCGCGGCGAGGGCCGGGAAATGCTGCACGACCAAAGGATGGGCCAGCAGCTCCTGATGCCGCACCAACGCGCCGATGCGCAGCACCCCACCGTCTGCCTCAACCGCCGCCAACTCGCGCAAACCATTGATGTCCACCAGCGTCTTCGGACGGCTCAGACGAAAGTTCATCAGCGGCACCAGGCTTTGCCCGCCGGCAATTACCTTCGCCTCCTCTTCCTGAGCCAAAATGTCCAAGGCTTCGGCCAGGGATTTGGGGCGATAGTAGGAAAACGAGATCGGTTTCATGACATCCCTTCCTCATCGCTATCGTTTGTCAAGCCACTGCGCAAGCCCGTATCCCACGTCAGACGCAGCAGCGCAGAGGCAGAGTGGCCGGGGACCATGCGGTCAATGAACGGCCGCGCCGCCAAGAGAGCGCGGGTCCGCGGCGCAAACCCCGGTGTCCCCAGCCAGGGATGTACCCACAGAATGCGGCAGCCGCGGCGGCGGACGGATCGAAGCGCCCGCGCCAGGACGGCCGGATCTCCCGCGTCCCACCCGTCACTGACCACCACCACAGTGGTTTGCGGCGTCAGCCAGCGGCGGCCCGAGTCCTCCACCCATTCCGCGAGCACCTCCCCCAGCCGGGTGCCTCCGCGCCACACCTGCTGCAGGCGGTCGAGCCCACGCTTGGCCTGCGGGTAAGGCTGACGAAACAGCGCCGTCGCGTCCACCAAGCGGTTGGCGAACAAAAACACCCCGACCTGGGGCAAATCGCGCGCCAATGCGTACAGCCACGGCGCGTACAGGGGAATGAATTCCGCCATCGATCCCGATACATCCCACAGCACGGCCACACGCCCGGGACGGGTGAACCGTCGGCCTGGGGCCACATGGAGACTCATGCGGCCGAGCCTCGCCCACAGCCGCACGGTGCGCCGCCAATCGACCCCGCTGTCGGGCCGTGTCTGCCACAGGCGACGGCTGGGCTGCAACGGCATCCCGACCGTCCGCAGCGGCCGCTCAGCCCACGCAGGCAGACGGTCGGGCAGAGAATCGACGGTTCCCCCCTCTCCCCGGCTCGCGCTGCCGGCGCCCAATTGAGCAAACTTGGGTGACGGTGGGGTGCCGCGGGACGTAGCCAGCGCCGATACGGGCGCGGACACCTCGCTGGCGGCATGCCCAGGCTGAAACCGCGGCGCCCTTCAAGTGTCCGGCTCCACCAGTTGCGCCAAGCGGGCGCGCACCGTGTCCAGGTCCAGACTATCCTTGATCACGCAGCCGAGCGTGCGCTGCACCCAGGCGGTGGTCCACTCGCCCCGCGCCGCTAGATACGCGCGCCCCCAGTCCAATGTCTCGGCCAGTCCAGGAGGCTTCTGCAGGTCCCACGTGCGCATCGCCTGCACCAACCGGACGATGGAGTCCCCAACGTCATCCGCCAAGTCAGGAACATGCAGCCTCAGCACCGCCCGTTCCTGCTCGTAGTCGGGCCAGTCAAAACTGTGGTACAGACAGCGTCGCCGCAGTGCGTCGCTGAGCAGCCGGGTGCGGTTGGAGGTGAGGATGACGACGGGCTCCACCACAGCCGCCACCGTCCTCCACTCCGGCACCGTGACTTGGAAGTCCGCCAAGAACTCCAGCAACAGGGCCTCGAATCCCTCATCCGCCCGGTCCACTTCATCTATCAACAACACGGCGCCGGTGCTCGACAGCAATGCTTTGACCAGTGGCCGCGGCAACAGGTAGGACTCGCTGAACACGTCGGCATCCCGGTGTCGCGTCAGGTCGGCGAGTTGCTTGTGGTAGTTCCAGTCATACAAGGCGTGCGCGGCGTCCAGTCCTTCGTAGCACTGAAGGCGCACCAGTTCGCGTCCCAGAGACTCTGCCAGCGCCGGCGCCAGCGACGTCTTGCCCACCCCCGCCGGTCCTTCCAGCAGCAGCGGTCGTTTGAGCGCGACCGCCAGTTCGACGATGGTGGCCAGTTCACTGCTGGCGATGTAGCCCGCACCCTGTAATCGCTCCTGCATCCCCGTCAGCAACAAATCATCCCTCCACCTCGCGACACCAAGCCAGTAACGGCCCACTCAGGCCAGCGAACGCTTGGCTTCCTTGACCACGCCGTTAAAAAACTGCCCAATCAGGAATTTGGCAACCCCAGCCAACACGCGCTGGCCCACACCGGCCACGGTACCCCCGACCTTGGCCTCTCCTTCGTACGCCACCTCAGATCCACCCGCCTCTGTGGCCGCCATGGAGACGGCGACATCGGCGTCCATAAACCCCATCGGACCCTCGCCATGAACCACAAGCCGGTACCGACTGCCCGGCTCCACGTCCAGAAGCTCAAGCGTTCCTTGATAAGACCCCTTGATGCCCGCTACCCCCACCTCCATCGTCGCCTCGTACAAGGAGTCGCTCTTCTTCTCCAGCGATTTCACGCCCGGCATCGCCCGGGAAATGACCTCTGGATCGACCAACAGTTCATAGGTCCGGATAGGATCTGTTGGAAACGCTTTGCTTCCAGCAATCTTCATCGCGATTCTCCTCTTCTCACAGGATTTGTCACGACTGTTAGATAACGCCGACTTGTGCAACAACTCTATCTACTTACTATTCTACATCTGGGACGTAAAACCCTGCTGATCACGATATGAGCCATCGCGGCATGGCATGCAGAACACGCAGGGCGAGCAGCGGGACGAATCCCCGAGTCAGCCCACACCTGCGCGGCTAGAAGTGGTTTTCCACAGCCTAGCCGACGGAATCCAGAGCCAACACAGCACGCCCCCGGCGAGACTGACGCAGGCGGTAAACCAGAACACGCCGGACAACCCCAGCAGGCCACCCAACCAACCGGAGACAAAAGGTCCGGCGCACATGCCGATGGAATAAATAGCCTGAAAGAATCCCATCGCCGTGGCCCGCATACTGGGACTGACCGAGCGAATGGACAAGCCCATCAAAATTGGAATCAGGAGCCCTTGCGCAAACCCATTGACTGCCTGCGTCAACATCAGCACCGGCAGATGATGCACAAGCGGCACACAAGCCGTCGCCAAAGCGGCAACCCAAAATCCGCCCAACAAGGTCAGGCGGTCGCCAATCCCCCGCGCCAGATACGCCCCGCCCACATACCCGGCGATGGCATTGGGCAGAGTGGTGACCAGCGTCAAGATCGACAGGTCCGCCTTGCTGGCACCCACCTGCACCGCCGCCAAACTCGTGAATCCGTACATCGTGGTGAATGTGACGCTCTGACCAAACACGGCGAGCAGCGAGACCGACAACAGAGGCCAACTGCGTCCCAAACGCAGCAATTCCCTGGTTGTCGCTGGACTTTGCGAGACCTGCGCCGTCTCCCGAATGCACAGAGCCAACAAAAGGCCCAGTGCGCCGCCGGCCGCTCCCACCCAGAACGGGGCGTGCCAGCCATAGTCCTCCGCCAAAAACCCGCCCAAGGTCGTCGCCGCCATCTGTCCTATGCTCGTGTAAAAGCTGATGAGTCCCATCGCGCGCTGGGCGTCCTCCGGCGCGAAGGAGCTGGCGAAAAAGACGGTAAACGCCACCCAACTGGCGGCCGCGACGCCCGCCAGGGCGCGCCATCCCAACGCCGACCAGGGTTCGTTGGTCAGGGCGAAGCCAAGACTCGAAACCGCCGAACAGGCGACCCCGGAGACGATGAACACCTTGCGCCGCCCCAGGCGGTCCGACCAAATTCCCAGCGGCACCCGCAGCAGCATCTGTGTAAACCCGTAACTTCCGATGACCACACCGACGAAGAAGTACGATCCACCGATAGCCCGAATGTACGGCGACAGAATCGGCACATATGTATACATCGAAAACCAATAGAGCATAGTGACCGCATAAAACAGCACGTGGGTCGTCCGTCCCCCGCGCCGCACACTCAACGACATCTGGACAACGCGCTCCTTTTGCTGCAGAATCTCGCTAGTGCCTAGCCTCTTACAGAACGACTCATACACCATGCTGAGAAAGGCCGGATACAAGATGAGCATGCGACCTGTGGCGCACACAGAGCCATGGTTATACCTCGCGTTTCGCGAAAACCCAGACGGAACAACCAACGCACAGCCGCTCGTCTTCACGCAACCCGAGGACATTATCACAGCTGCCACCGTGCCTGAAGTTCTGCCCGCCTTGGACCGCGTAAAGGCAGCCTGTGCAGCCGGCTATTATGCCGCCGGGTACATCGCTTATGAAGCGTCCCCCGCATTTGACCCTGCGCTGGCCACCCATCCACCGGTGGCCGGTCTCCCGCTGGTGTGGTTCGGGATTTTCCGCAATCCTACAAAATCGGAAACCGCCTCTTCCGCCGTATCCTTCGCGCCTCCCGTGACGGGCTGGCAGCCAAGGATTTCCCCTGGACCCCGTGTCACCGAATCCGCTCTCTCCTCGAACCCCTCATTCACACCCGGACCGTGGCTGCCCAATGTGTCGAAAGCGGATTACCAGAAGGCGATTCGCGCCATCAAGGAGGCCATAAGCAAGGGCGAAACCTATCAGGTCAATTATACCTTCCGCATGAAGTCCCAGATGCACACAACCCCATGGACATGGTTTACCCGCTGTGTGCAGGGGCCGACCCCGCCCTTTGCCGCCTGTCTGGACCTGGGGCGTTGGGGTATCGTGTCGCTGTCGCCGGAATTGTTCTTTCGCACCGACGGCCTCTATGTACTCACCCGCCCGATGAAAGGAACGCACAAGCGCGGTCGCTATCCCCGGGAAGACGAACAACACATCGCATGGCTCCGGACGTCGGAGAAAAACCGGGCCGAAAACGTGATGATTGTCGACCTGCTGCGCAACGACCTGGGCCGTATCGCCGAACCGGGGATGGTCCGCGTGGAGTCGCTGTTCGATGTGGAAGTCTATCCGACCGCTTTGCAGATGACCTCGACGATTTCCGCCCGCCTGCGCCAGGGATGCACGTGGCTCGACGCACTCGCCGCGCTGTTTCCTTGCGGATCGGTCACAGGAGCGCCCAAACCGCGGACGGCGCACATCATCACCAAGCTGGAGACAGAGCCGCGCGGCGTGTACTGCGGCGCCATTGGCTACGTGACACCCCAAGGACAAGCCATCTTCAGTGTGGCTATCCGTACCCTGCTGCTGGACCGATGGACCCACACCGCGGTCTACGGCACCGGCGGCGGAATCACCTGGGACTCTACCCCTGAAGGCGAATTCAGCGAGGCGCTGGTCAAAACGCAAGCGGCGCTCCAACCCGCTCCCGCCTTTGAATTGCTGGAAACCATGCGTTTGGAACATGGCCGCTGGCACCTGCTGGAGGAACACGTCGAACGCCTCTTGGATTCGGCCCGCTACTTTCAGTTTACCATCGACGAGCAAAACCTTCGCCGCACACTCGACCGGGTTGCGGCCGAGCATAGCGAGGGATGCTGGCGGGTGCGCCTGTTGGCCGCCTGCGACGGCCGCCTGACCGTCCACACCATGCGTCTTGCTGACGCCGAGACCGCCGAGAGCGCGGAGGCGAAGCCCATCCGGTTGGCCAAATCGCCCATCGACAGCAGCAATCCGTTTCTATTTCACAAGACCACCCACCGCGCGGTCTATGACTCCCATCGGGCCGCTGCGGGCGATGTGTTCGACGTCTTGTTGTGGAATGAGCGCAAGGAGGCCACCGAGTTCACCATCGGCAACCTGGTGGCCCAATACGACGGGCAGCTGTATACGCCGCCGTGCACCTGCGGACTCCTCAACGGCACGCTGCGTCGCCGGCTCATCCAAGAAGGCAAGCTGCAAGAGCGGCGTATCCACGTGGACGAGTTGGCGACCGCCGAGCGGCTGTGGCTCATCAACAGCGTCCGCGGTTTCGTACCGGTCACACTCGCGCCCGCGTCCAATCCGTAGGCGACCACCTGTGGAGGCGCCTTCGCGTGGGCCAGGAGGCCTTAAAACACCTTTTTCTCGCCCTCGTGGTCTTTGAGGATCTCCACCGCCTCGCGGAACCGTTGCGAGTGGATAACCTCGCGCTCGCGCAGGAACCGGAGGCTGTCCTGCAGATCGACGTCATCCGTCAGGTCAATCAGCCACTGATACGTGGCCCGCGCCTTCTCCTCGGCCGCGATGTCCTCGTACAGGTCGGCAATCGGATCGCCCTTGGCTTGAATGTAGGTGATGGTGAACGGATGTCCGGCTGCATTGTGATAGTACAAAGCGTAGCTGTGGTCTGCGTAGTGTTCACCCAAGCCTGCTTCCCGCAGCTGCTCGGGGGTGGCATCCTTGGTCAGTTTGTACACCATCGTTGCAATCATTTCCAGATGGGCAAACTCCTCCGTCCCGATATCGGTCAACAGACCAATCACCTTGTCGGGGATGGTGTATCGCTGGTTGAGGTAACGGAGGGCCGCCGCCAGCTCCCCGTCGGCGCCGCCGTACTGTTCAATCAGGTACTTGGCCAGGCGCGGGTCGCACTTGGACACCTTGACCGGGTACTGCAGTTTCTTTTCGTATATCCACACAGCAATATCCCCCCTTTTCGGCATCAGCACAATGATCGTCGCGGATCGTCGCGGGCGCGGCACGTGCGGCCGGCTGCACAGTCCCCAAAACGGCTATACCTGCCACGGCCACGGACTCTCCGCCCACGTCCAGCGCGCACCGACCGGGCTGTTGCCAAATTCGTGCAGCGGCCCGAACGCCTGCTCGAACTGCTGGGTGAGTCCCTGTTTACGGCGTTGATACTGATGGAATTCATGGAGCGCCTGAGTGTCGTCCGGATGGGTATCCAGATACAAGGTCAATTCCACGAGGACGAAATCGACCGCCTGCAACTCATACAGCAATCGGTAATACTCCTTCGGCATCGGATGGTGCGTCATGGATCGATCTCCTCCCGATGCGGCGGATTGTACCGGCTGTACAAATCCGGCCACAAGGTTCCTCTACGGAGCGCCTCATGCGGCGAGAATGTCCGCAGCCCCGGCGGTTGGAACGGCATGAACTGATTGGGAGGGACAATATATGCCTTGACACGCTTCGGGACGCAGGGGTCGAACGGGCTGCGGTAGGGACGATAAAAACGCCACTGCTTATCCATGTCACCGTCCTCCTCATCTCGGGTGGTCAGAGCCCACTATATGCAGGAAGGACGGGGCAGGAACCTATTGGACAAATGGGCGATGGCCCGCTTTTGCAGGGAGAAGAGGCCAGAAGAGGGAACGAGCCGCGTGGCGGCTGCCGGACGGTGCGCGATGGGCGCCGGAGCTTAAAAGTGCACCGACAACGCCACCACGACACCCACGACGCAGCCGCCCAACACCTCCGTGGGTTTGTGGCCCACGTGCTCGTTGAGGACGGGCCAGTCGATGAGCCACCAAGGAGTCTTCACGATATTCAGCCGCTGGATGGGGGCCGATTCGGGTTGCGCCGCTGCGTCCTCGCCGGGCTGAAACAGGTCCTTGCGCCCCTGCAGGTCGCGCAGCAGTTGGTTGAGAACGGCGGCATGACGTCCGGTCTGCCAGCGCACGCCGGCGGCGTCGTACATGACGATGAGGGCGACAAACATGGCGATGGCGAGAACGGGATCACTCCCTCCCTCGCGCAGCCACAACTCGGTCACCAACGCCACCACGAGCGCCGTGTGCGAGCTCGGCATCCCGCCCGACTGACGCATCAGCTTCCAATCCCAGCGACGCAGACGCAGCATCAGCAGCAGGGGTTTCAACACCTGGGCCACCAGCATCGCCAACAGAGGGGTCACCCACATGTCGTACGCGCCGCCCATCATATCCCCATCCCTTGAAAATTTGCCGTATTTGCTGCCATCAATCCCCTAGCACGCCTTTCCGATTCACTGATAAGATACAGGTAGACGACTGGCGTTTCCAAACTCCCTGTAAAGGAAGAGGACTGTGCACTTTATCGAACATCTGATGCAGGTTTACGGATATTGGGGCATCTGCGGCGCTCTGGCGCTCGAATACCTGTTTGTTCCAGTTCCAGGAGAAACCACTTTGACCGCCTCCGGCGTCCTCGCGCAGCACGCAAACGGTCAGATCAGCCTGTTCTGGCTAATCGTCGCGGCCACCTGCGGGACCTATGCCGGATCGATGGTGGCTTATCTCCTCGGTCGGGCGCTCGGCCGCCCCTTTCTCCTGCGGTACGGCCGCTACGTGCGCCTGACCCCAGACAAACTGGCCCAGGCGGACGCCATCTTTGCCAAGTATACTGTACCGACCCTGGTCATTTCACGATACATCGCGTTCGTCCGCATCTTTGTCCCGTACATCGCCGGCATCAACCGCATCCGACTGGCGGTGTACGCCCCGGTCATGTTCATCGCCTCCGCACTATGGACGACGCCGTTCATCCTCGCCGGTTCTCTGATTGAACGCATGGTGCACGCCGTGCTCGCGGATTGGCAAAAATACCTCCTGCCGGCCGTCCTCATCGCCGCCGCGTTGGCGGCTGCGTACTGGTGGTTCCACCGCTGGCTGAAGCGAAAGATGGACACCGTCACCAAATCAGTCGGTGCGCATAGCGAAAATCAGCGCTCCGTCGGGGGCTCCAACTGACCTATCGCGGCCGGGTCATCTCGTACAGGAGTATGGCGCCGGCCGCGGCCGCGTTCAGGCTCTCCGCGTGGCCGGTCATCGGAATGCGAATCTCCCGGTCGGCAGCCTGGACCACTTCCTGCGATACCCCGCGCGCCTCGCTGCCGATGATCATCAATGTCGGCGGTTCGTAGCTCTGCGTGTGGCATGCAACCGATCCGCCCGTGCCCGCGGCCAGCACCTGGCCCTGTGGCCACTGCTGACGCCACTGGCGGACGAAATCAAGGGCCGGCAGCTGGGAAATCGCGAGCCGGAACAGCGCCCCCATGGCGGCCCGCACCACCTTGGGCGCGTACGGATCGGCCGTGCCCTTGGCGCAGCACACGTGCGGGATGCCAAACGCTTCGGCGGTGCGCAGCAAGGTGCCGACATTGCCTGGGTCCTGGATGCCATCCAGCACCACACACCGCGCCGGAAGCTGAGTGAGTGGGGGCTCCGGCAGGCGAACCACCGTGATCACCCCTTGTGGCGTGACGGTGTCGGATACGCCGGCAAACGCCTGCGGAGACAACTCCACCAGCGCAATGCGGCGCGCCTGAAGCTGTTCCCGCACGGACGCCGACAATTCGTCGCGCCCCACGTCCCACAGTACGGCCAGAATGTCCGCGTCGGCGGCCAGCGCTTCGTCCAACTGCCGTGGTCCTTCGGCCAGAAACGCCTGCTGTTGCAGCCGGCCCCGCCGCGTCTTGAGTTTTGCCCAGGCGCGCACCCTGTCATTGGCAGGCGACTCGATGTACATAACTCGTCCCTCCCAGGACCGAAGCCTCGCCGTGGCCGCGGTCACGAAAAACCCGGCGGATTCCGCCGGGATGGTTCTCCATGTTTATGCAATTTTATTTTAGGCCTCCAGCTTCGACTTGGCCACGTTGGCCAACTCGGCGAACGCTTGCTTGTCCGTCACCGCCAAATCGGCGAGCATCTTGCGGTTGACCTGAACACCTGCCAGTTTGAGACCGTGAACGAATTTGTTGTAGGACAAACCGTTGACGCGGGCCGCCGCGTTGATGCGCTGAATCCACAGGCGACGGAAGTCCCGCTTGCGGTTGCGGCGATCCCGATAGGCGTACTGCAAGGACTTCCACACCTGCTGCTTCGCCGTGCGGAACAACCGGTGCTTGGAACCGCGGTACCCGCGAGCCAGTTTCAGGATCTTTTTATGTTTGCGGTGTGTCACCATACCGCCTTTTACGCGTGCCATAAATCCTGTTCCTCCTTACGTGATAGGTCCTGGTGCCACTGCGAGCCTTACCGGGCCAGCATCTGCTTGATGCGACGCAGATCGCTGGTCGACACCAGCGTCGTCCCACGCAACCGCCGCTTGCGCGCCGGCGCCTTCTTGACCGCCTTGTGGTAGGCAAAGGCGTGCGGCCGCTTCAGCTTACCAGAAGCCGTCCTCTTGATGCGTTTGGCAGTGCCCCTATGGGTCTTCATCTTCGGCATGTCAACGTCCTCCATTCCATCGTTGTACGTCCCGTCCTTGTCCGCCTGGAGCGCAAGTCACGAAGACGGCTGCTTGGGGGCCAGAATCATGATCATCTGGCGGCCTTCCAGCTTCGGCATCCGCTCGACAATCGCATCTTCCGAGACGCTCGTCGCCAGTTTCATCAGCAACTGCTGCCCCAACTGCGAGTGCGTGATCTGGCGCCCGCGAAAGCGTACAGACACCTTGACCTTGTCCCCCTCCTTGAGGAACTTGACGACATTCTTCAGTTTGACGTGGAAGTCGTGTTCCTCAATGTTGGGGGTCATGCGGACTTCCTTGAGCGTGACGATCTTCTGATTCCGCCGCGCCTCTTTTTCCTTCTTGCTCTGCTCGTACTTGAACTTGCCGTAGTCCATGATGCGGCAAACCGGCGGTTTGGCTGTCGGCGCAACGGCCACCAAATCGAGTTCCTTCTCCTCGGCGATGCGCCGGGCCTCACGAATCCCCATGATGCCAAGCTGGGTCCCATCGACGTCGATGACACGGACCTCCCGGGCCCGAATCCCGTCGTTGACCAGATATCCGTCTTTGCTAATAAGATTTCACCTCCAAGATTCACCGTCTCTGTGACGGCACCGCCCGTAAGCGGCTGTGGCTGCCTTCCGGCGTCCCCGAAACCAATCGAAAAGGCGCGGGATAATCCGCGCCTCTTGCCTTCCTTGGCCGTTCTCCAACGGCTGCCACACTTCACAGCCTACAACTGCAATCGTGCTGAGCAGCAGCGAATGAACGTTCCTTGTCGGTAACCCGTCGGCATGTGCCCACCAGGTGAGAAGCGGGAAGCTCCTTCTTTCCGTCATCTTCACTTGTCAATTTCACTTGTCAAACGAGCAGATTCATTCTAGCGGACCGTCGCTGCACTGTCAACCTTCCACCAGCAACCGCTTCTCGGCAACTTCCTCGCTAAGCCGGGCGGCGAAGGCAGACAACGACATGCTGCCCACGTCTCCTTGACCATAGCGGCGCACACTGACCGTGGCGCTGGCTTGCTCCTTCTCGCCCACAACCAGCGTGTACGGCGTCTTTTGCACCTGTGCCTCGCGGATTTTATAGCCAATCTTCTCCGGCCGCGCGTCCACATGGACCCGGAATCCCTGCGCTCGGAGCGTGTCGGCCGTCGCGTTGGCGTAGCCGGAAAACTCTTCCGCCACCGTGGCAATTCGCACCTGCACCGGCGCCAACCAAGCCGGAAACGCACCCTTGTACTGCTCCAGCAGGAAGGCGACAAAGCGCTCCATCGTGCCGACAATGCCGCGGTGAATGACGACGGGGCGGTGCGGCTTGCCGTCCTCGCCGATGTATTCCAGGTCAAACCGATTGGGCAGGTGAAAATCCAGCTGCACAGTGGAGAGCGTCTCGTCCTTGCCGAGCGCCGTGCGCACCTGCACGTCCAGCTTCGGTCCGTAAAAAGCGGCCTCGCCCGGCGCTTCGACGTATGCCAAGCCCATCTCGTCCATCGCTTCCCGCAGCATCCGCTCCGCCAGTTCCCACATCTCGTCGTTTTGCACGTATTTCTCGGTATCGGACGGATCGCGATAGGATAGGCGGTGGTAGTACTCGGTAATGCCGAAGTCTTGGTACACCCGTTCAATCAACCGTACCACGCGCGAGAACTCCTGCTTCAGCTGGTCGGGCCGCAGGAAGATGTGCGCGTCGTTGAGCGTCATCGCTCGCACTCGTTGCAACCCGGCCAAAGCGCCCGACATCTCGTACCGGTGCATTGTGCCCAGTTCCGCGATGCGCAGCGGCAAGTCCCGATAGCTGTGCATCTGCGATTTATAGATCATCATGTGGTGCGGGCAGTTCATCGGGCGCAGCACCAGTTCCTCGTTGTCCATCTGCATCGGCGGATACATGTCGTCATGGTAATGCTGCCAGTGCCCGGAAATCTTGTACAGCTCCACGCTGGCCAAGTGCGGCGTGTAGACATGCTGGTAGCCGAGGCTCTCCTCCAGGTCGACAATGTAGCGCTCTATGATGCGGCGGACGGTGGCCCCGTTGGGCAGCCACAGCGGCAGGCCCTGACCGACCTCCTTGGACAGCATGAAGATGCCCAGGTCCTTACCCAATTTGCGGTGATCTCGCTGCTTGGCCTCCTCCAGGCGCTGGAGGTAATCCTCCAGCTCCGACTTTTTGGCAAATGCCACCGCGTACAGGCGGGTCAATTGCTCGCGGCTGGAGTCCCCGCGCCAGTAGGCGCCCGCGATGGACATCAATTTGAACGACTGAATGCGGCCCGTCGAAGGCAGGTGCGGCCCCCGGCACAGATCGACAAACTCACCTTGGCGATACAGGGTCAGGGTTTCACCTTCGGGCAGGTCCTCGATGATCTCGACCTTAAACCGATCCCCCCGCTCCCGAAACATCCGCAACGCTTCCTCGCGGCTGACCACTTCGCGCACGACGGGGTAGTCGGCCTTGATGATGCGCTGCATCTCCCGCTCAATTTCCGGAAACTGTTCCGGGGTGAAAACGTGATCGGCAAAGTCGTAGTAGAACCCGTTTTCAATCACTGGACCGATGGCAAATTTGACCCAAGGATAGAGCCTTGAGACAGCCTGTGCCATGACATGTGCGCAGGTGTGGCGCATGACATCCACACCCTCCGGGGTATCCAAGGTTAGAATCTCCAACTCCACATCGCTCTCGAGTTCACGACTGAGGT
The DNA here is from genome assembly GCF_001552255.1 of Alicyclobacillus shizuokensis NBRC 103103. GTDB lineage: Bacteria > Bacillota > Bacilli > Alicyclobacillales > Alicyclobacillaceae > Alicyclobacillus_G > Alicyclobacillus_G shizuokensis. Next base: position 84,848 of record NZ_BCQV01000006.1, read on the forward strand.
CGAGAACGCGCCCGTCCACCTTGGCGGCGACCGCTGCGCGCCCCAGCCGCGGTCCGATATCCGACGCAATCTCCGCAAAGGTGGTTTTGGCCGGGTAACGCCGGACCGATCCGTCCTTCAATCGCACTGCATACTGCGCCAATCTCATCGCCTCCCGTCACAACTGCCCCTGTCTGCGGCGCCGCGCCTGGAAAACCCCATAAAAAAACGCCCCCGCCTTGATGTCTGTGCATCAGGACGAGAACGTTGTTCCCGTGGTTCCACCCAACTTCGGCCCGGACCCTGGACAGGCGTCCGAAGCCCTCGTTCGCGGATAACGTGCGCCCCGGGCACCGTTTCGGCCGCTTGCCTCCCCGGCGCCTGCATGGAAGGTGGTATCCGTCCGGAGTCCCGCGGGCGCGCTCTCAGCCGCTGGCGCCGCCTCTCTGCTGCGCGTACCCTCCGTCGGCATGTCCTTCGTCATCGCATTTCGGAAAGTAAATTTGTTGTTCATTATAGCCGCTTGTGATCACAAGTCAACCCAAGCCTCCGCACTGACGCGGATTTTGCCTCATTTTTGCCACAATGAAAGCGATTCCGTTCTGTTTCGGTTACATCGGCGCAATTTCGCCGTTCTCCCTCAGGCGGCGACAGGTCGGACAATCTCCGCACCGTAACGAGCGTTCCAAGAACACCCGTTCGACCGTCTCGGCAAAACTCGGCCACGGCGCCCGTGTGCTGAGGTCGTGGATGACGATTTGCTCGGGTGACCGCGTGATGAGAATGCTCATGGCCAGATCCTCCCCGTTCACATCCTCGCCCGGACACGCCTGGGCCGCAGCCGAAGACACCTCTTGATCACGAACCAGTTGGCCGTCGTCATCGCATATCCACACCCGCTCGTCGGCGCAAAACACGTGCAGGCGCTGCCGCGATGGCTGCTGCACGTCCAATATGTAGCGCAACATGGCGACAAATTCTTCGTATTCTTGATCCGTCAAAACCTGCTCGACCATCTCCTCCATGGCCGTCTGCAGGACCTGCAGATACCGACGACCGCGAAAGCGGACAAGTCCTTCCACGTGCAGGACCTCGCCCGCCACAAGCTCTGCCAATGATGCCCGCAACTGGCTGGCAAATTGCTCGGACGGGAGAGAGAATTGACCTGCCGCAGCGAATTTATGGTCGGCCAGGATTTGGGGTCCGCGTAAGCGATGCACGGTCAACAGACTGATATACTCCCGCTGCTCCTCGGTCAACTCTGGGTGTGTCAAGGACAACCGATGTTGAATATATTCGTATTGCCAGTCCGATAGGATAAAGGCGTGCAGCACCGACAACAGCTGCTCCTCGCCACCCGAAACCACCAACCACGTATCATCCAGGCGCTGGACACCGCAGCCAGCGTCGCTCAATCGCCTGGACAATGCCGGTAGCGCGAGTTTCACTTGAATCCGTACGCTCCGCATGCGGACATCCGCCTTTCTGGTTCACCCTCATTGACCAGTATGAAAAAAGCGGCCGGCGCCTATACCTGACTGCCAGGGGATGCGTGCATGGCCCTTTGCTGAATGCTTTTGTCGGTATCGAAACAGCTGTCAGTCTGGGGTTTCCTGAGTGACAGCTCACGTCCGCGTCGTTCCTCCCACCGTATGCCATGGGGGAACATGGAGTCACGGTACCCGCCCCACCTACGAGCCGAGAAGCACGAGTGCGCGGCCACCGGGCGCGCCCGTTCCCGGATGGGTCCGCCCACCGCTGAACCCAAGGTGTTTGCAACGGATCTTCTGAGAATGGAAGGATGGCCACAGTCATACGCAAATACGCCAAAAAACACTAGAAAGGCACCTGCATTGCGCAGATGCCTTCCCATGCGTATGTGGTGCGGCTGACAGGAATCGAACCTGTGGCCCCCACCGTGTCAAGGTGGTGCTCTCCCTCTGAGCTACAGCCGCGTGCAACGGACAGGTAGTAATATAGCACGGCTGCACGACGGCTGTCAATGCGTCGGTGGTGGCCACACGGTCACGGGCTACAACGGCCGGGGCATGGCTCATGGTTCACCCGGACGCGCGTGCATGCATGGCTTACGATTCCGCATGCAAGGCCTGCAGCCGTCCCCACAATTGTGGGGCTCGTTTGGCCACATTCACGGCGCGCCCGCTCGCGTCCACATAGGCGTGTTCAGTCGAACCCTCGGCGCAAAGAACCCCCTCTGCGTTCCAAACCTGATACTCAAACTTCATACGCGTGCGCGTCAATGTCACCAGGCGCGCATCTACACGCACCTGGTCTTCAGCGCGCAGTGTTTTTCGGTAGCGGCACTCCACTCCGAGGACAACCACAACAAGGCCTTGATCATGAAACGCCTCCATATAGCCGACGCCATGGTGGCGAAGCCAGTGCATACGCGCCACCGAAAACCAGTCGATATATGCCGGGTGATACACAATGCCGGCCGGATCGCATTCACCCCAACGGACCTCCAACTCTGTACTGACCGTGCTGCTCACAGCCCGTCCCCCCTTGTCTCCATCAACCCTTAAGTATACCGCAAGCGACCTCAATTCCCATGACCTGAGGCGCTGCAGCACCGCACCATGCGGAGACGCCTGAATGAAGACAACAGGGGGATTCTGGATGTTCAGTGGCCATCGAACTACCGTTCTTAGTCGTTTTCTCTTTTCATTCGCAGTGCTGTCTCGTATAATCGCAACTGGATCGCTTCTCAAAGGAGGCGCTGACCGGTGTTCCGCACCATGATGAAGTCGAAGATCCATCGAGCAACTATCACGGAAGCCAATCTGAACTATGTCGGCAGCATAACGATTGATCGTCAACTGGCCGAACAGGCGGATCTGCTGGAAAACGAAAAGGTGCAGGTGGTCAACATCAACAATGGGGCCCGTCTGGACACTTATGTCATCTATGGCCGGGAGGGCAGTGGCTGCATCGAACTGAACGGCGCCGCGGCTCGCCTCGGGCAGAAGGGCGACTTGGTCATCATCATCTCGTATGGGGTGTACAGCGAACAGGAAGTCAAGGCGCACCAACCCACGGTAATCTTGGTGGATGAGCACAACCGTCCCCTACGCAAACTCACGGAGAGAGCCGGCCAGACGGTGGAATCCGTGTGAAGCGAGGCTTGGTTGACTTCAGTCAAGCCGACCTGATACACTCTGATTGAATTTTCGTGAGCCGGGATGGCGGAATCGGCAGACGCAGCAGACTTAAAATCTGCCGGGCCACAAGCCCGTGCGGGTTCGAGTCCCGCTCTCGGCACCAGTCATGACGCGGCTTTCCGGGCTTTCCGGGGAGCCACTTTTTCTCATGTCGCGAGGCGAACTTCTAACAAACCGCTAATCTTCAAACCGCCAACCTTCGTGCCTCGAAATAAATCCCACAAAAACGCCCCTCCCATCATTGGGTGGGGCGAGCATCTTTTTGATCAAGGCATCGATATGTCAAGGGTCCTGATATATTTCGATCCAGATAGGTCAAACCGAACGCCGCCGATGGTTGTCGTGAATAATGACTTGCCTTTGCCAACGTGCGCAACATGGTCCTTTACCCACTTGGATGCCTTGGATTGTTGCGCGACGTCCTATGGCCCGGCACAATACGAGAGGAATCCGCTGCTAACGGCATCGATGACGGACTGCGAGTCAATTCCGGCTTCGGATGATGCCGGCAGAGTGATTTCGGAGACTTGAGTATATATTGAGTATATGATATAGTATATTGCTGTACTTCCCGACGTGTAGGCGATTTCAAAAACATATGCGGGGAAGGCATGAGGGATTCTACCTATGACCTACCTATCGAGTCTTATCAAGACAGCGATGCATTCCATGCTGACGCGTCGATATTTACTTGTCACCTTGATGATATCACTTAGCGTACTGGTCGCCATCTATTGTATTGCGCTTCAAGTCGTCTATTCATCCGTCGAACAGCAAATCGAATACCGGGACAATTTAATGTCTGAGACGTTAAGTCGTGTGCTTACCCTTAAGATTGAAAACATTATTAGCGATCTGAAATTGTTATCGGGATATGGGTTGTCCACTTCGGACGACCAGCGTGAATTTTATATCGAGCAGATGCAAAAAGATGTAGTAGACGTTCCTCTATACACGTCCATTCAACTATTTGATAAACATGGACACGTCATATTGAATGCTCCGTTTACATCCAAAAGACGTTACATTCCGTTTCCGAATATCAACTACCGATTGAGCTGGAGCAAGACCTATTTTATTTCTCAACTTCTCCGGTTACCAGATGGTTCGTACACGATTGCTGTAGCCTATCCGACGATCAGTTCCAATGGGTCGTATGAGGGAGGAGCAATCGCCTACATCAATCTCAATGTCCTATCTCAGGAATTGGATGATTACACAATTGGCGCCCAAGGCGAGAATTTAGTCGTCGACGGCAATGGCCGTATCATAGCGGATAGCAGCTCAAAGGAAATGGCTGCATCCATCTCCCAAACTGACATTGGTCAAAACCTGGCGAAGTATCGGTATGGAATCATCCGAACGGATCTCTTTCATAATAAGGTTGTTGCCACATACCGGCCACTTGACGTTGCCGATTTTGGGCTCATTGTCTCCGAACCGGTTGTGCAAGCCACAGCTCCGGTCGCTCATGTCGCCAAATTACTCAGTGAAGGATTCATCATCATTTTATTGCTGGCCTCCGTTTTGACCGTCGTCGGAACCACCCGTGTTGTCAAGCCCATTCTGGACTTAACTCGGCAGGCAGATGAATACAGAAAGAATCAATTATATTCGTTTTCTCGCATCAAAACGGGCGATGAGCTTGAAACCTTATCCATCACACTCGAAAATATGGCCTCGAGTCTGACTCGAAAGGAACGAAGATTGTTTCACATCCTGGAGTCCATCCCGTACGCCATTATTACTACCGATCCATCCGGGACAGTATGGTCTTTCAATCGCGCGGCCGAGGACTTAACTCTCTTCTCAAGAACAGAAATAATCGGAAAAAATGTTGTTCATATTCCATTTAGTGAGAACCTGATAGAAACCGTAATCTGGAAAACACTGGCCGAAGGGAACCAGTTTGATGAGAAAGATACCTACATTCTGGACAAGGACGGTAACAAGCGAGAAGTTGTTGTTCACTCGTCAGTATTCCGTGGACTAGACAACGAAGTTGGCGTGATTCTCATCATGCGTGACGTCAGTGAATTTAGACGGCTACAGCGGTACTTAAAACAAAATGAACGGTTGGCTTCGCTTGGACGACTTACAGCGAGTATTGCACATGAAATTAAGAACCCCCTGAGCATCATCCAGGCCGCTGCCGAGGCCATTCAGTTGGAAATTGCAGACTCCCAGCTCGAAGTGTCCGAACTTGCAGCGGATATCCTGGAAACGTCCAATCGAATGAATCTCCTGTTAGGAGACTTTCTTGCTCTATCTCGAGACGGAGAAACAGAGCCTAGAGAAAGCATCAATCTGACCAGTGTGTTGGACGACTTAATCATGCTACTGAGAAACACGCTAAAGCAACACAACATTACGCTGAGCCGGCAATACCCTGTTCGTGCGCCCATCATTCAAGCGGTGAAGAACCGGATCATTCAGTCCTTCTTGAACATCCTCATGAACAGTATTGAAGCCATGCCGAAGGGAGGTGAGATTCAAATCCTCATTGCTGAGCAAAGTCAGTCATGGATGATAGAAATCAAGGATACTGGAGATGGCATCCCGGCCGCTCAACTCCCCTGGATCTTTGATCCGTTTTATTCTACGAAAAGCAACGGAACCGGGCTAGGTCTTTCCATTTCGAACGAAATCATCAATCAACATGGCGGAAGTATGTGGGCTAATAGCACAGAAGGAAAGGGGACAACGATCTTTATCCAACTGCCTAAGAATTATGAAGGAGTGACGCAAGATGAAAACGCTTTTGCTCATTGATGATGAGGTTAAACTCACCAAAATTCTCGGATCCATGTTATCGAAGCGTGGATACCCTGTGGTGATGGCATCGAACGGGCAAGAGGCACGTCATGCTTTGCAGCATGTGGATATCGACATCATTCTATTAGACATGATGTTACCGGATACAAGCGGCTTGGAACTGCTTTCCGAATGCAAAGGCCTATATCCGGACAAGCTTATCATTGTTGTCACCGCTTTTGGCAACATTGAGAACGCTGTACAGGCCATGAAACTGGGAGCCTTTGATTACATTACAAAACCAGTAAAGTTTGAGGAACTGGAGATCGTTCTTAGAAAAGCTTCAGACTGGATCGACCTTAAAAAGGAGAACAGCGAATTACGAACAAAAGTCCATAAATCTCTGGTCAATCAGTTACCTTCTGTAAATCCCAAAATGAAATCCGTTTGCGAATTGGTTGGCCGCGTTGCCAAAACCGATGCGACGGTCCTTTTGCAGGGAGAAAGTGGTACAGGCAAGAGTATGATTGCTCGACTGATCCACGACGAAAGTGATCGTAGAGATAAACCGTTCATCTACGTGAATTGCGCAGCCATCCCCGCAAACTTATTGGAAAGCGAGCTGTTCGGCTTTGAGAAAGGAGCCTTTACCGGCGCCACTCAATCGAAAGCAGGTAAATTTGAAGCGGCAAACGGCGGGAGCATTTTTCTCGATGAGATCGCTGAACTTCCATTACCGCTTCAGTCCAAGCTCCTCCAAGTCACCCAAGACAAAACCTTTACGCGTATTGGAAGCAATCAAAAACGCTCGGTCGATGTTCGTATCATCACTGCAACAAACAAGAGCCTCAAAGAAATGGTGCAACTTCGAGAATTCCGGGAAGACCTCTACTACCGGTTGAACGTTGTCACCATCTCCATTCCCCCGTTGCGGGAGCGCAAGGATGATATTCCCGTCTTAATAGAACATTTTTTGCACAGACATCGCGTGAAGCGAAATCGTAATTACATCATATCCCCACAAATCGTAAACGTGTTGCTTCAACCC
>NZ_BCQV01000007.1 GCF_001552255.1 Alicyclobacillus shizuokensis NBRC 103103
CCCATGGACCGTGAAGAAATGATTTGTGAAGAATGTGTGCTGTTTCCGCGGAACTATAACCGTGAGGCGATGAAAAAGGGGAAAGCCGGCATTCCCAGCTTGTTGTCGGAGATGATCATGGACAAAAGTGGCTTCGTGGCTCAGTCGTCTCCCATCCGGCTCTAAGCCCGTAGGCGGGGATGTGAATACGAACGATGGACGTCGAAGCCCTGAAGCAGAAGTACGAGGAGGTCTACCAGACTCAAATTCTCGATCAAGTGTTCATCATCCGCCCGCTCAGCCGGCAAGAGTACAAGGAGATTCTCGAGGCCGACCTTCCTCTTGGACAGCATCAGGAAGCCATCTGCAAGGTGGGCGTCATTTACCCCAGCGACTTTGACTTTGAGAATGGATTGGCTGGTTACGCCGAAGCCCTCTCGGACATGATCCTCGACATTTCCACTCTGAAGCCAGACCAAGGCAAACAGCTTCTGGAACAGTACCGAAGTGAGATGGCCAACTTCGATTATCAGGTCGACTGCATCATTACCGAAGCGTTCCCGCAGTTTACCCTTGAAGAACTGCAGACCTGGACGGTCAAGAAGACCATGTTGTATTTGTCGAGGGCCGAGTGGAAACTCGCCATGCTGCGCGGCGTACCATTGGTTCAGGTGCCGGAGGGCGATGCGCCGCCGCCGAACACTCCTTCACCATCTCCCTCTTCGGAGAATCCTCCCAAACAAGGACCTCTCTCCAAAGAAGAAGTGGAAGCGATGCTCAGCCAAGCGATGGGAAAACCCATCAGCCTCGATCAGGAAACACGGATCGGTCAGCCGCTACCTGAGTTCAGTTGGTTCCGGGCAGAAGCGGAGCTGAAAGGAGAATTTGACTAGACAGGAGGGTGTTGTCGTGGCATACGAGGACTATGAAAACGCGTATTCATCCTATCTGGATATGGACAACCGGACGCATGCGCGCTTTCTGCGTTCCGAGGATGATCGCGACGACACTCCTCTTTATCAGAAGATTGGAATTGGAGTTCTGGCCGGCGCCGCCCTGTTGGCCGTAGGCCATCGAACGGGCGCTTTGCATCAACTCGGTCGATTCCTTGAAACCGAAGGAAAGGGCACGCTACAGGCGGCCAAGGAAGCGTGGAGAGAACGAGGATCGGTCCTTCGCCCCGAGACCTATTCGGAGATGGGCCAAGCCTTCTTGGAACGCCGGCGCGAGATTACGGAGGAACTGCGCGCTCGTAATGAGGATTTCATCCGCAAACGCGAGTACGACATGGTGCGGTATCTCCGACAGCGCCAGGAATTGCTCGAGAAGCAGTTGCCCTTCCACATCGAAGAACGGATTCGGCAAGGGCAGATCCTGAATCATCTCCGGCAGGCTGGCATCCGTGAAGAAGCCGTTCACCAAGTCGAGTCCGCCTTCCATGCCGCGCGCGCAGGATTCTTACGTCATGCGGGAGACGAGCAGCTGCGACTTCACTTGGCGCAACATGGGGTCTCCGATCAGGACGTTCTCAATGAGGTCATCCGCGCGCGGGCCATCCACCGAGATTCGATTCGGAATACAGCGGAAGGCATTGCCTGGATTGATGGCATGCGAAAGCGGTGGCGCGAACAAACGGCCCATGACATCCAAACCACAACCCGTGACCAATCGAAGAGCGGCCGTCTGATCCGTGGACATAAGAGGGCCACGATCCAGGACATTTTGGATCTGCACGAAGCCGGTGTCATTCGGATCGATGCCGATACCCTGACCCAGATCCATGATGTCCTGAAATACAACAAGAAGTTCGGCGAAGCCATTTTTGACGAGAATTTGTATCTGGTCACGAAGAACGGCCGGACGGTTCTTCAGGACTACAAGGTGTACGATCAGATCGGCCGGCGGACGATGGAATGGTGGGCGAAGATGCTTCCCGGCGGACTTCTTCACCTTCGGGACATCTTGAATGTGAAAGAAGCGCGGGAGAAAGCCGCTTTTCGTATTTTTGAAGCCGGTACTCGACAGCCGGTTCTCAACGCGCATCTTGGCATTGCTCCCCAAGAGACCTTGCGTGAGCCGGTCGTCTTTTCAAATGGACATTTCGGCCGTTTGATGGACGCCAATGTCATCAACAATGATGCCCCGATTGAAATTCTCAACCCGAACCGGAGGATGTACCTGACTTCCTCACGCTTTGGAACTATCGGTAAGATTACGAGGCAAGTCAGCGGCATCGCGACCGATCACAAGCGACGGAATAAATTTACCGAGGCCCTGGACCTCTTTAACCAGATGCGGGACACGGAGTATGCCGAATGGTTCAGCATCGGGACGAAGTTCTTTAACCCCGATTGGGAACGAAACAAAGTCCGCAAGGCGCTGACCGAGCGTCTCGGTTACGACGATTTCTTCGACATGCACCGATACTTCTCCCGGTATACCGAAGGATTCTCGCCCCGTGTCTTTAAGAATCTGGTCGAGTACATGCCCGGACACCTGCAGGGATTCATCGAACACGAAGGCATTAACTTCAACCGGGATGAAGATGTGCTCAAGCTGTTTGAGTACCTGAGTCAGGACAAGGAGGCCACGTTCAGCCTCCGTCAATTTTGGGGCCAATATGAGCGAGATAAATATGGTGTCCTCGGTCGCAAGTATCCCGTTGGGGAGGCCAATCCGTTCCTCGGAGGATATGTCAAGATCCAGACGGGCATGGATCAAATCCGTCAGAAGGTCAGCCTGGAGTTGATTCGCCAGATCGAAGAGGTTCGCCCCTTTGCATCGAGAACGAACATTCGCGAGATTGCCGAGGAGCTTCAGGCACAGGGCAAGATTCTCCGGTCTGACCTGGAGCAGATCAGTTGGCTGAAGAACTTTTTCGATCTTGAGCGCCGCGGCCGGGAGATCTATACAGACAAAGATGCGGCGCTGGCCGAGATCAATGACCTGTTCCACGGAAGCTCGGAGGACTCACGCCAATTCCGTGCCTCTTTGGAATCGATGGTCAAAAAGACCAATCCCATATGGCAAAAGTACGCGAGTACACGAGCGGCCAACCGAGTCGGTGACGAGTACATCGCGGTGAACCAGGCGAACTTTAAGAGTCTGTCGGATGTTATCAAACAGCTTGGCTTTCGCACAGGACGTCGAAATCTCGAAGACTTTACCACGCTCTCCGTGTTTGGATCCTTCTATCCGGTGTATCGTTTGCAGGAAGCACTCGGCACGATGGGCCTTGGCTTCTCGGATGCCTCGATGGGAAGCCCGTTGCAGCTTTGGTCCAGCCTGATACTCAAACGCTTCTTGCCAATTGGCCTTGGTGTCGCGTACTGGCAGTACCTTGATTACAAGGCGGACGACTGGACCGGCATGAGCATCTCCGGCCGTTGGGAGACCTATAAGGCGAACAAAGCCTTGAACGAGGCCGCAGAGCGCGATGAATCCGGGGAGACGGAACAACGCAAGCGCGAAATGATGCTCCATCCCGGCATTGAGCAGTTTGGCGAGATGCCGGCGATTACGCTCCCAGGCCTGGGACGGATTGGGATGGGAAATCTCGCTCAGGTTGTGACCGGCACACTCGGCCTTCCGACACGTCCCCAGGACGCGATGAGTGAGGAGGAGTTGCTGGAATACTACCAGCAAGGCACAGATCCCGTCCGTAAAGGCCGCTGGTGGCTGTTTGGTTCCAAGAGTGCATACCGCGGCGATCGGATCATCCAGTTCGCGCCGAATGCCTATCGACGCGCGACCAGTGGCTGGGAGTATTCCGATGTGACCGCGACCGGTGAGGAACGCTGGTCGCATTCGATGATTCCGACCTTGGAGAACCCGCTGGGTATCCTCAAGATGCTGTTTGAGAGCCAGGATGAGCGGTACTGGTGGGAACTGAAACATTACTACGACCGGCCGTATCTTCTGACTGGGTCACTGTTCAACCCCAATACCATGTTCTTTGGCGACATCGGCAATGCGACGATTGGCCAGCTGATTAAACCGGTGAAGCAAATGCACCCGGAGTATTGGGGGAATCCCATCCTCCTGACTGAGCAAAATGAAGAGATTGGCCAGCGACCGACCGGTCCCATTGTCACCAAGGTGTCGCCCGCAGGCCGCATGGAAAACGTCGTTCTCGCGACTCCAGAGGAATATGGCTCGGAATACCACGAGGGTTCCTCTCTGGTGCCCCAGGAGGACTACGACGAGATTCATGAGGCCGCCCCGAGACATGCCGCAGGGCCAGGACGATACGTTCGTATGGATCGTTTGGATGACGAAGGGAATCCAACCGGGGACTACACGCTGATGGATCTTCAGAGCGGCGATACGATCTTTGTGCCCAGTCGGGTGGCCAAGGAAGGATATACGCCACCAGAACTCTTTGATATGGCGGCGGCTGGACCCGAACCCTCCGAGGAGACCAAGCCTCGGGCCATGTTCAGTCAGGAGTTTGCGTATCACAACGAGATCCGCAACCGGCGGCTTCGCAATCTGCAAGATCCACGCAGCATAAACTGGCAAGCCCAAGAGTTCGCCGCCAACTGGCAAGAGACCCTCGGTGTGTACAACTGGCTCGTCAGCGAAGAACTGTTCAACTATCAGCCGTACGCCATGAAGACGGTGATCGACAAGGCGGATCGGGCCACCAACATCTCAAACCAGTTCTGGGAAGCCAACCTGGGTGGACTTGGCGGGGAACTCTCCGAGATTGGACGCCGCTTCATTCGGCGCGACAGTGGTCAACTCCAGCATTATGATCCCGTGCCAAACCAGATGCCAGACTGGCTTCCGGGTGGAGATTATTTCCTCAACTTCCATGTTGGAGATCCTTACGCTCTCATCCCCTACGGGGAATACCGGTTGCCGGGTGAAGCGTATGAGAAACTGAATCCTTTGCACCCGGACGAGACCGGCCGCTACGGCGCATTCGATAAGTTCAAGATCCTTGCTGATGTGGCGCCGTGGTCAGATGAGTACAAGTTCTGGCGGGACTATGTCACCCATAACATCACCGACGAAGAATTGCGGAAACAAGCGGCGGACATCAAGCGACAAGTCGCCAAACGCAAGCAAAAGTACGAGTTCTACGAGTATCGCTTCAAGGACAAGGATCTGAAACTCGAGAAGGTCCATGTCACGAAGCTGCTCGATGACTATACATTCTTGACGAAAGAGTACCCGGATACGCCGATTCGTCTGGCCGGCATGCGGTATCAGGCGAAGGCACCTGGGGTTTTGGCCAGCTACATTCACCCGGGGGATGTCGTGACCATTGGGGTCAATGCCGACGAGCTGCATCGGGTCTCGGATGATACCTATGGCACGATGCGCGCGGTTGTCTATATCGATAACCTCAAGAACATCAACCTCGACATCCTGCAAAAAGGCCTGATGAAAGAAAACGAGACCGACTTCTCCGCGCCGGCGGTCCACGCGCGATTCACACCGAAGGAGATTCGGGAAGGCCAGCGATGGGAAACCATTGCCCACTTTGAATCGCCGCTGAACACGAAGTTCCTGCAGGTTCGCAGTGCCCTTGAAGAATACGAGCGAGACCAAGTGTACGGCAAGGACTATGCGACGTGGCAAGACTTCATGATCCGGGATTACCTCATCCCGGCCTACCAATCGGAGATTCGTAAGGATCCTGCGGAAGCCGCCATGCGTGGCGCATTCATGGGTGCCTTTATCGGACGCGTCTTTTTTGGTGGTGGGCGCCGAACCATCGGTGGGGCTATCATCGGCGCGCTGGTGACTGGTTCAGGGAGCCTGTGGCGAGAACACTGGGAACACGAACATGGCGAGACGTGGATCCCGAAGCGCCGGCGGATTGAGAATGACATCAACGAATACTTCGACCTGTTGAATTACATCAAGTACAATGCCTTGTACAACAAGGCGAAGGACGAGGCGAGGGAAGAAGGCTACGATGTCGACGCCATCGTCCGGTACATTCAACAGAAGCAGGAAGACACCAAACGCCTTCGTCAGCAGTTGCAGGCGGAGAAAAAACGGCTGTATCTGGAGCAGCCCAAGGACTTCGACGAGAAGAAGAAAGCGATCAATGAGAAACTGGAAGCTATCGACGAGGATAAAGATGAACTGGTACTTCCAGAAATCGTGGTCGAAGCTCTAGAATACAAGAAGAAACGGGATAGCACCTTGTATGGGGTCGATCCCTATGGAGATCGGCTTCAAGTCATGGCGGCATTCCCGTACAAGGATCGGTGGTTCTTCAACGCCTTCGTGGAGGCGTCTCCGAAAGAGCGCCAGCGTATTCTTGAACTGGTTCCCGATAACGAGAAGCGCATTTACAAAGCGATCTGGGGGATGGATCCCGGAGAAAAGCCGTCTTTGGAGGACTACTTCACAAAGAAGTATTACCTGCCGGGACCGGATTGGGCCGGATGGCGTCCCGAGTACGACCTGAACGACATTAAACTCAAGGTCATTCGGAACTACGACAGCCTGGATTTGAGTGATTTCAACTTCTGGCCCGAGGATGTCGAGGCGGCAAAACTGGCGCCGGATCTGAATCGCGGCAACCAGATTTACCGTTCCCATGTCGACACCACGTTCAAAGGGTATCGGGAGATGTCCCGGCGCATTCAAGAGGTACTGGAAGGACAAGGTCTGCGAGATGTCCGCGTGACGGCCGCGCCTTCCGGCTCTAACAACTCCCGGATCATCTTTACCTATCAGGAAGACCGCAGCCAAGAGATCGCGGACAACCTCAAGCAGAACATCGACCAGTACGTGTAAGGAAGTGACGAGATGGCCGATTACTTGAATCTGATCAGTGCCGGCGTACAAATGGTGACCCAGACGCAAAGCACAACGCCCATCGGCATTTTCTATCCGGTCCAACGCCGGCCACGAAAAGATACCACGGAGTACGACCAGCGTGTCGCGCATGTACTGGGTCGGATCAACAGCACGAGACTGAGTTCGAACTTTGGCAAGCCGGGAATCTATGACCACTTTGTCTCGATGGCACAGTCTGCCCGACATCCCGGCCAGCCGGCCGTCGCCACCTTCAATGAGTTTGTGCGCAGAGCCATGCACGGCGTTCACGGTCGATATGTGGCGTTTGACATTGAGACCCTTGGGGATGCCATGACGGGTCATGCGCTCTCAATCACCGAGATTGCCGCACAAGGATTCAATCCCATCCTGGGAACAGACCGGTCCGGCCGGCAGCTGGTGGTCGGGGCCACCCCGTCGAATGTCCGATTCAGCGCGATCATCCGGCCGACGAATGAGACGGTGCAGTATTTAGAAAACCTGATCACTCGTCTGGAACGGGATCCATACGCATGGCGATTCATGACAGACGCGGAGAAGAAGTCTTTGTATAACCTGATTCGCTACGATCCCGAAGGACCAGAAGGCGCTCAGCTCGAGGATCCTTGGCGCATTCGGCACAATCCTCTGGCCGCAATGCTCGAACAAGATCCGCTTCAGAACATGCAGCCGTATACCGCCAACATGCGCCGAGGTCTGGAATACTTGATGGAGAAGGGCACCAACCCACAAGACGTGATCCGTCAATATGATGACTTCATTCGACGGCACTCCGCCAAACTGTTTCTCTCCCAAAACGGGACCCAGTTCGACCTTCCGGTTCTTCAGCGTTGGGCCGAGCAAATGGGAGAATCTCTTCGCACACCGGCCAATCACTTGGACCTTCTGACACTGAATCAGACCATCTTCCAAAACCCGATCACCATGCACCAAGTTTATGGACAAAATACCGCGGTACGTCGATTCGTGGATGGTGCTTGGTCTTTGCAGGAGTTGCGCCGCACGTTCGGATTTGAGGAAGGTCAGGCCCATAGCGCGTTACATGATGTGGGTGAGCATGGCTTGGGTGGCGTGTTTGCCAAAGCCCTCCCGTGGATCCAACGTCAGATTGAGGACCGAAAGATTGATCCAACAACGGGATTCAGCCATCGCTCTCCAGTGTTTACGTGGAGTGATGCGAAACTTCAAGTCGGCCAGAAGCTGTTCTCTGTCGGCGGCGTGATGGCCATGCCGGGAATGGAAGATCACCAAGCTGTCCTCCGGGATGGAGAGTTCGTACCCTATAATCCTGGCTGGAACCGAACGATCATCAATACCCATACGTTCTATGAAGTGCAGGGAATCCGAAGGCTTAACCAACAGGGAGAACCGCTCAAACTTGCGATTCAATTGTACGACCAAGATAACGACCGTTACGCCTTCATTATTCGAGAAGGTAAGGATGCAATGGCTCAGATTGGTGAGTTCTTGCAAAGAAGCTTCATCAACTGGGATGGGGCGGATGAGGAAACCAGAAACAAAATCCGAAAGCGTCATGGAGAAGAGTACGCACGGCGCGCGTATCGCCGTCTAACCAGTCTGGAGGGGGCCGGTCGCGGCATGACGGCTGGCTTTATCGGAGCTAGGCGGATGTATCAGAACGCCGCCATGTATGAGAAGCGCCTTCAAGGTAAAGCCGGAAACATGCAGGATAACTTTGACGAGAACGGCAACATCATAGACCCCACACGGCGCATTACGCACCAACAGATGCTCGAAGGCATGGACTTCTACAGCAAACCCGGTTCCACTCCAGAGGAGCGCTTCAACCAACAAGAATGGGAGAGCTTTTGGTACATGCAACGTCGGCTTCGGTCGGAATTGCCGGTGATGATGCCGGCGCTGGAAGCCATCGAAAAGGCATTTCCTGAACCGACGAGGAGACGCAATGAGAGCGAATTAGAGTATAAAAACCGTCTCTTCGAAGCGCGCCGGCAGCGCGATATTGCATGGCGGCTGTTTAATCAGTATCTGAATGAAGTTGTTGGCGACGATGGTCATGTCGAGGAGCTTCCGCTTGAGGAATATGAGAACCGTGGTCTCCATTTCCGAGACCGGGAGACAAAGAAGCCCGTATACATCAACTTCACGGATACCACCACGGCGTCAACGAGTATTTATCGCCATATCGCACATGAAAGGGAAGAGGTCCGAAAGCAGAAGCTGACGTCTCTCATTCACTCGTTGCGCGAGAGCAGCGCCATTGACGATGACACGGCGGAGTATTTCCATCAGGTGAACGCGAATACCAAAGGCATCAGTGAAACGGTCCGGACGATTGTGCAGCACCTGATGGCCAGCGCACAAATCATCCGGGATAAAGAAACTGTGTTGTCGCTTCGTGAGCGAAAGGCCATTCAGAAGATCTCGGATGATGTGTCCAAGGAACTGGTTCAGCGAGCCATCGATCAAACGAAAGGTGCGTGGGGAGTCGCCATTCAACGATCCTTTGGTGATAAAGAACTGCGCCTGAGCCCCGAGATGTCGCGCTTCTTTGATGAGGAGCTGGATCGGGTCAACCCCATTACGGGCCTGGAACCGAATAACAAGCAAGCGGTCATGGAAGTGCTGAATCGCTATCAAGAGATGTTCCCGCATATGCAATTTGCCTTGTCGGTGGCAAAGGACAAGACGGCGGCGGTCATCCACATGTATGACCCGGAGCATAGTGCAAGCGTGATGGAACATGTCCTGTCCGGCAAAGAACATCCGAACGCGCTTCAGCTGACGGTTCCGCTTGTGACTGAGCGCGGCACGATTGAATACGGAAACCGGAAACTTAACTCCCGCGTCACCTGGATGCCTGGACAAGGCAAGCAGGTCATTCGGGAGATGTCCTCGTCCGAGATGATGGCATACCACCTGACCGGCGAGCGGCGCATGAACGCAATCCGTGAGGCCATTGAGGCAGGTGACTGGAAGCGAGCCAATGACCTGGTTCGTCAGGGACTCAACAAGGGACTGGATCATTTGGCCACGATCAACTTGCAGGACTTTGAGATCAAGGACAACCTGTACAATAACAACCCGGCGGACCTGGTTCGCACCGGTCGCGTCGACATCTCTCCGGCCATGATTCACGACCTGTACAACCGCGGAATCTTGCGGGAGAAGTACACCGATGAATTTGGTCAGGAACGAAGCGACTTTGTGAACCCCGACGAGGTTTTCTATACGGATAAGAGAGGGAACCGCCGACTCAAGCGTCTGGTCAACATCTCGGCGCTGACCATCGACAGACAGGCGGAGCTGGTCATGAATGCGAGGAAGTGGGCGGAGGAACACGGCCGTCTCATCTACTCCTCGAGCATCAAAGGCGATATGGTGGCAAAAAACCTGTGGTCTTTGATTGACGGCCGGGATCTGGTTACTTACGGTACCTTCACCAGCATGGGCCGCGACAACCCGATCCAGTTCCAGAATGTCTCGCGGTTCTTGCCGGAAGTTGTGGAGCGCCTGGGTCAGACGAAGGTGTATCACAACTTCAATGAACTGGTAGCCACTCCACTGCAGCACGCGCTGCGGGAGGCACATCAGGATCGTTTCAGCATGAACGTGAAGATGACCTACATGAATGAGGCGGATCTTCGCAACCGGGTTATGGAACTGGCGGAAACAAAAGAAGGTCGTCGGCTGTTGCAGGAGGAGGGCTGGATTGATGAACAAGGGAACATCGATCCAGTGCGCATCGGCCGCGTCTACGAACAGCAAGCCGTCTTCAACCGTGACCTCATCAATGCCCTTGAGGTCGAACGACAGAAGTTCTATGACATGGGAGATGATCCTTCGACCTTTGAATGGGATGAGAAGCTGCTTCGCAATGGGGAGCCGATCGAAGGCGCCACGCTAAAGCCAGGCCAACGCATTGGATGGGCGATGATCGGCGGAAAGCGTACCGAGATTACCTATGACCGGCCTTATGAAGGGACACTCTGGAGCACCGATGGCCGCATTGGTGTGACCTGGCGAGAGAAGCCCTTCAAGTTCTTCTTCGAAGGCGAGAAAATGACGCGGGTCGGTGAAGGCGTATCACAGCGCTTGCTTGAACTCATCACGGGCGTCAAAGGCGTCGCCGGTATCATGAATACCGATGTCACGAAACACGAGGACTTTGGTGCCATGATGGCGGCACAGGCCAAGAAGCTCGCTGCCTTTACCATGGGTCTGCAGAACGAACGAGACCGCCAGCGCGCCATTGAGATGATTCATCAAGCGAACATTGGTCTGCGTTGGAATGGTTCCTATTTCGAAGACGTGAGCAAGGAACTTCAGGAGATCAATGCCAAGGCCTTCCGCGATGTCGCTGAGCAGCTGGATCGGGCGCTGGGTAAGGCCAAAGGCGCTGATCGGAGTCTCTTGGTCAATACGAAGCCACAGAAATACCAGGCGGTGTGGGGATTGGGTGACTTCCGCATGGCGAACGTCGCCCCAACCGGATTCATCGTCGACAAGGAAGGCAAACACATTTTCTACATGGATGAAGATGATGACCTTGTTTCCAGCGGCGAATATAAGGGAACCAGCTACAGCCACCGTGAGATTGGTGTACTCAAAGCTACAGGTCGTGAGAAAACGGCAAACTATGTACTCGATCTCATGCGGAGACATGGACTCGAAATCGGCCGCAGGCAGGAGACCGTGAATTTTCTCAAGTCGATGGAGGCGTTTGTGGCGCCAGAAAATGTGGTGGACCCACGCTTTAGTGAAGACTCAGTGGTGCGGCTTGGTGTCCATGACCTTCGTCCTCTCCCGGATGCTTCCGAAGTGACACCGACCCAAGAACACTATACAGGCACCATCTTTGACCGCCAACATATTGAAAAACTGCTTGGCGACAAGTCGAACGAACATGGATTCTGGTTTGCCCTGCCGGAGTTGCCAGAGGACATGCGGATTCAGGTTCTGGAATACGCGCGCGGATATGGCGGTGCCAGGGAGAACCTCTCACGGCCCATTGATAAGATCTTCATCCCCTATACTGAGCTTCGCGGCCAGGGCAAGAACATTTATCTCTCGGAGGTTCAAAAAAGCATTGCCGACATTTATCGCAAGGCTCAGGCGGTGCGTGAGGCCGCAAGTAATCAGGAACTCGTCGATGCACGCAACGAGCTGCAATCGGCCGTGGACCGGTACATTAACACACTGGCTTATAATGTGACTTCCTCGAAAGGACAAACCGGAGAATCGACGTTCAAGGTCCGTCTCCCGTCCTCGATGCGTGGACGTGCCGCGCTGATCTCACCCGAAGAATCACAGATGCTCCAAGGTGAGCATGTTTTTATCAGTGAGCATGATGCGAGAAAGATGGGCATCTATGACGATTTGGCGGATGGACAAACCCGAGAAGTCATCGTGAACCGCTATCCGACCTTCCACCAGGATGCTTTGAAACAGGCCATTCTCCACATGCGCAGTGATGTCGCACCGGGAGAGATTCACGTGACGTCCGGTATCGCGGACCTTCTCAAGGCCGACGCCGACGGTGACGAGCTGAACCTCTTCTATGCGGCGGACAAAGAGATCCAAAACGAGTGGCGCCACATTCGAACGATGGAAGAGAAGATGGCGGCACAGCGGACCAAAAAGATCCTCAACGACTTTGCCGAATCCCCGCGTCGCTTTGATTTGGAGAGTTTGGCGGCCGACCAAGGTGGCGTGTTCCGCCAGATTGAACCTGGCAATGCGGAAACTCAGGCAAAGATGGGGAAGATGTTTGTCGGTCTAGCTGATACGATGAACTTGAAGCTCCGTCAATTTGCCGCAGACTTTGTAGAGGATCGGGACCAGCGTGCGGCGGTAGAGAGTTTTGGCCAGGGCTTGGTCCAGCGGATCATCTCCTCCAAACACGGTGGCACAGACATCGGCGCCTTGAAGATGCTCGATGCCATGCGACTTGGAAACTGGGATGAGCTAGAGTCCATTGACCAGGACTACTTTGGCGGTGTCCTGACTCAAAAGCACCGCCTTCGTGAAGCTGTACCCGTTCTCAAGGACATCACCACGAAGCTCCAATACGGTCTTTATAACCCGACGCTCAACTTCGGTACGGCCGGCGGATGGCGCGTCAACAAGACCGGCTTGGCACCATTGATGGAGGCCGTACAGGGGCGGCTTACAGATCGTGAGTCCACGGGCAGCAACCCGTTCCTGCAAATGCTTCAGGATTTGATGGGTGTCGAATCCGAAGACGGCCTGCCGAAATACCGGGTCGAGCCGTTCCAAACCCAAGAGCCACTTCGACGGCCGGAGCGCGCGGGTGGACTGGCGGGTTTCATCAGTGAGACGCTCGAGGATACCACAGGCGGGATCGTCGATGCCTTTCGTCCGGGAACGATGCAGGCCATTACAGATCGGATCAAGACATTCTTCTCAAAACCGAGAAACAAGTGGGGATTCATCGGCGGAATGCTCGGACTTGGTGGTATAATGGCTTATAATACCCTTCATGAAACGGAACTTGAACCGCCTCCGGGACCGCCGACTCCGGCGATTTCTCCGATCGATGAACCCTCTCCTCAAGGCGCCAACATCTCCATCTCTGCCAGCGGAGACAAACAGCCAGAAGAATCCTTTGGTCCTATGGTTCACGAAGGCATGCGAAATGCGGGGTACAATGGCGGCCCTTCGAATATGACGGTCAACTATACGGACAACACCGCCAATCTGAACCGAAACTGGTATCGAGACAAGGTTCAGCAATCGATGGCGATGTAGGGGGAAACTCCATGGCAACAACCGTTCTCGATGACCGGGACGCCCTATATGGGGCGCTCCCTGACCATCATTTGCGAATTGGAGATACACAGTTTTACGTACCGCCAACGGCGATTCAGGTGACGCGGCGCGTGCGATCCGACCGGATCAATATTTTGCGTGGCCGCGGCAGCTTTGCCAAGCAAAGCGGATACTCGGACTTAGTGGTTGAGCTGACGTTGTTCTTTCCAGATACACAGTCGATCAATAACGAACTCCGGCCGCTTTTGGCTCAGTTTATGAAATGTCCGTTCTTGCCGATTGAGAACACGCATCTAAATAACGTCCACAAGATCGAAGCGGTCACGGTCGAAGGCTTGACGGTTACAACCACACCTGGTTTCCCGACGACCCTGACCGCGACCATTCAGCTTCTTGCATTCAACCCTTGGTCGTATCTCATCGATCAAACCGGCCGTACCTTTGATGAGATGATCAACTGGCCGCTGTTTCGTTGGTACTACCAAAGGAACCTAGAGCCTTCGAAATACCGGTACATCCGCTATTTCGAGCCGCTCACCGAGGATCTGGACAACAGCTACATCTTCCGTGTAGCCTCCGAGCAGGATCTAAGTGCCATGAAAGCCTGGAGGGTACAGGAGAATAAGCTGTATCAGGATTGGTTGCAGAAGACCCAAACGACCGATCCGGTGCAGGACATCAAGAATGAATTCGCCTCCGACGAGGATTTCTGGAACAAACTTGACCAACAAGCTCGAAGCGCTATTTTCGAGTACGACATTCATATGGAGGAGTGGCCCATCCCCAACCTCCATCTGGTGAGTCTATCTGCGAGCTTCCAGAACATTATCAGCACTGTTCAATTGCAGATGCACGAAGCCCCGACGCATCAGTACCTTGGGTCTCAGGACACCGTGTTTGCCGCGGTATTTCAAACCGATGACGAGGAAGCGATTGCGTCGTTGCAAAACCTCGTGCGCCGTTCCTCATATCTGACCCGGGAGTACCATACGGTACTGTCGAACGGCTTTCTTGAGTTTGATAATCAACTCGCCCGGCTTTTTGGAGTGCATTACGTCATCATCGATGATATGGTTGTTCGCAGCGTGGAAAACATGCCGGGTGTCTTCGAGGTCACGTTACAGATGACCTCGTACAACCGGATGCAGCAGCGGCTGGCGGAAACCCAGATGATTGGCGGTAACGTGAAGTGGGATCTCGGTGGAGCGTTCACGAACTCGTTCCTCAAGATGCTGACACCCCTTACGTCTTGGTCATGGCTGCAAGATCGTCCGTTCTGGAAGCAAATCACGAGCGATGGATGGAACGAGCTGGACATTCAAAAACAAGCGGTCTACAACGCAGCCATCCGGGAAGCCTTCAAGATCATCGAGGTGTATCCCGATCTCGAACTCCCGACGTATGCGGAAGTCGAGCAAGCCGGCTTCTCGATTCCGAACACCAACGGTGGCTATTTCGTCGACCCGGACTTTTTCATCATGTACGAGGACCCGTTTGAGTTTAACAACATGCTCAAAGACGAAGTGGCGAAGTCCTACACCACCGTATTGAGAGATGCCGGCGGTGGTAAAGCGGAGATTACGCCGAGTACAGCCAATCCAGACGAAAAGACCCAAAAGGACATCGACGAGAAAAGTGCCAAGTATGACAATCCTACATCTGGCATCTCCTCGGGCGATCCCCCGGATACGGCGGACCAGAAGAACCTGTCGACGGCGGACATGGAAACGCTGATCCGAGAAAAGGCCGCTGCAGAAGGGTTGGACCAGCGGTTCGTCATTGCCTTTGCGAAAATGAACGACGCCAAGCTGCGGCAGTTTTACAATCCTGGAATTGGCGCGAACAAAGAGTTGGACAACATCACGGTATCTGACTCCAACATCCCGGTCATGCAGACTGCGGATCTGCATTACTTTAAGGACCCAAGCCTGATTCAAGAAGCTGCCTATATCGGTGTCATGCGCGTCAGTCCCTTGATGGGGGATGCGCAGGCACTGGGTCGGAGCATTGTCTACAACGTGACCCAAGGCGTAGCGGCCCTCAAGTATTACCTAAGCCAAGTTGATGATGCCGGGACGATCAATCAGAACGTATATGATGCGCTTGGCCTGGATCCCGACAAGGATATTCAGAAGGCAAAGTACGCCGCGGCCATCGCTTTGTATCTGGGCTTCGGCCGAGAGTGGAATGACCTGGTCAGTCAGAATAAACGCTTGCCGTACCTTCTCACGGCCAAGATCAAGGCCGTCCTCTCGGACATGGATAAAGAGTCCAAGTGGTCCAGCCAGGATCTGAAGAAGAAGTATTCGGCATTGCCCATTGCTGACCAAAAAGCGCCGGCCAACACCGAGGAAGATCTGTCCGCACAGTTCCAACCCGATGAGCCTGGAAACGAATCGGATTATGAGAGTGACGATTTCACCTTCCGGGGCATGTTCCAGGACATGATTCAGTACGACCGACGCGGCCGACTGATTCGTGCGTTCCCGACTTTCTTTATGGTGTTCATCGATGAGGGTCAGTACGTGGACGGCGTGGTGAAACTGGCGGATCACTTCTTTGGGTATTCGGCGGTATCGGACATCACCTATACGAACAACCGGAAACAGGCCTCCAGCACACTCGTCGTGGAAATGTGCAACGTCTTTGGCAACCTGACGGATGCAACGAAGAGCGTGGACCTGACTCATCCCAACACCCTGAGCCTGTTTGAATCGCTCTTTGTGCCAACGATGGAGGCGGCACACATTGAGCAAAGCCGCGACCGGAATTCGAACTACTACAAGTCGATCTTCCTGCGCACGGGGGCCAGAGTGCATTTCCGCATGGGATACGGCTCCAATGCCGCAGAGCTGCCGACGATCATGAACGGCACGGTGACACAGCTCGAGAACAACGGGGATACCGTGACGATGATCGTCCAGGATGATGGGGTGGAACTGACCAATAAGCTCAAGGCGAAGCCTGGCGATTCCACGGATGGATTCCTGCAGGCCAAGAAGGAACCGTCTGAGATCATCGACGACCTGCTTCTGGATCGCGGCAGCGGCATCAGCGGATTCATCGGCAACCTGTGGGAAGACTTCAGCAACAAAGCGTACTATAGCCACTCCCTGGGCATCATGCACTTTGGTATGCATGGTGTACCGATCTCTGGTCAGGACTTCATCAAAGGGGTTCTGCCCATCGCATGGCTGATTTCAGGTACAGACCGAGACATTTACGAGATCAACATGAACATCTACAAGACCAACGGTCTGTTGAATGTCGAGAACGACACCTTCTGGCACAAGCTCGAAGACATGTTTGGTATTGGACAGGGACAGGAAGATAGTATTAACATCACACTGTACGACAAGACGGTGTGGGATGTTCTAAGTGTCTGTGCCTACATGGGACCGGACTACATTCTGGCCGTTCATCCATTTGAGTTCCGTAGCACCATCTTCATGGGGAAACCGTATTTCCCGCTCAACTATGGGTACGTCGTCGACAATAACAAGATTACGGGAACGCTCATGAAGCCGTTCCGCCAGTACCATTTGTACGATTCGTGGACGAGCATTATTGACAATAGCATCGTTGCCTCGGAGCAAAATATGTACACCGTGGCGATTGGCACCTTCATGAACGAAGGCAAGCTCGATACCACGCGCCCCATCTATGTCGACGCGGACATCTGGCCGGAGAAGCAACGCACGGTCAACGTCGACACACAAGTGAACGCCAAGGGAATCTGGTTTGTTGAAAAGGCCGTTCCCTTCGTGGGAGGTCTGCTTAACAAACCATTCAAGTGGTACTTCGATGAGGGCGTCGCCATCAAAATCGCGGCATCCGCCCTTCGTGACTATGTGAAGGACATGTACGATGGGTACCTCACAGTGATGGGTGATCCAACAGTAAAGCCGTTCGACCAAATCCTCATCCATGATGAGTACATCGACATGGCGGGGCCTGCGGAAGTCAAGGAAGTTACGCAGATCATGTCCCTGGATATGGGCTATGTTACAGCCATCAAGCCGGACTGTGTGGTGGTCAATTCCGACCGGAAAGTGATCAATGGCGCGTTCTCGATGACGGCCACATTGACACCGCTGTTGGTCACGTTGAAGCTGCGGAGTATGTTCCGAAATGCCGGGTACACCGGTGCATTGCCCATCATGAACGCCATTTGGGCCATGACGAAGAACAACATGAAGACGCTCAAGGCCAAATTCGACGCCACGAAACTCGGCACAAAACTGAACAATTGGTGGAACGGCAGCGATATGCAGACGTATACCCGGAAGTTTGACATGGTTTCAAAAGAAACCATAGAACGGTGGAAGAAGTCCGGGCTTCTGAAGAAAACGGCCGATACCCTTGGGAGTGTCAATGCACAGCAGATAGAGGAGTTGCTCAACAGAGGCGATTCTGCTTTGCTCGAAAAAGGCTTTTGGGGCTATGATAAGGTGAGTTCAGCTGCCAAAACATTGAGACTGGAGAAGGCTACAAGCAAGTTTGTGGCCGGCGGCGCAAAGGCAATTGGAATGGCAGCTCGATTTGCACAAGCCGGTCTTGTAGGGGCAGAGATGTTCGCCGGTCCCATTGGATGGATCGCCATTTTGGTCGAGACGATGGCCATGTCGCTTCTGACCGCGACCGTGGGTGAGTTCCTCAAGCGATTCCTCTTCACGCGCCATGCTTGCCTCGTCATGCCCCTTAAGAAAGAAGGCATCGAGTTTACGGCCGGACTCAATGGCCATAAGGGATCGGTGGTCGGAGACTCCCCAGACATGTGGCAGTCCCTGTTGACCAATGGCGTCGCGTCCACGATCTTCTCCGTCTTCCTCGGCGTTGACACCTCGCAGTATGGCGCGGCTGGAAGCTCCAACAATCCAGTGTCAGTAAAAGCGAGCAGCAATGGGTCGTCAACGGGCTCCAGCAGTTCCGCGATGTCGTTCTTTGAGCAATACCGCCGGCCGGTTCCGTATGACCCGACGCTAATCCAGTGGTACAACACCGATTTGGAGAACGCCAAGAAAGAGATGTCGGGCGAACTCCAGCGTCTGGATGACGAGAACAAGAAGCCGGACTACAGCGATGAGATCAGCGCCATGCAAAAGGGATTGCAGGAGATTAGTCAACTGCCTTCTCTGATCAAGAATGCCATCTCGAATCTGGCGAGTGAGATTGCCCAGCTCATCAGTGGCGGGGATGGCTACAACTACGATGGCACCGACTTTACGAAGATCGACCTCAATCAACCAAGTGGCATTAGCGCCGAGGCCATTGATAAGGCATTTGCGGCCAATGGAGGCGGTCATCTCAAAGGGCTTGGAAAATACTTTGTCCAGTTGGAGAAGCAGATCCCACCGCTTCCGGGACATCAAGCCAAGGAAGGGCGCGTCATGAATGGTTTGTATTTTGCCGCTCACGCCGCCCACGAATCTGGATGGGGAACGTCTCAGATCTATCGAGACAAACACAACTTGTTTGGCTACGGTGCATACGACTCCAACCCCTATGGCGACGCCGACTCCTTTGACTCCGATGAACACTGCATCATTTTCGTGGCCAACAAGGTGAAGGATGATTATCTGACACCCGGTGGACAGTTCTACAGCAAGGATAAGGGTCCGACCCTGGAAGGCATGAATGAGAAGTATGCCACGGACAAACACTGGGCCACGGACATCGCCAACATCATGAAAGAGATTGCAAAGCTCGATCCCAACTTCAAATGGCCAGGCACCGCCACTAAGGTCAAGATCGATGAGACACCGCCCGATCCGAACCATCGAGAGAAATACTATTTGACCCCGGCACAAGCCAAACAGAGATTGGCCTATGTCCCATCCTTCGGACTCAAACACCTGGGGCAAACATGGGTCGATGGCAGCGCGGCCATCAAGTACGCACACAAGGGTACGCTTGAAATGGCCGATGAACTGGCGAGGCTATACAAGCAAAAGACGGGAGATAAACTGAATCTGACCTCCACATACCGCGTCGAGTCGGGCAGCTGGCACATGACCGGTTGGGCGATTGACATCGATACCCCGGACGCCCCGCGGATCGGCGGACAGGTCCGGTTCCCGAAAGGCAGCAAGGAAAAGCAGAACCTCGAGACCTTGATTGACCTAGCGATTCAGGTTGGTTTCGGCGGAATCATTCACGGGGATGTGGACGTGATCGCAGCCATGAAGAAGAAGTATCCCAACGTTGTGATTCAGCAGCGTGATGACCACTATAACCACTTACATCTGTCCTATCCGAGGGGCTGATCGGAATGCCTGAGACGAGTCATTTTCGCAAGCAGCTAGCCCATGAAGGTCGGGAGGCGGCGGGTGATACCCACACCTCCGGCCTGATTGGGTATGTCGTGAACTTTCATCCGGCGGCAGATATCTGCAACTGCAGCCGGCATAAAGGCGCCAAGATTGAAAAGGATGTTTGGCACACCGCAGACATCGACGTCTTCATGGGGCGCAAGTATCAGCGATATGTTGACGTGCCTTGCTTTGTATACTCACAGGGCATTTTAGACCACGGTCTGAAACCCAATGATCGGGTATGGGTAGAGTTCATTGGCGGCGATAAGTCGCATGCCGTTATCACGGCCTACTATCGAGACCCAAGTGGGTTGGAAGTCCTTGTGAATGACTTTCAGATTGGTGTCGCCAACTTCGTCTCCAAACTTTTTAACTGGTAGGTGAAGTGCATGTCATGGACGGACACTTTGAATGATATTCAATTCCAGCCAGACGTTGACATCGACGATATGGTCAACCAGTTTCATGCCACCAACGGGACGGACAATCAAGATGTCGGCTTCGTGCATCGTATGACAGGCGCCGGCATTTTGGCCCGCTCCAGTGGTACGCTCGAAGGTTTCGCTGATTATGGACTTGGCTTTCGGATCGACCCAGACACGCAAAGCATTACGTTTGTCGCTCCCACAATTCAGTTCCTCTGCTATCAAACAAAGACGTACGACCCCAACTTCAAGCAGCCGCTCAACCCCATCAACAAGGAATTTGCAGACGTGTTGCAGATCTTAGGAGGGACTCCCGATGGCACTTCGGTATGACGATTATGACTTACGCTTCTACGGAAATGGAATTGAAGGCGATCTACAGGTGGACCCTGTAACCGGCGATTTAGCCTTGACTGAGCAGTGGGAATGTCCCCGGCAGGATATGACCAACCGGATTCGCACACAGACGGGGGACTGGAGTACGCACCCGGATATTGGCGGGGATCTGGAGCTTCTTGAGGGGGAACCCAATACCCGGGCCACCGCGGATCAAGGAGCGGCTCAGATTTTGCGAACACTCACGTTTGATGGACGGTTTTCTCCTGCGGATTTGACCATCCGGCCAGTGCCGACCAGCATCGACCAGATCGATTACTACGTGTTTCTTGACGCCGGCGCCGATCAGCCACTGGTTGTCAAACAGACTTCTCAGTTGTAGGGGAAGGGGTGAGTGATGTGGCCACCCTGATCAAACGAACCGCCGATCAGATTCTCCAGGATGCCTTGACCTACATCCCGGCGAACACACCGATTACCAATCTCACGCCGGGAGCCATTGCCCGCGCGCTGGTCGAGGCCATGAAAGACGAGTATCCACGGCTATACGACTATGCAGAAACGATCCTGAACATGGGATTTCTAAGTACCGCCGAAGGTCAGTATCTGGATCTCATCGGTGGACTCTTTAGCTACCCTCGTCGAACCACGACCGTCATCGATCAGACCACAGGCGAGATGAATGATGTCCTCATTGATGATGACACATATCGATACGAGATTTCACAACGGGTGCTGGCCGCGGCAAACGCCAACTTAACCGCATTGCGTCTGGCCATTCTACCGGTTCCAGGTGTGGATGATGTGGTGGAGAAGGAGTATGCGCAGGGCACTGGCAGCTTTAGCTTTTACGTCATCACCTCCAACGGATTTACACCGGAGAGTGTGCAAAGCCAAGTCCAAGCGGCCGTCGAGGATGTGAAAGCGTTCGGTGTTCGGGACAATATTCTGCTTCCCACAGAGATTCCCCTCGACATCAGCCTGCAGCTTACCCTTGCAGACTCCGTTTCCGACCAGGATGCACAACTGATTCAATTGAACGTGAAAACGGCCATCTACAATTACATCGGCAACCTCAGTATGGGGCAGGGATTGATCTATAACGAGTTGGTCAAAGCCATCATGGATGCGGATAGCCGGATTCAGGAATTCACGATCACCCAGTTCTATCTCAATAATGAGCCGGCGTTGCTGACCAACCAGAATGTCAATGATGACGAGCGAATCGTGGTCTCCAGTGTCAACGTAAGCTGAAACACCCGATAAGGAGGTAAATAGGGATGCCGCTGACCAAGATTCTGAAATCCGATCTCAGTGTGGACCTCCAGCAACTGATTGAAGACCTGAGAAATGCCCGAGGGACATTTCCCTCGCTGTCCGACCGGCTTGATGGCCCTTCGGTGTTGCTGAAAAACCTGGACTCGAGCATTCAAGATGTGATCAAAGACCTACAGATGGCCAAAGACACAACCGGCCAAGAAATGTCGATCCGCATGACAAACATGGAGAATAAGGAAGTCATCGTGGACTTAGAGAACGCCAAAACCGCGAGTGGCAAGGACATGTCCACCCGTGTTTCCGATCTGGAATCCGAAGTATCCAGTCTGTCCTCAGCCTCTGGCACAGTGGGTCTAAAGACCGTTGGCGAACCCCAGCTTACGGATGCCCTGCTGGCCGAAATCCACGCGGTGTCAGAGCGCGGAAACTACACAGAACAGTACACTTACGATGATTATGGCAACGTAACATCTGTTACGGTAACTGGGGACTTCGCCTATACCGTTACCTACACGTATTCAGATCCCGTCAACGGCATACTTCAACAATCTGTCAAGACACTCATTGAAGACGGCAAGACGGTGACGGTGACTAAAACCTACACTTACGATTCCACCAACACCAATATCACCGCAGTATCGACCACAACCACGATTTCGTAAGGGCGGTGAAAGACAATGGATGCCATCGTGATGAGCAAGGCCAAATCAGCCTTGAATAAGATTAAGAATCTTGATCTCAACGTTGTCGCGCCGCTGGCGGAAGGCCGGTTTGCGACCGTTGCCGATCGATTGGCATGGTTGGAAGATCAAGCGGCGAAATTAAAGGCCAGTAACTCCATTCCTATTGACTTGAGCCAAGGTATCTTTGATGGGACCGAGTTTGTAGGAGGACAACTGCGGCTGAAATGTCTTGGAGAGAATCAATATGTCACTTCCGGCACGTGGGAATCTCCTATTATTGACCTGACGAGCGATTGGATCGATACGACACGCGTCAACATCACGAACATTGTACCCTCAGGAGCGTCATGCGTTCTTGAAGTGGCTTCCTCAACGGATGGCGTTACATTCTCAAACTATTCGACATATGACCCAGCAAACATTCCGCAGACCAGATACCTGAAATTCAGGGTGACTTTAACCGCACCAGTGACAAGTTCAACATCAACGACCCTTGAATTCAACAATTCAGATCCTCAAAACACATTCACATTGGACAGTAATACAGTAGCGGACGGGGCTCTTCACCTCAAGACCAGTTACACATTCACGATGACGGATGAAGGTGCGGTAGGGGCCGGCCATATGTTTAGCCAAGTCTTGGACAAGACAGCCTTTAGTTCTATTGAGAAAGTGAGTGTGAACTAATATGGCAGCACCTGCAACAAGCGGGAAATTGGTAACGACTCTGCAAGGAATGAATATAGGAGATTATATTGTCTGCGGATTGACATTTGTAGGAAGCAATTCAGCACCAAAACTCGGAATGCTTGGCAGTTGCAATTATAGCGAGATGTCTTACTCTGGTATGGCAAATCCGTCCAATGGCGCTAAATCAACTCAGTGGTCCTTTTACTTTGTAAAGGTTGATAAAGGTTTACTCATTGCGGATCGTGTAATCGTGAACTCCATCTCGTGGGACACTTTGAATTCTGGCAAGGTCATTCAAGGAACTCCTGCATCTAATGTGTTTTCTGACAGCACATATGCGCAGCAAGGTATATCCAACCCCATCATACGTTCCCTTACAGGTGGAGTAGCTTATGCAGATGCGAATGGGAATTACACTACGAGTGGAACAAATGCTTCACCGGGATGGCCAACGAACAATGAATATGATCGCTACCTCATGAACTCCACCCTAGGGGGAAAGATTATTGCCGGAGATGACAATGTGTGGCACCACGGGAATGGCTCTTTTTATATGCAGACATGGTGTCAAGACACTCCGGCACTTGCCATAGCTGTCTCGACCAATAGGGTGGTAAGGTCCAACAATCCATCACAGTCATGGAATTTTAACTACAGGGCGTCAAGTACCGCAATCACAACTACCGGTTTCCGCCCAGTCTTCCAGTACCAAGAATAAAGAGAGGTGAGAGCATATGGCTACAGTAGGACAACAGCTTCTTTATCCGGAGTATGGTTGGAAACGGTATGATGATACAAATAAAGCTCTTACCTATACAGGAACATGGAGTTCGGTATCTGGGCCTGGGTTGGCTAATTTCAATCAAACAAGAAGGGAATCGACAGCTACTGGAGCTTTAGTGTCCTTTACGTTTTTCGGAACAAAACTAAGAATTATCTCAGTAGTAAACAGTAATGGCCCCACAAGTGTTCAGGTCGCAATCGATGACGCTCAGAATACGTTTAGTTGCAACGGAGCCACCACAGTAGCTCAGGCGCTCGTGTTCGAACAAACTGGACTTTCACAAGGAAATCATTCTGTGACAATTACTCTTACACAAGCAAGTAACTTTGTGTTTGACGCCATCGACACCGATGGGTACTTGGTTGACTCCAACGGTAACCGTGTACCAGGTGCATGGTGTACATCCATTCAAGACATGATTGTGGGAGACAGGATTGTTGCAGAATATACGGCTCCCACATCTGATCAGGTCGGGACATTCAAGAATCTTGGTACATCTACAGCTTCTTTGATTCCCGCTGCCTCTTCTGCCACGCCAAATGGTGCATTCTACTTCATCATGGTGGATAGAGATTATCTCGGACGAAAGCTCCTTGTGGCGGACCGAAATATTCAAAGCGGCATTTCATGGGATACATTAAATACAGCAGGCATCGCCAGCGGGAGTGGATTACCCTATTCATTTCTCAGAGATCTAGTTCCGGTAATGACATCTGATACAAGTCCAGGCATCTGCTCCATATCCGGATTTTCTGATGCATGGAAAATATTTGATGGGTATGAATCATCGAACGTTTATTTTAGTGCTTCTCAGAACATCATTATAGATTTCCTATCCCCAATCAGTGTTCAGGGCATGAGCTATTTTGCAGACGGATCCTATGTAGTGAAAAGCTTTACCCTAAGTGGATCCAACGATGGCTCTACATGGACAACTATCCAATCTGTATCTGCACCACAAGTACAGCGCAACACAGTATTATTTGATGTGGTAACTTACCGCTACTATCAAATTAGCAATGTACAAATCTACAGCAGTGGTGTTGCAGACCGCGCATTTAAATCAATTCAATTGATTGGACCATCATCAAAAGAACACACTCTTCGGCTCCTCACGGGTGGTACATCTTCTCAAGACACCAATAATGAATGGGATAAGTACATTGTTAACTCCACATTGAATGGCGCCATTACAGCGGGAGATAACAATGTATGGAATTGGAGTGGTTTATACAGTTGGGCATCTACTGTGGGTTCCTCTGCAGGTACATGGAGGGTAACAAGAGGATACAGTGCAGCAAACACTTGGGATCAAGCAGGATCAAGTTCAGTCAATTCTATTTACGGTTTCCGTCCAATGCTTGTCGTAGATCCACCTGCACCCCAAAAGAAGTTCTTAATACAAGATGGGATGGATATTGAGGCATATGTATCTAGTACATGGACGACAATTGGATCTGCTCCTGCCACTCAGGACATGTTTGATCAAAATGGCATGACAGACTTGTCTGTCCTCACGCCCGACGCTATTCAACAGCTCACATCTTCTCAGCCTAAGCTCTTGTTCTGGACAGATGATACACAGACTCCAAGTCATACCGCGACGATCACCGCTGTTCCTGCACCGCGACTTGTATTTCCAACGGGTGA
The DNA here is from genome assembly GCF_001552255.1 of Alicyclobacillus shizuokensis NBRC 103103. Taxonomy (GTDB): domain Bacteria; phylum Bacillota; class Bacilli; order Alicyclobacillales; family Alicyclobacillaceae; genus Alicyclobacillus_G; species Alicyclobacillus_G shizuokensis. The sequence goes on from NZ_BCQV01000007.1 coordinate 25,718, forward strand.
CATTGATCTTCCGCCACAAGGATTTCAGTCGATTCAGCTTAATGCCTCTGTTTCTGGTTCTGGTGTACTGGGAGTGCTGGCGAGTGTGGATGGCGGGGAAACGTGGCATTCATACAATGGCGGCGCGTGGGCTGTCGTAGATACAACAGACTTGGCTACTGTGAAATCCTTGGTAATGACGCCGGACACCTTTAATGGACTGACACTGGATCAATGGCAAAAGCTCATTGGTTCATCCACAAAGATCCGCTTTGCCTATTATATTGAACAGGCAACTTCCATAGACCAAGCAGCGGCGGATTTCCTTACGATTACCGCCAATCCTGTGTCGATGGTCACGCCTACGATAAATTCGCTCTCCGTACAAGCTGACCAGATTTCGCTGGAGAACCGGCTGAAGAGCCTCGAGCAAATCAACGCCATCAACCTCTCCAAGCTCAATTTCAAGAGCAATGCTTTGATCAAGTCTGCTCAATACAGTATGTATGACATGATTGTCGATACATTTGAGGATGTGGGGACGGTTGACACTGCCGCCACCACAGCCACCTATGATACAGTGAATAAAGCATATATCGGTCCGGGTGATGTTGTAATGCCCATCCAGACACTTCCGGATCCGAGAAGCAAGCTCATGATCAACGCAGACGCGGATCCAGAGGCGGCGTTTAGTTACAGTCTGGATGGCGGCGCGACGTGGAATGCAGCCACCTTGGGGACAATCATGGACATCTCCTGCGCCTCTGGCAACCAACTAAAGATCAGAGCCACGTTGACGGGGAGCTCACAGCTTCGGGCATTGTCTTACGCTTGGGTTTAAGAACGTGGGGTCGCTCCGCCCCCCTCCCGCCTCATAGATGTGAAAGAGGTGATTGGATTGGATATCCTGGCTCTTCAACAAGCCATGAAGGCCAAAAAAGCCATGAGTGCCCTGTCCAACCGTATGGGGGCAACCCCACAGGGCGCATATACCGACGTTGCCACCCGATTGAGTGCGTTAGAATCTGAAGAGATTCCTACAGTATCTCACCATGTCTCCGATGTAGAGGCGGCGACGGCCATCAATCTGAATAAAACCAACCTTTTCATTCAGAGCATCATCGATAAAAACCGGTACGAGCATACGGATATGGTGGTGGAGGATTTTCAAGACGACTCTGGAATTGACCCTTTACAGTCGTCTGGCTATGTTTTAGATACAATCCTCGGCGCTGTTGAAGTGGTATCTGGCCAGCCGTCTGCGATTGTGGTCACGACGGCGGAAGACTCCGATATTGTCCCCTCTGAGTTTCAGATTTCCATAGCTACGAAGGTCAACGATACCGATGACGTTTCCGTTGATCTGACAAAAGGTACGTTTACCAACACAGAGATTGTGAGTGATCAGTTGCAACTGAAACGAACGAGTGCCGATGAGGATTCTCCAGTCACTTATGCGGCATCAGGTTCATGGGAATCGGATGTCATTGACTTAGGAGATAACTTTAAGTCTCTTGATACAATCAACGTGACGAATACTTTACCAACTGGTACATCCATTTCGATTGAGACATCTACCTCTACAGATGGAATCAACTTCTCTCCATATACACCCCTGAATTCAGATGGAACCATTGCTTCACCTTCAGGGAGATACATCAAAATCAAAGTGGATATGTCAGGGGGGTATCAATTTGTCAGCAACCTCAAGAATGATTTTGTGGCTTCAGAAGCAAGTCAGTTTCAGAGTGACCCACAGGTTGCTTTTGATGGCAGTCTTCATGAAGTGACTTCGTATTCCACTCCGATGACAGTTGACTCTTCATGGACAGATGCAGGAACACTCTTCAGATCGACGATTGATACATCATCTCTGAAATCCATTGAAAGACTAGAGGTGAAATGATGGCTCAGTACACAATCAATTCGCCAGGCAGTTCCAACATGACATTGCCGTCTACCCTCTCAGCAGGCGACATTCTTGTGTTCAACTGGAGTCCAAACCCACTAGCATGGAGTCCTCCTGAATATGGAACATACAAAATAACGGCTTATGGAGCAAAGGGTGGCGGAACGAACGGTGGGGCTGGGGGGATTGTACAAGGAACCCTTACTCTGCTCCCTACAGATGTCGTACAGCTTTCTATATATGCTGCTGCAACTGGGGCATCTGGTGGCACAGGTGGTGGCCCTGGTGGGAATGGAGGGTACTCATCGGCTGGTGAAAATGGATACCGTGGCGGCAAGGCTACATTATGTAACTTAAACGGAGCATTGATTCTTGCGGCAGCAGGAGGCGGTGGACAAGGAGGAAAGGGAGGAGACACACATTATGGTACCACTACGTTGTATGGGACAAGCGGTGGTGCAGGATCTCCTGGTGGATCTGGGCAAGACGGAAATCCAGGAACTGGAACTGGAGGCGGAGCTGGTGGTACCGTTTCCTCTCCTGGAGGACAAGGCGGAAAAGGTGGTAAAGTAATTTATAGTAACAAAACATATAGTGGTCAAACAGGATCAGATGGAGCACCTGGAGACACACCGTACGATGGATCTGGCGGTGGTGGCGGAGGTGGTGCTACCTGGGCTTCGAGCGGTCAAGGTGGTTTTGGCGGAGGTGGTGGGCGAGGAGGAGACAACTATCTCGATTCCTCTCTCACAGATTCATCCGTGTTGGCCACATTTAACACTGGAGACGGCCGAGTCGAGATTGCAGTTGTTTCAGTCGCACAGAACAAATATCTAATTCAAGATGGAAACGATATTAAAGCGTTTGTATCTGGCGCATGGACAACGGTAGGGCAAGAGCCTATTACCAAGGCCATGTTTGACTCTTATGGTATGACCGATCTGTCTGTCCTAACGGATGCCGCTCTTCGTCAGCTCAATTCCACTTCACCACAGCTCCTGTGTTGGACAGATGAAACCGGATCTCCATCCAGAACACAAATCATTACGGGGATTCCTCCGGCCAAACTCATTCTGCCTATAGGAGACATTGAAGTACCAGATGGGATTGATTCTGTCAATCTTGATGTCACCACGTCAGGATTTGGCAAGGTAATTATTGTGGTGAGCGTAGATGGGGGATTAACATGGCAATCGCATGCATTAGGTGGATGGACCCCCGTAGATATCTCCTATCTTGAAAACGTCGGTGCGAATGGGATGTTGCCGGATCAAGTCAATGCTTTGACGGCCGATGAATGGGCGGCGTTGGGCGTCACGGACAAAATTCGTTTTGCCTATTATCTCGATCAGTTATACAGCACCGACACCGCACAAGTGAATTCACTGACTATCAACGAGCGGCAATACACCCTGACTCCAACCGTCTCCAGCCTGGATGTCATCTACAAATTGCTCAATGCTTCAAACCCGACGTTTTATGTATCGCGAGATGATGGGGTGACGTGGAAAGAAGTCGAGCCGGATACGTTGGTTGACCTCACGGATCTTCCAAGCGGGAATCAGATTCGCATCAAAGCCGTCTTACAAAGTGGGCAAGAGATCTATGGCTATTCATATTCTTGGGTATAAGGAGGGCGTGAAAACATGGATGTCATCAGCCTTGGTATAGCATCGTCTGCATACAGCGCGGAAGAAAAGATGCGCAATCAGACATTGGGACCGGATGTGACGGGATCGTTCCCGAACACTAAGTCCCGTATTGATGCAATTGATAAGTCCTATGCCGGCGTCGTCGAAACCGCCAATCAACTTATCATCAATGACGCGATCAACATCATGAAGGCGAACGCCAAGCTGAATGCCGTGGCCAAGTCGATGAGGTACAAGCATCAGAACATGATTTTCGACGACCTTCTTGACGCTAATGGGATTGATGCAAGCAAGAGTTCGGGATATACCGTCGATACCACGAATGGACTGGTCAAATCTTCTGGATCTGAACCGGCGACCATTGTAACAATTCAAGAACTTGCGGATGCGGTTCCGCAAGAAGCTGTGTTAGTTGTCGAAGAATCTGTACCGGCATATACTGCAATTGTTCCAGTGATGACAAGCAACACATCTCCTGCGGGATATGTCGCTTCAACAAACACATCGACTCCAGCATATTATGCGTTTGACGGAGCTGCTCCCGAATGGGGAACAGGAGATAGTAATACGACGGGGTGGGTTCAGATCGACTTACCGTCGGCTGCGAAACTCGATAAACTCACTTTGTCGATCAATAACGCTCCTTGGTCCACTCAATGCGCTCCAAAAACATTCGATATTCTTGGATTTAATCCAGATACACATGCATGGGAAACTATCCAGTCATTTACCGCTGGAGCCTGGTCTGATAACATGATACAGGAATTTACTGTGAATTCTACAAGAACATACACCTCCTATAAACTTAATATAAACACTGTCAACGGAGGACAAAACTTGTGGGTCGAAAATGTCGGTCTTTATCAACTGAACACAGGTATCATGGGAACGTACTATATTTCTCGTGACGACGGTGTTACATGGGAACAGATTATCCCTGAGCAACTCTTCTACTTCACAGCCAAGTCTCCACAAGACAAGAAGATTCGCCTGAAGGCTATGTTGCCTCCCGATGTCTCGTTACTCAATTATGGACTCACCTGGACCTAAACTCTCATGAGGAGTGATTCCAATGGCACGCGAAGTCTTTAGCCTTGTTTCCGACGAAGTCCGTCAAGAGACCGTTCTTCGTTATCAAATCTTGAACGGCCAGATTACACCAGAAGTCTATGCGACGTTGGATCCTGACACACAAGCCAAGATCAACAAGATCCTCTTTGACATTGCCTCCGAGAAATCAGACCCCAATATCGGCGCATCCTGTCTCGAGTTTGTTCTTTTCACCTTCATGCGTCTCATGCTCAAGCGCCTGAATGGAGAAGCCTTCACGGATGAAGACATGGGGATCCAAGAAGGACTCAATCAGATCCTTGCCATGCATGAAATCACCAATGGCACCCCAAGGTCTGAGTGGCTGTTTGACTATCTTCTGTATACACAGGCGAAAGCCCAAGATTTTCTGCAAAACCGAAAGGAGCATATTGAACGCAAGAAAGCTGTAATCGGAGACGTGTAATGTCCGTCATCAATGCAAATTGGTCAGTTCATGAATGAGGAGTAGAATGGGTTCATTGGAAAATGGTCGTAACCGCTCTTCATAGAGGGGTTATAGCATATCCACAAAGGAGTGATAGGGATGCCGCTTGAGTCGCAACAGTCGAATCAAGTCACCGTGATGGTGAGTGACGCACTGGCTCCTGCCAAGGTTCAAAACCTGCGGTACACGGTATCGCAAGGAAAAGTGTCCTTGGCTTGGGATCCGGTAACGACCAACTCGGATAGTTCGCCACTCACTGACCTGGCTGCGTACCGCGTCTACCGCAAGGACGACGAGGGTTCCTCGCCGGTACTGGTGGGTACGGTGGCTTCCACAATCGACAATCAAGTCACCAACTTCGACGACACGACGATGCTCGATGGCGCGAGCTATCTGTACATCGTCACGGCGGTCGACAACGAAGCGACCCCGAACGAGTCGGTGGCCTCGGACGAATTGCCGGTCAAGACCATCCCATCGGTGCCTCAGAACCTGCAGGCGACCTCGGGCGACGGTCATACACACCTCACCTGGGACTCGGTCCTCGATGGCGGCAATGCCAAGAAGAACGAGAACCTGGCGGGGTACAATGTATACCGTTCGGACGATGGGGGCGCGACCTTCAACAAGATTGGGTCGGTCGACAAGAACACCCTCAGCTACCAGGACAACACGGTGGCCATTGGCCAGCAGTACATCTACGCGGTCACGGCGTTCGACAACAGTCCGTGATGTCAGCGTAACTTTTGGGCATCCGGCGTTTGCCGGGTGCTCTTTTCTTATCCTGAGAATGACGATATAATCAGTGTAATGCGTTACATGTAGGGAGTGTGAGGGCCTTGAGCTACTCATACATATCTCCAAATGGGGACATCCTCATTGTCTCCGATGCCGAAATTAACTGCACTCGGCTCGTGAATTCGGATGTTCAATCGGATCCTGTGGCCGTCGATGAACCATTCTACCAAGACTACCGGCCAACCCATCTTCAGTTTCAAATCCAATCACCCGTCCAGGAACAAACCCTCCAGATCACCATCCCGTACTTGAATAAGCTATCCACCTTGGAAGCACGGCATGCGGTCATCTGTCTGCATGATGACGACAACAAAGTCTGGCGGGTCTTGGAGACCACCGTCAATGAAGATGGCAAAACACTCATGGCAACGGCCAATCAGGTCGGAATGATCGCGGTTTTCTTGAACAAGTATTGGTATTCGGCGCGTGCACAGATCATGGCGGATACTTTTCCAAGCTGGACATATATTCGGCAGTCCTCCAAAAGTATCGGCCAGCTTTTCTTGAACTTCTTTGGCCTCAAGCTCGAGGAAGTCGAAGAGCAGCTCAATTTGATTGAAAGCCAGAAATATATTGGCACGCTCCAAGTCGAGATGCTCGATTGGATTTATATTTATGAGTTGCCCAGTGTTCAGCCGACCGATGACCTGACACTGTACAACGACGGCCGGCCCATTCCGATTCTGGATACCATCGAGCAGTTCTTCTACAACGACCTCGATGATGGCGGGATCATCGATTACGACAATCGACGATTTTACTCCCGATTCAAATACGACAAGTTCAGTGGACTCATCAATAACGTGAATCAGCGTGTTTCCTTTGAGTCCACACCCATTCCACAGCTGCTTTGGAACGCGTTTGACGAATTTGGTCTCCTCGTAGGACTCGCGCGCCTGCCTATGGAGACCAATGCTCAATTCAAGGAACGCATCCTCGATGTCTTCCGTTATCCGGCTAACTCCGGTGACGAAGGACTCACCAATGGGATTGCCCGCGAACTGGGCCTTGTCCAACGCGTCACATGGGCCAATGATTCGAAGCATCTGTACCTCAAAGGCCGCAGCATTGACCCAAGAAGTCTCCGCGTAGATGGGCAGACGTTGCAACCCAATGAGTACAAGCAAGATGAGTTCGGCAACATCATCGTCTTGGCTAGAGGAAATGGCGGATCTCACGTGGTCTCGTTCATCGCCGGAATTGAGAAGTATGAGCTACATGATCAAACGAATGAACAACTCTACCAGCTCATGTTTACCCCAGATGGACAGGCAACCCCATTGCTTCGGAATTGGGTGGCATACATTGAGAAAGTGGCGCCGATCATGTGGGGACGGTTCACCTGGGATGAAGGCTCCTGGGACACGATTGACAAGGCGTTTACGGGCCTTGGTTATCTGCCAAACATGTGGGACTCCGACATTGAAGTCTGGAAGAACTACACCTTTGATCCAAAGCGGTGGGAGAGTGAAAGTATATGGCGTTCGTGACGTTTGACTATAAACTTCAGGCCTTGATCCAACCCATCCTGACTCGCTACTTCAACTATCAGATTTGGGCCAACTGCACCATCGATAACAATGGATCCACCCAGACGGTCACCGAACTGGTCTACACCGGTCGAGGTTGTGTCACCTCTCTCAATGACAGCCTGAACTCGGCCAATACCCTCGATGAACACACCGTCGAATATCTGGCGACCACGGGTGTGAACCAGTTACGAGACCAGTATGCCGGCATGACCGTCACGGTGGATTCGTATACCATCGTCTCGACGGATCCGCGGGTCTCTGTGATCTGTCCTCCAGATGGAAGCGCACAGCCACTCGCTTGGTGCAGCGACCTGGTTCAAGACGAGGTGGAGGTCGAAACCACTTGGATTCAAGGGCCGACAATTGATACATCTCTGTACAACTCTCCAGACCAGATGATGCCGCTCTTGGAGACGAACATTAAGGTCCATCTGGCCCGTTTTGCCACGGCCCCACTTCCAGACAACTACAACATCATCTCTCTGCTGGCCACTTCGGATAACGAAGCCGTCGTCATGGAGCTTCAAGATGACAACCTCTTTGTGTTTGCCCAAGATGCTGGAGACTTTCCGCCAGAATTGGTCGTGGACGAAGACACGGTGACGCTGGTACAGGGCATGACCGGGACTCTCAATATCCAGATGCTTGTCGGCGGTGAGAGCGTCGACCGCATGGATGAACTGCAGGTTTACATCAATGATCCGTCCATTGTGTCCCTCGTCAGCGTGGATGACAACGGCGTCGTCTTGCAGGGCACCAATGTCGGTACCACGACGGTTTCTCTGTCCTTCCTCACCTCGAATGTCATTGTCACCGTTCAAGTGGTGGCACCCCAAGGACAATTGGACTTCAGTAAATCTGTTCAAACCTCGTATGTCGGGGACCCAACGGAGATTCATTTCCATGCCACTTACGAAAATGGCAGTCGGTTTGACATCGCCTCATCGATCCTGGCACTGGTGGATGGAGACGCAGAGATCCAAAAGATCGACGAATCCACGTATGCGGTGACGCCGCATGCCTCTGGGATCCTTACGATGTCGATTTCCGTGACCGGGGCAACGGGCGACCCGATCAACGCCACAATCAAAATGCCTGTAAAGGACAAGCAATTGAACCGATTCTTCATCACGCCACGAGAGCTCCAGGTGGTCAAGGGCCAGCCGTTTACGGTCACGGCCAACTATGATGTGCCGGATCCGGAGATGACCGTGGATGAATCGTTGATTACCTGGACCGCTTCGGATGAATCCGGCCCGATTGGACTGGAGGTTCAGAGTGGGCGGAGCATCACCCTCACCCCTCAGAACACAGGTGAGTTGACGATTCAAGCCCGCTTGTACAATGGCGCGGACTCCGTTGTGGCGACCGTGTATGGAGAAACCGAGCCTTTTATTACGGTCAGTGCGGAATCGGTTCTCCTAAAGCCGAATGACACCGTGACTCTGTTTGCTCAAGTCGTCAATGGTCAAAATCAGCCGATTGATTGGTCGGTGGAAGACAATGGGCTCATCAAAGTCCTGAACCAGAGCGACAACTCGATTGAGATTCAAGGGCTTATCGATGGCACCGCTGTGATTCATGCTCGTGCGCTCGGGATGCAGAAGGATATCACCATTAGTGTCAGCTCGGTGGAATTTCAGGCCAGCGATGACCCGGATCCCATTCAGATGGATCCCGGTGATCAAAACACCTACTACTTCCCGACTGAAGATGCTCCTGAACAGTGGGGAGACCCAGGCACGCCCTCTTCCTATGTGGATGGTGGCGGCATTCTCACAGAGATCTACGGGAACGGAAGCGGAACAGAGGACCCGACCTATGCCTTTTACTCTGGCATCGGAGACAATGACGATCTGTTCGTCAAAAAACCACAGTTTGAAAACACGGTCCAGAAGTTCAACTATGCGGCTCGGATGCGCGGAAAGAAAAAGCATAGCGTGATGATCTATCCAGAGATCGACTTCCAGTATTCTATTCAGTACAAAGGTGACTTCTTTACGGATTACAACGAGTCGCCATTCAAGTTCGAAGTAGACGCCTATCCGCAGCGGGACTTTCACTTTACCATCAATGAAACCCGCAAGCTGCAGTCCTTGCGCGACTACTCGGTGAAGATGACGATTGGCGGAACCGTCCCGAAAAAGACGCTGCAGTATGCGGTCGAGTGGACCGGTGCCTATGAAATTTCCAACACGATCGACATCCGTGCCTTGTTCGACAAGAATTCAGGGGAAGGCCATTTTGTGGGGGCTGGAAAAGATACCTGGGAACTTCTCTCCAATGGTCATGTCGTCGACCACAGTAACCAGAGCCGTTTCAGTGGGTCCATTGCCAGAAACACCCAATATTTCAATCCAACATGGGCCTATAATGACTTTGAGGTTCACTTTACGCCTGTGATCGACTTAGTCACTGACTATCACGCTCCCCTCTGGGGCAATGACGACGATATTATCGGTGTGATTTTTAAGGCGCAGAACGACTGGAAGAACTTCTACTGCTTCATGTGGGAACGGGATGAACGGGTGCAGTATTCTTGGCGCGCCGGCAACAACCTGGATGGTCTTCCCCTTGGTTTCACAGACTCCGAGTGGGAAGCCCATTGCGTCACCGAGAAATATCAGGATCCGTGGAGTAACTATGTCCACAATCTCGGATGGGGAGACCGGCATTATCGAGTGTACCGATGCAAAAATGGAAAGTTTTATCGGGTCAATACGCCTGACCTCTCCAATGGAGATGGATGGGTCTATGAAAAAAGCAATGGCATTCGGATTCACGCGGATGGCAATCACATTCAAATTTACATCCTGCCATCCGGAGCAAGCAACTGGAGGAAAGTCTTTGAGTTTGATACGGAATATGAAACCGGGAGCTTTGGTCTCTTTAACATCTCCCAGGCAGTCGAATTTACGTCTTGTACGATTACTCGTTGGCAGCCGATTTCCGGACGTGTACCGGATTCTCCGAACTGGGATAGCTGGGACGGCATTGGTACGAAGACACTTGCCTCTTCCGGCAGCGACTATGTCGATGCGGATGTGAAGAAAGCCGCGGGAGGAAAACCGTATGAAATCTTATCGGTGAAAGGTGTCGTCAAGGATTCTTCGGCCGGTAAGATCGACGCGAGTCTCAATGGTGCAGTGACCATTACCACGACCAACCCGCCGGATGCCGGGAAGTCGGTTGACACGGAGTTCATTAAACAGGGCACGGTGACGATTACGCCCGATAACACGAGTGAATCAACCGCCGTTGTCGTATTCAGCGATCCATCCACCTTGTTTACCGATGAGATCAAGCAGTTTAAGGAAAACAACCCGACGTTGGTCAATGTCACGCCGACCTACACCTTGGAGGAGCCAACGTCATCCGATGAGGAGTTTAGTTTCGACGGGAAGACCCTCAAGATGTGGAAGAGTGACCCGCCCACCGAGACGTCGAGCAAGGACTTCACCTGCTCGGTCTATGCATATGAGGGGTGGAAGACGGCGGCAACGCTGACCAGCTTTGAGGGCGGCCCGTGGGCCACCTACACGGTGACGATGAATGAGGCCGATTTTAACCCGGATTATGACCAGGTCCGTTGGCATATCGCGGGTGACATCAAGAACCCGGCCAAGGACAATGACTATCTGGAGATCAAGACCACCGAATGGTATCACGGCATCTGGCCGGCCGACGTGAAAAACGAGGGAACGGTAAACAGTGAACAGCGGCTGTATATCGACATTCCGCCAATGCCTGAACACTATGTCGAGCCGCATACAGGAGAAGTCATGTACCACGGATACGACAAGGTGGACTTTCTCTTAACCAAGGATCCGGTCGGCAAAGACGCCGTGTGGATGTACTTTAAATCCAACCCGAATATCACAACGAGAAATGCAGCGTCACTGTGTCCGATCAACCCGATCAATGGGTATCCGGTCATCAAGACGAATCTCATTAACGATCAAGTCGTGGTGGTCTGTGATCCCGACCCGAGGTACATCCCCTGGATCAGTGGTAAGTATATTGGCTATGGAAAGGTCAATGGGAAACGGCCCTTTTTCTCGGATAACACCGGGAAGGCCGATATGATCAATGTCCCGACGGATGTCGTATACCTGCCGCCAAATCTGGTGAATATCCAAGGGCCGTTTGTCGAAGTCGACGATCCGAGGGTGCAGGTATCGGTGAATCCAGACAAGACCGTGAACTTCAGCTCAGACTACATGGACGCCTACGTCTGGTACACCGACTGGTATACGGATTGGGTGAATGATCCGAATAACTACTTTGCGACACTCGATCAGCCCACAGAAATCACCGATCCGGTGTACATTGACCCAACGCTCGCGCCGGACTACGACGAAAATGTCATCATCGACCATGTAGAAGTGACGAGCAACAACCCCTTCGTGGCGACATGGGTGAATCCGGCGCCAACCGATACGCATGGCTTGCTCGGCACGTATTACAAGATGCCGAATCGCATCGACCCAACTCGCGAAAAGTTCCAGGTCACTGGCGACTATCGCTTGCGCCAACAGGTCTTCACCGTCAATGAGCCGGTCGATGAATACCGAGAACCCGGAACTCCGGTGTCCGAGGCCTTTTTGCCGGGTATTGCGCCCATTGTCGGTACCGTGCCTGACCGACAAGTCGTGGATGTCACCACCATCTTTGTGCCGGCCGGCCAACCCGTCTTGAAAATCTTAGGGGCATTCTTTGGGCCATCCGGTGACCACTATCCGGATCTCCAGGTGACAGCCCCGAATGGAGAACAGTTTGGAATCGCTGCGAACAATGGCACATGGAGTCAGACGGCCATCTCGATCACTCAGTTCGCCAATGGCACTTCGATCAAATCCTGCAGTCAGTACAGCTTTGCGGGAGAGAACGATCTGTATGACCTGATGACGTTCACCAATCCGATGACGGGTGTGTGGAAGATACAGGTCTACAACGGTGGCATTGAGTCGTCGGAATACACGGTGACAACCAACATCGGTACTCTTCTTCAAAACGCATTCACGCTTCAGCACGTTCCCGATGCGTGGAATGTGAAGGTGAAAGTCAATGGCACACCCATTCCCGGATTTACCGTCGATGGCAGCACGGTGACGATTACCGATCCACTGAACAAGGACGACGTGGTGGAGATTGACTACACCACAGGTGGCCTTCAGGTGGACGCCCTGCCCATGCAGTCGGAATTTGAATTCCAGGACTCGCCACCGTTCACGATCGTCAGCGTTCAACGCAATGGCGTGGACATCCCAGAAGACCCAACCAATGGCTATACGGTGCAGGATGATAAGTTCTATCTGCATGGCAGCGCGCTGACACCCGGAGACGTCGTGGTCCAATACGCGATGGGTTCCGTGAACAATGTCTTCACCTTGGCCAATCCCGTGGGAGAAGGCGTCGAGGTTTATCTCAATGGGGTCAAGCTCGATCCGTCTCAATACACGGTCTCAGGAACCACGCTCGTCATCCAAAAGAGTCTCTTGCATCTGAATGACTGGGTTCATATTCAGTCGTATCAGTTGCTTCCGGGCTTTGATACCTCAAAGAACAATTACTTGGGCGAGTTCCAGTTCTCGCGGATTGACCCGGCGATCAACTTTGATTGGGGATACAGCTCTCCGTTTGCCGAAGAGACGTCCCCGGTACAGGCCAGTGAATTCACGATCGAAGAAGTCATCCCGGATACCGCGGACTTCGATTTCATCCTGGATGCGACCGTCGTGTATCCGACGAATAGTCCCATCAGCATCGATAACTTTACAGGGACTTGGGTGGAGTTCGATACGGATCCCACCAGTAAAGGTAATTGGCATGGACCGCCGGAGGACGGTTATACGGACGTTACCAACTTGGAAAATCAGAATGGTCAATCTGGATGGTACAATCCCGATCATGTGAACCTGACGGATTATGCGTTCTCCTTCAAGGTGCAGACCCGTGCGGGTGATGATGACGTGATTGGCGCCTTGTTCCGCTTCGACCCCGATACGTTGAATTTCTACTCGTTTGAGTGGGATGCGGAAGCGCCAGAAACGCATTGGATCTTGCCCACAAAAGGGATGTATGTCTTCCGCAACATTTGCCTGAACCCGCAAGACTACGGGAAAGATAAATTGGTCTACGAGCGAGAGCAATTGGGGTACTTTAATCAAGCATGGGAACCTGGTCAGCACATTGTGCATGAGGTCCTCATCCAGGTATTTGGATCCACGATCATTGTCACGGTGGATGGAGAAGAAAAGATCCACGTCACCGATCCGGATTCGACAAAAGTGTTGACCAAAGGCGCATGGGGACCGCTGACGCAGTCGCAGCCCGAATCGCACTTTTGGGATTTCTTGTTCACCACCTATCAGCAGGTAGTCTTCAGCCATCACATTCAAAACTCAGTTCCCGTCCCCGTGTCAGATACCAACCGGACTGCAACATTACAGGTGATCGATCATACGGTTCGGGAAGAGTTCCAAGAAGACATCAATGAGCTTCTGGACAACAACGTGGGAGTGGATGAAGCCGATCTGATTGTCAGCTATCAGATTGTAGACGACCACAGCGATGTCGCCAGCGTGTATTTCGATGATCCGGCCCAGCCGACGACAAATATGCCGACTTCGACTTCAGACCAAAACGCATCCGTCTACGCCAAGATTCTCACCAAACCGCAGACGGCGCCAGAGGTGCCAGACTATGGCGAAACGCGTCATACCACCCTGGACTACCCGCCGCCGGACGTGCCATCGGATGTGTATGTACCGAATCAGCCAGAACCCTACATTCCGGACATGGTCCCGCCGCCGACCACCGATATGTCGGACGGCTTTGCGGTGAGCTGGCGCGGGCGGATCTATGCCCCCGTCAGTGGCGTGTACACATTCTATGCGACCGTCGATGATGGATTCCGTCTCTGGATCGATAACCGTCTCATCATCGACGCTTGGAAGGACAATCCCGGTGGCGTGACCTACACCGGCTCCATCGAACTGGAAGGTGGGAAGTGGTACACATTCTCCGCGAACTATTTCGAGGATACGGATCGGGCGATGGTTCGGCTGGAGTGGGAGTATCCAGGATCCCCAAGGCAAGTGATTGGTCCGGATTACTTCGTGCCGTATCTGGGCTACACCGTGATGGCACAGGTGCGTGAAGCCACGCCGCTGCCCTGGAGCCCGATGATTCATAACGGGTATTACTACTTCCAGGACAAAGAGTTTTACCTGTATGCCAACAAGGTGCATATCGTAACCACACCCGTGGACAACACGGTCTTGTTACAGCCAAGACCCCAACAAGGTTCGCCCCTCATCGTTCGAGACAACGAGGGCAACATTCTCCGCAAGGTCACATTCTTTGATGACGACTGGAATCTGACCCTTGAATATACGGACGAGATGACAGGGAATGGCGGCGCGCGGTACTTCCTGGCTTATCGAGACATCGATCCCAACACGCTCAAGGTGTATGTGAACGGGGAACTTCTTGGGCCATCCCAATATGTTTTTGATCCCAAGAAATCTGTAGTGGAGTTCATGAAAAACCTCGGCTTCTCTGATATAATCGTCCTGAAGTACAAGCTGTTGTACAGCTACATGGTCGATTACAACTACGATGTCGAGAACGACGTCGCCAAGCTCACCCTGCATGATGCCTATGATCCAGCGCTCATGCGGGATATGGAGATCATTTATGAAGGCGCGACCGACACGCCGTTCTACCGGGCTTCCGATGAAGTGTCTTTCAACCCGATCCTGAATCACAATCATCGAGGGTTCTTGTACATCACGAACAAGCTCGATGAGACGGCCAAGAGCATTGAACTGACGGTCTCTCCCGACAAACTTCCGGCCAGCGGAACCGGGAAGTGTCTCGTCACCGTCAAAGTTCTCGACAAGTACAACAACCCCATTCAGAGAAAAGACGTTCAGATCTTCCGAGATGGCGAGCTGGTCTTTAGCGGCAAGACGAACCGCGCCGGTGAGGTCTATCTGTATGAACAGCCCGCGCCGACTCCCATTGGGGTATCCCAGTACCAGGCGGTATGTGATGGCCTCTACAATGTCGCTCTGCTGAATTTCTATCAGCCCAATGTGGCCAAACGGTACTTTGTCGAACTGAAAGCCTCGAAAGCCGCGATCCAAGCGGGTGTGGACGATACCGTCACGATTACGGCCACGGTTCGGGATGAAAACTGGATGTCAGTTCCTGGCGTGAAACTGACGGTGACGTATAAAGACACCCTCGGCCGGACCCGCACCGTCATGCCGATCACCGATGCGTTTGGTCAAACGACCATCACCATTTCGGGTGAGGATCTCGCGCCTGGAGCGTTCCCCGTATACGCCATTTATGACATGGGTGTGGAAGAAGCCAGCAACTTCATTTTCATCAAGGTGATCGGGGGCTGAGGCCCCCGTTTTTGATCGATAGGAGGATGACCCACATGCCGCGGCCTTATGTCGTGGGTTGGTACTACGCATTTAAGACCCTGTATGACTGGAAGAAGAAACATGGATGGCGGGTTACACGGCGCCGAATGAAGCTGTGGAAACAGATGCTCCGGAAGAAATACTTCTGGAGGACTCCAAAAGAGCGGGCCGAAGAGATGCGAAAGTTTCTGGATGGGATTCGTGAAATGGGAAGGACCGTTCATGAAGAACTCCATGTCGCCCGAGGGATCTCGGTGCCCTCTTGTGGATGGTGTAACCCGCGCGCCGGGGAAGAGGACGATGAGGAAGACTTGGAGGTGAGCTCATGATCTCATACTCTTGCCGAGTCAGTTGTGTCATCTCCGTGCCCAAGCAAGAACTGCTGGCACACGCCTTCAATTTGGAGTTAGATGATCAATCCATCGCGGAGACGCGAGATAGCGAAGACGTCGCTGACCTGCTCTTTGAAGGAAAGACGCTGCAGGATTTGTTTGAGCCGATGATTCAGGATTATGCGCAGCAATACGGATTGCAACGCTCGGACATTGTGGTCACCAAGTATCTGGCCGTATCCGGCAATAAAGACGTTATGGTGGCCTTCAAAGGCGCCAGCGGCACCGATCTATTCGAGACCCAAGATGACTCCAAGGTTGTCATCGCATATTACCGGCCCAGCGCGAATCTCGGCTATGGGCTGGAGTTACATGAGTACCTCAGCCAACTTCCCAACAACAAATATGCCTTGCGGGTCGGTAATCAAGTCCCAAACGGCGATGTGAACCTGGCCTATGTCTACACGCCGGATCTGGATTCGGACGCGAATGTGGCCTTGATTGATACGTCCTCGGTCTCCGACAACGTGATTCCGTTGGATCAGATGGAATCCATCGTCGTCCCTGATTCGACCGGGAAGCTGCAGTATGCATCGATTGTGTCCGAGAATGAACCGGTTGTTGTGCGGCCGCCATATGACATGTTTCCCTCCAAAGACTTTGTCCTGACTCGCCGGTTTGCGAACCATACCAAGTCCGTGGACAATGCGTTGTTCTACAAATTCGAACTCAAATACCACTACGACAGCAAAACCGGCACACCTGGGCAGGTGACTCGATATACGGGTAGCGAGATTCAGATCACCGATGAGAACGGGAATCCTCTCGGTGACGGGTTCAACTACCTGATTTACGCGCGCTGCATGGAAGGGAACCCGCATATTTACTGGGTCAAAATCTACACGGCGTTCAACACGAATGAAGAGCAGACCTTCAAGGTTCTGTACAACCACGTGGATCAGGTCCTGCCCGATGACCAACTGACCACGACCCGCCAATCCGTGTTGTATTCCAACCAGCAGGGGAAGGCAATTCAAGGTGGCAAGCTGCGGATCATCAATGGCATGAGCGCCTATGAAGAAACGACAATGGATACGGTGAAATCGGCCGATGAGACCCAAGAGGTCTATGCCATTGACGATCAGCCCCAGTACGATGGCTATCGGATCTATGTTCCGCAAAAATCGGAGTCCGATCCGCGCGGGCCCCAGATCTTCAGCTACAAACTGTCGGCTACTTATACCACGGCGGAGGGGACGGAGGAAACCTTCACCCTTGGCTGGATCACCGACTGGGTCCTCAACCCAGAGGCTTTGCTGGAACATGAGAAGCCCGTGTTTGATGGGCAGTGGAAGAACATCGGGATCCAGGATGGTTCCAGTTTCTTGTCTGCCCAAAGTCTCATTGGGATGGTTCTTCCGCATGGCATCGATCGATTGCCGTCCAATGCGGTTTATAAGATCGAAGACGCCGCGGGAAATCTTTTGTATACCACCGAGACGGCGCCGGATAACCCGAATGTTCAAACGGACGTGGACTCCTCCGGAGACAATCCGCCGCGCGCGTCCTATACGGGAACCCCCAAGTCCCCGTGGACCGAAGGCGATGATCCGAATACACGTCTGAAAAGTAATCCCATTCCGCATCAATGCACGGTATTTGCAGAGCATCAGCGACAAGAACTGGACTTTACCTGGCAAGCCAGTGGGACGGGCCTTCTCACCAAAACCAGCTTGTTTGAATCGCAATGGCAGGCGGTCGCACGACTCGAGGTCGTCAATGAGACCACGGAGAAAATGATCAAGGTCTTTGATGACTGGGATTATCTTGGCCCCAACTCCGGTATGAAGCGGTCTGACTGGAAATACGATGCCTCGAAAGATCAGTTGTACTGCACGTCCGATGCCGTGGATATCGGGGCGTTTTACGAGAATACCAGTGACGCCAAAAAGCTATCGAACTACGTATGGTCCGCTACGGTGACGGTCAACGACCCTGGGGATGATGATGTCATCGGCCTGATCTTCCGACTCAAGGACGCGAACCATTACTATATGTTCGCGTGGGAAAAGCAGACCATGAACACCTCGTCCTATAAGTATCCCGATGGGTCAACCAACCCCGTGGGGCGCATTTTGGTTTCCAGTAAGGGCGTTTCCCAGCTTATCTATGACTCGAAAGGCGCGAGCCACTCTCCGTATCTGACGACTAAGAGCTGGAGCGACTACATGAATGGATACGCCGGTGAGTCCTTTGGCTCGAAAAAAAAGCGCATTTTCAAGGCAAAGCCGGCGAGCGGGTCAAAATACAGCGCAGATAAAACCGGGAACAGCTATGTGGATGTGACCATTTACGACAGTACCTACAAAGGAACGGGGTGGGAGAAGAACACGAAATACCAGATCGAAGTTCACTGCATCGGCGATTTTTTCAAGGTCTACATTAACGGTTCGTTGGTCCTGACCGCCCGGGACGCCGATTACGATGCGGGTACCTATGGGGTCATGGACATCTCCCAAAAAAGTGTGTACTGGTCGAGCCTAAAACTCACCCTGATTGATACGGACGTGGTGGTGTCCGAAGCCTTCCCGGTATCCTTGCCATCGAATGCCCAGTACAAGCTCTCGACGCAACCCGTGTCTGCGATTATGGCCCCATATATCCAAACCTTTATGAAGCAGAACTATGGGTCGGAGACCTATCCGTACGATATTCTGGGCTATTCCGTGAACCCCGGACAGGATCTCATTTGCACCATTAAGAGCGATGGCTACGTGTATGGATATACCAACAGCCCCAAAGCGGCTGGTTCTGTCACGGTACCCTGGAGCACATCTGACAATGGACTTGACGTCGAGGGAACCGGTAAGGCGTTCTTCCAGCCGGACGGGACGTTCCGGTACGTGCTGGAACCCGCTGTCTTGCCCGTGGACTTTGTGCCGAAGAATGTCGTGAACTTCCAGTGGACCCGGATCTGGATTACAGGTGGAGACAACGTGGCGTTATCCATTGGCCCCGATAACGAAGTGATTGCAAACGCGAGCCCACCACCGATTGAACCCATCGGCCGGCCGTACACCCTGACGGATCAGATTCTCAAGAACGATGGCATCAAGACGTTGGCCAATGTCTTTGGTGACGGTGGAATCTACGAGCAGCTTGCGATCCCAAAAGATATTCCACAGAATGAGATTCTTCTGCGGATCGAGCGAGGGGATGCAAACGGAAACAATAAAGAGTTCCGTGTCAACTACCGCTTCATGAGTACCCTCGATAGTACACGACGCTTTTGCATCGACCAAGCCAGCCACGGCGTCAACCGAATGAATGTTGGGTATGTGCTCTCCCAACTGGGCGACAATCCCCAAGTGGATCTCGTGGCCTGGACGACGTTTGAGGATCTCGAGGCGGTTCCGATCCTCGCCATTCAGCTCACGGACAACAAGAAGATTGAAACGGAAAAGCCAAGGGTCGAAAAGGCGTCGATGGAGATTTCGAACTGGTATCTGCGGATCAAAAACGGCCGAGTCAAACGAAGGATTCTGCTTCCGTACTATGAGGCCGAAGAGCGTGTGCCTCAGATCTACGTCTCGTATCCGCAACTGATGGCCTATGCGCCAAAGGATCCGTCCGATACCGTCGAAGTGATTCTGGACTACACGATCCCGGAATACACAAATCAGGACTTCTACGACCGGCCCGTGATGTTTGTCGAGAATGAGCGGCCGCTCATCATCGATGAGACGACGATTCAAACCCGCTATGCACCGATTGTCCTGAGTTCCGAGACCGGGATCAGCTATCTTGAGGTCGAAGCGCTCCACATGAACTACGGACGCATCCTACGGATTTCCGACGTCGACGCAGAGAAGGGAATCATCTATCTGTATGACCGGATCCGGGATAATGATGATGTCGTCGTGCGCTATGCCTATCGGGAGGAATGGTACACCTACCGCGGATTTGAGCGTCAGAATCCGTCCACGGGCGACACGGTATTGTTCCACCTGGATCTGAATCCAAGCCCAGGACACCGCATTACCTTGGCGCAGGACGGATTTCACGAGTGGATTCCAGGAGACGTCCCGTTGCGGGAAGTCTACACAGAGCAAGAGCGCGAGAGCAATCAGATGCTGGTGCGGCAGATTCATGTGTACCTGCGGCCGACGGCCATCTGGCTCCCGGGCGCCAGCTCACCGATTGAAGGTACAACGAGGACGCAAGCGGTCTTCCATACCACTGAGGCCAACTGGTTCGATCCAAACGACTATCTGTATGACCCGACCATGCTGCGTTTGGCGAAAGTATCCGTACAGGCCAACTCGCGGATCGACAAGGACATGATCGTTCTCGATACGCGTTCCCGTGGCGGTGGACTCGACGAGGCTCTCTCCAACGACATCATCGCTGCCGTCAACAAAGAGTCACTGTATCACTGGGACATCGGATTCTTTGATGGGGAGGCGTATCAGGAAAATGGCGTCATGATTATCCGGTTGCCGCGTTCGATTCTCAAGACCGAATCGAACCCAAACGGGTTTACCGAGTCTCAAGTACAGGCGGTCGTTGCAAAACACAAGGCTTTCGGTGTGCTTCCGATTATCGAGTTCTACAGTGACGCCGAAAACGATCTGAACGTGATTGGAAATCCTGAATTCTCCTATGGGGAACATGTAGACCAGTACAACAAAGACCTAAGTTATGGCGTTTACCAGATTGAGCAATCCAGTGATGACGTGACATCTAACTGGGTGTTACGGATTATTGACGACGCTCGTTACGGAGTTTCCATTCCAGGGTACCGCCTTACCTATAGCACATACGACATCATCGTCCGCGCGCGCTTGGACAATGGTGCCCAACCTCGAAAGGCCGGCGTGCTGCAGATCACAAAGACGGATGGGTCCACCGAAACGGTGCTGATGCCAACCGTCAACAGCACGTCGTGGGACTCGTATGTCACAGTCATTCCGATCGATCAAGCCATCGATCGAGTGGACCTGATCCTCGGTGGAGGTCAGGATGTCACCGAAGACCTCTTGATTGACTCCATTCGCGTCGAACCCGTGTACAACGTAGACGAGACCCAAATGGAGGTTCATGATGTGTAGTTATTTATGTGTAATGCTTTTCATGATAGAATAGGCTCATGTCGAGACTGGCATGAGCCATTTTGTTTCCATCGAGAACTCGGAATCTATAGACCCCTGAATTCGTATAAGGAGGTGTAACCGATGCCCGTCACGAGTTCCTCGCAACTGATTCCGTTTGTGAACAGCCTGGAATCTCGAATCAACACGATGCAAGATGCCTTTAATAGTTGGCAGCAGAATAAGTCCGCCATTCTGTCCGCATTACCTCAAATCGATGCCAATCGCGTCAGCTCGCTCAGCGCGCTGGTGAAAGCTGAGGATGCCTTGGCGGAAATCAACACGGCGACATTTAATGTGGCCGCGGCAAAGGGCCAGAAGCTCAAAAAGGTCATCGATGACCTAAAGCAACAGTGTATTGAGGCCGCCCAGAATGCCACCGGCAAGATCGATCCGAGGTTTGCCGATGAGATCGACAATGCGATCTCGGAAGTCGACAGTGTGGTGGCCGATGGCCTCAAACTTGATTATCGACTTCGAAAGATTCAAGAACTCGGCCAGACCGCGCTGGATACCTCGAACTCGGTCTTTGCCAAGGAACTCATCGTCCCGCAGGTTTGGGATATCGGAACGCCCGTCACAGATACCACATTGAATGTACAGGGGGATCCCGGTGTCGAGTTTATCAGCGGCGATGTGACCGTTCTTGATGAAGACGGCAATGCGATGTTGGATGAATCCGGGCAGCTCATCACTGGCACCATTGACGAGTCCGGCACCATTATGCTTTCCGCGGCTCCAGGTGACACTTGCAAATTGTACTATCCCGTTCGACTTCATTTTAGCGACATTCCAGATGACTTTTTGTACTTGTTCATGCAGATGGTCGTCGCCAAGAACAGCCCACTCATGCAGCAGATTCTTCAGTTTGAAAAGACGCTGGACAGTATTGCGGCAGACATTCAGGCGATGAAGGGGCAAGATTGGACGATTGATCACTCCATCATGGACAACTATCGAGACATCGTGAAGGAGAGCATTACCCCGAAAGGCCTCACCATCACAGTTCAAGATGGGATTGTCCATACAACCTTCTCGTACAATGACCATCCGCTCCTCGATCATTTCGTGTTACAACGCTGGAATGAAGACGCAAAAACCTGGGAGCCGTATGACGGCGCGGACGGTATTGTCAGCAAGTAAGACAGCCTCGTGCTGTCTTGGTACATAGGAGGGACGAATATGGCCAGTTACCTCGATCAATTCATGCTGACGATGCCCGCCACTCAGCGCCAAAAGCTGCTGGAACTGCTGCAACTCAAACAGCAATTGGGTTACATCAAGTCGGAGTACGAACTGCAACTGGAACTGGATAATCTTCTCAAGCAGCTGGACGCGCGCGACGGAAAGCCGACGTTTCAAGCCAGAACCCAGTCTGGCATTACAAATTCGACAGCGTACAACCAGAACTTTGAGGAGATCGCCTTTGACCTCAATGTTCTCTTTGGGGCATCGGATACCATTGACCGT
The DNA here is from genome assembly GCF_001552255.1 of Alicyclobacillus shizuokensis NBRC 103103. GTDB lineage: Bacteria > Bacillota > Bacilli > Alicyclobacillales > Alicyclobacillaceae > Alicyclobacillus_G > Alicyclobacillus_G shizuokensis. The sequence goes on from NZ_BCQV01000007.1 coordinate 48,518, forward strand.
CTCTTACGAGACAACCAGCTCCTCTCGCGAGCTGCCCTATCGGACATCCGCAAACAAATCTTTGCGATGCAATCGAAACTCGAGCAGCTCAAACTCACGATGAAAAACACCGATGGATTCGTCCAAGGTGTCCATGAACAATTCAACGTGCCGCAGTACACGGAGACCGACGAACAAACCCTGAGCCTCCTTCGACAAGACCGATTTGGCCAACCCGTGCCGGCGATCTATAACGCTCAGGTGGTCGGCGGCGCCCTGCAGCTGGCGTCTTCCGAGAGCTTTGATGCCCTGCGAACAGCGTATGGCAGCAACATCGCGACGATTAAAGTCCGCAACCGCGTCGGCCCTGTGGCCACGGATAACAGTCATCCCGTGGAATACGCCATTGACGGCAGTACCGAAAGCTATTGGGCGGAAGCGGTATTGGTCGATGCGCCCATCCAACAGGACATCAGCAATCTATGGAGCCATGACTATCACGACTATCCGAAGGACGGGGCACTCTGCGAACTGGAGATTGATCTTGGCGGCATTACGACCGTCTCGGAGATCACCTTTGATCCGTATTGCGCCTATCCGCTTGAGGTCGTTGCGATACACGGATATGAGTCGACGGATTATGATGGCCAGATGTACGAGCTCATTTCACCGACGCACCCGAATCCGTACCAGCGAAGCCAAAGCTCAACGACAGAGATGACCTTCCAGTTCCCATCCGTGGACATCTCCAAGATTCGGATTCTCCTTCGTCAGGAGAACTATGTGAAGGTCAACTACATCGTGAGCCAGGATCAGGTCAATGACATGCAACTCTGGAACCAGATTGCCCAGTCGGATGCGTCAACCACGATTCCGGACAAGGCAGCGCCGGGGCAGACGGTCGCAGAGTTTGATCAGGTCAACCAGATTACCGGTTGGAACACCTATCTGAATGCCCTCGAACAGTGGGCGTCTCAACAAGGAGACAAAGCCTCGAACCTGATTCAGTCTGCGCGGACCGCGATGAATGTCATTCGAACGGGGAACTATCAGAACCCAATGGCCCTGACACTCCGCGCAGTGGATCCCAATGCGACCCTGCCTTCGGATCCCGAGCTCCAGAAGTCCTGGGTCCCCGTCTCAAAACTTGAGTATCTGTACGGCGCCTATGACATCAGTATCAACGGCCGGCAGTACGAAAGCATGTCGGTCTACGTGTCAAAGCCGTTGCCGTTGCCTGGCAACATCAAGAACATCAGCATCGATACCCAGGAAAAGCATTACGACATTCCGATGGATCAAGGAGACCAGGCCCGAATTACGGACATTGAATACTACATTACGTACAAGAAGAATCCAGACGTGGAAGCCTGGAAACCGATTCTTCCGATCAGCAAAGAGTACGTAGTCGGGGAGTTGTTACTCGGCCGAAGCAGTGATGTCGACTATCCAGAGCTTTCCGGAACCATGTGGTTTACTCTTCGGTTCCCGGCCATCTCGGCGGACACCGTGGCTGTGCGTCGGAATGGCTCACCCATGGACAGCATGACCTACGTCTTGTCGGATGACGGCAAGGCGCTGGGAATCTACCCACAATATTATTCGGCCTCAAGTATCTATACCGTCGATTACAAACCCGCCGATTCGGCCTACGTCGTGAGCCTGGACGCGTCTTCAGGCGTTGAACCAGTCCAATTCATCAACGACAACGGCGATACCGGGGAGTTCTTTGAGACGGTGGACGGAGACAACACGGTGACGCTCAAGCATGAGCCATTCATCTACCGCAGTGATCTCTTTACCTACGACCAAGACGCGGCCTTATACACCCAGGATGATTCCAAGCTGAGTCCAGCGAACCCGTATTACTCGGTGCGCGTGATGGTCAACGGGGTGGAGTACGAGAACATCACCGACTACACCACCGGCACCTTTGACCGAGAAAAGCTGCAGACGGCCAATGGCGGCAAGTGTTTTGCGCAGATCGGAAACAAGATTTACTTCCCGACGGGCCAGCAACTCACCAACATCGTGGTGGACTACTTCTACTTGACCACAGACATCCGGCTCAAAGCGATTCTTCGACGCAATGCGGCCGGCTACGAAAGCGTCACGCCGGCACTGTATGAGTACAGTGTCCGCTGCCAGACCTATGACCAGGCCGTGAAGGACTTGTTGACGTAACGGGAGGTTTCATCATGCCACTGACGCAGCCGCTCCAAAACGATTCGCAGATGCTTTATCTGCAAGCCAAGTACCAGTTCGAGAAAGCCCAACAGGCCTTTCAGGACGGCACGATCAAAACGGAAAAAGGACTGATTCAGGCTGTCTTCAAGGCCTTTCAGGATTTTTTCTTGAGTCTTGGAAAACCGATGTTGACTCCAAGGTACGCGGTTGATGGCGGACCGCCCATCTCCGATGACTATAACCAAATGATGCAGGAGATCCTTCAAGACCTCACCCTTTTGTATCAAGAGGTCGATATCCTCGGCCGCGGCCTGTATACCGACTTTAACTACAACCAAGTACAGGCCGGACAGCTCAAGGCCAAGTTCGATGAGGTCAGCGACAAACTGAAGGATCTCGAACTCCTCAGTGGCACATCGGCGGACGATGCAACCATTGTTCAGTTCCGGGAGAACTTCACGAACTCCAACGACATCGACTTCGACCGCATTATGACGGAGCCTGCGACCATTGAGAATGGCACCGTCACGCTCAAGGCGGTCAATACGGAGAATCTGAGTCCCAATGCGACCGTCACGATCGTCGTGGGCGACGAAACCTACACCAACTTTATTATCGGCTCGGATTCCAATGGGTTTCCCGGCAACAACGCAGAAGTCACGGTTCAACCCGGAAGCTCCCTCACGGGGACCGACAATCAATACACGTTCCTGGGTGAGAAGGACAATCACGGAAACTACGGGGCCGTGCTCGATGGAAACTCGAACACCTGGTTTGAGTACGAACTGAATAACCTGCGCGACCAAGAAGCCATTCGGGTAGCCAAAAACCTAGGCTGGGATTACCAAGTGAGCGGCAACCAAACCATTCGCTGGGCCAGAGATCCCGACAATGGCGCGCTGCGGCTCCATTTGCAGATCGTTCTCGATGAAGTGACACAGATCAACCACATCAACATCAACATGTACACACCGCCGAACTACGGCGCACAGCCGGCTATTGTGAAAAACATCCTGGTGTCCGATGGCGTCAGCGCCCCACAGTCGGTGCTGAGTCCCGACAAAAAGGATACGGACTACAGCTTTTACTTTGCGCCGATCAAAGCCAAAACGATCTCCATTCTCTTTGAGCAGCCGACAAAGTATTACACCGACCTGGGCCACATTTATTACCGGAAGAAAGATTCCAACCAGGACACGGTTCAATATGCCATTACCCAGGGCGGCCAGCCACCACAAGACATGATCCAGCGGGTGGATGGTCCGCTCATCTCCATCGAAGATCTCGGCGTCACGGTGACGGATACAGGAGCGTCTGTGTCGACGTACTATCCCATGAAAGGGCCGGAGTCCAATGGATATTCCATCGGGGACATCCTGACGGACCTGACAAGGCGCGTACAGGAAGAAGACATCGACATTGGCGTGGAGCGATTCGAAGGATACCGCTACTGCATTGGCATTCGAGACATTGAGATTTACTCGTTCCAATACGAGCAGCAAGGCGAGATTGTCTCCAAACCATATTACTTTGAACAGCCGTTGCAAAAGGTGGCTCTCTCTGTGGACGAGGTGTTGCCCGATGCCTTTGGTGAGGATGCGGATTCGTATCTGCAATATTTCATCAGCATCGACGACGGCGCTACTTGGTATCCGATCACCCCTCTGGAACGGTCCATCACGGGTGTGACCGGGGGAGAGGAAGGACCGCCACCGAAAATCTATACGATTGAACAGGTCGATTCACCGGATCAAAGCATCACAAAACCTGGCTACATTGAGACCCAGTATCCGGTCTATAGTCTTCGTGTACGGTGTCTATTGTCTCGTCCGGGAGATGCAGCGTCGAGCAACTCGGTTCAGCAATTTGGCGATGGCTCGGATGACCTGACCTTTGCCACGCCGATTCTCAAAGGCTATACCGTGAAGGGATATATCCAGGGACAGGTCAGCGACTCTGCGGCCTCTCACTTGATTGCCCAAGCTCCCGATCAAGTCGATCCATACCCAAGCGACGATGACACGCCGTTTTTCCCGAGCGGCTCTGACAACAACAATGGTGGTAGTGACACAGGCGGTGGCGCAGGGGGAACGGGAGGCACAGGCGGTGTTGGAGGGATCGGTGGCACGGGAGACACTGGCGATACCGGTGGCCCTGGAACCGGTGGGTCGGGAGGCAGCGGAAGCACCGGTGATTCTGGAGGAAGCGGTGGAAGCGGCGGCGACACCGGAGGAAACACGGGCAACAACGGAGATTCAGGCTCCGGTGGATCCGATGGATCAGGTGGATCGGGTGGATCCGGAAGTTCCGGGAGCGGAGAAGATACCGAGAATCCGACCCTGCGAGTGGTCATCGACAACAAAAACGAGCAGCAGTGCATCGAGGATCCACTAACGGTATCAGGAACAGTGGAAACGTCAAAGCCGCTGGACAAGATCGTCCTGATCATCAATGGATCCGTGGAGCAAACCAACGACAACCCAGATAGCGGGACGGAGGTGCCCTTCCAGTTTCAATTTCCTTTGGATGACTTCTCGGCTGGCGATTCTATTGCGGTTGAAGTCAAAGCCTTTGATAACGTCGGGAATACTGCCGAAGATGACTACGTACTTACGCTGGAAGATTGCAGTCAGGATGGAGGCCAACAAGTCCGAGACTGCTTGCTCTACAGCGCGCTCGTCATTCATTACTTCAACCCCGTCACGGGGTCCATCGAAGTCGCCAATGTTCCGATGTCGTGGCTGCCGTATGAGATCGACAATGGCGCCGGCGTGAAAGCCACATTTGCCTTTAATCAGTCTCTCAACGGCATTGTGGCCATGATTACGGATGGATACGACACCACCGGCTATGCATTCCCCTTGTGGGCAGTCGGCGTCGAATACCTGGATGAATACAACGACCAAAAGACGTCTTGGGCCCAGACCATCCTCAATCAAACCGAAGGTGTGAAAAATGCGGAACTGATGCTGGGTGATCCCTCAACGAAAGACCCAAGCGGATGGATTGCCCAAATCATGGACGGTAATCTGTACACGAATGCCCCGTGTATTGGGAGCATCAATGACTATGTCGTGTTTGGGTTCGACGAGGATCTTCAGAATCGGCATTGTACGGTGGATGGAGATTGGGATCCGGAGGCGCATAAGAAGGACATCAGCGATACGGATCCGCCGGTTGATCCATACGACCCGAACAAAAACCCGGTCAGAAACTGCTTGTCCGTCGAAAAGGTGTGCTTCCAGTATTACAGTGACGTCACCAATGAATTAGAAATGGTCATTGTCCCGATGTCCTTAATGGTGAACTACACCTACACCCTTGAAACGAAAGCGGGGAACGTTGACCTACTGATTGGATGGTCGGAGTATTTCAAGGGCATTTCCCTCTATGTGAAGGATGCGACCGGAGATACCAATGTCCAACTGACCGGTGTCGGCGTCATGTTCCGGGACTACTATGACAACATTAAGACCGCATGGGCCAACGGGACCTCGTATTGGACCCGCGGGGTCAAGCATACCGAGTACATGATCGGTGGACCCAAAGAGCTTGGGGACTTAACCTGGGTGGCCGAAGTGGAGAGCGGTGATTTTTCGAACGCACCTTGCATTGGGGCGCCCCATGACTTCGTGGTCATGCATTTCTACGACGTGTTTACGGGGAATGTTTGTCCGATCGATCCGTCCCAGAACACAGACTCCACCATTGGCATCGATCCCAACAACCCACCCGATGTGCCAACGGTCAAATTGGATGCTCTGCTTCCTGACTGGTGTCAGTCCACGGACCTTCCGATCACCGGCACCATTACCGACTGGCAAGGGGTCACAAGTTATGTCGTATCGGTCAATGGTGTGAAACAAACGCCGATCAGTGGTCAGGGCCAAGCCTCGGTACCGATCAATCTCACGATTCCAACCGGTGACTATGAACCTGGCGAGACTCTCACGATTACGGTAACAGCCACCAATATCAACGGAAAAACGGGGAGCGCGAGTGTCAGCACGGTGATTAAGGACTGCTCACCGCCGCCTCAGATTGCCTTTGACCCGATCTCTGATCCGGTCTGCTATCGGACATTGGGTGACAGCCACCAGTTGACGATCGCTGGAACGATTACCGACGATACCGCCGTCTCGCGTTGGCAGGTCGTCTATGGAGATGCCGTCATCGCAGATACAACATTGACGCCGATGCCCAAGTCGACGAGGTTCTCGGTACCGGTGACGATTACCTTCCCAGAGCCTACGATCACGACGACGGCTGGCAAAGCCGACATTGTCTTCTTAATCGACTACACCGGCAGCATGAGTGGACCGATTCAGAGCATCCGAAGCAACCTGCAGGCGTTCTGCAACTCGTTGACGAGCAACAAGATCGACTTCCGACTAGCCGTTGTATTCTATGGGGACATCACAGGCATTGGCGGCAATATGCCATATATTCGCCATGATTGGACCTCGGACGTGACCCAGTTCCTGAACAACCTAGCCGTCACTGTCTCTGGAGGAGGAGATACGCCGGAATCCACGCTGGATGCGATCATGGACGCCAGCCAGGGTGGTATGTCCTTCTTACCCAGCGTACGAAGTGATGCTGTGCCGTTCTTTATTGTCGTGACGGACGCGCCGACACACGCCAAAGGGTACGATTCCCTGAGCATTTATGACCCTGACCAGGTAGCCAATACACTCAAGGATCAAGGGGTTGTGGCCTCGTTTGTCACCCAACTTACCGACCCCATCAAGACCCAATATAACCCGATTGTCTCTGAAACCGGAGGCCAGTTCTTCGACATCAGCTCGGGCACTTTTGGTGTTCAGATGCAGGCACTCACGAATCAGATCACCAAGCAATCCCTCTACTATCCAGACAGCACGGCGACCATTACCGTGAACGCTTGGGATGAGAAGAACACGATGGCGACAAGTTCCATCACCGTAAACCTCAAGACCTGCTAGGGGTGGACGTGCATGAACATCAAACAAATTCAAATACGCCGGGCCGTGGAGCAGATCGTCCGGTACTACCTGAAATACGGCCGGTATCCCACGTTCCAGACGATTACGTACCAACTGAGCCAATGGCTCCGGGACCATACCCCTGGGGCCCCGAGTTTCTCGCCGTACAAGGTGTTACGCAAGAGCCGGTCCGATGCCAATTTGTTCAATGAAAACATCGCTCAGATTGCCCAAGACCTCAGTGATGCCTACGCGGCGACGATTGACCAAACCACCAGCCTCATGACCAGCTTCAATTACATGGAGGCCGAGCGAAGAAAGCTCTGGCATGCGCTGGCTGAGCTGCAAAACGAGATTGAACAACTCATGCTGGTGGCTACAAACTCAAGTGGGTATGTCGACAGCCAAATCATCAGCTTCGAGGACATGTCTGATGTCGATAAGACCCGAAGCACAGTCTTCATCGATCTCAATACCGGCCAAGTCACCTTGCCGCCGAATGACCGCAGCTCCGAGAAGATCAATATCCAAGGATCCAATACGACCTTCAATGTACTGACCCAAGCAGCCAAGACAGCGGCACTGGATACCATCAACAACGCCTTTGATGACAACGCCAATACGGCCTGGTGGCAGGTCGTCAAGATGCTGTCCCCAGGCGTCGTCAATGCCGAACTCATCGTCATGTTTGACCAACAGTACGTGATCAATCAGATCGACTACGTGAACCATGCCAACAGCCCCGTGACGATGCATGTGTCCTACACGGAAGATGGAACGAGCTTTAGTCCCATCCCGGGGGACAACCAGCAAGTTGTGTCGGATGCGGCGACATGGAAGTTCTCGGACGTGCCCGCCAAGGGAATCCGTTTTACGTACACGAAACAGACGCATGATGACAACTCGGCCGGCGTGTATCAATACTACTTCGGCGCCAAGAACATCTCGGTCTACCGCAAGAGCTATCTGACAAGCGGTGTGCTGATCAGCAATCCCGTCCAGATGGAAGAGCTGCATGTATCGGGTGTCTCCATCAAGACCACAGATACCATTCCCTACAGCACCTCGATTGATTACGCGGTCGCCTTGTACGATCCGGATCAAAGTGTCGATGACGCCGTTTGGTACCCGATTAGTTCTCTCGATGACACGAACCCGAAGTACCCAAAGGTCGTTCAGTTCAATGCCTCGACCACGAAGACCGTGGAGTTCCCAAAAGCAGAACCAACCACCGAAGTGATCAACGGGATGCCTGTGTTTCGACTGATTCGGGAGGACGGAGAGCCGGTACTGCCGGATGAAGATACGTTTGACAACATCAAAAACCCCAAGCTATTCCGTGGCATCAACCAGTGGAAACGTGAGCAGACCTATGTCCCGTTTACGGGCAACGTGCCTCTCAATAGCGCATGGGATGACATCTACACCAATCGGCCGAGTCTTGTGACCACCGACTATTGGCCCATTGGAAATACCTTGAGTCTGCAACGGGTCAATGGCGGCGACAAAAACAACTTCTATCGGTTCACGACCTGTATCTATTCAGAGACGGACCGGACAGTCCCCATGAGTCTTTCCGTGATTCAAACCGATGCGACCACTGGGATGAAAAAGCGCCTTGGCACGTTTGCCGTGTACGTCAATAATCAGCGGATGGTCGCTTCGAACGACCAGGTGACCTTGCCACTTCAGGCTGGATGGAACCAGATTCAGATCCTGTATCACTGGGGCGACATGGCGAATCGCACCGACATGGATCCCGCGAATCTTCCAACCACAACCTACCTGGGGATGTTCAATTTTTCAGCGGAGCCGAAAGTCCGGGCGGAGCTGGACAGCCTGACATTTGTCGATGTGCATACGCTCTATCACAACATTTCGCCCAACGATCATGGCTACTGCGCCATCTACGATAACCAGATCGTCCTGAATTACCAGCCCAAGGACTGCATCTTTCAGCTGGTCTATGACGTGTCGTCGAACGACAACCCAACGAATCAAATCCTCGTCAAGGCGACTCTGTCTCGAGAAGCCGATACCGATGGTTTGACGCCGATAATTTCCAAGATTGAAGTCCGTGCCATGTGAGGTGATACCCTTGGCGTCCATCCAAAACTTCGAGTTTTACCTCGACGCTCCTGGCGACAGCTTTCCCGTCGTGGTGAGCTTCGACGATGTGCAGGGCGGCCGCGGCTTTAGTTTGTCTGATGGGGAGATTTTTGCCCTGCAGTGGGACGATACCAACCGATTGTTACGCATCATCAACTTTACCAACATGGGCAATTCCGGGGCCAAAATGGGTTCGATCCTCGGCATTTGTGCGGTCTATGACGATAATGTGCGTTGCTGGGTCGATCGTATCACCGATCAATCTCCGAATGCTGTCAATCTGAATCTGGCCGTAGGAAACTGGGTCTTTGGCAAAACTTATGATCAAGCCGTCAGTGTACCGGGGTACCAAAAGCCGTACATTGGGTATGTGAATGATTCTGTCCAGGTCCACATCGAATCGTATTCGCCGCCGCCGGAGCCCATGAGCGTGACCCTGGATCAAGACTATGTCACGAAATACTTGGGCGACACCCTGACGGTGAATGCGACCATTGTTTCCAGCGCGCCGGTCACGGATTACGAGTGGAACATCAACAACCAGATCGATGTCTTGTCCAAGGATCAAAATCAGGCCACGTTGAAATTCAACGTGCTGGGAACGTTTCAGATTGAGTACACAGCTACCAACCAGATCGGTCAAACGGCGAGTGCTTCTTGTACGGTGGTCGTCGTTAATCCGCCGGCCAAAGTTCTTGATCTCTCGCTCTTCACAAAAACCAAAGATGGCACCGAAGTCCCGATCGCGCCATCAATCACCTTGAACCAGTACGATATCGATCCAGCGAACATCCCGCTTTTGTTTCGAAACACCGGCGAGTCCACATGGGTGGGGGAAAACTTCAGCGTCGATGTGGGATCGATGGTGTTTCAGGATTCCTCCACACTCTGCGTCGATTCGCTGCCTAGAACCCCCAACAGTGACTATCAGCTGACTGGGGTCATCACTCCGTTTGATCCGTCACGCGCCTATACGATTACGCTCAAGGCCACGGTGTTGGACGACCAGGGGAAGTCAGACACGAAGTTCTTTCAGATTCATTGGACGGCCCAGAGTGGTCCAGACATCAAGCTCAGTCTGGTTGGCCGGCCCAATGTGAACCTCAAGCTGCCGAACCGCATGAAGCGAAATGCCAGGTACCGGGGACCGAGGGAATCTGAGAAATACCTGTCTGACCATCAAGAAGAGATCTTTGAAATCCGCCAGAACTGGAGAGACATCGCCAGTCTGACGCAGCTTCAAGAGCAAACGATTCATTCATGGTTTGCGGGACAACATGAAGGAACATCAACCATCGTTACGTCTTCGGCAACAAAGACCTTGCAGACGACGCCAGATAAAGCACGATATGCGCTGTTGCCCAAAGACAGCGAAGGAACGATTGATTATGCCGTGGTATCATTAAATGGAACATCCATTCCATTAGCTACGCCCTTGCAATCCAACTTCTCCGCTGGTGCGAGCATCACCGTCGGCGATCCCGTTTCCACAGAAGTTCCGATCACGATCACCCCGCAAAATGTTCTTGCCGACGATGGATTTATCATCGACGGAGACGCCATCGTACTCGGGCGTCATGTCTTACAAGAAGGAACTCTGTCCGTCACGTATACCGCTACAGGTCCCATACAAGCGGACAGTGTCTACGGCTTGGATGAACTCAAACTTCAGCTCCGAGAGTTGGACGAACGGCTTGGCGAACTGGAAAGGAGATATGCCTCCTATGAGAATGCCTACAAGTAAGCCAGGCGGGGCCCGATTCCGCGGTCCCACCTCGTCTCATGAATATAACCAGAACGAAGACGATAAGTATCTGGAACTGGTTGAGTTATACCAGCAAAGCAACAAGAATCTCCAGGATCTTCAGGAAGCACACCGCATTGTGGTGGCAGAAAATGCGGCACTGCAGGCGTACATCCAGATGTTAACCGATCGGATTGGCACGCTGGAACAAAAGATCACGGATATGCAGGGTGCGCTTCCGTATCCGCCAACATTCTTTCAAACCTCCTTTGTGCAACAGATGGCGACCCACTATCCGAACATCTCGCAGGATAACTCCGATAGCACCCTGAGAGCCGACATGGACACAGAATATCGATACGCTACACTGCCGATGATCGCACAGATCCCGAAGACGTACGTCAAGAACGACCTCACGGGAGAGATCATTGTTCCCGATGAACTGCAAGTCAGTCTCGGCCGCTCCAATAGTGGCGGCACAGTGGTGGATACGAATGTCTATGAAGCGTTCAACGGCAGCGACGATACCTTCTGGGAGCGGGTTGTCACCTATGATTTCTCGAGTTGTCCTGACCAGGAAGATGTCATCATGGAAATTACGCTGCCCTCACACCTAGTCAACAATCTCAATATCAACACCATCGTCATCAATCCGCATCCGGAGCGTGGCGTTCAGGTCGCCAATGTCGAGTATCTTTACGAGGACGCTTGGCAGCAGATTCCCGGCTTCCAGCAAAACGACCTCGCCACGATTAGCACCGCACTCTATTCTCCACGCAAGAAGTGGTACTTTCCACAGGTTCCGGTGCAAAAGATCCGGATCACCCTGGTACAAAAGACCCCGATTGACTTGGGTGGGAAAAAGGCATTCATCCTTGGCGCCCAGGAGATCGGTGTGTATTTGACCTTATTCGAGCAGGGAGGTGGAATGGTCCTCACCCCGTTTGAGATGACGGGTCTGTACAACATCGAGTCGGTCGAGCATGTATTTCTCAACCGCGGCGCGTTCAGCTTTGACCAGAAACTCGACAATCAGCTTGAGGGCAACATCTTTGACTATGAAATCCTCAAAGAGGAGATCGATGGCACTCTGACACCACTGAGTGGCCGAGAGTGGTCTGGCCAATTTGCACAGCGCCTTTGGGTCCGAACGATGCTGTATCCGGATCCGTATAACGGCGTCAATCCCTGTCTGACGGCCGTACGCCTCAATTATTCTCGATAGAAGGGTGGGTGAACGATGGATGAAGCAATCTTCACGCAGAAAGACCTAGAAGAGCTGCGTACCGAGCATAAGCAAATGTCCCAGACGATCAGCGACATCATCGCGCGGCTCACCATTGTGGAAACCAATCATGCCTCGATGGCCGATGATGTGAAGGAACAAAAAGGCCTCATTTCGGAGATTCGCAAACAGCTTGACTCCCTCACGAACTCCTCCACGGAGACCAAGGTTCAGATCAATATGATCTTCAGCACCCTACACGAGATCAAACAATCGGTAGCCGCACTGCAACGGGACGGTCAAGACACCCGAGACAAACATCACTCTGCATGGACCGAGTTCCTCAAGCAAGTCATCTACTTTTTCATCATGGGTGGGATCACCCTGATGGCCTCGCACATGGCTCATTAACCAAGGAAGGTGAGAATCATGCCACGTTTTCTACAAGCTCTCATTGCCACGCCGGCATTTGTGCAGCTGGTCCTCGCATCGATCAAACTCGTCGAGTCTCCGAAGAATGGCCAAGCCAAGAAGAAAGCCGTTCTGGACATCGTGAGTGCCGTGTATGATGAACTCGCGGCCAACTTCCGAATCCGGTTCGGAAAGACCTTCGTGCTTCGGGTTGCCGACTTGGTCATTGAAATCGGCGTTCGCTTCTACAATCTCATTGGCGAGTTCAAGCACAACCACGACAACAAGGATGAAGCGACGAGCGATGATTCGGCATCACAAGCTCCAAAAGCTGAAGCTCCAAAAGACGCTAAAGCTCCAGCGGAACCGACCACCGCACCCGCGGCTCCTGCGACATCGCCTGAACCAGCAGCTCCGGCAGAACCGGCTGACCAACCCGCGAATCCGGCGGAAGGCAATGCCGAGCCCAGTGAAAATCAGTCGGTTGCAGCCAATCCCACTCAGCCCGTTTCTCAATAAGGCTTCATCAGAATCCCGAGATGATTCGTGTGTTTCCTGTGAATCTCTCGGGATTTTTCATGTTTTCTGTTGAAGATGCAGATCAGACGTGTTAAAATCATATGTGTAATGCACTACAATATATTTGTTGCGCGCAACCCAGTGGGAGTCTATAATGGGTCTGCATTGAAGGAGGCATCATGACATGCGGCCTGTCATTGAAAAGTACCTGCCGGATCTCGAGCAGGTCAACAAGATCAAAGAGAAGCTGAAGGTCTGCAAAGATGAATGGCTAGAGACCAAGCCCGGCCCCAAGGGTAGCTACAGCCAATACATGGGCGTGAACACCGTCCGACAGATTCTTGATTATGCCGTGGATGGCATCACGTATTGGGATTTTGGCGTGGACGCACAGTGGCGAGAGGAAATCTACAAGTACAACAAGCAAGGTAACTCATGGGAATTCGACGGCTATGTCTATCATGTCCGTGGGTATCTGTTTATCCCTGGGCTCGGTCATCGCGAACAGTATGGCTGCAAGATCGCGGTTGGGGGTAGGGACAATCAAGACTCTGCCTACAAGGCTGCCGCATCAAACCTGTTGGTGAAATGCGCGTCACTGTTTGGCGTGGGCGAGTCCATTTACTCCAAGATCAAGGTCGAACTCGACGACGAGCATCAATATGAGCAGATGCAACAGTCGGGTCAATATCAATTCGCACCGGATGGATACGGCCAACAATGGCAACAAGCCCAGCAACCCCAGCAGTGGCAGGGACAGACAAATTGGCAACCCCAACAAGGCTGGAATGCGCAAGCCCAGCAGTGGCAACAGCCCCAGTCGTCCGACCTGGCGCCGCAAGAGCAGTGGCAGATGCAACAACAGTTTGGCTCGGCCGCGGGATACCAAGCACAGCCTAATCCGCAACAGGCCCAGCCGCAGGCCCAAGCACAACCACAAGCACAGGCTCAGCAACAGCAATATCAGGCGCAACCGATGACGTCCTATGGAGCGCCGGCCAACGCGCAACAGGAGCAAACGCAGTCAGCCTCCAGTGCGATTCCGCAACAGTGGGACCCGAACGAGATTCAGCGAATCCACATGCACAAAGCGCGGTTAGGCATCCAAAACGATGAGCAGCTGTATCCGTACATTCGTGACTTTATGCGGGACGAAAACGCGACGTTGGCCAACATCAATCCCGATAACCTAAAAGCCTTCAATGACTACTTGGATCAAATCGCGGTGTGACGAGACGATGAATCGAGAAGAGCTTGCCCAGTATTTCGTCTATGAACTTGTTCAGCCCAGTGGCAATGCAGAACGGCGGGTATCCACCGCGATACTCGCCCTCGAACGTCTTGAAGAACTGGGATGGACGCTGGAAGAGATCAAGCAAGAACTCGACACCTTTGCCAAGTCGTACCCGCAGATCATTCGGAATGTGTATCATCTCGAAGAGATCTTTGGCCAGAAAGAACCTCCGGGAAACCTCATGGAGCCGGATGTGTTCTATTATCACAACGAATTACGCGAAGTGCCGCCACCAACTCGGATCGTCAAAGATCCCGTGACCGGACAGTTCATCCGAACAGATTCCGAGTTCTATCTAGAGATGAAGCGCCGATTCACCATGAATGATCTTTTAGCGTACTGGTATCGATCCAATGGCACAGTAGACCCCAAAGAACACACGCGGCGGCAAGACGAAGCGCGCTTTCGGTATCTGCTTGGGATCTACAACCTGGATGAGATCTTGTTTGCCATTGATTGCGCCAAGTCCCTTCGAGAAGAACGGCAACAGTCACCGCTTCGGAATGTCTTTGAGCTGGAGCGGTACATCGAGGATGCGAGGCAAATGTTGTTGGAGAAGATCAACGTCCACAAGCTGGCCGGCATCAATCAGATCATCCCAAAGAAGGTTCAAGCATGAACACGTTCCCAGACGTATGGGTTGAATGTGGGGCGGACCTAGACAATCCCAAGTTTCCGTTCACGCGAAAACATTATTATCCAGCCGGCCAGACGGATGAATTTCGCCAGCAATACGGAAACTGCGGCGTCTATGAGACCGTGATGAAGTACGTTTCACCGGTATGGGTTCAAGACTCCAAGGGCCGGATGATCATCAATACGCGCGAGTCCCTGAAGTACGGTGACTTCTATATGGACTTTGACACCAAACTCGAAAGCGATGAGGATTTCGAGAAGGTACGCGCGGATGTCAAAAGTGCGCTCCGGTATCTGAAGGTCATCCTGTCCATTGATCCCAGCCAGGTGTCTTTGTACTTCTCCGGCCATAAGGGGATTCATCTGACGGTGGACGCGCGCGTTTTGGGGATTCAGCCCCAC
Source organism: Alicyclobacillus shizuokensis NBRC 103103 (assembly GCF_001552255.1). Taxonomy (GTDB): domain Bacteria; phylum Bacillota; class Bacilli; order Alicyclobacillales; family Alicyclobacillaceae; genus Alicyclobacillus_G; species Alicyclobacillus_G shizuokensis. Next base: position 63,988 of record NZ_BCQV01000007.1, read on the forward strand.
TTGGCGCTCAACCAGATTTACAAGGAGATTGCCTCAGACATCGCGCAGTATTGCAAGAACAATACCTTGGATCTCAAAGTCTATGACGACAAGCGGATGTTCCGCATGGTCAACTCTTTACACAAGAAGAGCGGGCGCTATAAGGTGCCGATTTCCCATGCCGAATTCGAGCGCTTGAGCCTCTCGCAAATTCGGGATTTGGCGATACAACCGAGATACGTGTTACCGCCGATGCCGCAAGTCAATCCAAGGGTCAAACATTCCATCCAGCGGGTCATCGACAAGTGGACACAGCGAATCAATCAACGCAAGGAATTTGAAGGTCGCTTTAAAAAGCTGGAGCAGCTCCCGGTTTGTATCCAAACGATGCTGAGTGAGAAGAACTTCCGGGAGACCGTGGATGAACGAAACAACAGCGCCACAGCGCTCACGAGCTTCTTTATGCAACAGGGGATTGAACGCGAAGAAACCTTGGCACGGATGAAGCAGTGGAGCGAGGAACGCTGTCTGCCGCCGCTTCCAGCCCGCGACATCGAGATCATTGTCAACTCGGTCTACAACGGTGGATATCGCTACGGATGCGAGAGTTTCCGGCGTTTGAGTGGCGTATGTGATCGAGACCACTGTCCTCTCTTTGCATGAGGAGAAAGGAGCCGACGAGTGCATGTCATGGTTGTCTAAGATACTTTCGGCATTCCGTGGACCATCCAGTGAACCATCCAGGAGCCTTGTGATGGATGAAAAGCTGATTGAAGAGATTCGCAGCACTCCACCTCCGCCAATCAGGAGCGTGCCAATTGAGTTTTTTCAACGAGAGATCCGAATCGGCAATGACCGGTTTATCGCGCCCAAAGACGGTCAGGTTGTCGTGACATACGAAAACGGAGAAGTGCGCTCCGTTGAAACACGTGTACGGGAGGTAGTATACAGATGGCCGTTAGTGAGAAGCTGATGGGCGAACTCATTCGCCAGATGAACGAGGAGTTTATGAACGAGAAGATCTATTTGGCGATGTCCTGTTATGCAGCCAGCCAGCACCTTGAGGGCTTTACGAAGATGTTCATCTATCAAGCCAAGGAAGAACATAAGCACGCCATGCGCTTTTTCCACTACATCGTCATGCAAGGCGGACGGCCGCGGATCTACCCGACCGATGAGCCACAGAACTTCTTTGATAGCATCACCGATTGTCTCCGGACTGCTGTCACACATGAACAGCAGACCACCGAGCGCATTTATCATCTGACACAGCTTGCCGAAGAAGAAAAGGAGTATTCCACGCAGGAATTCTTATCCTGGTTCCATCGGGAACAAGTTGAAGAGGTACACACCTTCTCGGATCTGTTGGCCCAAGCCGCGGCATTGGATAGTGATCCCGCCACACTGATGGCGTGGGATCACCGGATCTTCCGTCAGTATGAAGATGAGCAGCGATTCGCTGATGACGATTTCATGGGATTCAAGGATTATGAGGGAAAACCGAAGAAACATCGAGATTAAGAAAAACGGATCTTATTATTGAAGTGTATTACAACATCGTTTATACTCAGGGTGCGAGTGCGTTCCTCCTTTTTGTCGTGGCACGAGGGAATGCCGTCTCCCTTGTGCAAGAATCGCTCAAGGCAGCGGCGCTTGCAGAATGGAGACAAGAGGTGAATTCAGTGGAAGGCCTCAGCTTTGAAGAAGCCTTGCGGCAAGTACAATGGATGGAGCAACCCGCTCAACCCCAGGTGCAACAAGAGCCGTTCTCGACGGATGATATAAATCCTCATCGTTTGCGCGTAACCAATCCGGATGGGCTGCTCGGCCGGCCGCTGAATAAGATTGAGGCCATGATGCTTCAGAACATCGAAGCGGTGGATGAATACGCGTGGTCGCGCGGATCCCGAGGCGGTCTGGATACCGGATGGGAGCTGTTCAATGACGCCATCGAAGGCGGCTTACAGCCCGGTCTGATTCTCTTTGCCGCGGCACCGAACGTCGGGAAATCGGCCATGATGTTGCAGATTGCAAAGACAGTCTCAGAGCGAAACGAAAACGTCTATGTATCCTATCACTCACTGGACGACAGTAACAACGAGCTGCTTCCGCGCTACATCGCCTGCGACCAACAGATCAAGATCGCACAGGCCAAGATGCCTGAAAAGTTCTCGGATCAACCGGAGATCATTGAGAAACGCAACGAAGGGCTTCGGAATCTGTACCGAAACATCTACCGCTTTGGCATGTATGACTCCGAGAATCTAGGCACCAGTGTGGAAGCGATTGAACAACACATCAAGGACATCCTGATGGAGTTGCCAGAAGGCGTCAAACTCGTCATCTGCATCGACAGTTTCAATGACCTGACCGTGGAGTCACAGAAGTTTAGCAACAACGATGCGCGCAACGAGTATGTCGCCAAGATGCTCAAAAGCTGGACGGTTCGATACAACGCCGTCGTCATGTGTACGGCACACCTTCGGAAGACCAATGGCAAACGGCCAACGGTCGACGATCTCAAAGACACGATTCGACTTCAATACGAAGCCAACCTGATTCTCCTTTTGTACAACGAGGTCGGCATCAAAGAAGAGAATGCCGCGGTGTACTGGATGGATGAAGAAGAAGAGACGAAGATGCCCGTCATCGAGTGCAAATTTGCGAAGAACAAGTTCAGTTCCTTTAAGGGAACGCGATTCTATGAGTTCTTCCCAGACTTCTCGTTCATGATTGAAGCGCCCATCGAGGCGTGCCGAAGATACGCTTCGCTGATTTATCAAGGCTAGGAGGTGGTTTCATGGAACTGCTAGACACCAAGAGTGCGCGGGTGGGATACATCCTTCAGACCTTTCCAGACGCGCGCAACAATGACAATCTGCTCTGCAAGCTCTATTGGGAACTCTTTGATGGCGCGACCGATTTGAATGACATCATCTATGCGACGAAAGCCGAGGTCATTCGGCGCGCCCGACAGCTCTGGAATGCAAAAGGCATGTACATGCCCACCGACCAGAGAATCATCAACCGCCGGCTACGCGTCAAGCGGAGTCAGAAGACTACATAAAGGAGGTTGACTATGAGCGAGATGGTACATGTTGAATCCTCAGACAGCGCATTCGCCACGTTCCTACAGGAGTATGTGCAGAGCAATATGACACAGCGAGTGCGCCTGGAAACCACGATTGAAGAGTACCAATCCCTTCGAGATTACGTGGCCGAGCGCATTGACGATCAAATCAACCTGATTGAGCAGTGGCAAGAACAACTCAACACAGGGACAGGAATTGCCACGCCCGACATGCTCAACGTGGCCCAAGGTCGTCTCCAGCAAGACCGTGACTTGCAGGATGAGATCGACCGGATTCTTAACGATCTGAATGCCCACAAACATGAACTCAGCGATCGTGTCCACACCTATCTGATGGACCTATCCAAGATTGAGATTCATAGTGGGGGATTCGTCGCACACATCTTTGGCTACAACCGGGATGTACAGTGGGATCCAGACAATTCGTCTTTGACGTTCACAGCCGCGGGAGCGCGCGCGGAAACCGCGGTTTCCGTCCCGCTGTCGAACTGGAGAGACTCCTCGAAGTTCACCATCATTCTCAAGAGTTAGGAGGCCGCCACGGTTGATCTTTTCCTACTACTTGGACGTCGATAAGACCCATTTGATCAATATGAAGTTCAACGTCAAGCAGATCCTGGTCCAGAATTCCATGCTTCAAGTCACGTTTGACGCAGTGGTCGAGGAAGTTCTGGATGGAACCGTGCTTCACTCGGAATCTCAAAGCGGTGCATTCACGCTCTCTTCCAGCCGCGTGGATGATCCCACATCTTCGGATGGATACGACATCAACTTCATCCGCACCCGATATGCGGATCAAAACAAGTGGATCTTTGAAATCCAGAACAACAGCCAACCCGATCAGGTTGTCCTCGTGGGGCTTTACAGCACAACGGCAACCGGAAACCCGCTGGGCGAGGACATCATTCAGGATGATGACTCCTACAACTTTATCCTGAAGGGCAACAACATCGGCCAACTCGAAGAAACGTATGTGCCGCCGGTGCTCACGCAGAATGTGGTCAACACGGACTTCTCACAGCTCGTGTTGCCGTACGGATTTACCACGGTATCCGGCATATATGACTCTGCAGTGGGTAGGTTCTTGCTCAGTGACTTTTCGCATACGTTCCCGAACTCGATTGATCCGGATACAGCCTTTACCCTGACGGCGAATCTCGCGCCGATGCAAACCGATTCCGTCAGTGACGAGATCTTTCATGTCACACTTCACGGCATTGGTCAGGTGACGTTGTACAAGACGTACTTGGCATACCTGCGGGAAGGTGACGACCCGAGCAACACGATAACGATCTTTTTCGGGGCATCGGCCGATCCAACTTGGTTCCTATCGCCTCCACCGTACTTTACCGACAAATCAAAGTTCAGTGTCCAAGCGGACGGAGCCGGAGGCGTAACCGTCAAATACGCCGGAGTATCTTTGATTGGAAGTTATGACCCATCCAATCCATTTGCAGGCGTGGACCTGCAAGCCGCAGCGAGAGCAGACAAAAGTCTGGTGGTCTGCGCCTTTGACAACTACACCATTGAATTCTTCAAGTAAGGAGCGAGATTCATGCTGATTGGCTACACCAAGACCGTTGCCGAACTCCGGACACACATCAACAACCGAATCAATGACATCAAGATGCAGATCAACGAGATGGAAAAGGAATTGCGGGATCTGGAGGCGGATATCCGATACAATCCACCCGAACGTGGGGTGCCGGATGACCGACTGAAGGACCGTATTCGTTTGAGCACCGAGATTGACGATCTGCAAAATGATCTCGCCTGGCTTCAGGCCAAACTCGAAGAGGCCGAGAACTCCCAGGATCAAAACCAGTCGGTGTACCTGTCTCTGAATGACTGCATCCGGCTAGGGGTTACGGAAGACGAGGAGGCATAAGCATGACAGAAGCCGAGCGCAGAGAACTGGTGGAGCGATACAAACAAGAACGAATCCGGCAGGTCAACCTGACCGCCCCTAAGAGCGCCATCTATGGCAAGGAAGACATGCTGAATCTGCCGCGGCATCGCGTCTTGCATAAGTGTCACAACTTCGAGGAATGTCCGCTGTGCTACAAGTGCCGGGCCTACGACCCGAAATACGAATCCTGCCGGCGCTGTGTGCTGGCGAAAGAAGGTCTTTTGTGCGACACCTCCTATCATCGGACTGACATCATCAATCGCATGATCACCCGAGAAAGGATTGATCTGGATGCCAAAGAGCAACAGAGGGCCGTTTAACGGCATGACGTGGGACCAGGTCGCCCTCATCATGGCGTCCCAAGCGGCTTCCCGGCCTGTCTATTGTCGGTACTGTGGAATGGATATCACACGTCCATCCAGCAAACAGCCCAGCGGACCGAATGGCGCGTGGCGTGCGCATCTGGATTGGGAGATTCAAAACGAGGCTCACCTGAGTTGCCACGAGAAGTACGTCATCGAGCAACGCAAGCAAGCCATGCAACAGTTCCATCGAGGAGGAGCTATGTCATGACAGACATGGAGAAGAAGTTGATGTTCCGCAGTGAAATTGAGAGCGTAGAAACCACGGAGATTCGGGAATTCCTCATGGAGGCTATTGAGAAAGCACCCGACAGCTTCTTTGAAGATGAAGAACTGGTCTCCAAGGCCAAGAAAGCATTCCGTGTTGTCCAACACCTGTTGGATGAGGAAAAGACCAAAGGCGGGGTACGGGATATCATTCTCGCCGGCACATTGCTCTGTGACACGCTCTACAACGAGATGCCCGAGCCGTTCAAGGCGTTGCATCCTTGTGCCCCACGCATTTACTTTGCCGATCTGAAACATGAAGTGCATCAGGCAATTTGGGATGGTATCTTCCAGATCATCGAGTCGCATGAACATGACGTCAACACATCGCCGTTGCTCGAAGCCAAAGCCGGCACGCCAGGGTACTTCGTATTCTTGGCGTACTCGTTCATGAAGCCTGACTTCGTAAATGTAACGATAGGCGAATAATCGATATGCCGCCGGCCCCAATCCTAGGTTGGTTGGGGCTGTTCCATCTATCCAAGCGTTGCCCCATAGCGTCTTTCAAAAGTAAAATGCGAATACAACCGCTGTATGTAGTGCATTACATAATGTGCATTGCATCGAGGTGACTATATACGACGTGGAGGCAAAGGAGCAATGAGTGTACAGCTACGTGGTTTCCATAGGAAACTCTTTCAGACTCGATATGCTCAAAAGAGCCTGGATAAAGAAAGGTACATTGTACCGGGCGCCGATGTTGTGACGTTGATTCGGGATGGGAAGTACCCGGTGCGTGAGACCGCCACCGTTACCCGTGTAGACGGCGAGACCGTTCACATGATCCTCACCAGCGGCGATATGGTAGGCCAAGAATTCAGCCAGAACATCGCTCATGTGGATGCGCTGGTGGAAACAGAATGGGAGCATGCATCGGAGCGCGTTTCAACCGCTGTGGCCGGGGTAGAGAAACCCGAAGTCCGCAAGTCCCATCAGAAGAAGTTCCATCATGCCATATCAAACTTTTTATTGATCCCAGCCGGCCGCATCCTCTCTGGCGCCGGAGATGACTCCTTCGTCACTCTGTTCAACTGCTATGTGACGGCAATCAAGCCACCAAAAGGCCAAGAACGGTATGGTCGCGACAGCCGTCAAGCGATCTTTCACACGATGGGCTTCATCACGGAAATCATGGCGCGCGGTGGCGGGAATGGAACCTGTCTATCGGTTCTGCGACCGAAGTATGCGACGTTGTCTCAAACCAAGGGCAAGTCAGCGGGCGCGGTGCATACCGGCAACATGATCAGCTCCCTCACAGACTGGGTGGAGCAAGCCAACCGTCGTGGGGCCCAGATGCTGACCTTGCACGACTGGCACCCCGATGTATTCTATACCGCCGATGAAAACGACTCTCTCTATAATGAGGACTTCATTGGTGCCAAGAATAAGCCAGGCTTCATGGAAGGCAACAATTCCTCCGTTTTGGTGTCCGATGCCTTTATGCATGCGGTCGAACATGATTTGAATTGGGATCTTGTATTTCCGGACACCACGCATCCCGCCTACAACCTTGAGTGGGATGGAGACCTCAACAAATGGAAAGCCAAGGGCTATCCGGTCAAAGTCTATCGCACGATCCGCGCGCGAGACATGTGGAAGAAGATCATCCACTGCAATTGGCGTTCCGCCGAACCCGGCATCATCTTCATTGACACTTGCAATCGGATGCACAATGGCTGGTACCTCGGCACGATTATGGCCACGAACCCATGCGGCGAGCAGCCGATTCTCGATGGCTCGACCTGCAACTTGGGCGCCATCAACTGGGGTCGCATGATTAAGCCGGTTGGAGAAGACGAGCTGGGAACCATCTATGACGTCGATTGGGATCTGCTGAAAAAGACCGTATGGGCAGGTGTCCGGTTCCTGGATAACGTCATTGACGTCAGCTTTTATTGGGACAAGGACCTTGAGCGTTGGCAAAAGGGGGAACGCCGTGTCGGCCTTGGCGGCATGGGCATCGCAGACTTCCTCATTGCCATGCGGAAGCGGTATGGCTCCAAAGAAGGCAACGAACTCATCGAGAAGGTCATGCGGTTCATTCGTGACGAGGCATACCGTTGCTCGATTGAATTGGCCAAGGAGAAAGGGCCATTCCCGTTCTTTGATCGCGACAAGTATCTGGAGAGTGGCTTCGTCAAGACCCTCCCCGAAGACATCCAGCAAGCGATCTATGAGCATGGCATTCGCAATTTGACCTTGCTGACCTTTGCGCCGACCGGTACGACTGGCAGTGTCACGCCGTCCCTGCTCGATCCCGAAGGATCCGTGTCCACGGGTTGCGAACCCCACTTCGCCATGAAATATCACCGGCTTTCGCGGGTGGGTTCGACCATTCAATATGCAGGTGTCGCAAAAACATGGATAGATGAACATCCAGGACAGGAGCTTCCAGAGTGGTTTGTGGGTGCAATGGATCTCACCCCGGAAGAACACGTGGGTGTCCAAGCCGCGCTCCAGAAGTACGTCGACAGCTCCATTTCTAAGACCGTCAACTGTCCGGCCGATTACACGGAAGAACAAGTGGCCGAGGTCTACATGCTGTTATACAAGTCCGGCTGCAAAGGCGGGACCATCTATCGGGACGGTTCCCGTTATGAACAGATCCTCAGCCTCACGGATGAAGAGGAAGCACCGGAGACGGCGGAAGAAAAGGCCGGGGAGACCAATGAGATGCCGGCGGTTCAAGACAAATATGCCAATTGGGAGTGCGTCGGTTGCGGCAGCAAATCCTTCGTACTTGTTGAGAATTGCCCGCAATGCACGGAGTGTGGTCTACAAGTGTGTTCCATTGGAGGACATTGAGTTTCATTGGAGGTGTGGCGAGCACCTCCGGTCCAGGAGGTGATGCTTGTGAAGGGACTCGGTCTACGAGATGGAATCCGCCTCCTTCTTATGTCCGTCCTCATTCTCGGCGTCATGCTTTATCTCTCTTGGACCGTCAGTTTGGCGTTTGGGCTCTTCGTCTTGGTCTTTGGTGTGGTTGAAATCGGCACCGAACTGTTTTGGATCTGGCTTGTGCAAGGAGGTGAGGAACATGGACATCCGACAAGCTGACCTCATTTTGGTGCGCGGCCATGGGCCAATTGAACGCATCATCGAACACGTTACCGACAGCCCGTATTGTCATGTTGCAGGACTGGTCAAGGACAATGAACTCATTGAGGCCCAGGCTGGACACAAGATCGGATACCAAGCCCTGGACTACTACGACGGTGTATCCGATGTCTTTACCTGCGACATGGCGACCGAGGAGCAACGGCAGCAGATCGTCGAATGGGTTGTCAACCGGCTGGGTGGTCATTATGACTATCTGCTGATTGGTTGGGAGGCATTACACTACATTCTCCATGTCGACTTGCCTTACAACCCGGATCCGAACCGGTTTGACTGCTCCCAACTGTGGTCGGAAGCGTACCGCTCCGTCGGAATTGATTTGTGTCCAGGGATCAAGTTTCCCTCACCGGCAGACACCGCGAACTCTCCGGTACTCCGAAAGGTGGGCTCCTTTTAAGGAGTCACCATACATAGCAGGGGGGAGGGGCTATCATGGAACTGCTATCCGAGTATGTCAAACGCCAACGTAACAGACGTCGATGGGTCGTATCCATCGATGAACTTGAACCGGACAGCTACCGCACGCCACTGACAGAACGACTGCGAGACTTTATCGGCCAGCCAATTACGCCAGATTTCCAGAATCGGTTACAGCGAACGTTCGATGAGTATTTTCAGGAGATGCAATATATCAACCCACTGTACCAACCGGAATATCTCTATGAGGATCACTTTGTGATCGTGCCGGGCGAACGCGAATTCAGGCTCTCACACATCCCTGAACCTTCATCGGTTCTCGTATGGATCAACGAGACTCTAGCCCATTTGTTTGATGACTATACCTTAGTCGGAGACACCATTGTGTTTTCCGAATCACCGAATCGGGGAGATCTGCGAGTCCAATATCTGGTTCGAGCGCGGAGGCCCGTATGGAACTGATTTCGGTCTATATCGATCAACACCGGCCAACGGTTCACATTGACGATTTGGACATCGAGATTGACCTCGAAAAGTTGCAAATCACCGTGAGGTCGAGGGAATCCAGGATGCTCTGTGTGGAGCAATTGCTCTATGAGCTTGGGATCTACAGCGCCGAGGAACTGCCGTGGATTGACATGCAACCGCCCGTCTATCTCGATGAAAAGACCACGGTTCACATTGACGTGATGCCCAAGTACAGAAGACGTTTGTGGGAGGCCGTAAATTGGAACTCATTGCTGAATACATGAAAGCACAGGAAGAGCGAGAGGAAGCCATTCAGGAAACCATCAATCGATTCATCGAGGAAGTATGTAACCAAATGCGTCAGGCCCTTGATTTCGATTTACATTCAAACGATGAAGTTCGCAACTACTTTGGTGAAACTCCATCTCCTACGTACCAAGTGCTTCTCCACTATGGGGGTGAAGATGTATGGAACTGATTTCTGCCTACCTTGAGAACCGTGACAAGGCACGACTCGATGAGTTGACCGAAGCCTTCAACACGTTTCTAGACAGCTACAAGAAATTCATGGAGGACGCTGGAATCATTCCGTATTACGGGTTTCCCAATGACCAACCCACTTGGGTCACACCGATATGGCAAGAACCTCGAAGACCTGACTGGGAGGGCGCTGTACATTATGCAGCCTCTTGAGCTGACCGTAAACGATCTGTACGAATTCAAGGCTTGTCCCCTGCGGTTTAAGTTCATGCGTTTGGACAAGCAGCCCGTCAAGATGACGGAGAATGATGGCCTGCGGGAAGCCGTGAAATCCACCATTAGCTACTTCTATTTCAACTTGGCACAAGGCAAGTTGGTGGGCATGGAAGATCTGAAGCAGAAGTTTGGTTCCATCTGGTATGAGCGCAACAAGATCTACAACATCATGTATGACGACAAAGTCAAGCAGCGAAAGCGGGAGCTAGAAGCCATCTCGATGTTGGCCTCATTTCATCGCCAACAAAAGTTCCACCCCGACAAAGTGGTGGCCGTAAATCTGGACTTTCGGATCCCATTTGGAGATGACCTCTATATCTCCGGTCAAATCCCCTTGATCCGGGAAAGTCCACGGGGTCTTGAGATCGCGCACTTCAAGGTCGGCAACCACAAGCCGGATGAGTTTTGGACCAAGACCGACATGGGGCTAACCATCGAAGCCATTGCCTTTGAGTCGATCTTTAAACAGCAGGTGCCAAGCATCTGTCTACACTATCTCAAGGCCGGCACAACGGTCTATACCAAGCGGACACGAAAAGACTACCAGCGTCTCTACAAGACGATCCGCATGATCAAAAAGACGATGGAGGAAGGCTGGTATTATCCTCGAGAGTCCTATCACTGTGACAAATGTCCAGCCAAACAACCCTGTATGGAGTGGACTTGATGGAACTCATTCAAGCCTACCTAAGCCGCTGTCCGGAGCCAAAGAGCAAGCCGATCCAACATCACGCACCCTGGGCTCGTGATGTCACATCGTTGTCTCGTCGCGCGAATGCACTCGAAGACCTCTTCCTCGAGCACGGTGTGGCACTGGCTCAATATCGGGCCCTGGAATTCGCAACCCGTATAGAACGCGAGCACCTAAATGACATCCATAATGTTGAGCGAGAATGGGAACAGGCTCTGCAGGAACTTCTTGAGGAAGAACACCGAAAACGACAAAGACAAAAGAGACGATGGCACACAGTACCGTTGATATGGACATGTCTGTGTCTTCTGTTGATAGGACTGGACCTGATCATAGCGATCCTACACCGCACTCATTGAAAGGAGGTGAGAGGATATGAAATCCTTCAATGAACTCCAAGTCATCGTGGCCAATGAGATTAAGCAACACGGCGCCGTGACACCCCAGACTGCCGTAACCCTCATCGGCCATATTCAAGCCTTGGAAGACAAGGTTCGCAAACTCGAACAAAAGCTCCAAGCCACCAAGCCAAGGGACGAAGGTACCAAAGAGAGCAGTGGGGAAGAATGAGCCAACATGGGACACAGGGGTGAAAAACCAAGGAGGATTCATATGCAAGAACGGTTTTTCACCACGGATGCACACGACTTGCAAATGGTCAGGGCCGAACAGATCGGCGTGGACTATGTAGACTGGGGTCTACAGGTGATCATGGCACCCGAGGTCTGGAACAAAAGCATAGGCCAAGGCGTCAAAGTCGGCATCCTCGACACAGGCGTCGATTTCACGCACCCTGATCTCCGGGATAACATCGCCGCCTACATGGACTTCACGGGGTCTCCGGCCGGCCCACGAGATGTAGAAGGACATGGCACGCATGTCGCCGGCATCATCGCCGCTGAATCGAACAATGTGGGCCTTGTCGGCGTCGCACCAGGAGCCAAGCTATATTGTGCCAAGGTCCTGGGCGATAACGGCAGTGGCGGGTTTGACGCCATCATCCGCGGCATTGATTGGTTGATTCAACAGGGCGTGGATGTCATCAATATGTCCCTGGGATGTTCCGTCGAGCCTCCGCAGGAAGTCCATCAAGCGATCCAACGCGCCGCGGCCGCCGGGATTGTCATCTGCGCAGCCTGTGGCAACGAGAATACCGACGTCGGCTGGCCGGCCAAGTACGATGAAACGATTGCGGTATCCGCAATGGGTATGGACTACAACCGGGCGGAGTTTAGCAATCACGGCGTGAAAAACGAGATCATTGCGCCGGGTGTTGACATCCTATCTACATTCAAGGGAAGCACCTACGCACGTCTGTCCGGCACCAGTATGGCGACTCCAATTGTCACAGGTTCTGTCGCCTTGTACATCTCGATGATCAAGGCGCAGACCGGCAAACGTCCACCGGCGGAACAGATACATGCGGCGATTGACGCCTCCGCCGTTCACCTTGGCAAGGAAGGAAGAAACGAGGATTTCGGCGTAGGACTGATAAATCTCGTGAAACTCTTAGGAATTTGAATAGGGGGCTATGTTCCCCCTGTTTTTTCGCTTCAGCCTATGCTATCATGTGTCTGTGCAATGCATTACACTGTTGCAACGCATTACATCAAATCGAAGGAGAGGAAAATGATGGGCCACAAAGTCCAGATCATCGAAGATCTTGGCAAGGGCGTCCTCCGAGAGCAATTGGCCAAGAAGGGAGAGAAGTCGGATGCTCATCGGGAGCAAACGCAAGAAGAACTTCGTCCTGGAGAGTCAAACGCACGAGCTGAAGACGAATGATCAGGTGCTGATTGTCCAGCAGAAGTCCGATGGCGGAATCACCAACTATGACTTGATTCTCGAGCCGGACAAGTTTGATCAGCTTGGATCTGAGGTGCGCCTGTCTTTCGAGGAATACTGCGAAACCATCAACGATCTGGTCACGGAGGAAGAAGACGACTGGGATTCGCTCCGGATGAAAGACCAAATCAACATGACACGGGATGCGATCCTCGAGCGGACGATTCTCAAATACGCCAAGGAAAAGTACGGCCTCGATCCGGAGCAATTTAACGGACACGACATGAATTACATCAAGCGATATGGGTCGGACGGGAGTTTCCTCGGCGAAGCCGTCATCGTCACCTTGACGATGATCCCGACGATGAATGCGGCCGTGAAAGGGTGAGACACATGTTGGTCCCCCTGGAGCTGCCGATGATGATGTATGGCAAGTACAAAACCAGCTGGTATGTCAACGACCCGTCCGGTGCCACGGATCCAAGGACCGGGAAGCCGAAGAAAGTGAAGAAGACAAAGATCGTAGAGCACTTAGAGGAACGCGGCGATCCCGGGTTTTATCCAAGTGTCAACCACATCTATCAGAACATCCGTGGCGGCGGCAAAAAACTGACAAAAGCTGCAGAGCAACTACTAGCAAAGTGGCGCAGTCTGGCGAAAGCATGGGCGGAGGAAGTCGGTTGGGAATGCACGCACGGTGAAAAGGTCATCGTCGAAGTTACGGCCTTCTTCCCAGACAACCAAAAGAGAGACACGTCCAACGTATACAAGCTGATGATGGATGCTTTGGAGGGTGTCATCTACGATGACGACTACTACGCCCTTCCGCGAACGATGGACTTTCAAGTCTTGCCCAAGGATAGCGCAAAGCGACCGTATTTTCGGCTCCACATCTACAAGAAAACCGACGAAGATCTGCATGGGCGTCAGGTTGCAGGAGGTTTTTGATGTCGGACGAGTTGGTCCTGCGCTATCAGCAAACTGGAGACTGCGCCGGCCTCATCGAGGCATACCGGCCATACATCGAGAAGTTTCAGCGCATGTTTCTCACTGGAGACATTGACTTTGGAAACTACGACATCCGACGGTTCCTCGCCTGTTACATATCGGACAAAGAGACGGTACGAAGTCTATGCCGTGGAAAATACCACAGCAAGCAGGCCATTCAGGAAGCCTATCGGGTGCTCGAGAAAATACGCCGGGTCTTTGACGGCTATGAGTCTGACGAACTCTTTCATGAGTTGTTGATCCCGTTTCTCACATGCGCAAGGTGTTACGAGCCTTCCGGCAAGACGTTCAGTCAATATCTGTACAGCTGCTTTCGATACCGACTCAAGCGGCTCATCGATGAACGACTGTTGGATACCAATGGGGAAATGGCCTATTGGGACATGCACGAGCCCGCCAGTGAAGCCTTAGAGGACGAGTTGGACCTCGACCGCCCTGAGTACATGGATCCCAGCGAGCCCGTGGATTTGCACAGTCTACTCTGGCTCAACGGCACCCTCTGCGGAGACACGTTCCGGGATCTCACGTACACCGAGCGATACATCCTCGTCAAGGCCTATGAAGATGGTCTGGATGAACGAGCCATCGCACAACTGACAGGGTTACACCATCGCTCTGTATACCGAATCCGCAAACGATTGATTGAGCATTTCCGCAACCTGCGGGATAAAGGAGAATTGAAATGGATCAGGTAGCCATCATCAACCCCGATGCGAAGGTCGCTGGAATGGCTTGCAAGACGAAACAAGACGAACACACGTTAATTCCACTGGACTGCTACGGCCGTGACATCGAATTCCTCGAGGACCGAATTGTCATCAAAAATCTCATCGTCCCGCACGCATGGTTTGAAGCCGTCCAGTTTTTCGACGAGAAGCACTGGAACGATATTGTCGAAGCGATTCGTCGGAAAGAAGCCCTCGATCTCTCGTATGCTCAATAATTCTCTTGATTTCACACCTTCTTACGTTTATAATGATTGTGTAATGTATTACACGAAGGTTGTGAAGACATGCCTGTGCTGCAACCGATGATCGATCGGTTCCTTCAACAGAAGCAACAGCAAAACGACCGCCCGATGCGGAACAAGTTGCATCCATCGACGATCGGCATGTGTCAACGCAAGATCGTCTTTGAGATGATGGTTGTGCCTCGGGCGCTGGATCCGCCGCGATTGGCTCGGGTGTTCGACAATGGACACAAGGTTCATGAACGATATGAGCAACTGTTCATGGACATGGGCATCGGAGTGGCACGAGAAGTTAAACTGGAGAAGGGAGACATCTCAGGTCACACCGATGCCTTGATCAAGCTGTATAGCTTTGCGGCGCCACAGGGCGAATACTGGCTTGTGGAACTCAAAAGCGCCTCCTCGAAATCCTTTGAGTGGATGGTCAAGAACAACCAACCCAAGAAGGAACACAAAGCGCAACTGACGTTCTACATGCACCTAAGCGGGATCCATAAAGGCGTCATCCTGGTGGAGAACAAAGACAACCAGGAGATCTGGGAGTACGAGATGGAGTACGATCCAGTCTTCGGCCAACAGCTTGAACAAAAGGCACTGTGGCTGATTGATTTAGCCAAGCACCGCATCCTACCGCCGATCCCAAGGGGTTTTTCGCCGTCTCATTACAAATGCGCCTACTGTCCATTTGCGATGTATTGCCACTATGGATCCCGAACCGAAGATGGGCAAGAGCGTTACCCGATTCCGTTCATGCCGGGGACGGAAGCGTATCGGGATATACTCAAGATCATCGAAGCGATGGAGCAAGGCAAGTCGATTCCCAACGTCATTGAAGGGGATACCATCGGGGAATTGATCCAAGAAATGACAAGAAAAAGCCAGACGTATGTCGACGCTTAAATCCGATGGTAAGAGAGGTTGGGATGAGCATGGTATTCGTCGATGTCGGTTTCAGCAACTTTATGGACGCGAGCAAGATCATTACGATCAGCCGGCCGGATTCGAGCCCGATCCGCCGGTTAGTCGGCCACGCCAAGGACAACAATCGGTACATCGACCTGACGCAAGGGAAGAAGACCCGTTCGATCATCGTGAGTGCCGGCGAACAAGGTCTGGTTGTCACCGCTTCTGCGGTCCAGACTTCCACGATTATCGGGCGGATTCGCAAGGCGTTCGAAGACTTGTTTGTCTCCCGCTTGGATCCCGCTGGCTTGGCGGTGATTGGAGAAGGTGGGTCCGAGTAATCCCCAACAAAGGAGCGATGGACGCATGTGCAACCTGGTTCACCTGCACGTTCACTCCGAGTTTAGTGAGTTGGACGGGCTCTCCAAGGTGCAAGACCTGGTGGCGCGTGCGAAAGAGATCGGGAGTACCGCCCTGGCCCTAACAGATCATGGCGTCATGGGTGGTATTCCCGATTTTATCACCGCATGCGAACAAGCAGGAATCAAACCCATCCCGGGCGTCGAAGCGTATATGACGCGCAACCGGCTGCTCAAGGGCGAGTTTCTCAAGGAACGCCGGCTGGAGTTGTGCGAGAAATACAAGATCAAGGAGAAGGTCCTCAAGACCTTTATCCGCACCATCGAAAAGCAGCCGGCCAGCTTCATGGATGAAGCGACGGAACTACTCAAGGACTATCTCATGGCTCCGCCATCGGGCGACCTCTTTCATCTGACGTCGGGCGAGCTATCCAAAGACGACGTTCTGAAAGAATTCCATCGGGAGGTCTATGACTATCTCTCGTATGACAACTATCACATCGTCCTGCTGGCGATGAACAATCAAGGGTTGGAGGATTTGTATGCCATCATCAGCGACGCTCATCTTCATGGATTCTATAGCGATCCTCGCACTGATCTTGCTTTTATTCGCGATCATGGGCTCGGGAAGAATCTCATTGCGACTTCGGCGTGCCTCGGCTCTTGGTTCGCTCGGCTGTGCCTTGCTGGGCTTATTGATGACGCTGTTGCTTTTATAGAAGAGTGCAAGGAGACGTTTCATGCGTTTTACCTGGAGAAACAAGCGACCCATCTGCCAGAGCAGATTCAGCTCAACCAGATCATCGACGATTTAGCGGCGCGGACAAACACACCGAAGATCATCACAACCGATGCGCATTATGCCCGCCAAGAGGACATCGACACGCATGACATCCTCATCTCGGTCAACTTCGGCAAGTGCGTCTTGGATCCAGATCGCCTCCGTTACGCACCGGAATTCTGGATGAAATCCGAAGAGGAAGTGCGCAGCATTTGCGACGATGAGGAAGCCATTCTCAATACGAAGCGCATTGCCGAGATGGTCAATGTCGCGCTTCCGAAGGAGCCGCTATTTCCAAAGTTCATTGTCGAAGAGGGAGACAGCCCGGAAGAGATTTTACGCAAGACAGCCTGGGATGCGCTGTTCCACTACGTCATCAAGAAGCCAGTGGACCTCGAGCGCTACTGTCAGCAGCTGGCCTATGAACTTGATGTCATTACAAGTCTTGGCTTTGCCGACTACTTTCTTGTGGTTTCGGACTACATACGCTGGGCGAAACAAAATGGGTATGAAGTCGGGCCTGGACGCGGGTCGGCCGCGGGTTCTCTGGTCGCATTCATGCTCGACATTACGACACTTGACCCCATCAAAAACAACCTGATGTTCGAGCGGTTCTTGAACCCCGAAAGAGCGGGGTATCCGGACATAGATGCAGATTTCAGCTATGAGGCCGCCAAAGCGGTTCAACAGTATCTTAAAGACAAGTATGGCCAGGATCGGGTTGCACAGATTGGCACCTACGGCACCTTCGCCGCGCGGAAGGTCTGTCGTGCAGTGGGGAAGGCCCTTGGGTATAGCGATCAGGATCAGGACAAGTTTGCCAAGGCCATTCCGGCCAGACCCAACATCACCCTCGAGGAAGCCTACAACGAAGAGCCGTTGGTCCAGGCCTACGCTCGCCAGCATCCTGACTGGTGGAACGCCATGAAGAAACTCGAAGGACACATCAGTCATCATGGTGTGCATGCTGGAGGCGTCGTCCTTTCTCCAGTCCCGTTAACGAAAGTGGTACCGCTTCGTCTGGATAGCGAAGGCCTTGCGACCACGCAATACGATATGGAGTGGATTGAGAAGTTCCTGGTCAAGTTCGACATCTTGAAACTCGATACGCTGGATCTCATCAAGTACACCATGCAATACGCGGGCATCTATGGGAAAGTCGATCTGAATGAAATTGATCTCAATGACCCGAAGGTGTACGAGGAGATCTACAACAAGCTGAATTTGGCCGGCATCTTTCAGTGCGAGTCGAAACTTTACCATGACATCATCTCCGCGATGAAGCCGAACTGCTTTGAGGATATCTCGGTCATCGTGGCGCTCGGCCGCCCAGGACCATTGGACCTCATCCCGGACTACATCGATCGGAAGTGGGGCCGAAAGAAAGTCGAGTACCCATTGCCTGAACTGGAGCCGATTCTCAAAGACACCTATGGAGTCTGGGTGTATCAAGAACAAATGATGCAGGCCAGCGTCATTCTCGGCGGACTCACACGCGGTCAGTCCGACATGATCCGAAAGGGTGTCGCCAAGAAAAAGCATGACCTCATGCACAAGTGGATCGACCTGATGATCTACGGGTCTGAGCGGTACAAAGAGATGCGCCGCGAACACAATGCCATCGTCAATGCGATGAAAGCACGCGGGGAAGAGGTCCCGAAAGAGATGATGGACAAATACGATCCAGACCTGGATAAGGTTCCGTATGTGGAAGGTGCCATCAACCGGGGTTTTGATGAAGCCACCTTGCTCAAGATCAAAGAGGACTGGATCAAGTTCGGTAACTACTGCTTCAACCGCGCACACTCGGCTGCATACGCCAAGTTGTCGGTTCAAACGGCATGGCTCAAGACGTACTATCCTGTCGAGTTCATGGCGGCACTCCTGACCATTGCTGGTGACAAGAAGGCCAAGGATGGCACGCCAAAGACGGTCCTGTATATGCAGGAATGCGAGAAGATGGGCATCAAGATTCTGCCGCCGGATATCAATGAATCCAACGCATCTTGGACACCCGTTGTCCATCCGGAAACGTACCAGAATCACCTCAAGGTCCACGTGGATCTGGGAACGAAGCCGGAAGAAGTGCAACTCAAGCCCGATGCCATTCGCTTTGGTCTGGGCGCCATTGCAGGGATCTCCAAAGAATCGGTCGATGAGATCATCAAATATCGTCCGTATACCTCGGTCGATGATGTCGTCGAACGGGTCAGCAGCCGCAAGATCAACAAGAGCAAGATTGTGGCTTTGATCAAATCGGGCGCCTTTGACTCGATCAACCCAAACCGAAATCTCTTATGGCGCAATTACATCAAGAGTCGCGGGGAGGACTACGAGGCGATTCCAGCCCGCACCACCAAGAAAGACATCATGAGCTATGAGCGGGAGTATCTTGGCACCCTCATTACCGTACAGACCCGCTGGGACACGATTCCCAACGGGAAGGAAGACGTACAGATCACGGGCTATGTCCTGAAGGTTGAGCCCTTTACGGCCAAGAAAACCGGTAAAGAACATTGCCGAGTCCTCGTGGAGACGCAAGAGGACGAGCGAAATGTCCTCGTATTCGGGACCAAATGGCAGCAACATAAAGGCCGCTTGGCACCCGGGCTGAAGGTCATTATCAAAGGCAAGAAGTCTGGCGAGGACCTTTTGGCAGATTCCATTCACTATGTCATGGCTGGGGTGAGCGCATGATTCGACGATTCAAGTGCTGGCTCTTTGGACACGACTGGCGCTTCTCTCATTATGGGAATCTGTATCATCGTTTCGAGCGGTGCGCGAGATGTGATACCATCCGCGATTTAGGGTGGGATGACGACTATGCAAGGTCTGTGGAGATGTGGGTATGGAACTCATCGAGGCTTATCTGAGAACAACCATTGATAGCTGTCAGTTTTGGATCTCGGATCGAAGCTATGCGCCTTGGGAAATTAACTGTGAATACATTGAAATCAACTACCATCCCACAGACCCACTTGATTGTTCCGGTATCATCTGCATCCAAAAAGACGTAATGCAAGAAGTAGTTCAATACGCAGAGGGATGGCAGGTGAGGCCTTCTACATTGATCCTGTGTTATGAAAACGGGGATATGGTGCCCTATGAAGTCATGTCCCTCAACATTGAAGAGTACCAAGGCGACTCTGTCCAGTTCCGGTTCACGGCCAAACGAGGAGAGGACACATGGAACTTATCACAAGATATCTGAGGGCCCGCCAACCTCATTATCAACCATTCCTTGCTGCGGGATACCAGCGATGTGTGGCGCGAAGAGG
Source organism: Alicyclobacillus shizuokensis NBRC 103103 (assembly GCF_001552255.1). Taxonomy (GTDB): domain Bacteria; phylum Bacillota; class Bacilli; order Alicyclobacillales; family Alicyclobacillaceae; genus Alicyclobacillus_G; species Alicyclobacillus_G shizuokensis. The sequence continues at coordinate 84,129 of NZ_BCQV01000007.1, forward strand.
CGACCATGCGATCGACGTATTCATCAATCCAGCTTCTTTTTTAGCCACGTGTGAAGAGAGGAGGCTTATGTTCGATCGAGAGGGTTATCGCATCCATCCCGGAACCCTCCTGGGAGGCAGCGCCTCCTTCTCGATGGGCTTTGAATCGCGCGAGGATCTAGACTTGTGGTTTGGCCTTATAAATGGTCATACCTTTGATCTGGAACTCTGGCACGCGACATTGACGGGATGCTACGTCATCAGCTATTCCACGAGTCACGAAGTCATCCCTCAAAATCACACCGACAATCGCGTGATGGAGTACCAGGTTTGCGTATGTTTTCAGCATCTCGCTTTGAAACCAAACAAATTTGTGTCATAATGTATGCAATGTATTACATGAAAGGGAGGCGTCCTTTTTTGGAACTGAATGAGTATCAAGAGCTGGCATCACGAACCGCGAGGACGGACCGCCCCTTCTTACAGACGGTGGCCAACTTTGCACTCGGCGTAGCCGGTGAAGCAGGAGAAGTGGTCGATGAGGTCAAGAAGCTCATCTATCATGGCCATCCTCTGGATAAAGACAAGATGAAGAAGGAACTGGGCGATGTCCTATGGTACACATCCCAACTGGCCCGAGCCTTCGGGATTGAGTTGGATGACATCGCCATCACAAACCTTGAAAAACTGAAAGCCCGATATCCAGACGGGTTCTCAGAGGAAAGGAGCCTTCATCGAACTGTATGAGCAAGCCAGGTTTTCGCTGTGGATAGAGCGAGGATGAAGATGGGAAGCGGGAGGACGACCAGGGATTTATGAGGTGAGACTCATGAATCCAAAGGAACTGATCTGGTATGACAAAGGGGACACCGTGATCGTCATCGATCCACTCTCTCCTTATGATGGATGGATCGGGACCATTGAAGTCGCCAATCCCAAGAAGATGCGATATCTGGTTGCCTTTGAACACAAGAGGGTCAAGGACACCTTCTGGTATAACCAGATCCGACCCTACCGCTCTAAGGAAGATTTATTGGCCATGATTGATCTGGCCCTGGCTTTAGGGCCGGCTGCAGAATGGATGTTCCATGACTGGGTAATCGAGTTGCACACCCGATTTCCAGAAACCCGAGGGAACTAGCAAAGGGGATGCAGGGGTTGTGACTTCGGGAGGGTAATAGATGAGCTGGACTTGGACATCAGAAGAAGGACGCAGGGCACTTCAAAAAGCCATTGAGCTACGCGAAGATGGACTTTCTTACAATCAGGTAGCCACCATCATCAACTCGAGTTTCGATGCTCGAGTCACAGGAGAAGCGGTACGGCGCGCACTTCACCGCCACGGACACTTGTTGGAGCCAAGCCTGAACCCAGAAGAAGATGACGAAGAAGCTATCCGACGCATGATTGAAGACGCCAAAGAAAAGGCACGGGAAGAGCGGGACAAGAAACTCGTCAGTCAGCTCTTGCGCGAAAGAGGACGAACCGAACTGATTCTGGAGACGTTCCGAAACTGTATTGAAGCGTTCCCAAAGGTGAAACTTCAGCCGCCCAAACCTGTGGCGCTTCGCAAAGATCCGGAAGAAGCTCTGTTGCTATTCAGTGACGCGCAGATTGGCGAGAAGATCACCTTGGAAGAGACCAATGGTCTTGGCGCCTACAACATTGACATCTTCCAACACCGCATGCGTCATCTCACAAATGAAGTCCGACGCATCGCCCGGGAACAGAGCCTGGCACACCCGATCCGGAAACTCAACATCGCGATGCTGGGCGATAACGTCGATGGAATCAACGTCTACCGCGGCCAGGTGCATCACCTCGATGTCATGATCGTCGACCAGTTCCTCATTGGAACCTGGGAAATCGCCAAGTCTTTGGTCGCCTTGCTCGACACGTTTGACGAGATCGAGATCTGGGGCATCGTTGGGAATCACGGGCGCATCGGAAAGAAGGGTGAGAACCCGAGCCATATCAACTGGGACTACATCATGTACAAGATTATGAAGAGGTTGCTCGATGAGAACTACGGAGACCGGATTAAGTGGAACATTCCCGTATCCAACTGGACCCTGGCCGAGATTAACGGGCATAACTTCTTGTTCTTGCACGGCGATACGATCAAGGGATGGAATGGCCTTCCGTACTACGGCATCGACCGCGCAGACTCTCGGTTGACGAAGATGTTGGCGGCACATGGACGGTTCTTCCGGTACCTGTGCCTGGGCCATCACCATAACCCGGCGGAGATTGACAGCCCCGGCGGCGAGAAGATTCTCAATGGCACAATGGTCGGTGGCTCCGAGTTTTCCATCAACCAGCTTCATACCTCGAGTCTGCCGAGCCAGTGGTTCTTTGGCGTCAGCCAAGAGCAAGGCATTACGTGGCGCCATAAGATTCTCCTGAATGTGTTTCCCGACGCCAGGGAGGAAAGTGCATGAAGCGATATTTACCGACGCTCATCCGCCAAGGACGGATTCTGATTCTACTGGCCATCGCGATTTTCATTGCAAAGATGTGGGGACAGACCTATGCATTTCTGTTCCTGGCCTACTGGATCCTGTGTGATCTCTCGGATATTGAGACCGAGCTCATCGAACAAAAAGAAAGGCGTGAACAGTTGTGGAACAATATCTTTCCTACTCGAAAGCCTTTTTAGCCGCCTTGCAGTCCGCCATGACCAAAGAGGAACTCGACAACTGCATGGCCTGTGCAGAGGAGATTTATCAAGCGATAACGCCAATCATTGAGAAGCACAATCTCAATATCCGAGAGGCGCTGAACACCGTGGTGGCTGTCAACACAACCGTCGTGGAACTGGCAAAGGAACAGATGGAAGAACGGAGGAATGTCCAATGATGAAAGAACTGATTGTCGGAGAGATTCTCACGCAGTTGGCCGCGGCCAATGCTCAACTCACCGAGATCGCCAGGGCAATCGAACAAAACTGCGAGTCGATGCGGGATGTGATAGATGTCGTCTTGGCTGAAGAGGAAGACGAGGCTGACCTGTCTCCCGAAGACGAAGCTACAGAGAGTGTTCTCCATGAACTGTTTCAGTCCCTGCCTCCGGGAACTCAAGTGATCGCTGTCGATCCAGATGACTTTCTGGATTTCATTCGGAAAAACAACTTCGACGTATCGGAGGATTGAATATGTACCTGATTGCCTTAGAGGGACTGGACAAAAGCGGGAAGGCCACACAGGTACAGCTGCTTCAGGATCGACTCGAGAAGGGCGGCAAGAAGGTCACCACGATGGACTTTCATCGCTACGATACGCCAACCGGACAACTCATCATGAAATGGCTCAGAAGGGAATGGGAGGTCTCCCAGGAGACCATTGAGTTAATCATGACGGCCGATAAGCAGGCCCAACAGGAGAACTTCCAGCGACTCGAACAAGAAGGATATGACTTTCTCGTCTTAGACCGGTATACCCTGAGTCAAATCGTTTACTCTCAAGCCGCAGGCATTGAATGGCTATGGACACTGGCATTGCAAAGCCACCTACGTCAACCGGATCTCGACATCTATATCGACATCACACCCGAAGAGTCCATGCGGCGCAAGGGCAAATGGGGCGAGAATGACCGTTACGAAAGCGACTTAGCCTTCCTGAAGAGAGTACGCGAGAATTACCTGAGTTACGTCGATAAAATTCACTCTACCAGTGTCGCCATTGTCGATGGGATGGCCAGTATCAAACAGGTCCATGAAGCCATTTGGTCCTATGTATCCAACGAATTCCTTCATTAAATATCAAATATCGACCCTCCTCGAGAGGGTTTTTTCTTGATTTTGTCGAAGAAGAAAAACATGGTGATCATTCCTCGGAGGTGCCAGTATGAAGAAAGTTGTTGGGTATGGATTGGCCTTCATCCTTGGTCTCGTCATGAGCGGTAGTACGGCTCTTGCCGCAACAAAGACGGCAAATGATACTTATCCTACAGTCGTCAAGTTGCCACCGAAGAACGTCAAATTCAACAAACCACCCTATATAATTCCTTGGGGTCCCGACCATAACTCTAAGGGTGTCATCAACACGTTCTACTATAGGTCCTATTACGAAGTGATGGGGAATCCGACCTCAGCCATGATAAAGGCTGCTCAAACCGGCTTCACGTATGCTCGCACCCATGACAAGAGCCTCACGGTCGGAAAAGACACCATTAATTTTCACTGGGTGGGCGTCGGAGACTGGGACGGCTACCTTTGGGATGGTGATGGGTGGTGTACTTTCTATGTGAAGATCGACGACAATGACTGGGGACACTTAACCCATATGTTCAAGACCTATAAGAAGAAACAGATCATTGCCGCATGGGACAAAATCTGTAAGGACGTGTACAACCATTCCGTGGCTATCAAGAACGGACTGGAGGGCGTCGGAGTCGAATTCGACTACAATGGCATCCTTCACTCCAACCCGACCCCGTACTTAAACCCAAATACCACGAGCGAGGGGAATCAGTATCACAAGTTCGCAAAAAATAGCTGGCGCATGAACTTGAATGTGGTCAATTACATCGGAAGTCGGGATAGCAAACAATCCGAAGTGGCTCCTCCAGTCATTGTTGGGGACATCAGAAGTCACAACTAATCCGGCCAGGAAACATCCTCAGACGAAACCGAGGAGTAACCAAACCGGTTACGCGCTGATACTGTTGACCCGCTTCGGCGGGGTTTTCTTTTGTCGTAACGAAAAACCCGTCCATTAACGGTACTCGAACAAAATAAGTTTACATAAGCTTTCTTATCGGACGTTCAAAAAATGGAAAGGAGGAAGTGTTTCCACTCCCCATCGGATTGCAGTCCGAGCCCCAGACTCTCGGGGAACCGGATGCCGCATGATGATTAGTACAGGTTGGTGCCACCCTCAACGGGCAACTCCTTTTTATCGCTGTCCTTCAAATTCTTCCACATGCCAGGATGGAAGTAGTAATAATCCGCGATCTGATACGCCTTCTTGAAGTCCATATCTACCATATCACGGAAATTATCCCAAGCGATCTTCTTGGCGGTCGCCCGGCTCCACTCAATCTTCACAGCCGGTTGCGTGGATTGTTTGCCATATTGATCCGTAAAGTCGGCCATGCCCCACAAGCGGACCATGGTGACCTTCGGGTTCTCGAACAGCTTCTGCGACCACGCCGTCATGGTCTGAGCCAGGATCTGTGCATAGTCAGTCTCATTCCAGACGGCATCTGGCTTCACTTTGACCCAGACAATCTTGTCGCCCTGGGTCTTTGTCCCGGCATTATCCAGCACCTGCACGCTGGTAATCTCCGAGGTAGATGCCGTTTTTGTCATCTTTTCTGCCTCACCGATGGCCAACTGCACGTTCTCCACCGATACTGTTTCGTTCTTCCATTCTGGTGCTGGTTTTGATGTGGCTGGCTTGGCTTCCGGCTTCTCGGTCTTGCTGTTCGTCGTTTTCGTGTTCGACGTATCTTTAGATGCGGTCTGTGTTTTCTTCCCGGCAGTCTGGGATGTTGCGCTGCCGTTGTCCCCGCTATTTCCGCCGAAATTGGTCGCCGGTCCGATTATGATCCAGGCAATCGCCCACGCCGTCACCAGCCAGCGGGCCGCTTTCGTGCCACGCTTTCCTGCCCACATCCAGATGGCGGCAATCGGTGGCACAAAGATCCCCAACACCCACAGATACCAACTCTTGCGCTTCTTCTCTTCGGTTTCCGACACGAGCGCTTCTCCCCCTTGCAAGTGTTTATAAATCGATTATACCTGACGAATTTTGTTTAGTCAGAAGCCTCCTTCTAATTTGTCCTCGAATTGCCGATGGATCACCTCCTTATAAGGTTGGGATTGTCGAACCCCCATGATCGACGTATAATCAGATCATCAATCGAACACATGTTCGCATATGGGGGTAAGGATATGACACAGACAAAGACACCGATCGACGAGGCGATTCATCAGATTTGGCTTGAATTACGCAAGACACTCCAAGAGTTTGAGGAACTGTTGGAACAAGCAGAGGGTTCGTCGGATCAGCGTACATAAATCTCCTTGGTGGGATGTTATCATTTTCCACGGCCAAGGAAATGATTGTTCTTGTATCATATAGAGGATGCCGATCTTCGCTGGACTGAGGTGGCGGAGTAATGTGCGGACGCTTCACTCAAGCCTTTGAGAACTGGGGAGACGTCTTGAGAACCTTCGGGGTGGTGGACGATGGATTCCGCGTGCCGCCCAGATACAACATTGCTCCCTCTCAAGACGTTCCCATCATTATCTCGGATGGGCAAGCCAGACGTATTGGACAGGTCCAATGGGGGCTGATCCATCCATGGTCTCAGTCATCCAGAAGTCGCATCCGTCCGATCAACACTCGGGCGGAGACACTGTTGGCCAATCGGTGGTTTCGATCCTTGGTTCCCAAAAAGAGATGCATCGTACCCGTGGACTCTTTCTACGAGTGGCGCCGAAACACCAAACAGCCCTTGCGCATCCAGCTCGAGCGCCGGCCCGTATTTGCGCTGGCAGGTATTTATGACGTTTGGCACAGCAAAGACGGCCAAAAGGTCAGTTCCTTTGCCATTGTGACCTGTTCCCCCAATGTTTTTATGCTCGGGATCCATGACCGCATGCCCGTGATCCTAGATGAAGATGGCGTCAACTTGTGGCTGGATCGTTCCGTGACCGACCCGGAAGTCGTAACCTCCGTCCTCACCCCCACCACGGAACCTATGAAGGCTTATCCGGTCCACCCGAAAGTCGGAAATGTACGAAATGACGATCCTTCGTGCATCGAACCGTATGAGTGATTTATGATAGAATCCTACCGACCGAATGATTCACTTCCACCGTACTCTCCGATGGCACACAATGCCTCGGAGAGTCCTTTTTGTCTCGCCTGAACCCTGCGGATCATAAAGACTAAATCTTCAATCACCTCTTGATACACTTGGGCTCGGATCGGATCTACATTTGGAAGACGTTCCGTGTAAGCATCAATGAGTTCTTGGAGATCGTTTTGCTCCTGAGTTGCAGCGTCGATCCACATTTGGACACGCTGACGATCCGCATGTCGTTGCCGTGCTTGTTCCGTCGTGACAACGATATGGCGGATTGTGTGTTCTTGTGGCAACGGAAATCCGGATGGAATCGAGGGAGAAATCAGAGCATCCATCCTACATCTCCCCTCCTTGCATTGTTTTCGAGAAAGATAAAAAAGCCGCCCATACGAAGACGGCTATCGTTTACTACTGCAGATTTTGAACCTCCTTACTTGCACGTTTGTAGAATTGAAGATATTGCCGTTCGTCCTCTTTCGTATTTTCACTGTTTCCTGTTCCGTCGATCCGTTCATTGTAATCTTGATAAAGCGAGGTCAAGAATACCCATGCTTGAGCAGTGTCGGAGCGTGCCTGATAGACTTTAGGATCTTCTTCTGGTGAATATCGATACGAGATTTTGTGATAAACATTCCACCCTTCCCGATTGTGTTCTGAAACATAACTACTCCAATCAGTTGGATCGGGCACGCCTGCCATTTGTAGTTTCATCCACTGGTAATATTGATTCATGAAGGACAGATAACTTTTTAGATATGCTGCTGAAACACGGGACTTTATGGGATGAATGTTGAGTTTGAGATTGACCACCTTGCGAGCCTCTAGTTCTTTTTCTCCGTATTCTTTTTTCGCAAGTCGGCCTGTTAAACGCTCTCCATTTTGTCCCACTAATTTTAGGATGCCTTTCGACTGGTTTTCGGAATTCGCAAAGAAATCTACGGTGATGACATAAGGCCCCTTCTGCAGTTCTTTCCAGTTATGCGGTGTGATGGATGCTTGATAATGTCCATTCTGTACCTGCACTGTCTGACTGCTACCGTAGTATTTTTGTGTATTGGCCAAATCAAAATCCACATCGACGTTTGCACCGTCCGGAAGGTCGGTACTGCCTCTCACGACAATATTACTGCCTTTCGTATAAACAGAATCGATGGTTAACATTGAATACGATTTGTGTGTAACGACAGTGTTTTTGTGTGTAACCACAGTGTTTTTGGTGGAACTCGATGGTTGGTTACACGCGGTAAGTAATAGCATCGGAATACAAGCCAGGACCCGATATGCGCGATGAGACACTTTTAATCCTCCCAGACAAAAATTCCATATTTGATGATATCCTAACCGATATGCCTTTGGAATACATATTGGATCTGAATCCCAATGGACTTGATCCCCTGAATCAATATGGGATCATGGGATAGACAACTCGGAGACACACAAACAATCGTCGATACGGTTCCATCCTGAATATCATTCAAGAGAGCTTGGAATCCTGGACAATCTAGAGTATCACCAGAAGCCCCACAGTCGACGTACTCTTGATAAACAGCGCGTCCGACATGGTCCCGACACGCCTTCAGTTGGCGTTCGATCTCTGCCATATCCATGAGATCGGTCCGGGCATAGATACCAATCAAGCATCGAACCTCCTATGTTTAGGCTGGCACAGGAGCCTGGAGCATCCCGGCTTGGATGAATGCATTCTGCAAATCTACCATCATTTCCTGCATGGCCGGCCAGCCGTCCTGCTTCTTTCGCAACACATAGCTGGGGTGATACGTATGGAGCATCGGGATGCCATTGAACTCTCTCCAGATCCCACGCTCTCGGCTGATCTTCAACCGGCTCCCTTCGGATCGCATGGCCCACATGGCCGGATTCCCCAGGGTCACTATGACCTTTGGCTGAACAATCGCGATCTCATTAAACAAGTGCGCGTTGGAACAGCACCGTATCTCATCCATCGTGGGTTGGCGATTGTTCACATCCGTCCGGCACTTGACGACGTTCGTGATATACAACCGCCGCCGGTCCACGCCAAGTCTCAACAACGCCCAGGTCAGGAGCTGCCCCGCCGCGCCGATCAGCGGTAGATCATAGGCCTCCTCTTGTGCGGCCGGCGCCTCCCCAATCAACATGACATCCGCTTGCCAACTCCCTGTACCACGGACTGGGCCCTGACATCCCAACGCTAACGGACAACGCCGGCATTCACGGATATTAGTGTCCATATAAAATTGCTCATCCACCAGGTGCTGAGTATATTGGTTGACATACTGGATCTCCTGGAGCGGATATCCCGCGTTGACCAATTGACGTTCAATCTCAGACCAGTCACGGACGTCCGCCAAGATCCTCCACCTCCATGTTTAACTTGTCAGCAACTTGTGTCAGACTTATAATGAGTGTTGAAGACGGCAATCATAAAAAAAGGCCCCACCAGCAGCCACTGGTGAGGCCTGGCGGGCCGACAAGGCCTACCCATTGCGCCGAGAGCAAAGCAATCTGTCAGCGGATGGTCGACTGGCCCGAGTCGACCATCATTCATTTATGATGAACTCAAAGCTGACAGCCAGGAGCCAGAGGTGTCCAGCTATAGGTACTGGGACGACTCTGATCCGAAGCACTCGCTTCATCGGCACCACCTCCTCGGCTCACACCTAACGCAACAGGTAGAGCCGAGTCGGCCCACATCTGTGTGAGCCATAGGAGGTGGCTGGGCCTACAACGGATAGATTCATCTTACGATGAGTCCCGCCACTTCAAGTATAGCATCTATATAACCCCATTTCCTAGAAGGAATTCTCAATATGAGCCGGATTGTCGAACGACCCATTCAATCCATCCAAACCAATGACCGAGGCGAACCGGTGGCATGGCTGGATCGCGGTGTGACCCACCGAGTTGTTGAGATTCTCGATGCCTGGAGAGAGGCTGGAAATTGGTGGGAAGACGAACCGAATCGAGCCATGTATCGTGTGCTTACATCGGAGAACTACGTGTATGATCTCGAAGAATCCGAAGGCAAATGGAAGGTCTATAAAGTGTGGGATTAGGCCGCCCATTTGATTTCTATTCTAGATCATGGGCGTGCTATACTAGAAATGACCCATCTCTATAGATGGCCAACGTCTTGTTGTTGGCTGACACCCCCTCGGCTGCTGTGGGACGGTGCGGCGCCTTGTCGGAGGGCCGAGGGGGTGAGAGTTGATGCGGTGGTTTCGCATTCGCGTGACGCTTTTACCGACCGGCCATGCGTTTCTGCCTTGGATCGTTCGTGTAGAGCTTACCATAAAGAAGTGACGACCGGTTCTCAGCCAACCGGTCGTCGTTAGCGACTCACCATCAACTCCGACAAGCGTTGCACCGTCCGTCGGGACCCTGCCAGTCAGCCTCTGGCGGGGTCTCATTCTTATTATAGTCAATGTGCGTCTCATGTAACAACATGCTGAAACGAATCCAAAGGTCAATGAACTTACTCTCCCAGAGGTCGACCTCTCTAAAAAGCATGATTCATAAAATCATGATTCTATGAAATCGCTTCTCCCTCCCGCTCGGGATGCGGACGCAGATCTACCTGGGGCGGCTCCTGTGCCTTGCAGTAGAGTTCAATCGGCATGCCCTGGCTCAGCCACTGCGTGAGCTCTTCGATATAGCGGCCGCGCTCAATATATTGTGCCGCCTGTTTTCGGATCGCAGCTCTGGCCAGTTCTTCTGTCTCCCCAAATGCCTTAAACAAGCAATTCCCGTTAGGTAGCCGCAGCATATAGACGTCGCCTTTTGGCCACTCGTCGATGGCAATGGCATCATGCCAGCCTTCGTGATAGGCGGCTTGGACAAACTTCAGAGTTCGTAGGCCACTCAAAATCTGCTCTGGGGTACTTCCCCAATGGGTTTGGAGCTTTTTCAGAAGCTGAGAAGCCCATTGAAAATGAGTATACCGATCCGCCTGGACTTCCGCATGGAACCCATACCACTCGTCATACTCCGGGTCCGTTTGCCATTCAAACCGTACTCTATAGTCCGAATACCCTTTGTGTTCCCGGACGACAACCGACAAGTGTTCGTACCGATTACCATAGGAATGGCTCGGCGGCAGACGATAAATCAAGAAGTATTTATTGGGACGACGAATCTGCGTCATGAAGGATCATCCTTTCTTGGCATAAAAGGAAGACCCCTGTGATTGACTCACAGGGGTCTTGCGCTAAACGGAACTATGAAGTTTGTCACCGACATAATAGCATAGAAGTCATAGCTATGACAACTGAAAAATATCGACTTGGTTCGGCAGGAAATCTTTTCGCCTTAGCGAATATATGCTATGATTCTGTTGCGCTAAACGGAACAGGATGCCTGTACCCTATACAGGTTATCTACGTCTGTTTTGGCGCACCCATTAACGGTGCGCCTCGATTTTTATAGAGAAAGGAGTGCGGGGATCGAGTGCTCGACCACAAAGACACGGGCAAGTATACATACTGGATGAAGCACTTTGAGAACGGAGAACTGATCGAGGTCCCTGAGTCGAAGATAGAAAACATCTCCCTTGACACGCTCGACAACGGACCGGTCATCCCCTTGCATCAGGGTGGATTCGCACAGATCCCTGCCTATTGGCTCTACTTCTGGTGTCCCTTTCTCTCGGTTCACGCTCAGTCTATATTTACGCACTTGATCGCCCATACATACATAGACAAGAACTGGTGCCAGATCAAGCGTGAAACGCTCGCTGCAGAATGCAACATGAGCCTGTCCGCCTTCAACAAACACTTCGAGCAACTTGAACGATACAAGCTGGCTTGGCGCATCGAGGTGAGAACCCCGGATGGAAGCAACCTGCCGAACATTTACATCACGAGGAGGCAAATGCCCCTCATCCCGCAGGAACTTTACGATCAATTATCGGACCGGCTCAAGGACATGCATGATCAGTACATCGAGCGCATGGCCAAAAGCGGCATGCTGTACCTGGATGTGGAGTATGAACGTCCACTTCCCGAACCCAGCCCACCGCCGAAAAGACGCGGCAGACCAAAAGGCTCAAAGAACAAACCCAAGGCGTCTGAATAGGCGCCTTTTTTTATGCCCAGAAAAACACCTTCCACGAGAAAAAATACCCCCTCCGTAATACGGACCCTCTATTTTTTCTGGTGTAACCCGTATCTCTTCTGGAGGAACCCCTATTCCGTATCACATAAGGTCCATTTCACCGTGCGGAAGGTAGATTCTTTCTCACAGACGGTGGAATCCGTGAAACGGAAGCATTGGTTCCTTGATGCGGAAGGGCACATTCCACCACAAAGAAACCCACCTTCCGTCACAAGGAAAGCAGGCTTACATACGGCGGAGACAAAAGAATAGATCTTTGAATCAGATCCAATAAACAATTCTCCTCCTACTCCTACTATATAGGGGAGACGGAGCTTTGAACCTGCACATTCTCAGGAAACTCCATCGCGAGGTTCTCGAGTCCATGAAGAAGACATCGAAGCAGGAGCTGAACCTGATCCGACTGAAGGAGCGGAGGAAGGTCCACCTGAAGATACCCAGGTCTGGACTTCACTCTGATGTCGACGCCGAGCAATTCCCGGATGGAACTCACCGTGTTCCTCGACAGTACAGACACCGCAGCACACACGATGTCCGTTCCCGGATCGCCAAAATTGGCGTGCCCGTGGATCTCTACCCTTTCGATCTTCCCTGTAAAATCTCTACCCACCACCACCCTAATCATTGGGCTTTCACCAAGTTGCCGTTTTGCTCTGCCTTTAAGGTCACCGGTTCAGCCACCATTTCCGAGTTGGCCATCTGGAACGCTTTCACCATCAGGTCATACTTTTCCTTGAGTTCGCGATAATCCTTGACGAGCGATTGATACAAAGGATGATCTTTCACTCCCTCATCGGAAATCTCGCGAGCCTCTGTCTCTAATTCATAGATCCGCTGTGCCTGTGCCTTGATCGTCTCTTCAAGCACACGCTGCTGTTCAAAGAGTGCCTTTACGTGACGCTCGGATGCCTTATACATTCCCTCGAGCTTTTGATTGCGTTGCTGCAATTTCTTGGTGTCCTGGTCCACCTGTCGCAGGGCACGAATAATACCGGCCAGATCCATAAACGGGGTTTGTGAAAGATCCTCCGTGGTCTCCTTAGAATCATTCACGACATGGATGGGCATGACTTCAGCCATCTCGGTCTCTCTGCGCTTCCGACGGCGCCGCATTTGATTGAAGTGCTGACGAATAGAAACCGGTGTGCGCTTGAGCCGCTCACTCGCCTCCGAGAAGATTTCGGCATCATCGATGCCTAGCAAGCTCTGCTCCTGGACAAACTCCTCCAACCAGCGCTCCTCATCTTCCGTCCAGCGCGCATTCTTGTTGATGGGATACACGTTCGCCATGCCTCAATCTCTCCTCTTCTTGCTGAAGATATGAAATCGCAGCATCGAGCCCGCGTTTGTCCGTTTGGGTTTGCCACCAGGTGTACAGAGGCATCCAGTCTTCCAAATCCCAGACCAACACCAAATGCTGATAGTGATACAGACTCAACACAGGCTGACTGAGGTATCGGCCAGGTAACGCCTTCCATTTGCGTTTACGCGGCTCGAACCCTTTGAAGAATCGGTCAATCGCTTCATGCAGCTGTTGCAGTTTTTTCACCGCGGAACACCCCGCACAGGTTCCCTCGATTTGACCCTTGCCTCCTGTGCTTTTCACACCCAAGAGCGATGCCCCAAGCACAGGAGACAGAGGCCTTCTGTGAGTTACCTTGCATCCACATGCTCCTGGATGAAACGTCGAAAGAGCGGATTTTGAGTCTGAATCAGCCAGCGCACGTACGCAACATTCTCCCGTCCGTAGGCGCCTTTTCGTTCCCGTGCGGGAACTTCTTGTTCAAATTGCGCCCACAGTTTCCGGTGTTCATCGGGATACGCATCGGCAAAGGCGTTCGTAGCAAAGATGGCCCGTTGGAACTCTAAATTCATGCTGCTGTCTCCTCGCTGTTCGGATCAAAAAGCCAAAGCTGACTCTCGGTTACAGTCGTATTCCATCGGTAAGCCAGCCGGCCGTTTTCCACGACGTAGAGCATCGATCCGATCCGGTACTGGCCATCCTCCAATGCCACTTCATCACCAATGAAACACCCCTCAAAATCCACCGGATTGCCGTCCAACCCCATCGGGGGTTCGTACAAGGGAGTCACCTTCACCTCGTCGACGTCCACCTCGACCCACACAGAAACCCCAATGGTCAACTCGTACGTCTGACCACATCGAGGGCATTCGTAGCGACGAGAGTCTTTCAAGCTCTCCACGTTGAACTCAGCTTCTTCCACCAGTTCGGACTCAAGATCCGTTTCAATTTCCTCTCCGCATGTGCAGACGATCCGCTTCCTATGGTACTGTGCCTCCATGTTTAGTCCTCCTAGCCAACGGCAATGACATCAAACGCATCACCGAGTTTCTCTCGAATCTCATCAGGAGTCGCTTCGACGACCGCCATCAAATGGTCATTGACCGAGATGACCTCAACCTTTTGTTTCAACGCATCGACCTGAGATGTATCCTCTAACTGAATGAAATAGACAGCCACAACATCGACCTCCTTCAAGGATCATAGGCCGTGTAATGCATTACACAATCAAGTATAATACACAAAACACGGCCTCTCAATGGAAAAGCTGTGCGTTATGCGTTCGTTTCGCCTTCAACCGCTTCAGATTCGCCCGAACCGTTCTCCTGCGCCTGTTCCGCCGCGGCAGCTACATCCTCGGCAAACGGGTCTACTTCGGCTTCCGGTGGATTGAAGTCCTCGATCACGACACTATCCTTCATGTACGTGGTACGGATCGGGGTCACCAAGTCCAGATCCGACGAGCTGGTACCGGACACCCGAATCACAAACGGCGTCTTCGGAGACGTGAAGCAAAGCACAACCTGTTCCTCCGGAGAGATGGCGCCAAGCATGTCGAGGAGATACGCAACGTTAAAGCTCGTTCCGATGTCCTTGCCCTCGGAAGACAGAGGCCGAATGTCTTCCTGGAACTTGCCATACTGGGTCGGATCGGACAGGAACCGAACTTGGCCGTTCTTCGCGTCGACCAAGATATGAGCTGTTGTCACGCCCACATCATTCGCATACAAGGTCGCGCGACTCAGCAACTCCCTCAGCTCGCCGGCGCGAAACTGAATCTTAGTGCTGAAGTCAGGTG
This sequence comes from Alicyclobacillus shizuokensis NBRC 103103, assembly GCF_001552255.1. Classification (GTDB taxonomy): domain Bacteria; phylum Bacillota; class Bacilli; order Alicyclobacillales; family Alicyclobacillaceae; genus Alicyclobacillus_G; species Alicyclobacillus_G shizuokensis. Next base: position 99,137 of record NZ_BCQV01000007.1, read on the forward strand.
GAATGATCCGGTCGGTATCCGGGTATTGATCGTGCAACGTGCGAGTATAGATCGTGGTGTCGTCCAACTCATACAACACATAGCTCTTATCGAACCGGATTGTCACCATATCAACGTCCTTCAGGTGTTTCACTACTTCGTTAATGGAATCGGCCGGAATCACATGGTTGCCATCCTCCACCTCACCGGTCAGTTGATACGACTGCTGCGCAAGACGGTGAGAATCGCATCCAATGGTCCGGAATATGCCGTCCTTGACGATGTGGTTCACGCCCGTCAGAACCGGCCGCGTCTCCGATTTGGATGTCGCATAGACAGTGCGGCGATACATCGTTGCCAGAACCGCGGACGGAACGGAGAACGATAGCTGTCCATTGACCGACGGCAGCTTGGGATACTGGTCAAGGTGCAGACCCGCCAGAGACATCTTGGCGCCCTTGAACTTGATGAGCGTCTGAAGTTTGTTGAACTCGATGGTCACATGCTTTCCAGTAACACGGTTCACCAGGTCGACGAACTTACGACCCGGGAAGATAAGGCCGCCACCCTCTCCCTGAACGCGGAACGACTCCATATCCGTGATGACGGTCTTCGTATAGAAGTTGCTGTTTCCGCCGATCAGCGTGATCTTGTTGTCCTCAACCTGAAAGTAAATGCCCTGGAGCGCCTGGGAGGGCGAGTTCTTTGACACCGAGTTTCCGACCTTACGAACCGCCTCACGTAACACTTCGCTCTTGATGGTCAGTGTGAACACCTGATTGGTCGTAAAGACCTGCTTCTCGGCCTCCTTCTCCAGTTCAACCGCCTTCTTCAGGTCAGCTTCTGCAAGCGCCATGATACATTCCTCCTCTTTTTAATTCCCTAAAATTCGGCGACAGCCGGCTTTAAGCCGTAACGGATTTGCGTTCGAGTTTCTGGATGGCGATGACTAACTGGACATCGAGTTCCTCCATCGTCTCCTCATCGTAGATGGGCATACCCAACTTGGAGGCCACAAGGATCTCGAGTCTTGCGCCTTTTGAATCAAGCCAGTTCGGAAGGACCACCACTGCATCGGCATCCAACATGGCCTTGATATCCCTACGCAGGTAATCCTCCCACGACCAACCCTCGACATAACCGAGCCGCGCGGGATTGATGACCTCATATCCCTTCTCATTCAGCCGTTCCTCAGCGGCGAAAAAGGCCTCATAGTTGTAGTTCTCCATTCCAGACATCGGGCCGCTGATGTAAATCTTCGTTGCCATACAAATACCCCTCAAGCAGAAGTTTTTTATCTCCAGGGGAGCGCGCCTGAAAGCAAGACGCTTGTCTCCACCTGTCCATCCCATTCTTTCGGGATCGTGACTTGGCCAGACTTCACATCCACGATGATCGGATACTGATTGTCGGTGGAGTATGCAAATGTGCGAAGCCGACCTGTCTGCGGATCGTACTCCATCGAGGCCAACATCATGCCATCGACCATGATCGCCACACCCGGACAAGGATCATCTGGGTATCTCATGACTTCAATCGTCCCAAGCGGAGTCTTCACCGGCTCCAACATCATCCCTCCCATCCGTCAGCTCAAGATCAGCTCAAGCTGGCCTTGGGCTACTTTACGACTGTTGTCCGCAATCTTCATCGGAGGGTCATATGGATCGAACCCACCGAGGCCATCCGGCATCAAGGCGTACCAGGGCGCATACCAGAACATCTGGATCTTGCAAAGTTTGACCGCGACCAGATTCATGTCCACCGCATAGGCCCGAAGGATGTAATTACTCTGCGGAAGAAGCATGGCACCGCACCCTACACTTGGTTCACAGGTAGTCTTTCTCTTGAGTGCCTCCGGGTCTTCCCCGCCCACCAACATCTTTGTCATCATCACGCACAGATGAAATGGAGTGGGAAAGTACCCGAGGGCGCCCCGGTATCCCCGACCCATTTCGTCACACAAGATTTGACTCATGTAGTCGGTCGGGTTATCCAGAACCAGAAACAGATCAAACATCCGGTAGTAATGCTCATTCAGTTCAGATGAGATGTCCGGCGGAGAGTTTCTGGCACCAAAACCCCAAAGCAACCAATCTGCAAACTTCTCAATATTGGACTCCCATCGATAATCCTCTAAGCACTTGGTAAGCATCTTATGGGTGGCGGCCACGCCCGAACTCCCTCGATCTGCCCACTGGATTTGAGGAATCGGGCCGCTATCCGCAATCGTGCCTTTGGCTACGATGTCGAGCCACCAATTCCACCGACCCCAGAGCAGCTGGTCATACGCAAGCAGGAATGGGAGCAACCAACCCTTCTTCTCGAAGACCTCGTTGGCGTTTTTCGGCGCGCCACCCATTGCGCTGGCACATTCGAAGAACGTGCTGTGCATCTCCAAGAGCTTTTCAGGATCGAATCGCTCAACGCGGTATAAGCTCGTTGATTTCTTCTTCATCGTCTTCGTCCTCACCACAATGCACAATGAACGAGTCAGGGACATACTCTCCATCGGGAAGCGCGCTCCACTTATACGCCTTCAGAACGGCTTCCTCCAGGCATTCAGCCTCAACCTTAACAACCCCGGACATCGTCCAGCTTACAGGCAATCGATATGTCTTAGTGGTCCGATTCCCACGAAAGACCAGGCTCGGAGCGTCCTCTGAACTGCCGGGACGTTCCTCGAAGTCGGCTTCATTGAAGCTGTAGACTTGAGTGCCGATCCCATCATCCAAGATTTCAAATACGCGCGCGTCGTCCGTCTCGGGATCAAAATCTTTCCAAACCACTTGAGCCAATGAGAGTCTTGCTTCCTCAAGGGTCGGCTTGGACCACAAATCCTCCACAATTCCACCGTTGGACACGATGCACACATACCTGGAAACAATGTTCATCGATAAACTCCTTTCCAATAGATCGGATTGGCCAACAGATTCTGTAGGCATGTCGTAAATCCCGTGAAAATAAGTAGCTTTGGAAGAAAATCCAGTTCATCGAGGTCATACCAATCAAGAACCATCGGAAATACTCCTCTCCCCTCCGTCGATGCGGCGTTTGAGCCAAGAAAACGTGATTTTGAGGCGGCGGAACACAAACGCAATCCCTTGAGTGGCCTCACCCCGATGATGAATGATCCCAAACCAATGGATGGCTCGGCCGGTATTGGTACGCCAAGAGTCGCCCTTGTGTTTCGCCCACGCCACGTATACCCCGTATCCCGCGAAGGCCAATCCACGCGCGGAGTAATCAGGGTCATCATGACGAATCCGAATCAACCATCTCACCACCAAACCGCCGGCGCTCAGAAGAGCGCCAGCTCGTATTGGCCTTCGGCGACAAGCTCTTTCTTGCGCTTGCCCTTGTTGTAAGACGCTGCGTCTTGCACCAGCGTGAACATCTCCTCGACATGGGCCAGATAATCGGCCAAGTCGAGGGCAGATATCCGGCCGGCGGCCACATCCTCTTGCATCTGCTTGACGATGCCTTGCTGGATGCGACGGACTTCCTCGATACCCAGCGGGTTCATATCGTACCCGTCATAGCCTTCAAACGTCGCATTCTGCAGCTCCTCATACGTCGCATTGATTCGCTGCCAGCGGCTCTCGATGGAACTGACATCATCCAGCGTGCCTTCGTTGACGAGTTTCTTGGCCAACGCGGTGATGCCCTCACCACTATCCGCCATCGCCCGCAAGCCTTCCTCAGAGAACTTGCCTTGCAGCGCCAATGCGGCGTCAATCTTGCGAGCAATGTGTTCCAAAACATTGGCCTGGATAGTATCTCGATAAACCATCGTGTAGACCTCGACCGGTTGCGTCTGCTTGATCCGCCAGGAGCGGCGGCTGGACTGCATGTAGTTATAGGTGGAGTAATCCATCTGGTAGTAGATGATGGTCGGGAACATGAGCAAGTCGAGACCCACGGACACCAGGCGCGGGTTGGTAATCAGAACATCCCAATCATGCTTCTCCATCATCTCATGCAGCCAGGCTTCCCGGTCCTCTTGCTTCGGCATCTGGATACCGTCATAGACACCAGAGGCCTTTAGGATCCCGACATTGTATCCATCCGCCTTGAGTTTCTCGTACAGGTACGTGTCGACGCCATTGGATCCTGTGAACCGGCAATACACCAACACCTTTCGACCGCGACGGTGAATCTCATCGTCGAGCTTCAAGGTCAACTCATGGTACTTGGTCGGAATAAACGTGGACGGATCGAAGTTCGTAGGCACCGTGATCACATGCGTGAGTCCTTCATTATCCTCATACGTGATGGGACCCCAATTCCACGGTGTATCCGAGTATTGATACAACGTGTTGATGTACGTCGACACATGCCGCATGCCACCGGTCAGGAACAGACTCTGACGCATGATGCTACCGATCTCGTCTTCCACTTGCTTGTAAGCGGCGAAATGCCTTTCATCCATCTCGACGAAGATGGGCTCTTCTCGATACGGCGGCAAGGCATATCCGAGGTCGGCCAGTTCCACAAAGGCACAGTTGCTAATCAAGTATCGGGAGAACACATGCGGTGAGACACCCGCACGCTCCCTCATGCCGGACTTCTTTCGGTTCGACAACGGTCTCCCGTTCCCCAGGTGCTGTTTGTACGAGTGTTCATAGACCCCGTACCGCTCGATGAACAGGGACAAGTCGTTGTAGCTGATGCTCTCCCGAAGCAAACGCTTAGGATCCAGACGCGCCAAAAGGTAGAAGATGTCGGACGCCATGCCACCGAGCAACGTCCCGGTCAGCAGGATCTGCTTCTCGGTATGATTGATCAGCTGGCCAAACGCCTTGGCGCGGTCGGTCTCGCCGCTCTTGTATTCATGAACTTCGTCGGCGATGAGATACTTGAAGAACCCGCGCCGAAGACGCTTATTGATCATCCATGCCGGAGACACCTTCCGATTCAGGGAGTCTTTCTTGAGGAGCGCAGGCCGCCACAAGACAAACCCACATTCCTGCTCATGTTTCGACGGATCCTTGACCATGTGCTTAGGTAAGTCCGCCGTGCGAACCCGATTGCGGCACACATAGTTCTCGGCCTTCATCGTGTTCATCCACTTGCCGTTGCGCTTGGTTTGGAAGAAGTGCTCATCGGCCGGCTCCTTCTTCCGAGCCATGAGCAGGCCGCCACACTGCGGGCAATGAAACCCGGTATCGGTCGTCACGACGGTCTCTTCTTCCCGACCGGTATTGATGTTGAAATACGGTTCTCTCCGGAACCGAATCCGAGCCTTTTCCCCATTGGCTTTCCGTTCCTTGGCGTCCGCCGCGTTATACCGCCAATCTTGAATCGGCTCCATCGGATACGTCGCCTTTGCCACATCGGAGGACATGACCCAATACTCAATCTCACTGGGCCGATAGGGCATCTTCTCCATCTTCAAGACGTTTCGCCATGAGGTGATTTCATATACCTTGGCGCCAGGGACACGCTCTTTGATCTCCCGCTTCCACTTCTCGACCATAATACCGGGAACGAACACCAGCGCCCGGTACGGATCCACCTTGCCCTTTGACATATGCTCGGTGATATAGGGAATGACCGCACCCATCGCGGTCTTGCCTGTCAGTTGTGTTACCGTATGGGCTTTTTATCCCATACTTCTAACGGTTCATATTCCCGTTAGCTCAGCATACCTTTTCACCCTCGACTCAACGTTAGGGTGGCGCGGCCTCGTGGGAGCATTATTCCTGTTACCGGTCAGCTCCTATGCGTTGCCCCTGACTGGGATTTGCCCAGCCTTCGGTTCGGGTCAGCATCTCAGCCTTCCCGCTTAATTCCGCGCTATTGCCCACTACATTTCTGCAGTGGCGGGCATCATCTACCCATCTCGCCCACGACGAAGCAATACTTCTCGTCCTTGAGCGTCTTGGCAACCCCCATCACCACGTCGGCCTGTGGCGGAAAGAGACCCGTGACCCCATTCTTGTTGGCGTGCAGGTTCACGTCATAGAACGCCGGCGAGTGTTTCTCCTTGGTCGGATCAAATCGAATCTGGCTATTCTCCTGAATCCGATCGCCCAGCGCGCTGGCAAAGTGGCTCAGGTACGTATCGAGAGAGTCGCAATCCTTGAGAACCGACTGTTCATCAGTCCGGCCATCATCAAGAAGTGCAAAGTCCAGATCCAGAGACTGAATCCCCTCGGTGATGATGTTCTCCAAGTCGCGTTCCGTAATCTGAAGCAGACCGGCCTTGAGCGGATACTCATTGCCATAGCAATGAACCGTCAGCTTTCGGAAGTAGCCGAGGTCGATGCACTGTTGAACAATGTAATCCGCCCACTCTTCCAGCATGGGGGTGTTGTAACGATCATTGAGGATGCGGAAGATCTGCTTCTCAATATCCCCATCCCACGCCAGAATGAGTTCTTCGGGTGGCCGGCGCGGTTCAAGACCCTGTGCCAATCGCTCATCCTCTTCTCGCTGCCAATCCTGTCGAGCCTTAATGTTCGGCTTGGCACACTTGGCAACGACCAACATGTGGGTCAAATCCTCGACCCGAGTTTCAAACACGTCAAACGCATTGCGGTCGGGCATGACGACATCGAAGCAGGTATGGCCCTTTTCGTAGGAATTGCCTTCCGCGCGCCGAATTTGGCCGGTCTTAAAGTCGTTCATGAATTCGACGACTTGATGCACCTTGCTGTCGGCACCAATCACGTTGGCTAGATACACAGTGCGATGACGCCGCTGATAATCTACCACGAGCAGATCAATATACGCCTGCGCGCGCTGGTGCCGAGCATACATTTCGAGCAAATAGATCTCGTTGCTCTGAAAATCCGCCACTTTGAACACCTCTTACATGAGTTTGTGAAATTGCCCGTGACGATCTAAGAACTTCACACCGATGTGGTAATACTCTCGTTCCTTGATGCGCGTTACACCTTCTTCATCTTCTTCCGTCGTCTCTTGCGACATCTTGACGACGCTCCCCTTGACCAGATGCTGGTCGGGGCCCGTTCCGATGTATCCATTCAGATACCCAGACGCCAACATCAAGGCAACGTGACCTTTATGAAGCTGTGTTGGTGGTTTGGGAACCTCGTTATCCAGAACCTGCGAGTACGTCTGCTGATACGAAGAAACCAGGCTCGACCTGCGGATGAACGACAGCGCTTCTTCCGCGGTTACCGGACCAACTCGAAAGTGCAAAACGTCTTCTTGTCGTTTCGAAGGAACCTGATACAGCGGTTGCGCTTGAATCGAGATCACCGGAATTTCTTTGTAGGGACGATACTTATACTGCATCAGCTCATACGCATACTCGGGATCCCGAATCGCCTTGGGCCGCTTCCGCGCAAAGATAATGCACTTTCTCTGTTCCTCATACTCTGCGTCATCTTGCCGATAGACCCGGATATCGTCGTACTGATTGGCCAGCTTGAAGCAAATCTGGCTGTCGATGAACTCCTTGGGCGTGACGAAGATGAGGATGCCATTCGGGGCCAGCTTATCCGAAACCAGATTCAGCAAGAACTTGTCCCAACGGTAGGTCACCATCCGGCGTTCTTGCTCCCGCTGCATCCGGCGGAAGGCAATTTCCCGTTCCTCGATGGTCTTTCTCACCTTGGCCTCAAACTTCTCCCGACGCTTTTGGATCTCTTCTTCGGTCAACCCCTCGTCACCAAAGTCAATGACGTCCTCATCTTGTGCCTCTTGTGCTTCCAGCAGCCGGCGGACTTCCGCTTCAAAGTCTGGAATCGTGAAGGGGTCATAGTCCCGGAAGATCTCATCAATCAATCGGCTGTCCACATCCGGGTTCATGACCACCAGCGAGAAGGCTTCCGGCGTCACCTTGGACTCATTTTTATACGAGGACGTGCAGACCTTCGTGAACCTTTCCCGCGCGCGATTGGCTTGCCATTGATTTTCCGTGACCCCATACCGATAGGTCTCCGGGTGCATCCTTGTAATCTCATACAGCACTTCCCCATCGCCGCACCGATAATCCAGAGCGGTGACGGCCTGGCCCTCTGGGAACTTCAAATACGTGCGAATCACTTGGCACGTAAACTTGCTCAGTGGCTCATTCATCCACCGTGCGTACATGGCCTCTCTCCTCCTCAGATCGTTTCATCCAAACTGTAAACGTCAAAATCAATGAAATCCTCGTCATCCAACGAGAAAGGATTGCGAACCCGGCGTGTGGACCTTGAGTCTGCATAGTCGATACATGCCGTTAAGTCATGAATGACGGCATCGATCAACTCAATGGGGATCCCTCGCTGTAAATACCCAACCGTGCTTCCAACTTGCCGACCATGATGGGCTGTCTTATCGCGGAAGATCCCACCCTCTGCGAATGTGGTCTCAATGATGGCAAAGGGAACGGGGGATTCGAGTTCGAAGGTGTGATCATCGGTCGCTTTGAATCGAACCATCACACGATACCATTTGTCCTTGACCTGGAATCGCTTCGAAAACACCTTGACCTTGGCGGTGAAGCGATCCAACAGCCACCCTCTTGCTTCTGAGGTCATGACGTCAAACGTATCCGGGTGGATGCCGCTCATGCGAATCGGAGTGACATTGTACATGTAAGCCTGAATCAATTCCATGTTTGATGTTCACCTTCTTTAACTGACGCGGGTATTATACCATAGTTTATGAAAATAGGGCACTACTTGTGTAGTGCCCTTCATGATTCTCGATCTTACTTCAATTTGCTTTGCAAATACTCACGAAGCGCCTGTGTCGATGGGAATCCAATCGGCTCCAGGCCCATATCGTACTTTACAACGTCGAGGATAATTTCGATGAGTGTGCTTTGTGTAATCGCGCAGCCGCCATTGAACTGATTCTCTTCGGAAAAATCGCTCGTCCACTTGTAGATCTCCCGGTTGTAGATACCTACCTGTTTCATGACCGGTTTGTTCGGGCTGTAGAGCTTCGGATCGAGCCCTGGACGATATACATGTCGAGCTTTCCTTGGGACCTCTGGATATTCGGTGTCCGTTTTGGAATCCGGCGGTGCAGATGGTGATGGAGCAGAAGGTTCTTCTTGGATCGATTTTTGCCGGGTCACGGCAACTTCATCCACAGTTCGAACCGAGGTAGGAGCAGAGGCCGGCGCGCGACGAACCATCGAAGCCATCGAGAAGGAAGGCTCTTCCCATTCGTCTTCCTGTGCGGCTTGACGGTGCTTACTTTCGCTGGCCAGCCTCTTGAGTCGGCTCATTGTATCTTCTGCCATGAAACTCTCTTCCCTTCTCAAGACCTCCACATTTCAAGTCCCATTATAGGAAAGAGAGAATTTCTTGGCAAATATTTTGTTAGGATTTTTGCACCACTTTCGGTTCCTTCTCTTCAATCGAATTCACAAGTTCCTGTACTGCATTGTAGATGTGCTCATCACCCCAATATTGCTCGGCTTCAATCACATAGATCTCACCAGTTTTAGAATCCGTAACCAAAACTCGAAGTGGCGACCCAATATTAGGGGAATCCCAATAGGAGATCAGCTTGGTATTTTGATCAAAGTCCACAGACTGATACGCCTCAGATACTACATCCACAGAGTATCGATCCCTAAACACGGCAATCTCCCCTTCTTCCTTACGCGGCTTTCACAATCTCATAGACACGACGCAATTCTTCATCGGTCAGTTCGTTAAAGAACTGGAATGGCTTTACTGCCTTCATACACTCATGGTGCAACAGGTTAATGTCCACTCCACGCATCGACAGGTCCATGAGCATCGCATTGATCTCGTTTTCGAGACGTACACGCTCCGGATTTGGCGTCTGCGGCTGGTTGACACCCATCTCATCCAGTTCATCACTGCAAATATGATCCGGATCATCGCCCGTTGGAATGGCAAATGCCTGCCGTTGCATGTACTTGTACGCCATCGTCATGGCTTTCGCGATGCCCTTATCCTGTGAATCCGAACCCTGACCACCAACATTGATAACCTCGTATTCTCCAGTCTGCACGTCGATGATCTTGTACTTCATGTTCACGGTGGTGACCTGGTTGTTGATCTGAAAGTCCATATTCACAGGGAGGATGATCAGGCCAAGATCCAGCAGATGCCGCCGGATTTCTTGGGTCATCTTCTCCTCAGATAGGTAGCTGTACCGAGTGGATTTGAAGCTGATAAATCCGTCCTTCTTGAGATACTTGACACGACGCATAACCTCAGAGATTTTCTGATACAGATTCAACGTCTTCTCAGCTTGCGGATCCACCTGATTCTGTTCCACTGTCCTCGACCTCCAACAGTTGATTGGGATGCATGGAAGTATGCGGACGGAATACCGCGACCTGATCCAAAGACTGAAGTTCACGTTTGAGCCGCCGGAGCAACTCAATCACCTCCGGCTTGGTCAGATCACGCTGTGCCTGATGCCTCCCCTGGTTGTCAGTCCACACGACCGTCCACATGGATGAAATCACCTCATGGTCTCGTTTCAGCCTGCAATCAAATGACGCTGGTTGTGCTTGTACGTATCCACCCGCGCCTTGATCGACTCATAGCTCACCTCAAAGAGTTCGGATGCTTGCCGGATGTATATGTCCAGTTCAACCGGATCTTCAACCTGGCTCAGAACCTCGATGACTTTTCGCATCCGTTCTTGTTGCAATTGTGCAATCTCGGATTGATGATAAAAGATCTGGTCATAGGTCTCACGATGAATCCGTTCCAACCGCCACTGACTTATGGTACGCCGATGCTTCTCCATCCAGCGAAGCAGCTGATCAGGTTCATCTTCGAAGTTGTCACAAAGATCACAGGGATCTAGACCCTCTGGCATTGGGATGATAAACGTCTGGATACCGTGAGACGTCAGCATCTTGGCATCCCGCTCGATGGCCTTCATGCCGGCTTCATCCCCATCTCGCATCGAGACGACCCGCTTCGCGCCGGCGCGCACCAAGAGTTTCGTCTGGGCTTCGGTGAGCGCGGTTCCCATCGTGCAGACGGCATTCTGGACACCATATTTGTGGAGCTTGATGACATCCGTCCAGCCCTCGACAATCACAGCTTCGCCCCACTGGCGAATGAACTCTTTTGCGATGTGCATGCCAAAGAGGTGATTGCCCTTGTCAAACTCCGGATACGGATGGTCCTTGTAATACGGGTCATCCGGCTTGATAGAGATTCGGTCCAGATACTTCACAATCGGCATCTTGCCTTCGGCCTGCAGTTTCTTGTTCGCCTCGGCCAACACGTTGGGAGGAAGCATCGTCCGGCCGGTAAAGCTGATGATGTTCCCGTGAAAGTCAAACAGGGTAAAGACGATGCGATCCTTGGTATTCCGAAAATCATAGTCCACGTCATCACCAAAGCCGAGCTTCCAAAGCAAAATGTCTTGCATCGTGAACCCGCGCTGATAGAGGTATGCCAGAGCCTCTTTGTTGTTCATGAGGTTCTGTTGAAACCGCTCAGCAGCTCGCTCACAATACTCAATCCACTTGGCGCGAAGATCCTGTTTTCGCTTGGCTTCAGGATCCAGAACCGGCAGTGGCTCACCTAGGAAGTTGGCCAACCACTCAATCGCTTCGCCAAGATTGCATCGTAAAATGCCCTTCAAGAAACCATACACATCACAAGACTGAACGGTGCTATGGTTTCTGGAACCAGCGCCACAGGCATAACAGCCAAAGGTCTGTTTGTCCGTCCGAACATGGAAACTCGGATTCTTTTCTTCATGAAACGGACAACACGCCACATAGTCGCGGCCCATCTTCTTCAGCGGCACAAACTGAGAGATGACCGCCACAATGTCGGCCTTCGACTTCAGATACTCCTTGAATTCATCTGGATAGTACGGCACATCGACCCTCCTCTCCTTGATCAAACTCCAAAAAGACGCGATAGCGACGATATCTCGACCTCGAAATCAACCTTCTTCACGCGCTTCGGAATGTAGCAACTGCCGTCTGGATTGTACTTGGCCGGAGATTGCTCCGGGAGGTCAAAAGTCCCATCAAGAGGTGTATGAAAAACATCGGATATAAGCCTTAGCATTCCAAACGAAGTTACATTCACGAAGCGGATCCGGGTGGCAGAGGGAAAATACTCGTGACAACGACTCTTCAACTCATTGAGCATCCTTCGGGCGATCCCTTGTCTTTGATGCGACTTCTTGACCATGACCCAGGTACAGCGGACCACAGAAGGATCGGTGAGGTCTTTGAACACATGTATCTCGCCGATGTCTTTCCCATATTCAATCTTGAATCCGTAGCCGTCAGGCGCTATCGTAGACCAGGAAAGCGGTCGGGAATCCCTTTCCCGGTTCATCTCATTCCTCTTTGAATTCGTCCGGATAGTACGCCACAAACGATCATCCCTCCTTGGATCAATCCCCTAAATGGAGCGATAGCGACTCAGTCATCGTCTTTCATAGTTGGCAGGATGCCCCGTTCAACATACTTTACGGCGTCCACTTCCTCGCAGACTTCACGGGCATGATCGCGAGCTGGCGCCTCACTGGCGTAGATGTACAGCTCACCCTCGACGGCCAATTTATCCCCGTCTTTATAGACGTCGAAAAGGCGTTCTCCGTACCAACCACGAAACGGCTCAAGGACAATCCAGTGATTCGGGAAATCCGGATGATCCACTGGCCTTACAAACACCTTCTGGTTCGGATCGATACTTTCGACGTAAATGGTCCCCTTCATCGATTCTCCTCCTTGAGTTTCTCACGTTCCTGTCGCGCCCACTCAATCCATGCCTTGAGGGCTGGGTTTGTGACTTCAATCGTTGTTCCTCGCAGTTCAAGAACGTGATGCGCGGCTTCAAGTTCCCGGGCCAACATCTCGATGGTTCGTAGTTTCTGGAGGTCCCAGCAAGTACCACAGAGACAAAACGCCTCTTGAATCTCATCGGGAGTTAACGGCTGAGCTTCAATCATCTTGTTCATCCTCCCAATCAATCCATGCTTTCACGTCTTCAGGAATCGAGTCTAGAGCAGCCTGCGCGATATCAACCGATGCCTTCCCATCGCTGTTAGCGACTGTAGACAACGCACCCGCCATGTTCCGCACTGTGTTCGCCAAGACATAAATCGTGTTCATGGCTTCCACATGTTCCGCAGGTCGAACATACATGAGTTCAGTACCTTCACCGCTCATCTGCCGGAGCAGATCATAGGTCATGTAAAACAATTCAGGTGAAAACATGTTCGAACCTCCTATGGACTGGTGATCTCAAAGATGCCTCGAAATCCCTTCGGAAAGCTCGTGATACCTTCGCTCTCTCTCGACACGGCGCGACAATCGCCGATAGGCTCGCTGGACTTTCCGTTCCAAAGGGATGCCCAATAGACGTTCCCACCAGTTGTAGTGGATGACCTGATACTTGTTCCCGCACTCTACTACGAACTCATTCCCTCGAATATGTCGAACTCCCATGATAACGTCCTCCGTTCCCTTGGCCTTTTTGTAAATCATCGGTCCCTACACAAGAAGTACACCGAGAACAACCAACGGCCACAAGAGACACGCCAGGGTCCACTCGGTACGGGTCATACGGCGTGGCGCAAGATCCCCATGCATCTGGGAAGCAATAAATGCGACTGCTACACTAGTGATGAGATACAATCCAATAAACGCGAGGATTTGCTCAGCAGACGTCAATGTTCATAGCGCCTCCTTTTCCGCGCACCTTGTCATAGGCTTCACGGGCTATTTGAACAAAGAAGTCGCCTTGCATCGACTGTTTCTCTCTGAAATTGTTGAATACAATCCGCGCCAATGCATCCAGCATGATGGCGTTTTGATTTTCTAACTCAGACAACCCCTTGACCATCTTTTCGTTGCATTCATGCGCCCGCTTCACTTCCTCATGCAGACGCTTGTTGCGCTCCCGCAACTCCTCAATTTGTTCTCCCCGAACCTTGGCGAGAACCTCACCCGACATCGTGTGGACCTCTTGCGCCTCATCACAGAATTCGGTGAGCCTGTGTATCTCCTCCAATTTATCCCGCATGATGGCGTTCTGTTGTTCTAATTCCTTGATATAGTCCATCATGTGTTGCTTTTGCGCACGAAGAGATGTCACTAAGTCAAAGGCTCCGATCGGACACTCACTATCTATGATTGATTGTAACTTTACGATCTTTTGGTCGCGCTCGTCGATTTGTTCAAGGAGGAATCCGATACTTGTGCACCCTGACTTCGGGGAACTAACCGACCACGGATTCTCCAACGCTTCTTCGTAGCTTCGAGTCTCGGTGTGTCCATCAATAAACGTTGCTACAAACTGCGTGCCGTTTTCGTCTGACCTCACCGTAACAGGATGCTTCATGTCGTGTTCCCAGGCATCCCTTATCGCCTGTATGCGCTCGTTATCGTCCATCACTCGTCCCCTTCTCCAAACTCGCCGCTCTGGAGTTGGGCTAGTGCTTTGTCGGCAATATGTTGACAATCAGCTAAGGCATCAAATGGGCTATACACAGGTACATCTATCCATCCTCCAGCGGATTGCTTGGAGATGTCCTTTAACGCCTTCTGCGTCACCTTCACCGCCGCAATCAGTTTTGGCCCTACCTCGTATCGCCATCCTGCTTCTGTGATCCGTCCATCTTTCATCGCTTGCTCAATCTCGTTCAGCCATTGCATTAGGCTTCACCCCGCTTTCTCCAGAGCGCTACCGGAGATGCTACCATACTGCGGGGCAACTTCCGCTCAATGCGTTCAGCCAATGCCTTTCGCTGATTGCAGACCTCACATTCCTCCACTTTGCACTCCATGTAGGACGTCTCAAGCGCTCCCAACAGTAATACCAACTCTGTCTGCGTGAAGTCCATCCGACGGACCTTGTTCTCGTCCACTACCAACCTTCACACACCCCTTCCTCACTCGGTATGATCCGCATGGCAAAACGGACATCCATCCTTATTCGTCGCCTCAAACCGGAACAAGTCTGACTCAGAGAGAACAATGTCGCGGACTTTATCGGCATAGCGTCCGCCAATACATCCGCATGGCTCGTTAATGTCCGTAGCAATCACGGTGTAGTGCTTAGTCGCCACGAATTGAACCCTCCTTTTCGGTTGCTATTTGCAACTCACCGGCCGCTTGGCAAATACGCCGGGTCAAATACTCATCCAATCCTTTGCACGCACGATCGGGATGATGATGGCAGTACCAAGTCTTACGAACTCTCTCCACGACGTCTTGCGGCTGTCGAAGGAGCCTTTCCGCAGAATCTCTATAGTATCCTGTGACCATCGCACAGTCGTGACATGGCTTTGGGAGGAGTTCAAGCGGAGGTTGTTCAGCCCACCAGCGCCAATACTCACTTTCATGAACGACAACTCGCGGGCGGCGAATTCTAGGCATCCAACTCGTCCCTCTGGACCTGGTGAACTTCAATCACGACATGCTTTTCATCTTTGACCGGCAGACGAATAATCCCTTTTGCAAAGAAGGCCGCCCCAATCAGAAAAGCCACGATCGAGAAGTTATCACAGGCTGCTTCTTGAGCGGATTTCGCCCACAAATGCCACCCGAAATACCACGTTTCCAGTGTGTTAAACACCAAGGCCAGTGTGATCAATACAAGACCAATCGCCGTGAATGATTTTGCGGTCATGATGGTTCCCTCCGGAAAAAACGAGGGATGAACGCATCATCCCTCGAGGTTTAGGATGTACCGAACCAGGTCGGTGATTTGCTCGCTCATGTCTTTCCTAAACTCGCGGACGCTCAGCGCGAGAGCTTGTGGCTTCTGTTCGCAATATCGATCCAGTGTAGCCAGTATATTCTGGTGCATCTTACGGACAACGTCCACGTCGATGGCGAATTTATTTTCCGCCTGCTCGCTCCGCAAGATCTGCAGTTCCTGGCGAAGCATCTCCAGTTCTTCGCGCATCGATTCCGCCGCTTGAATCTGGCGGTTGCGGTCGTCAATCACCTCTTGAACCAGCTTCAGATTCTGAACGGTCGAGAGCTGATCGGACAAAGAACGGAGATAGGACATCGCCTGATGGATCGATTCCGTCAAGACCGCCATGATCTCACGGTCATCTTTCTTGAGAATCTCTTGTGCGGTCGGAATCGACTCCATCTGTTCCAGAAACTCGCGGACTCGCTCATCCAGATTGACTGGCCGCTCTGTTACACCCGAAGTCTGGCCAAAGACGGTTTCATCCGCCAACGCCGTCACAGGCGCTGTAGTCTCCACTTCCTTGGCCGGTTCCGGCGTAGGTTGTGCAGCTTGAACCGGTACAGACGATTCTTTGGGAACAGACTCTGTCTTTGGCTCCAGTGTCACCAAATCTTTTTGAGGTCGAACGCCGAGCTTTGCAAACAAATCCGCCAGAGCAGCGTCATCTTCAGGACCAGAAATCTTGATCGATTTCTTCACAAATGGGCTGTTCTCAGGTAGCTTATAGATCTTGCGGTTGTACTGACCGCGGCGATCCAACTGAATCAATTCTCCAGCCTCGACCAGCTTCTTGAGATGATAGTCCATCGTCGGCCCTTGAACCCCAAACATGTCTGCCAGTTCCGTGGACGCAATCTCAATGGTTCCATCCGGAGATTGCTCAATTAAATCAGCCATGTATTGTAAAACTTTATGTCGGTCAACTTTTCGAGCCGTCTGTGCGCTCATGAGAAAGCCCCTCTCACTTTGGCCTTATACGCTTATAATCGTCTTCTTGAGACCATTATAAACGATAAGTTCAAGAAAAGTACAGACGGCGATCAAGATAGCTTCACTTTTTGCAGAATTTCTTCGGGAAGTTCGTCCAAGAACCGAGATGGCTTGACAGAAATCAGGCCGCGAGGCCCTTGCCGCATCGTAGTGTATGTCAAGAAAAGACGTTTTTCTGCTCGGGTAATGCCGACATACGCAAGCCGACGTTCTTCCTCCAACTCATGCGCTTCCTTGCTACGCCAAGACGGAAAGACGCCTTCATTCATGCCGATGATAAAGACCACCGGAAACTCCAGGCCTTTACTGGAGTGCATGGTCATCAGCCGTACCGCGTTTTGGCCCTTTTCCTCCACATCCGTGAGCAGCGAGATTTCCTGCAGAAAGTCTCCGAGTGTCTTGTCTGGATGGTCTTCTTGATACTGATGTACCAGTCGAAGAAACTCCTCCAGGTTATCCAGCTTGTCCTGGGCTTCTTTATTCTTGGTGTTCTGCCACATGGCCACGTAGCCCGTCTTATCTAAGACATACTTCACGAACTTCTCGAGATCGCGAGTCTGGTGGGCGCGCAGATCTTCCAGCAAAGACAAGAACACTTTTACCTTACCGTTGGTCGCTTTCTTGATCTGTTTGATGTCGTCAATGCTCCGCAACGCCCGATGAATGCTGACTTTGTAGTCATTGGCGTACTTAATGATATGTTCTTCAGACGACTTCCCTATGCCGCGCGCGGGCTTATTCAGAATGCGAAGCATCGCGGCATCATCCTTGGGGTTATGGATCACGCGAAGATACGAAACCGTGTCCTTGATCTCCTCCCGTTCAAAGAACGCAGACCCACCCACGACCTTATACGGAATGAAGTTCGGCACAAAGAGTTGCTCTAGGGCCAGAGATTGTGCATTGTTCCGGTAGAGCACGGCGAAGTCTGACCACGCATACCCTTCTTCCATGACCATCTTCTTGATCTTTGAAGCCACGTATGCCGATTCCTTGCGCTCATCGGACAGCTCGATGACCTGGATGGCATGGCCGCCTTTCTTGTCCGTGAAGAGGTTCTTCTCTTTCTGGTTTGGATTGTGTTTCATGATCATGTTTCCGGCATGGACAATGACCTCGGTGGACCGGTAGTTCTGGTCCAGATAAATCGTCGTGCAAGGGAAGAACTTGCGCTCGAAGGACAGAATGTTCGAGATGTCGGATCCGCGGAAACCATAGATGGACTGATAGTCATCGCCCACGACAAATAGATTGTTCTGTGGCCAAGCCAGGTACGACAGAAGCATGAACTGCGCATGATTGACGTCCTGATACTCGTCCGCAAAGACGAACTTAAAACGGTTCTGCCAATACTCGCGGGCACCTGGAAAGTCGTTCAGGATCTGAACGGTGTTCATGATAAGGTCGCCAAAATCCATCGCATTGGCTTCCTTCATGAACTCTTGATACTTGGCATAGACCTGGGCCATGACCTCATATGTGGGCGAATCCGCGAGATTATACAGACACCAATCGGGAGTATGCAGAAGGTTCTTGGCTTGATCAATGTAATGCAATGCCAGACCTTCTTTATAGTCCTCCTCAATGCCCATCATCTTGTAGATGCGTTCAAGAAGTTTGAGCTGGTCGCTAGTGTCATAGATGACAAAATTGCGTTCATAGCCGAGAAGATGTGCGTATTTGCGGAGAATGCGGACACAAAGGGAGTGAAAGGTCCCCATCCAGATTTGCGCCGCCTTCTCTTCACCGATCACCTTCGTGATGCGCTCTTTCATCTCGCGCGCGGCCTTGTTGGTGAAGGTGGCGACAAACATCTCACTGGGCTGAACGCCATGATTCGCAATCATGTTGGCGATGCGAACGGTCATCGTGCGCGTCTTACCCGAACCGGCGCCAGCCAACACGAGGACGGGCCCATAAATCGTTTCGGCCGCCTGCCGTTGATTCGGATTGAGTTCGGACAGCATCTGCTCAATTGGGGTGGTTGTTATTGTGGTCATGATTCGCCTCCACAGTGAATCTCATTCAGGCCGTGACTCATTGATCACGATGATCCTTGTTCAACTCCTCGCATTTGACCATCGCTCTGCGAGCAATCTCAGCCAATTCGGTCGCAAACCCGCCAATGCCTATACCCACTAAACGCCAAGAACGTTCCGCATAATCGATACGCTTTAAGGCGTCCCACATGATGGCGTTTTGTTGTTGCAACGTATCCATCGCAATCACTCCTTTCTACAAAATGGAGCGATAGCTCTTATCCAACCTGAATATCCTGATAAAGCTCACGCAGGCGCTTGATCCCGTTTTGATAATGGTACTGGACGGTTCCTGGATGAACACCACACAACTTGGCGATGTCGGTGAACATCCAACCCTCCACGTCATGAAAGAAGATGGCTTCCGCCTGTGCCTTGGTCAGCACGTTGGTTCGAATCCAGTAACGCAATGCGCGTAACACACGGTCATACGTTTTGTCCTCTTGGTAGACGGGAGCGGGAATGCGCACAATGAATTCCCGAATCTCTGGGTCCGGCGAGGTATCGATGCTCATCTTGTTGTTCACGCGTTGGTAGTTGATGCGCTTTGCCAAACGCGACTTGGCGTGGGTCCCTTGAATCCGCCACAGTGCGTACTCTTGGAGAACATCATCCTTGGTCATGCCGCGCTTTCTAGCCAGCGCCGCCAGCGATTTCGGGCTGACCTGAAGGTGAGGGTTGATGCCTTCCAGCGCACGCTCAATGTCCTTATAGTCCAGAATAAGTGCAGTCATACCAACCAGACTCCTTATGTAACCAAAGGGGCCAAGGGCCCCCGTTTCATCGTCTCTTGGCGAGGGAAATCAGGGTCGGGTGAACCTCAAGCAACTGTTGATACAACGACTCAAAGGTCTCGCGAATATCCCACTGCGCTTGTTCGCTCGTGCGCAGATTGATGAGATGATACGCTTCCCACAAGTTAAAGTGGGCCACGATTCTGCGCCGATGACAGTTGAGAACGCAATACTCGCGATAGCCGAGCTCTAATATATCGTATAGGGCTTTGGCTTTCTCTGCGACCTCATAGACGATATCCTCAAGTCCTGCTTCCTGAATGCGCGGTGGTACGGTAATGCCAAGGTTTGCGCTCGGCCGGCTGAACACAAAGTTCGTTTTCCGGTTGTGACGAAGCAGCTGGTGCCAACTGGCTTCCGAAATCAGCAGTTCCGCTTGGTAATCCACCTGCTTGAACATCTCGGGCGGAACATCATGCGTCCCCATTTCCCACAAGAGATCTTGGATGGACTCAACCAGATACGATTCACTCATCGTCCGCGCGCGGGCCAGCGCCTCCCGGAATCGAAGGCCCTGCTCCTGAACCAGGACTTGCGCGATGATGTTCACCATTGCGTGACGTTCCGAAGGTGCCTTCTGAAGGCCCACGTAACTTACTTCGGGAAAATCGGGGAAGTATTCCGTCGTAAACCGATGTTTGATCCGTGCCTTACTCTTCGCCATATATTCAGAAGGCTCGGCATGCTTGAGCAGTGTCGGCAAGATCTTGGAGATCTCCTGCTTGAGATTGTCGGCGAGCTGATGAACCTCGGCAAAGTCTGAGTTGTACAGTTTGACAATGCCATCTCGCCAGGCGCGGCCGTTGGCTGTCATGCCAAGATTCGTGAACATGGCCAGTGGCAACACGTAGCGCGCGTCTTCAAAGGCGAGCTTACGCAAAGCGACATCTCGCTTGGTTGATTCGCTAAGACTTGCCGGCAACAGTGCGTCCTTGTCTTTGTCCTTCAGATGGTTGTACACGCCCTCAATCAACTGTTCAAAGGCGTCGTAGCACTCGTTCATCAGCAATTCAAAGCGCTCGTGGCGCGGATCGTCTTTCGGAATCGGGTTGTACCAGTCGCCGCGCTTTGGCTGCTGATACCGCTGGCTGTACTCGGTGATCGAGAGAAACTCATTCGAGAGTTCCAATTCGGCCGAAGCGAGTCGAGACACCTTTTCAATTCCCACATGCGCTACGGCGTGTTCGGCCACGGAACTGTGCCCGTAATTCACGGTCCATTTTTCATGGAACTGGGCAGCTCGCTCGGACAAAGGCTTGAGATCCAGTGTCCGTCCATCGACTTCAACATGCCCCTTCTCCAGGGCTTCACGGAGGAGTTCCTTAAAGGACTTGGGGCTTCGAGAAACCCATGCAAACAAAACCGCAACGAATTCTTCGGGCAAGTTGGTTACGCCATAGACATTCCCATCCAGATTCGTGATGAACGGAGATAAGTCCACGGCTTCACGGGGCTTTTCCGTCGGCCGGGAAGCTCGGCTCTTGTTCTTCTTTTGCTCCTGGGTGTGTGCCAACCATCGCACCTCCAAAAAGATGAGGAGAACGTCTGTCCTCCTCATTGGGTCTCAGTCTGCTCTTTAGGTCACGATGCGGACAGGGATCGGAATGAAGTTGTATCCGCCAAGACCCAGGCTCCTTGCAATGGAACTCGCATGCTCCATCTGACCCAACGCAACCTTGCTCTGGATCCCCAGATCCCGCGGCAGGCCTTTGAGCAGCGAGGCCTCCGATTGAAACTTCATGGGTTTGACCCCGGTTTTGATGTGCCCCTTGGACGCTGGTCGCGACGCAGTCATTCCGTTCATCTGACGAAACCGACCTTCGGAGATGAATTGAATGGCCTCTCTCGCATCGGCTCCATAGTGAAACAACGCCACAACCATCACCTCCTTTCAGGAGGCGTTAGTTCAAGTCGTTAAACACCGAAACGCTCGGGCCATCATCGTAATACTCCGGTTTCTTACCGGCCTCGACGAGCTGGCCGCCAGCCTGAGACAGGTGCAGTTCAATGTCCCGAGTCACTTCTGTACAACTCGTGCCCTGTCCACCAATGACTTCGAACTTCACGCCGCCGCCTTTCGGAATCGTAAACTTCACCTTGTGCTCCTGCATGATCATGATCCTCCTCTATAGCTCCATTCATGCTACGGCCACACGCAGCCGGTATCCTTGACTACGAAGCGCAGACACGGTTTTGACAACGTCCTGAAGGAAGCTGCATTCAATCACGGCATCCAGAGAACCGTCGAGATACGTGGCCACACGATAGCCCGAGAGAAACGGACTCCCGTGTGGCGTAATCACGCAGTATTCCTTGAGTTCTTCAAAGGCGAGCATTTATGCCCACTGCGTAGCTAGAATTTCAATCTCGCCGTTCTCGTTGACCGTGATGTCTTCCTCCCGTACGTTCCAACGGTTCTGTTCGCAAATGTCCAAGACTCGATACTTGTCATGAAGCTGAGCGACCGTGCCGGTGAACGCCTTCTCACCCCACGGCATCCGGAACCAGTCGGCAATCAGTTCATACTCCCCGGATTCTTTCTTGTTGAACCCAATGGGAAGCAGTTTTCCGTTACGAACAACGGCCAGTTCTACACGCCGACGGTCGCCATACCCGGTATCGATGACCTGATCCTTTCTGAGTCCCAGACCCATCTCTTCCAGCGCTTTGGTCAGATACGCCTCATTGTTCACCGGACAGGCATAGGTCGCAAAATGACTCATAGAAAACCCCTCTTTTCATGTATGGATTTTGCCCCACGAGATCGAAAAGAACTGCTGGGTTTATTGTAGGGCATTACAATCGGCCTGTAAAGTACGTTTTTGCAATGTTTCTGAGTAATTCCACGCGTTTTTTCTGGATTTCAACGACTTGGTTATAGACACTCTCGGGCATCTGATCGAGTTCCTCTTGGGTATAGTTCTTCTCGATCAAGGTCCGGAGACTCTTGAGACTGTGCTGCATGAACTCTTCAAAGTGCGGCGCCAAGATGAGGCGATACACATGAAGATGTCCCACGCGTTTCTTGAAGTCCTCCAGCAGTTGCTCAAACTCAGCCACCTCATCCATCGCGAAGTCGATGGCTCGCTGGAACTTTTGCTTCTTGTCCAGATCCTCCTCGAGTTGAAGGTTCTTGGACACAAAGGCATAGGCTTTTTGTCGCTCGACCTCTTTGTCGTACATGAGTTACCTCCTAGTCTGCGATGTCCAAATCTCCCAGGTCGATCACGCGCAGCCGCGGCTTGCTCCCTCCCTTGTACTCTCCATGAAGGAGTCGATGTTCATGACTGGAAGCGCACTTGGCGCTCGTCTTGGCCCATTCACGAAGATCCGACAAGAGCTGCGGATTGCGCTTGGCCAGCGGAACGGTCTTCTGGATTTGTTCGCGGATGTCCTCTATGAGGATGTGGTGAGATGGGCGTTCTCCCTTTCGGAAAGACGCATAGGCCCTTCGGCCGGCTTCGGAGACTACCGATTCAATTTCAGCACCGGAGAAGTCCTCCATTTCCTTCGCCAGCTTGTCGATGGTTTCCTCATCGAATACACCCGGCTCCGCCGTATCACCGACCTGATAACCTCGCTTGATCAAATGAATCTTGAGGATCTCCTTGCGTTCATCCAGATGTGGCAAGGATACAAAGAAGACCTCATCAAATCGGCCGGCACGGGTGAGTTCCGGCGGCAGCTTTGTGACGTCATTCGCAGTGGCGATGACAAAGACGGGCGCCGTCTTTTCCGAGAGCCAAGTCAAGATGGACTGAACCACGCGGGAAAGTGTACCGGAGTCGGAACGATCCGAGCTTCCCATACCGGCCAATCCCTTTTCCATCTCGTCAATCCAAAGCACACATGGGCTGACATCCTCCGCCAGCTTCAAGGCACGGTCAATGTTCTTTTCAGACTGACCGACGCGAGAATCCATGATGGAACCCATGTTCATCTTCAAGAGAGGCAAGTTCCACATGTGTGCGACGGAACGAGCGGCCAGCGATTTACCGGTACCCGGAAAGCCGACCATGATGCAGCCACGAACCGGATCCACGTTGTAGTTGCGGGCTTCGGGATCAAACGAATAGTACGCGTCCCGGAACCAATCCTTGACGATGTCCATCCCACCCACTTGATCCATATCGCCGAGCTTGGTGATGTATTCAAGCAAACCCGTCTTGCGGATGACCTGTTCCTTTTCGGCCACGATCTCCGAGAGGACAATCCGCTTATTCTTCGCAACGGACTTCTTCAAGACATTCGTGATCTCCATCTCGGTCATCCCGACCAAGGAGTGAATCAGCGCTTCCCGTTCACGCCCTTCTGGTACCGGAAGCTCGCGCATCCGGAGATAATTCTCCATCGCTTCCAGTTGCTCAATCACTTGCTCTCGGGTCGGCAACTCGTATTTGACTACCGTCACCAGTTTCTCCAACTCCATTGGGATGTTATAGGAGTTGGGAGCGGTCACGATGATGGGCTTGTACACTTTATCGGGCAACTCCAGAACGTCTCGAAACTTGCGTTTGACCTGTGGATTGCTCCACAGATCATGAAAGTCCTTGAGGATATAAACGGCTTGCTCGGTAGAATTTTGAATCCGGTCCAGGATCAGAACGGGGTCAAACATCTTTTCGGCTTGCTCCCCGGTAATCAGATCCACAAGGCCTGCGGTTATCGTCCAGTAGTACCCTTGATAGGACTTGAGTTCGATGAGCGACTTCATATCCTGCTGAAACCGATCTTCCTCATAAGTCGTCACCAGGATCATGCGGCGCCGGCTGTTCATCAGCATACTGATTTCCTGCATCCCTGTCAGTTGACTCATCCGTTTCTACGCCCCCAGTCGTACGTAATGTTGGTCGCGCCAATGGCTGCAAGTTTGTCGCGGATTTCCCGGACAAACGGCTCCCAAGAACCACAACCCGGCCAGCGGCTTAATGGCGGCATGGCATACCACACGCCTTTATACTGAAAGACAAACTTCGCACCCGTTACATAAGCGCCTACGTCGCCATACGCATTGGCTTTTCGGGCCCACTCACTCTGGATGGCCTTCAGTTCAACCGGCACATCGGCGTGTGGACCCATGTAGATCGCGTTGACAGTTGGCATCGTACCCCTCCATGAAGCCAGTCACAGATCCAAATCGATGTCGGCAAACTTGCTGACCAGCGCCGCCTTCTTGGCTTGCTCGGCACTCTCCTTGAGGATATCCTGGCGGCTCGCTGTAAACCGAGTGAGATATTCACTGTACATGAAATCATTTTTCGACACGGAGAGCAATTCGGACTTAATGTTGTCCGCCTGAACCGCAACCGAATAGCGGTCATGATTCTCGTCCCACGGTTCCGGCTTGATGGTGAACTGTTCCATCCGTAAATGGGTCAATCCCAAATCCGATGTGCTTGTCTTCGCATTCTCCATTAACTCCATGCGATAAATCATCATGTCCTCCAACGAGTAGAACACAAATTCAAAGCGTTGTGGCTTCAACAGGTCGGAGACCGAACGAACCGTGAGGTTGATGTCGAGTATATCCAGATAAGTGTTCGATTTCACCACCCAGTCTATGTGGTACTCAAGACCCTCAAAGGTACCGACATTCTGGTTGGCCTTCATGTCCGTAATGATGCCGATTCCCTTTGTTCTCCGATACGTCACCCCGACTCGAGCCGGGTACCGGCCCTGTTGCCAGCAGTTCGACACATAGGTGTCCAGAAGAGTATCGACCGCTTGACGGTACTCCGACGTGGATTCCAGGCGCTCATTCTTACCCTCATAGTGAAGGCGCGCCATAATCTGTTCGAACTCTTCCAGTTCAAACGTATGGTCAAGCACGTCATCCTGGACCTTCGCGCGGAGAACCACAGTCTGCTCATCATACTTCTCGGGATCCGTGAGAAGCTGCATCGGAATCGAGAGATACTCAATGGGATTTAAGATCACCAGTGACTCATTCTCCAGCTTGATCTTCGGTAACAACGACAGGTCAACATAGTCCATCTCGCCTGGATTCGTCGGGTTCGGGATGGGCATCTCACTCAAGCCTCCTTGTGTCAAAGTCAAGATGAGCGTCATTCGTTGATCGTTGCGAGCATTTCCTTGAGCCGATGGATGTACGCCTCAAGGGCATCGATGCACTCAAGCGGAATGGTGATCCCAGTGCCCTGGTATCCGCCTCGGGGACCAATCTTCTCGATTTCGAGCCAAAGACCTTCCCCCTCATCAAACTGCATGACGAAACGCTCCGAGTTTGCGGCACCGGGTGAACCTTTGAGCTGGACGCATTCCCGATACGACAGAAAAGACATTATGCACCTCCAAAGATCTTCATGTACTCGTCTCGTTCCACAAAGCGCTGTTCACAATCCTCATCACAAAAGTGCATAGAGTCATCCAGAAGCGCATGGCCACAACAACGGCACGTCTTTTGGCAGGCCATCCTGCGGTTGTATTCATCGGCATAGAGCATCTCAAAGTGCTGACCGCTTGGGTCACGACGCAGGCTCTCGGCCGCATAGATGACTCGCTGATTGGCGGAGCCAATGAACATGCCTTCATCCATCGTCGGGGACACCGGAAGGCGCTTGTCATGTTGATAGTCCCCATCCACCAGCATGTCTACGTACTTGAGCAGTTCAAGAATCTCATCAGGTGTGGCGATTTGATACCGCGATCTGTCCTCTGTCCAACTGCTGCTGTACACCTGGAGTGCTTCATGAACCTCTGGTCCGTCACACGCGCGAGGAACGAAGACAATGCCATTGCGCAAGAGATTCTCCAGCACATACGCGGTATAGATGACGATATGAAACTTCGGATCAAGTTCCTTCAGCCGCCTGCAGACCTTGATGAGATTGCGCGTCTGAAGCAGGGGCTCTCCACCGCAGAACGTCACCTGACGATTCCATGCATCCCGAACGATGAAGTCCACTACTTCATCCACCGTCATTTCGCGTCTCGGGCCGCCAAACTCCCACGTGGTCGGGTTAAAGCAGCCTTGGCACGGATTGACGATGCCCCGGATGCAGCCTTTCAGGAAAAGCTCCAGACGCTTGCCTGGGCCCGCGGTCCTTGCATCTTTGGTGATGCCAATGAACCACAATCGATCACGGTCTGTCATGCACATCACCACTAGGCATTCTTTTTCCACTCCAACAGGTCGGTTCTGTAATCAACACTGTTGCACAAGATCAAGCACACCATACGCAACTGATCCTGAAGGTGCCTCACATCATTTGTCGCGTCTATGATTTCCGCCTGGATCAGATCCCTCTTGTGCCTGAGCATATCAAGCTGGCGTTCGAGGATAACAATCTGTTCATCAAGCGTCGACATTTGGGTCTTCAGACGGTCCACGGTTATCTTGGACTTGGCTTCGGCGCGTTCCAACTGGGCGTTGAGCTTGTCTACCTCGCGCAACAGTCCCTTGATGGTCTGCCGATTCACCGGCTCTGGAAAACCAAGGTCGCATTTGAACACGGTAATAAAACACGTGTTGTCAACATCCGTCACGATGATGATGTTGTCGCGGATGTAGTAATTACGTGTCATGTTGTCGCCAATCTGCCCGCGCCAAAGGAAGCGTGCATGCTCAAACAATTGATGAACATGTCTGTTGATTTGTTCCTCGTGCGCGATTATGTAATGCTGGCGCTCAGGAACTGTGGTGATGCCTACAATCCGCTCGACATAGCGTTGCTTAAAGTGCTTGGTCAGGTTCACAACTTCACCTCCCGCTCGAATTCTACTCAGAGCATGTAATGCGTTACAACAAGTATAGTACAGAAAGGTACAGAAACACAACGAAAACCGGGCTTACACGAAAGAAATTTTCGTTAAGCCCGGTTATTCTTCAGCAGATCGATCTCACACGGTATCAAGATGAAGCCAATCTGTATGTTTTGAGCCATGCAGGATCAACTTGCCAATACTTCGCCGCCTGCATAACAGCTTCATCCTCGGTGCCCTGGAAGACGCCAATGACTAAATCCGTTGGGTCAATGTCCTGGAATTCCGGATACCCGGTTTCGTCGTAGTTCCCGGTTTGGATCTCGAGAGACCCCGCGTATTCCGAATCCAGCACCACCAGATAGTCAGACATTCGCTTTGCCTCCCTTCAAGGCCAACCAGGGGCTTCTCCTTCGACGCGTCTTCCGGGCCATCGTTCCACAGAGGACAAAGAACAGGAACTTGACCAACAGCCACATCAGCTGCAACAACATCAGGACACACTCAATCAGCAAGTCCCAAAGAGTCCGGCGCACCACAGGATGGCGTAGAATCGAGCGCAGAATTTTGGTCATGAGAGACCTCCTTAGACGTTCATCCGAATCGAAATCGTCTTATCCGTCTCTTGATACTCCACACAGTCGGGCAGATGCTCTTTGAGTGCAGGATTCTCCTCGATCTTCTGCAGGAGATAGTTCTTTGCCTTTGTGGCATCGAGCTGCGGTTCTTTCAGGAACTGATCCCGTACCCCATTGGCGGCCAGAAACCCTTCAAAGGCCACGGGATCTTTGATGACCAGGTTGTGATTGACCTTGCGCGGGGAGATCGTCGCCACATCCAGTTTGAGGGCCTTACCGCCGTTGACGTTCATGATGTAATGCTTGACAAGACCATCAATGTCCTCGATCTGTTCCACCACGCGTTGAATCTTCTTGTCCCACTCCTGCTTGACCGCATCCCGCAAGGCTTTGAGACGGTCGACTTCTTCCCGCAGAATCTTGCGTTTGATAATGAGCTTTCGAACCATCAGCTCATCGAGCATGAAGGTCTGGCCACCGTTTTCCTCATAGGCTTCCAGCATCTCTTCAATGCCCGCCAGATCCTCTTCCAAAATCGCTTCTTCGAACGTTGCTGCAACCGCCATGACAAGATCCCTCCTGTTAATCGAGTTTGTAGCCCTCGATCGGTTCCTTGCAGTTCGGGCACACATAGGTCTCGTCGTCAGAGTTTACCTCATCGAGCGGAACGGCCTTTCTCTCAAGGACCTTCTCACTGATGTGGTACCAGGCGGAAACCGTGGAAACCTCTTCGCAGTATGGACAGGTGCGAACCACGTCCACGACACGGACCCCGAAGCCGCCCTCTCCCACCAACTCAAGGCTTGTCGGCATCCAACGGGGACCTCTTGCAACTGCATAGGGCTCATCCCAGTCAACGATCACAAGACCATCCTCGATGGAGGACACAGTACCTGTAGCCTTGTGATCGGGATCCAAAGACCGTCGTTTTACGCGGTCGCCAGGGGTAAAATCAAACTCCACCAATTCGTTGTCGATCACGACTTTGTGGATAACACGTCCCACACCCATACCTCCTGAAAATCCGGCGATAGCCGTGGATTATGCGACCGCGTTCGTCGAGGGGCTCTTTTGAATCAGCTCGTCGACGTAATGCAACAACACATCCAGAGAAGCTGTATCATTGATGCCCTGCAGTTCTTCAAGTTCATCGCGGGTCAGGCCCAATGCTTCAAGGGTTTCGACATAGTCACATCCCGACTCGCCGTCTCTCTCATAGGCCTCATAGAAGTCGCAGGCATCCGACCCATACTCCATCTGAAGGCCGTAGATATCCGAATCACTAAGCCCCGCGATTTTCAGCAAATGACCCACCGAGCAGTAATGACAAACGCCATTGTCGTCCCGTACAATCAGACTTCCAAACGCCCTTCCTTGCTCCTCTAAACGCGTCCTGAGTGCTTGTAAGGCCTCTACACGAGTCATACATCGTCCCTCCTATCAAAATAGCGACAGCTGGCCATGGACGGCCTTTTGTGTGGAATCCACTTCTTGCATTACACCAGGGCGTTTACCGGGGATACACGGATGAGAGATGACCACAGCGCCCTTGATGACGGTGATCTCATACCCGCACTTGGGGCACCGCAACAACACCATTTCTTTGGTCACTCAGGGTCGCCACCTATTTGCTTGTTCAAGAGCCGAATCTGCTCCAAGAGAGCTTGGATCGTCTGCACATAGGACAAGAGGATGTTGTAATCCATGACAACATACTGCTTGTCGTCACCTTTGAACCGAAAGGGGAGAAAGTAATACTCCCGGTTCATCTCGCGCGCTTCCTTGGCGAGTTTCTCGAGCCACTCTCGTTTGATGACAATCTGTTTTTCGCCCCGGCTATCGAGACTGCCTCGCTCTTTGTACTCTGCGAGTGCAGCGGTCAGTTTTTCCTCAGTAATCATGTCACCGAGGGCGAATGATAAAGAACCGGAGGCAAGTTGCCGGCGTGCCACATCTTTGGCTTTGGACACCGCCCGGTTGTATCGGTGGGTGCCGTCTTGTTCAAAGTCCATACCTGCCTTTGTCTGCTTACGAGCCACGGATCGAGGCCGAAGCCCCTTTCGCTCTTTTGGCGGTCGATACAAACTCAAGTCAAAGCAACGAGAACACGCCTTTCCGACATTTGCGCACTCATCAGCTAGTCGGCAATCTCCACTGTTCATACAAGTTGCTTCTCCAATCGAAGAATGGAGTTATTCGTGATCTTCGACTCCGCCTTCATCTTGAGCGTCGCAATCGTTGCGTCCAGCAAGTAATAATACTTGTTCCAGATATCCTCGATCTCGAACAAATTGACCTTGGGAAAGGGCCAAAATTCAGGAGCCGGATACTCCCTCGCAAACTGGATCCCGCCCGCTCGCCGCGCGTCTGGATTCGGCCCGGAATAGTAATCCTTGAGAACGCTTTCGAGGAACCTTTGTATGGCGTCTCGGTTGCGCTTGGCACGCGCAAAATCGTAGTAAACTTGGGTATACAATTCGGATAACTGAATGTTAAATATATGCAGGGTCTCGGTGGTGTTCTCCATGGGGACAACAAGTTTGCGATTCCGTTCCTCGTAGTCAGCGACGAGCTTGTCCCACGCGTGCAAATCTTCCATCAAAAGACGTTCTAACACCCGACTCATGACAATTCCTCCTGGTCATGAAAACAGGCCAAACAGATTGACTAAGCCATCCTGCATGTAATCCATAAACATGAAGATACTCAGTGCGCCAAGGGTCTCGGTCGTCCGCGAGGCGATCCGATCAACCTGCTGGGCGGGTGGGTCATACGCATCCAGAATATTCTTGATCCGCTCACTGAAGCGATGAATGAGGCTGGATTTGATGTGACCCGCGGCTTGTGGGTATCTCTCGATCACAAGCCGCGCGGTCGAAGTGGGCAGGTCCAAGGATACTTCGGTTCCGGTCGCGTTGGCAATGTCAACGCGCTCCATAATCACAGAAGCCACCACATCAGAAATCGCGGAGATCGTAGTTTCATCCGTATCTCCAGACCGATGGACAATGTACTCGCGTCTAGCCGGCATGTCCTTCTTCCCTTCCCCATGTGTGTTTCATTCTCAGGACGCTATTCACATCATGGACTGCTCTGAGTTTACGCGCAGGATGACAGCGATTCGGCCATCCTCCAGCTTGTGTGCAGATTCAATGGCCAGGTTCTGAACGTGTTCGAATTCACCCTTCACCATTTCTTGCATCGACTGTACAAACGATTGGATCCACGGTTCCGTGGCACTCATCGACTCACGAGCTTTTGCTGCCTCAAGTTCCAAGCGAAGCCGTTCCACTTCTTGCTCCTTCTTCGCAAGGATTTGCTGAAAACGGCTTGTGTGTTGATTGAGCATGTTGACCATGTCAATGATATGATTAACCTCTTGCTCTGCGTCCGGGATTCCGTAGTAAATGATTTCGTTGGGATCCGCTTTTTCCTTACTCGCAATGATCCCGATAATCCCCTCCTTGTACAGCTTGCGAACAGCACGATGCACTGTGGCTTCGCTGACTTTCTCCCCTGTTTCCTCCCCGATCGCCTTACCGATATCCTCCATGGACATCTTCAAGCGTTTATGCCGCTTGAGGAACTCATACACTTTTTGCTCCCCGGCACTGAGCAGCTCGAGGATAACGGACTCAGATGACACTCGCCTAACCTCCTCTGGAAAACCAGTCACAGTCGTATTACATTATACCGCAATATACCACGGTATAAAAGAAGTGCATTACAAATCACATCACTGCATTACATAATGCGGCCAGTTTTCCGCAGAGGCTGCGTTTTGCACCGAGTTCCTCTGACTTAGCGCTCAGTGAAAGGCCGGCTCATCGCACCGACCTTATCGGACCGTCTGACGCAGCTTTTGCTCTATGGCAGAGTTGACTTCGGCTTCATAGATACCTCGGCTGCGTGCAATCTCTCGTATCTCCTCGGGACTGTACACTCGGTACCGATTCCCTTTATTTCGGCGTGCCGGTGGGATGAGCCCATTCTCTTCCCAATACTTGATGGTGTCTTTGTGTACCCCAAGAATCTCGGCGGCATCTTTTACCGTGAATTC
This sequence comes from Alicyclobacillus shizuokensis NBRC 103103, assembly GCF_001552255.1. GTDB lineage: Bacteria > Bacillota > Bacilli > Alicyclobacillales > Alicyclobacillaceae > Alicyclobacillus_G > Alicyclobacillus_G shizuokensis. Next base: position 130,940 of record NZ_BCQV01000007.1, read on the forward strand.
TTTTCTCATGCTGACTTCACCACCTGAAGTTGCGACTGGATATACGAGAACTGCTGATGTAAGACGGCAAGCGTCTGGTCATTGGCATCCACGAAGGAGTATGTCGTCAACACCGTCGTGGACGGAAGAATCGGCACAAACTGGCCTACTTCGGGCGCGTCCACAAATGCGAGGGAGGGATTGTACCCAAGACAAATGGCAATGACAGGCCGAACCACCATTACCTCAGCGACTAGGTGATGGACACACCGAGCATACTCCTTAGAGCCCACGCACTTGACCAACGATGTCAGGTACAGATCCTGAAAATCGTACCCACAATCCTTGAGGCACTGCGCCAATTGGTGGCCTTGCGGAGAATCAAACAAGACATCCTCTGGGGTTTCGCCAATGATCATGACTCGTGCCTCTGGATGGGTCAGTGGCAGTGGTTTCTCATACTTAGACAAGACACATGCGTGACAAGCTAACACGTCCTGGCGAAGATGCCCGTGGGCCAGACCCCTCATACAGAGGTCTGGCACTGTCGGCTGAACTTCGTCATAGAAGATCTGGGTTTCGATTCCCTGCCCAGCAGTGATTGACGTCAAGATCATCACCTACACCAGCGTATCGGCCACCAGTTCCGAATCGGCCGACTCCGCCCCGTCATCGGTTTCCTCGACAAACTGTGTTCCTTTCGGGATATGTCCCAAGACAATGCCATTGATGTACTCATAGAGAGCCGGGCTGACACGAAGTGCAGCAATCAGATTTTCTTTGCCCTGCCATTTCAACTGGTTGCCATGACTATCGCACGAAGGATTCTTAGCATCTTCGCCTATGAAATAGTACGCACCGGCGCGATTGATGACCCCGGTATCAATGGCCACGTCAACAATCGATTTGAGCACATCAATTCCCGTGTCAAAGTAATAGTCATACTCCGCCACGGTAAACGGACGCGCCACTTTATTCTTGATGAACTTGACCGTCGTTGCCTGACCGATGTGGACGTCGCCCTTCTTGATTTCCTTGCGGCGAATCTCAATTCGCATGGTGGCATAGAATTTCAACGCCCGACCCCCGGTTGTGGTCTCGGGGTTTCCGTACATCACACCGACTTTTTCCCGGATTTGATTGATAAACATGCACAGAGTATCGGATTCATACGCCACGCCTTTGATCTTGCTGAGCCCCTGCGACATCATGCGGGCCTGGAGTCCCACGTGATTGGCGTCCATGCCTTCTTCGATGATCTTTCGTGGCGTAAAGGCAGCGACCGAATCTCCGATGATGAGCGCAAACTGTTTCGAGCGGCAGGCCGCTTCAATAAGGTCAAAGGCCTGCTCTCCCGTTTCCGGCTGAGTGACCACAAGCTCCGAGAGATTCACACCGAGCGCCTGAGCATGAATGGGATCCAAGGCATGTTCAGCATCGACGAACAGCACCTTTTTTCCATAGAGACGATGCTCGGGTTCTCTCGCGAGCTTTTGAACCTGCGCGGCCACCATTAGGCAGAAGGTCGTCTTGCCGGCCGACTCCGGCCCATACACTTCGACAATCCGCCCGAGCGGCATACCGCCGATTCCCGAGGCATAATCGACACTGGGGATCCCGGTCGGAACCGGAAAGACAGAGGCCCGTTCCGTGCTATCCAGTGTAAAGAACGTGCCTTCCCCAAACCGCTTATTAAAGTCTGCAACCACATCATAACCGCGAGATGGAGTGTCTTTATCCGTTGCTGCCTTCGTCATGTCCCTCGACTCCTTTGTACGATGAAATAAACTCATCGACCGCATCCTTGGCCGCCTTAATCTGCCGAAGCAACGTACGCGCCGACTCGAGCGCCTTTTCATCGGTCACATTCTGAAACTGTTTCGTCAAGGCAACGCCGCGATGATTGAGCGCGCGCGAAGCAAACTGCATGGCGATGACGAGCGCATGATCGGGGATGTCTTGTTCCTGCTTGAGGAACTTATAAATCGTATCGAGCGACTCGTCATACATTCGGGCTTTCGCCGTTCTCATCGGCATGCCTTTATCGTGATAGTGCTCGAACAGCGCGTGGACGAAGCGGCCAAGGGCAAGGGCTGGTTTCGCATTGGCCCTAGCTGACATGCCACCAAAGCCCCCTTGGGGCCGGGGAAGCCACGACCTCCCCGGACATCAATTAGCGTTGATACGTGCCAACGGGTGCGCCAAATCCCTGTGGCGCGCCAAACCCGCCGGGTTGCGGGCCGCCTTGAGGTCCTTGTGGGCCACCGAATCCAGGCTGGGCAAAGCCGCCTTGTCCACCCTGCGGGGCACCAAACTGGGACTGATTGAAACCGCCTTGCGGCTGACCGAATCCTCCCTGTGGAGCCCCCTGGAATCCACCCTGTGGCTGGCCAAAGCCGCCCTGCTGGGGCGCTTGCGGCTGCCCAAAACCACCTTGCTGCGGATAGCCGCCTTGTTGTGGCGCAAAACCACCTTGATTTTGCGGCGCAGGCGCCTGCTGGCCTTGCTGCTGGTTGTGCGTCGAAGCCGGCTCACCAAAGCCTCGGAGATAATTCACCCGAATGGTCGGATAGATCCGTCCGTCCTGACCCTTATTGAGAACCGGCGTCCCTTTGACGAACAAGGCGCGCCCCTTATAGCAATGATCCATCAAAAAGTTGTGCATGGACGCGCGATCCGGAGACGACGCATAGACTTCGAGCTTCCAGTAATCCGGATCCTCCTTGTTCGCCACATTCACCGCAAGGTTCGCATTGGCAACCTTGGCCCCGTTGTTCAGGGGCACCGAGTAGGCATGCACGCGCTCCCCGGTGTTGGGATCTTTGATCGTCGAGAGATTGCCAAACACCTCGATCTCTGCGTAATCGGAACGCCCACCGGAGTTGTTTCCATTCTGATTGGCCATGATAACCTCTCCCTTTTTGTTTGGATTTCCATCCCCAAAATGAAGCGATAGCGGCTAATAGGACAGCTTGTAGAGAATCTTCCGGTCCTCCCGGATGATCTCGGTGACATGGAGAATGTGGACCGAACCATCCGCCATCTCCACTTGGAGCGGGGTTCCGACTTCCACATCTCGATTGGCGGGATACATGAAATCCTGCTCCTTTCCATCCGGGAAAACGAGCACGTTTCGCATAGGGATCACCCGCCTTTCACAAGGGCCGTAACTCAAAGGCCACAATGGAATGCTGCTGTTCCATTTTGTCACCACGATTGAGCGTGACCACATTCACAAATCCGCGGACGACGACGAAGTTGCCGATGACCAAGAGGTCCTTGAAATGCTCCGCCATCTCCGTGGACATGTAGACGCGCATGGCGCCGACAAAATCGTCAATGGTGATGACGTGTAAATCCTGATCTAGAGAAAACGACTCCGTGATCTTCCCTGCGACCGTCACCTCATCCCGAGGTTGAGCGCGCAGGCGAATCTCCTCGGTGAAATGCGTGACATGAGCCCGAATGTCCGCAATCGACGGCATTTACCCCTGACCTCTTTTCGTCTGTTGGTACTCAATGGCCAACTCCTCAATCAGTTGATTGACCTCGTGTTCATGGATAATGCCCTTGCGAAGCAATAACTGAAAAAGGGCGTTGACTAAAAGGTACGATGTGACGACTTCATCATTCCGGGTCACCCCTTGTGGAGTGTCCGCCAAGGAACGACGTTGCGGGATCATGTCCTCAAACAGGTCAAACTCTTGATCTTCGTTCATGAGTCTTCCTCTCCCCTCTTTGCATGCCGTGGTTATCATGTCAGTGCCCGGATTTGAGGATCCTGAGCATGACTTTCGTTACGCCATAGCTTCGGTTTGCCAGGGGCACATAGATGTCGATATGGCGCCCCTTGATCGCGCCGCCTACATCGTCAGCCCTTCGCACCTCCGTATGACCATCGGGAAACTTCAGTTCCACGACACTCCCAAGGGGAATGACCTTGGGATCCACAGCGATCGTGACCCCAGCTTGTACGTGCCGGCCCGAAGCCGTCACGCCAAAGCCAGGGTCTCCCGGCCGCTTGCCCGTGGACTGCTCATAGGCGTCGTAATACGTGGCCTTAAAGGGCAGCCATGGATGGGCGGTGGATAGGGACTCAAGCTGTTGCAGCTTTTTCGTCGTCTGGTCAAGTTCTTGCTTCAGCTTGGCATTCTCTTGAGAGAGCTGTTGGTTCTCTTGAGAGAGATGCTGGTTTTGCTCAGAGAGTTGATGATCCTTCTCTGAGAGACGTTGGTTGTCATCTTGGAGTGCATTTTCCTTACGCTGAAGCTGCTTCATCTGAACACCTTGCGAATCGTATTCATGACGAAGCGTGCGAAGTTGAGAGCTGAAAGTGATGTGTTGGGCGATGGCAGACGCAATGAGCAGGCAAACGCCAAGCCAATACGCCATCTGTCTTCGCTTTTCCACATCAAACCTCCAGTTTTTAAGACCTTTCCCCTTCATTATATACGTTTCCACAGGTCTATGCAATGTATTACAAGAACACAAAAGCTCTATCCCAAAAGGACAGAGCCTTCGTTTCAAACCTGGGGTTGCTACATCATGGGGACTTGTCGGACCTGAGTTTCGGCTTCGTCCCGAATCGGGGCAGCCAGAGGCCGGGAAACGAGCCGTGTCGATTTCGGGGTCGGATCGCTATCCCCTGCGTTGACCGTCACCTGATCCAAGGTGATGTAGTCATTCGGGTCTGCGTACATGTGATAATACTGGTGCTGACGATCGACTTCGGCGATGGCTTTGTTCTGATCGTCATAGACAATCACATTGTCGACCGACCCGCTTCGCAGCAACGTGACGACAAATACGTCAGCCATGCATCATCCCTCCTTTAGAACTGCTGCCAGTTGTTGAACTCACAGGCCATGCGAGCAATACGCTCCGTCTGAACCGCGCCGTTCTGTCCACTAGACAGTGTGACATGGTCAATGGCTACATAGCCATCAATCTGGCCTTTGTGCCGCCAACGAAGCTCGATGGCCTTTTGACGAGCCGTGTCTTCGTCGGTCGCCACATACATGTCGCCCAGAGAACCGCATGAATACGTGACAATGTACAGGTCGCCCATGACTATCCCTCCTTTGGGCATAAAAAGTCCATGATGGGATAATCATAACACTCGGTGAAAGGCATTACAATACAACCGCAAAACCGGCGATAGCCGTCAATGCAACACCCGAGTGGATTCCTGGATCACATCCTCGGGGAGATACACGGGGCGGGAAAGTGCCGTTCGGGCATTGAAGTTCGTATAGTGAGAGACGACTTCCCCACTAGAGAGAATCGTATTGAGATACGAGGCAGCGATGAGCGCAGCCATTTCATTGGTCTGCATGCGCTGTGGCGCGTCCACCACCGTTTGGCCACAGGACTGCGTCGGAAGCCGGGAATCCTTATCCTCAAGGATATCCGGATACACCTCACCGACAGGCCCTAGAACGGTCTTCCCATGGATTTTGACACCACAGACGACATGTCCACCATACCCGCTTTCTGCAATCTCTTCCTCGCTGCCTTCGGTCAACACAGCCTCGACACCGGTATCGATGTAGACCACCGTACCTTTGGATCCTTCAAACCAAGCATGCATCACTTGGCGAGAGGCATGATTGTCCACACAGCCAATGAGAATCCGAATGAGACGCCGGTATGCTGGAAAGACACCAAAACACGATTCAACGTCCTCAGGCGTCTCCACATACGACTCCTTATAGAACACCGGGATGTCGTAGACGGTACCATAACGCTCCGCGAGGACCTTAGACTTGGGGAGTCCAAGGTCCTCCGCGATGCAAGGCTGACGGAGAAGGTTCTTGGATTCGAACCGGTCTCCGTCGACGATGCAATAGCGAAAGCTGTCCAATGTACCTGCGGCATGGAAAGCATACAACATCTTGGCCAGTCTCTGGGTCAGGTATCCGCCATTTCCACCCGCACCTACCTGCACGATGTCAAAATGAAAATGGTGGGGCGTCCGATGACGTGGCCAGACCCGAAGCACGGGATGAAACATATCCTCCCTCCCGTTATGTGGAAAGTATCGCGGCAAAGCGCGGCAGAAGCAGTTGATCCTGTCGACTCAATGCCGTGTCTAGATACCGACACACTTCATAGATTCAACCTTTCTTGGCTCCCTTAACGACCGGAACGATCTGTTTCTTCTCGGCATCAACCAGCATCTCGGTGCGCTCTTTTGACAGCTCAGGATAATCCGCCTCGAGCATCTGCCGGACTTCTTCCACCGTCATCTCATCCCGCGGCACGGGGATCTGATAGCCGGCATAGTACACCATATAGTCTGTGCCAACCTTCTCAGGCGTCTTGGTGACGGTCTTCTTGACTGTGGTATTCTTCGACGACCGTTTCTGCGGCTTCGATGTTTCTGGCTCCTCAATCTCACCAAAGAGGTTGGTTACCGGTTCGTCGTCCTCTGGTTGCGGAGCGGCCGCTTCTGGTTGGTATCGATTCAATTCCTCGTTCGTGGTCACCTGATCCTCACGTTCCAGTTCCAAATCTGCCATGGGTCCTCTCTCCTCTCAGTCCAAGGAATCATAGAATTTTCGAATCATCGAGCCGATGATTTTCCATCCGATGTACACCACGAGAGCAAAAATCACGATGGGTGCAAGGAACATCAACACATGAAAGGCAATGTAGAGCACCAGCAAAATCAGGGCAATGAGACACAGAAATCGAAGCACAGGATTCACCTCATATTCTTGATCACCGCCGAATGGTTTTCTCGGCCCATTCGGAGAAGGTGAGGTTCAGCGGTGTCAAAATGTCATTGTCAAACTCACCTCCCTGAAAGGTATCAAAAACTTGGCGCAGGGGCCAACCGGTCTGATTCGACCGTCCTTGAATGTAGAGGTGGTCATTATTCGGGGTTTGTACCCACCGATATGGAAACGTCTGTAGCTGAGTCAGAGACTTGACTTTCTCGTTGTCAAAGTAACAAAGCATCCCTCCGTGGTGGACGTTTGAATAGGGAAACTGATAGACTGGTGAATCGTCTTTCAGGAACTGGTCGGTATAACAGCACACAGCCGCATGGACCAGGCGCTCCCCTTTCACCCGGAAAGCAAAAACCATTTTGGGATAGGGCACTTGGTGAAAGGTATCCGTGTGGTACACGACGTCAAACTGTCCGCCTTCCCAGGTCAAAAAGACCCACTCCGACTCATCCCCCATCTTGGCGTATTTGACCGTCCCGGGCGGCAGGGTCGGTGACGCAGCAACGAGCTCATATTGCTGGGCGGATGATTCCGAAGGCTCAATGGACGAGAGTTCAATATAGTGCAACAAGCGATCGGTGGTGATATGAAACGAGCGCTTGACCCCGTCGTCATCAAACTCAATCAGGGGCAAGTGCTCATCATCCAACGTGATTACAACGGCAGCCATAACTGTTCGTACACCTCTTCCGGAACCGGAGATACACGGCTTTTACGTTTCTGAAAGAACTCATCCCATTCCCTCCACGACGAGATGAATTCCTCAAGGGCTGAACTCATGATATTCCAGCCTTCCGCACTCACACAAAGAATTGGGGATTCTTCATCCAGCCAACCAGCATACAGCCAATAGCCGTCATACGTTTCTCCAAAACAGGCCGCAATGCTGCGTCGAAGGTCCTGGTACCGCTCGACTTCCCAATCGAACAGCCAGAAGTTCTCCATGTCATGAAAGACGAGACGAAAGAGCAAATTCTCTCCGGGAATGCTGTCATAATCCGTGGCTTGTGGATCCTCCACGGAAACTCGGTCACCCGTAATCACCTTCAACATATCCAGAAACATGTTGGTGGTATCGCAATAGGGGTCATACCCTTCATCAAAGACGAGCAACTTTTCCTCGAGCGGATACCCGTTCATTTGCATGAGCTTCATCATGCGAAGCCGGTCAAGACACGCCAGATAATGGACGACGGTTTCATAGTCCGGGAGCATCGAACCACTCTCCCCTAAAAGAATGTGACAGACCGCTTGGCGGCTGGCAACATGGAAAAGCCATAGATCAAATCCTTCATACGAATCCACTCATAGACGGGATGACCTTGGGCATCCTCCAGATTGTCGGCCTCAGCTGTCGGACAATACGCCATCGAATCCATGGCAAAGTCAATGCTCTGCAGGTCGATCTGTTTCAACTCCTCAAGGGTGACACGATCCCGATTGTGAATCAGGTCAAAAAGCGGGAACTGAACCTCGGTCTGGCGAACCTCCGACTCTGGCAATGACGCCGTTGTAAGGAGAAGCTGCTTGAACTTATCGGTGTAGATCCTTGGCACGGCGCTCATACTCCTCCTCCCCCCCCTTGTTCTTCAACGGCTGAATACACCATCTACCCTATGTTTCCCCATGTAATGCACTTCAAGTATGAAAAGGATTACAAGGAAGATCAACTACGGGAAAGAAAAAGCCCAGATCACGAAGTGACCCGGGCCAAAGGCGGCTCAGCCAGCCGCTTGCCGTCGCTCTCGGTTTTTGAGCATCCACTCGACTGCAAGTTTCGTGACATCCACCTTTCTCGCAGCCTTGCCACTCTCAAGAATCTGATCGGCCAGCTCCGCCTTGCGCTGGATAATCTCTAGGATCTGCTCATCAAACGAATTGCTCATCACGTAGTAATAGATCGTAATGTTCTTGGCACGGTTTCCGGTACGGTCAATTCGACCAATTCGTTGTTCAAGGAGCGTGTGATCCCAAGGCAAATCGATCATGACCATATAGTTCGCGACCTGCAGATTCAAGCCAGTAGAGGCCGCATCGGTGGCCACGAACGCCTTGACGCTTGGATCCTCGACAAAGCGACGAACCGCTTCCTCCTTCTCAGAGGTCGGTAGCTGACCGTGATACAAGACACTGTTGGGAAGCTCGCGATGAATGATTTCGGCCATGCGAGCAAACCGCGTAAAGATCACGACCTTGGATTCAGGTTCATCATAGGTCATGCTCTTATAGAATTCCTTGAGCTGCTCAATCTTTGGAGACTTAAAGTCCTTATCTGTAATGGCCAGTTCTTTGACGATCTGGTCGGCCATCGTGGAGCCCGACATGTGAAATAGCTCAAGGGTATCACACGCACCCACAAGGAAGTTGTAATACCCCTGGACGCGCGCGTCGATGGCATCCAGCGCTTCCTCGGTCGAGACCAGCTGACCATGCAGGAACTGAAACGACTTTCCGGACGAGCGGAGTTTGCTGGACTCCTCCCTCGCCTCTGCGATTTTCTCCAGGATCGCATCATGAACTTGTGCCTGTTTCGGCGTCATGTCAAGGAACAGGTGGCTATGCTGCACCTCCGGAAGCTGTTGCTGAATCTCCGGCATGTCCTTCGTCCGCCGGATGAAATGCGGCGCAATCCGGTAATGCAACTCACCCATGTTCTGATACCCATTGATCCCGTACCGTGGATGATACTTGCAGTAACGCTCACGGAAGCGCTCCCACGGCCCCAGAATGTTCTCATCCAGAAAGTAGAACAGACTCCAAATCTCCTCGGCCTTGCCCACAACCGGGGTTGCCGTAGCGAGAAAGCGATATGGGATATGACGAAGCTGATGCACCGCCGCCGCATTTTGGGACGGCTTGAGCCGCAACATCTTGTCGGTCACACCGGTCTTGATCTTTTGGGCCTCATCGAGAGCCACAATGTCAAGCGGTAGTTTCTTGATCCGCTCCAGATAGTCCTTGGTCCGAAAGGTTTCATAGTTGACGATCAAGAAACGGACATCGCTGTTCTCGAATTTCTCAATGGCGCCAATGCGCTGCGCCGGCGTGCCGGCCACGACGATGGCGTCCTCTCCGGTAAACTTGTCAATCTCTCGCGCCCACTGACGCTTGAGGGAATTCAGGGTCACAATCAATGCCCGACGGGCCTTCCCACGCTCAAAAAGGCGCATACAGGCACCAATGAGCTGCGGGGTTTTACCTAGGCCACAGCCGTCAAATGTGGCAGCACAACCTCGGTCGACCAGGAAGTTGGCACCGACTTTTTGATATGGATACAGTGGGACCTTGAACGACGGAAAATCCGTGTCCTGCTCCCACTGGAGATGTCTCTGAACCAATTCATCTTCAATCGGGAGGCCCTCCGCCTCAACAATTTCGCGAAGCGGCGTCATCCAAATGATCTGATTTGGGAACAGCACAAGTAGACGTGAGACCTGTTCGCGGCCACACATCCATTCCCCCGTTTTCAAGTTGAAACTCCGGCCTGGAATGGTGCGGATCTTCTCGAGGGTAAAATCAAACGTCTCTTGGGAATCAAGAATCTTCATGTAGAGGTTCCCAAATTGCATTCGTACCTGGATCATGTGCAGACCTCCCTTCTCGCTCGAATAACAAGACTCCTACTTTGCATTATAGCACAATGGGAATGCCCGCAGTATCAAGCCTTGGATTTCACCGGTTTTCGCGGCCTTTTTCTAAAAATCGAGTGGATGTCGGTCCGGAAGGGCCTCGGTTTTTAGAAAAAGACGGGGAGCATGAACGCTCCCCTGCCCTCTCACTTTGTTCCGACGAGTGTACCCCAAGCCGGCTTGTTCAGTGCGCCCCAAGTTGTCGCTTGCGAGGACGGGGTCTGGGGCGCACCAAACGAAGCATTGGGTTGGCCTTGGCCGGAAGACGCCGCAGCAAATGGATTGTTCCCGGTTCCATTGGGAACCATACCGGCAAACAGCGGTGACGGCTGACTCTGAGGCTGTGTATTCGCTTGGGCCGGCGGTTGGACAGCCTGCGCTTGTAGCTGTTTGAGAGCTTCCGCCAACGCGTGTTCCAGAATCTCTTGCTCCACGATATATGCCATCGCCGCATACTTACTGGAGATGGGCTGTAGGTATACAATCTCCGCGTTTTCCGTGGAGATGAGCGCGCCTTGCTCACTCATGCCAGTCACCAACGCACGAATCTTCGGCTGGTCCTCCCGGCTCTCCTGGTGGATGCGGAGGAAACGCGCCTTGGAGGGGGCAAACTGAGCATTATGCTCCACAAACGTATCGGTGTTTGCATCCCACTGCGCATCCGAACCAATCAAGTGACGCTGACCCGGAGCTGACTTGGAATCCGTGACCTTGAAGTTGATCATCAGCATGTAGAACGGACTGCGTTCGTCCGTAATGACCATGTTCACGCTGACACTGTTCTGGTTCTGACGAACGCTAAACCGCGCCACACCCGGATACTCATACACCGCATAGGCACCGCGTTGACTCTGCTGGACTCCATCGCCGGCCCGGAATCGCTGATCCAGCGACAGCACCTCGTTATACACGGGAGTGAAGTTCGCAATCCGAAGGGCGCTGAACGTCTCCTTGCCGTCATACAGGCGCGGGTTGCCCTGCGTGTACAGACGCGGATAGTACGTCAGGCTCCAGCCCTTTGTAATGGACTCCGAGGCATCGGTGACGATGACCGGATAGGCTCCGTTTGGCGTCTGTGCCTTCACTTCGACCTTGGTGTTGGCCTTGATGATCTCCGCAATCCGATTGAACATGCAAAACCACTCCTTTGAAGGGTTAATGGACTTTCTTTGCAAGCGCCCAGAGGGCGAGAATCATAAGCCAAAAGGGCAGATATTCGAGTTGACCTGTAATGACGAGCAAGATGAACGACAGCACCCAAAACACCGGTTTGTATCAACCCCCTGCCCTGTCGGCTTTCCCCTAAATGCGGTGATAACCGCAACAAAGAGGCTACGCATAGCTCACTTCGAGGAGACGACGTTTCGCTCGTTGAGCATACTCAGAGGCAGTATGAGCGACGAGGATGTTGTTGTCAGGAATCGGAGAATCCTTCTGGTACATGACCTTGTAGTTCAACACTCTGTGTTCTGGCCCCGCCAGCAACTCATAGAGTTGCATCCATAGGTCACGGTTATGAAGGTCCTCCCCATCCCTCCGCTTGAAGTCATTGCGTGCCCATTCATGGAGGTACTTATTGATGCCCGTACTGACCTGCGGTTGCGTCGTATAGATGGTCAAAAAGCACTGGTTCCGAAGGGTCTTCACCCCTTCCACGACAGCCTTCAGCGCCATACGGGTCTGTGTGGTCTCTAACGCATAGCCAGCCAGTGTCTTTGTCACATGGCGACCTAGGAGATAGGAGTGAAGGTGTGCAGCCCACCCTCCTGCCCCATCCGAGCCGACCGATCCCGCGATCCACATCTCAACCTTGAGCCGGTCCCACACCAGCTTATTGGACATGCCTCTCCCCTCCCCTTGAGCTTTCTCATAGGCGGTGTGCAAAACAAAAAAGCCCCTAGAGAACCAGGAGCTTGGGTTGCCGTGGGTAATTCCCCAAAAGGCGCCGAAAGGCGCAGGAAAAAGATTGTCAGAATCATGATCCAATCGATCAAGGAACAAAGATCCGCTTTTCGTTAGGATGAAATGCAATCACCGGCACACCTCGTTCCTTCGCATAGGAAACGATCATCCCTGTCCCGCTTGGCGTCCCATCCCATACGGCAATGAGCCCATCGGATCGATCCACCATGTACCGGTTCCTCCGCATCAAGCACTCGGGGCCGTCATATGGCCCCTGTGTGACAAAGTTCACGAAATCCGCAGATTGCATGTGTGCATGGAGTTTTCTCCGGTCCTCCTCCCTCCAATTCCTCCCGTGATCCGTTGACGGAAGACAAAGCACCAGATGGATGTTGTACTTTCCGTGCCCCTCTGCCCTCCTCTTCGCTTCGAGGACTAAATCGGCAGCCCAGGTATCGACGCCTAATGCACCTCCGGTGACGAAGCCAACGGTTTTGTACTTGTAGACAACGCGATGAATCATTTGTCGCAGGAATTGAATGACAGAACGCCGGATGGGATTGTCTTTATACCCTCCTAACCGTCCCGGCCGATGGCCGGTAAACGCATAGATTGGCATCTTGTTCACCTCCAAGATAGCTCAGATAGACTCGGTAAGTGTCTACCTATGACACTTCATGGCGAGCGAGTGATAAATGAACTATGACATAGATTATGAGATACGACGACCTATGAGACTTGAGGGCGAGCGAGTTATAAATGATCGAGTGAGATTTGATATCTATGATAACTCGACAAATTACATAAGGAGCTATCTATGAACTTGCAAGACGGGCGACATGGATTCAATAGACGCACCTATGAATTCTGGAGATAGTCGATATATCTATGAATGAAATATCTATGAGATATGAAACGGAGCGGGTTATCAATGATAGATATCGATATGACATATGGAGATTGGCGAGATATACGATAGAAGCTACGATATGAGACGTGAGAGATGTCTGGGAAAAACTATCGAAACCTAGCTATGAGATGTGATGGCGGGCGGGATATATGTCGAAGGGGAGGTGGTGACATTTCGCGACGGGCGGGTTCTGGCAAAGGGTCTGGAACAAATCATATCGATGAGATTGCAAGATGAGCGAGATGGATACGAGCTATTCCAGAGCCTTTGACATGGCTCGAAAGGTGGGGTACAACGGAGGAAAGAGGGCAGGCCATGAAAGGTGAGATAGCTATATGGTAGAGTGGCCAGAGCTTGAATATGTCACGTTGGGTGACGCAGCCGAGATTCTCAAGGTGCCTGCGCCAACTCTTCGAGGTTGGGCAGACAAACTGGAGGAACTCGGGGTACATATGCTCCAAAGAAATCATCGGAAAGAACGAATATTCACAAAACAAGATCTGGAGATCTTCGAGTTTATCAAGCAACAAAAGGATCTGTATGGCCGGAAGACCACAACGGTTGACTTGGCCATGATGGTGAAGAATCGGTTTGAGTGTCGGAGTGTAGAGTTGCATCCGGAACTCACGGAGTATCAGCCAAGACCGGATTTCACGCCGGCCACCGCGAAGGCCATCTTGGAACACGAGGGATTCCAGCAGCTCATGAATGCGATGGTCAACGCTGCGGCGGAAAAGGCGGTAGAGACGGTGAGAGAGGAAATGGAGGAGGAGAGACGCAAGTTCTGGGACGAGTATCAACGCCAGAGGGCAGAGGACACAGACTTTCTGCTGAACAAGATCAAAGAGAACAAGGAGCTGTACCAAGAGATCATTCGACTACAAAAGAGACCACTGTGGAAGCGGCTCTTCGGAAAAGAATAGGGGAGGGGCAGAAACGCGCCCCTCTTTTTTATGGATGAATGATAAAAAGATTCATTGGATAAGAGAATCATGATTATGGGATACCAATGAAAAAGATTCTATGAAAAAATATGCTCAGCGAATCGGTGAAGTAGGGAAGGGATTTGGTGGGGGAGGATAGCTGCCCGCGTGTGACTCTTCGTCGAGAAAGATGACACGATAGAGCTGGCCAAAGCCCTGCATGACATCCACCACAGCGCTTGCATACTCCTTCATCTGAAGGTCGGATACCTCAATCGTCAACTCATCAATCTTGACGGTGGACGGATTCTGGCTGAGGACGGAAACGCGAGGGAGGTCAATGTGAAGTCCTTTGAGAGTAAACTTAGTGTTCATTGAGGGTCACGCTCCTTCTGAGGTCTGTGAGAGGTCGTGTTTGACCTACGAATTTCGTCTTGGTTCTGAGATAGAACGTCATTGTAATACCGATACCCAGTGCGGGTGGCCTTAATCAGCAATTCCGAGCTCGTTCGCATCGTTATGACGTATCCTCGATCCTCAAGTAGCATCACCTGTGGGAGAGTTAGGCCATACTTGGCCAAAAGGCTCAAGGAAACCCAATGGTTCCGTTGCTTGGCATAGACCAGAACAAGCGCGAGATCCCGAAGGTTCAACAGATGTCACCTCCCGGATCCCTTCACCACGGGAATCTCTAGCTGCTGTCCAGGATGTAGGACCGAGGGGATATGTTGATGCTTCTCGGTGAGATAGATGAGATAGTTCAAGTCCGCGTTGTGATTATGTGCTGAAATGAGACCATAGAGGGTATCGCCGGGCTGAACCGTCACCGTCGTCCAGGTAACGTGGCTGGCCGACACTGGGGGACGAAGCCACGCCCACGCAAATACGAGGACGAACCCTACGAACAGGGCAAGGGAGAGCGCCAGACCCGAGTAGCGGCGCTCCTTACGCGGTGTGGACAGTGGAATCCGACGCGTCTGCGGCAAGTACCTCGCGTACCCGCGATTCAAGCTGAGTGCGGTCTTTGACATAGTACAGAAACCTCGCTTTCACATAGGGTAAAGCTCCAGATTCCACGATGAGTTCCTGGTTATTCGAAAGAACGGCGACTACGCAGAAGCCATTGGTTTGCTTGCGAATGAAGAACCGCTTGACCATATGCGACCCTCCTTAGTGACATTCCCCAAAATCCGCTGATAAGCGGATTCTTAAAGCCGGACATTGACATACGAACCTTTGACCTCCCGCAGAGGCGACACATAGGCCTGACAGACGGAAGAAGGCAGGGGACAAAGTGGCTGAGAAGGAATCGGGATCACAACGAGCATGGTGGGAACCAAGGGTAGGGGAGGGGGCAAGGCTGGCGTCGATTCCTCGGATTCCCGAAGGGCCTCCTGCAAGATGCGTTCAAATTCACTGGTCATGCATTTCAACTCCAAGAGGGGTCAAGAGTCGGGGAGGAGCAACCAAGAACTGACAACTAAAAAGCGAACAAACCGGGGTGAAAATACGAACATCATGTGAACTTTTTAAGAAGGAAATATCTAGGGTTCATTTTCCATAGGTTTGACCGGTCTTAATGGTTTATAGAGAGGCTTCGAACAGGGAGGGAGATGACGAACCGTGAGTTCCATGAAACCCGAGTTCAAAGAGAAAAAGAACGTCATCCCCCAAAACCCCAGTGACCTTGAGGAACACCCGATCCAAGCCAAAAGCAGGAGATGAGACCATGAGAACCCGAGGACCATGAAGCACAAACGCATGAAACCTCCAGGCCGGGGCCATCGTATGCCCTTTTCCAGGGCGGAGGCATTGGGCTATACATTGGGGTGGGCTGACAGGAAGGATGGAGGCTTCATTCTCAACATGTCGCTGAATGAACTCAGAATATCCGCCGCGCGCACCGCCGGGCCGCCCTTGCAAATGGGGTTCAGCTGAATACATTTAAGAGATAGCCGGACCTGCTAGAACCATCACAAGTACCAGTCACAGTCAATACAGTCACCTCCAATTGGAAAGGTGGGTCCGGCTTTCTCCCAAAAACACGCGTACATAATTGGTCCATCGTCACACCATTTCCGATTCTAACAAGCGAGAAACCGCCTGGTTAGCCAGTTCATCGCAGCGTTCATTGTATTGATTTCCCGCGTGGCCTTTGACCCAAACAAAGCTCACATCATGCCCGCCATCTTCGACGAGGGACACAAGTTCTTGCCAGCACTCGGCATTGGCTACAGGCTTCTTGCTGGCGGTTCTCCAGCCATGCTTGCGCCAACTGGCCAGCCAGCCGCGGTTGAAGGCAGAACAGACGTATTCAGAATCGGAATACAGCGTGACCTGACATGGCTTGCGGAGCGATTTTAGACTCTCGATCACCGCACGCAGTTCCATACGGTTATTCGTGGTCTCTTTCTCCGCACCGCACTTCTCCAATGTCTTACCCGTAACTTCATCCTCAATGACGAATGCCCATCCTCCCGGACCAGGATTGCCTTTACAGGCTCCATCGGTCCAAATGTTTACACGACGCAAGAAAACGCCTCCTTTGGTTAAGATCAAGAATGCGGGACCAAAGGCCCCGCATTATGTTTCAAGGTCAAAACGATAAGTTCAATTCTCAGTACCCTGCCGAGCCGAAATTAGCTGTTTTTCTAGCCATTGCACATAGGACATAGGCGGGGTGCCTTTCGATGAACCCCGAGACTCCAAGAACTCGTCAAAGAGACGCATCGAATCGTCCTTCAGGACTTCAAACAGATGATCATTCTCCTCCGAGTATGAGAGATACAAGCTATCCTCATAGGATTCGGGATAGTAGGGTGTTTCACTGCACCGAAGGGTCGGATTTTTATTCCGATCGAAGTACACAGGCTTCTCAAGGCTCTTGTTGTACTCTACAAACTCTTTGAAGCTAAACACCACATAGACGGAGTCTTCGATGCCCAGAGCTTCACTGGCCTCGATGACACGCGCCAGCATTCCCTCCTCGAAGTAGATGTCAAACTGCTCGATGCCTTCCTTGAAACGCACGATAGGATGGACACCAGACCGAACCATGTCTAGGAGTTCTAAGCCCCGCACGAAACACCACCTCGTAGCCAATTCGCATTGGGCGGACTGAAATTGCTTGTTCTCATGGTCAAAGGCAACGGAAAAGAACCCTCTCGATTCAGGAAGGGGGAGAGGACTACAACTAGCAAATAAGACCAAAAGTACAAGAATAGAATAAAGCATCACAAGTATACATGAATCCCATCCGTTCAGAAAGGCAAATCGTCCTCGGTATAGTCCTCCGATGTGACGGGCGGGTCCGAAAACAATTCTTGAAGGATACGTACCCGCTCGTCGTCATCAAACAGCTCAGGATCCTGGAACCGCGCCGACATCAAATCATCCCTTTGAAATGCACTGCATACATGCGGATATAACAAAGAATAGGGTAGGGGAGCACAAGCAATACGCCAGAGCACCAACCAAAGTGACGAAATCCAAAGAAACGGTACGTTCTCTTTCTACGACTCATTTGCAAACCCCCTTCCCCATGAAGCCATGCAATCTAAGATGGATTAACCCCAAGTGTTGTTGGGTACGAAACCAAAGGGCGGATATGACTGCGCTCCCGATGCCACTGGCTGATTCGATGAATCTGTAGGATTCGAAGTCTCTGCGCGGTCCAGGAACCGCACATTCTCAGCAATGACCTCTGTGACACGCACACGCTGGCCCTCTCGATTCTCATAGCTACGCACCTGGATCCGGCCATCGACGGCGGCTAGACGGCCTTTACGCAGGTACTGAGCGCAATTCTCGGCCATCTTGGACCACACAACGATCGGGATGAAGTCCGTCTCCGTCTCTCCGTTTTGATTCGTGCGGGGACGGTCGACGGCCAGTGTGAAAGACGCGACAGCCGTCCCGCTGTTCGTGTAACGCAATTCAGGATCGGCGGTCAGACGACCAATCAAGACAACACGATTCAACACGATCTCATCATCTCCTCTGTTACTACTAAGACGGAAAACTATTCACCAAAAATGCCGATAGGCATAAAAAAGAGCGGCCGAAGCCGCATATAGGGAAGGAGATAATGAACTGCTCACGGGTTGTCATCCCATACGGCACCGCCGGAAATAGAAGAGTCATACGAGTACGATGGGGCCGAGCTGCTGCCTCCCGAGTGAGAGGCCCACACAGCGAATCCAATCACGATGCCCAGACAGATGAAGAAGACCATGACACAAACCCAACCTAATGCCTTAACACTCGGCGGTGCATTCTTATACTCATTGTGGCGAAAGACGAAAAAGAACATCGTGATAATGGCTACAGCAATCATCTCCGGAGCAGTCATATTTGTGAGATGCATGCCATTTTGTCGCCGATCCCGAAGGCGCTCCTTCTCCCGTTGAATCTTGCGCTGACGACTCGCGCGCATCGCTCGACGAACCACATAATGCCGAAAACCATAATAACCAGGCCCGTGGCGGCTCACCCAAACCCCTCCCAAAATGGAAATCCCCACTCATCGTACATTGTATACGACCAGGAACGAGCGCGACAAGAAACATGCTATAGATTCGCCATTGTCCGAGTGATTTATAGTAACGAAAAACTCTCCTTACAACCCGATCTTGGCAATCTGCCTGAGTTCATCAAGACGATGGACCCTACCTGGTTCACCCCGAAAACCACTGAGGATCAAGAGCAGGCTATCCAAGAGGACATATCGGATGGATCCGGTCAATCCAATCCCTGATCTTCACGATGGCACCTCCACACACTGTCGATTCATGAGTGGCTCTACACACACCAAAGGAACGGGGCAGGCGGAGACAAACGCATCAAACCGTGCATCCAACCAAGGAGGCGTCCAAGGGGATGAGCGGCATACAAACACCCGGTCAAAGACCACAGGGACCTTCAATCCATCGTCATACTGCCGATCCATCTTCACGGCAGGCTCTTTATTCTCTGGAATCACTTCTCTCCACTTTGGGTATCGCATATGGACTTTGGCCAGTGGATAACCAATGAGCCAATCATCACAGTTGAAGAATCCGCGGAAGCAGGCCTCCCACACATCCCCTTGATAGCCGCCATCATGATGGGCGTCAAAGAGCCAAATCTCATCGACAAGATCCACCCAATCTTCGCGATAGGCATACCGGTTGCTGTCTGCATAGTAGCCGGAGGCGGCGGGAGAGAACGTAAACCGATCCCAAAACCCAATCTCCATATCCAGAGTATCTGGGAGTCTCCCAAACCACTCCATCAACTCAGGTTTGCGCTTCTCCCAATAGTCCACCATGAACTCCTTGGTCTCTCGCCGGCCTGTGCTACACCGGGGATCCATGAAGAAGTAGTCCCAGTCAACGACCAATAGCTTCAACACATTCGCCTCCACAAGGGAACGCCAGATTGACGCCGCGGATCGTGATTCCGTCGTCATTCAACGTGAAGCGGAAGTCTCCGAACAAAGACCGATACACATACACATCGTCATCCATGTGCGAAAAACGGAGACTGAATATCGCGTACAAATCGTGTTCATCAGTGCTGCGAACCGAGAACTTAAACGGCCAATTGCGAAGCACAGACTGCATCAAATACTCTCGCGCTTCGTCCTGGGACGTGATCACATCACCAAGAACCACAAACTCATCGTTACCCTTCGCTTGAACCTGAAATAGCATGCGTTTCACCTCAGAAAGAAAGAGGGTAGTATCGATATACGACCGCAATAGCTCCATGAAATGCACCTCATGGACGGCGGGGATAGGCCCACACAAAACGGATTTCATCAAGAGGGAAATACATACGTGTATTGTCCTCCACCCGAATCCCGATCTCCCGCCTTGAGAACCAAAACAAATCTCCTCGATACCGCCGACCATAATGAACAAATACGATCCGATCTCCTTGTCGTAATCGACACCCGCTAATCTCTATAAAATCGGGCGGGAGAGCCTCTGCCAGATAGGGCTGAATCAACTCCGTAACCATCACCCCTAATCAATCAACAACCGACCATCCTCACTAACCCACCCAAGGCGGAGGGCGAAGGCAAAAGCCACAGATCCATTCCCATATAACACCGCGGTACCATCTCGAAAATGCTCCATCATGTCAGGATATACTAACTTGAATAACTCCGTAGGAGACAGGTTCATCACGTCTTTCCGCTTGTACCCGAGGTAGGTCACCAAGTGCGCGCGGCAACACCGGGCCAGATGCCTCTCCAGTTCCTCCACAATGCCACCTCCTATCCTGAAGACTAAAGTCTCTCGATCCACAAAATATAATGGCCTTAAGAATTTAGACACGAAAAAAGGATGTGTTAAGTTGTATGTCAGCGATACGAAGGAACCATCCTCCGGAATTCAAGGCCAAGGTTGTACTGGAAATTTTGCGAGAAGAAAAATCGATTTCCGAGCTGGCTTCCGAGCATGGGATTCACCCCAATGTCCTTCAGCGGTGGAAAAATGATGTCGTTCAAAATCTGGCGCAACTTTTTGTCGATGATCGCAAGGGCATTACGAAAATGAAAAACGAATACGAACAGAAAATCAACCAACTCTATGCGGAGGTGGGAAAACTTACGACACAGAACGCATGGCTCAAAAAAAAATCTGGCCTCCCGATTGACTAGACAAGAGCGTTTGGCATTGCTGGATTGGGATTGTACCGAACTGCCGCTCAGTCAACAAGCAGAGCTTCTCAGTCTCAATCGATCCAGTTTGTATTACCAGCCAAGACCGCCGTCGCCGGAAGAAGTGGCCATCAAACATGCCATCGATCGGATCTATACCCAATACCCGATGTTCGGTTCAAGGCGCATCACTGCGATTCTCAGACGGGATGAAGGCTTCCGTGTTCACCGCAGCACGATTCAGCGTTATATGCAGGAGATGGGAATATCCGCCATCTATCCCGGTCCCAATCTCAGCAAGCGTCATTTGCAACATCGCATTTATCCGTATTTGCTCCGCGGTCTGGACATCGTCCGACCGAATCAGGTGTGGGGCATTGATCTGACTTACATCCGATTGCAGCGCGGCTGGATGTATCTGGTCGCCGTCCTGGATTGGTATTCCCGGTATGTCGTCGCCTGGCAGCTGGATCAGAGCCTGGAGATCGATTTCGTCCTGGAAACGGTGAAAACCGCTTTGGCTGTGAACAAGCCTGAAATATGGAACAGCGATCAGGGCAGCCATTTTACCAGTCCACAGTACATCGAACTGTTGAAAGCCGAACAAATCCGCATCAGCATGGATGGGAAAGGACGGGCTGTGGACAACATTTTCACCGAACGGTTTTGGCGCAGTCTCAAATACGAGGAAGTCTATCTTCACGATTACGCCAATCCGCGAGAAGCTCGAAAAGGCATTACCCGGTACATCGAACTCTACAATCATTACCGGCCTCATCAATCCTTGAACAATCATACGCCGGCATCGATCTACTGGGGAAACGTGCAACTGCCCGATCTGGTTATCCACAGGTAAGCCTGAATACAAGGCGGGCTCCCGCGCTTCGCTTGGGCTATGTCCGCCACCAGTGGACAGTCTCACTATCCATCATATTCCAATTATGGAATCCGAGAATGGGGGTAAGATAAACAAAACAAAAGACTTTGTGAAAATATTCACCCCTTAATTTTTTTGAAAATCTGTCTTGACAAATAGGGCCACCTTAAAACGAGGTCGCGGGGAATGCCATATATCCAAGGACGCTCTTTCTGAACCTCAATCTCAAAAAGCTCTTGGTTATACGAGAGCAACTTCCCCTTTAACACTTTGACCTTCGCATCCCTGATATAGCCGTCTATATACTCAACACGAACCATATCTCCAACCTCAAAGGTGCGCCTGCATTCAAGATACTCTTGAACCAACTCCATACACATTTCTCCTTCACAAATCCCGAAGGGCATTACATCACCAAGGCTTATCCAGCTTCTCTATCGAGAGAAGAAGGGCGCGGGGAAGGGCATACATGCAATGATACTTATTCCTCACATGAATCGTTTGATCATCATAGTCCACCAACTCACCCCGGCATACGTTCACCTTGGATAAACCCCGAAACACTTCTATGTACGCTACACGAACCATGTCTCCAACCCTAAAGTACCGGTCACACAGGATACACCCATCCCGTTGAAGATACTCACTGACTAGTTCCACACGTCATCACCTTACTCACAGACACCAAAAGCCTTATCGGAATCCTCCTTGCCGTATCTTTACCCTCCAGCCATATATCCTCCTCATCAAACTCCACTAGCTTGCCCCGAAACACACGCTGTTTAATACCGTGCGGGGATAAATCAAAGTACACCACACCCACGGTCTCACCACGCTGAACATAGCAACCATTTAGGACAAAGCTCTTGTCCCTTATGTATTCACGAACTAGTTCCATATCACCACCCCATATGCACTTCAATATACTCAATGCTCCGGATCGACATCGTAATCCAAGAGCCACTCCTGGTCTCAATGGCGACTTGTTCCTCTGAAAGCCACACTACACGTCCATCATAGTCGGTGCCACGATAGCGAAGAGATACTACGTCGCCAACACATACTTCGATACCACGAATGAGCACGGACTGTGGATTCAATCGACCACTGTATGCTTTGATCAACTCCATCATATAACCCCCAAGGTGGCGCATCCATTCTCCAAGATGAGCCGACAGGATTCTTGGGTAAGGAAAGGACGGCGGGGAAGATGAAGCCGCCCTAACACCCAATGTACTCTGCAATATAGTCCGTAATCACACCCTCATCCTCTGGTTCATATCCATGCCGTTCACAATACCGACGATAATGCAGGCTGTTTCCATCACTTGTCACCCATGCACGTAACTCTTTATCATACCAGTACAAAGTCACTGAATTCTGCATAAACAACACTCCTTTCCGAGCTTCATGAACAAGTCACAGCACATTCATCACAAATCGCTCTCCTAAATCAGCCGATAGGCTTGAAGGGCATTACACAACCAGAAACACAGTATACCCTAACTTACCACCACTTTGAACATCCCGTAGGGGACATGAAACACCATACACATGACACATGGATGACCATTAGATGAACCTTGTATGACTGAAAAGAAACTTGTGAGATATGTCCTTGAAACACCGAAAAGACCCTCGTGTAATATGCTCTTGAAACAACCAAAAGACCATTTCGAGATATGCACTTGAAACCTCGAAAAGCCCCTTTTTGTGTGGGCTTGAAACACCAAAAAGACCCTGCCAAACCCCGCACGAGGCACCGCCAAGGACCTGCACACGATAATGCCGGATTACCACAAGTTGATGATGTATCGGCTTGCATCGAGTCATGGACATGGGGCACAGAGAGAGAAGCAGAGAGGGGAGGATGGGAGTGTGCATGTGGGGTAGGGGAGAGACATGCGTACATCCGCATCCCGGAGGGTTGGGACAGGGGCTGCATCGTTCCAGCCCCCATCCCGGTCTGCGTGATGCTTACTCGTAGACACAGAAGCCCACAATGGCAAACTTCACAGTATGCTTGCCATTGAACTCGGCTTCCTCGACGTCGGCCACAAAGGCCTTGTGTCCGCTGAAGAAGGGATAGGCAGAGGCATAGAGACGGCCAACCTTGAGACCATTGAAATAGACAAAGGCTACAAGGTTGCCGGTGAGTTTCTCTTCTTCATAGCGGATGCCGATGATGCCACCATTCTTGAGGGCGGCTTCGACTTTCTCACCAGAGATGCCACGCAACACACTCATGGAGACGTTGAAGTGGCTTGGCGCGACTGCCTCAATGGTGTTCGGTGTCTTGGTACCAGAGACGACCATGCAAGCCGCCAACAGTTGACGCTTGGCCGCCACCCACGGGAAGGCATGGGCTTCACTCTTGGATTCGGCATAGGTCATGTGATAGGCGACATAGCCAATCTCTTCAGGAGCAAAACCAGCTTCGAGAGCGGCGATGGCTCGTTGAGCCTTCTCGACGATGGCACCGATCTTGTTCTTGCGTTCTTCCTCGATGCGATTCTTGCCGGTCACATAGAGCGGCGATTTATCGTCTCCATCGACCGCAGCCAGCAGGTTCTCGAGTTGCTTCTCGGAATACTCGAACGCCTGGGAGATCGCATAGCCATATTCCCGCTTGATCGGCGCGATATGCTTCTTCAACGCCTCGAAGCGCGCGGGATCCATGACGATGCAGGAGCTGAGTTCACCAAGGATGTTACAGCTCATGTCCTCCTTGTTCATGGACTCGACCACATCGAGGATGTTGGCCTCGAGATAGTCCTGAACATGCTTGCGGACCTGAGACAACACACTTCCAGTGAAGCGCCCTTCACGACCACGACGAGCGGCCATCCAGTCTGGATTGAACCAGACGCGACGACCGAGTTTCTCGTTCCACACCGAGACAAACTCAGGTGGATTGCCGATGAAGGACAGCTCATCCTTCAGATGCTCTTCATACGCGCCACCATGCTTCGGACGGTCAATCTCCCAACCTTGGCACAGACGCAGGAGTTCGATCCAACGTTCATACCGCTCGATCTCCGCCAGCAGGTCTTCCTTATTGCCGACGCCCATCGCCACCATATAGCCAAGGCGGCGGACGGCATCGGCCAAACGAGTCGCATAGTTCGTCAGCTGGCCGATCTTATTCGGCACGAGCTTGCGAACCACCCAAGCCTTGGACATGTCATGAATGGCCTGAATCAGTTCATGACCATACAACGTATCCTCGAACTTGAGTGTCCAACCATCCTGCTCCACGTCATCAAAGGCAATGGCCTGAGCTTCGCCCCAATCCATCGCCCACGGGCAACCTTCGACCCACTCATAGTTGCCATCCTCCAGACGGCGGAAGGATTTATCGAGGATGGCGGGATAGGACTTCTTCTTCAGAACCTCGACGATCTCCGCCTGTGTCGTCGCCAGAGTGGTATCACCATCATTATCGGCGCCACCCTGCTGAACAGTGGCAAAGTCATGGACACTCATGACACACAGGTTCTCAAAGCCACCCTTGGCCGCGGCACGCACATAGTTCTGCGGCGCCACGCATTTAACCAGAGCGGCTTCACCCTTGGCAATCGCGGGATTACGCATAAGCGCCACTTCCCGAGTCTCAATGCTGCGGCTGTCGTCGGACACCATGAAGACGGTGTTCGGACGCAGACCGATGTGTTCCGGCACGATGACTTCGCCTTCTGGGCAGAGCCGGTGCGCTTCCAGAATCGCATACGGATCTTGCACCATCCAGCGATAGTGACCTTCGACCGGAATCATGCCCTTGGTCCACATGTCCGCGATGTTCATCAGGATGTCCCGAGCGTACTTCTTCATCTGCAAGTCTTTCAGGGTGAAAGGCGCTGCAAACAAGAAGTGGGTGAAGGTCGATACCAGTGTCTTGTTCAGCACCTCTTCGGCTTCTTCGTCCTCCAGGCTCAGGATCTCCTCTTGAGACGGAAGTCCGACATACTCAGAGATCAACTCGGGATCATGCAGCATGTCGACCAGACGATCCAGATGCCGTGTGACAATCTTCTTCGCCGTCTCCGCGCCCATGCTCATGATGTGCATGAACTGATACGGAAGCAGCGTGAACTTCTTGCAGTTACGCGCCTGCTTGTTGAACAAGGCAATGCGCAGGGTGATGGTATGCTTCATCAGGTCGATATTGCGATAATCGCCCTTGACAGCGCCCTCCATCGCCACAATGTCTTCCTCGAAATACTTCTCAAGGCCTGGGACATAGACCATCAGACCCTTGGTGAAGGGAGTAATGCGAATCTGGAACGCCGAGCTGCGGACATCAAATTCCTTGCAGAGCGTCTTCCAGACCCGAGCATTGCAGAACACCAGGCCATCACCCACCGCAAACTTCTGCGGGAACTTCGCGGCATCAAAGACCTCGAACTGCTTGGTCTCCATGTTGAAGGCCTTGAACTTTCCGGTCTTCACAATGGCATGGGCCTGACGCGCCACACGCATGGTAAACTTGCCGCCGACGATGGAATACTCACCATTGGCATGCTCCACAATCTCCGTGCCAAACGTAATCGCCCGGCTCGGGATGGTGTTGGTGGACGCCAAGCCAAAGCGCTTCATGCCCTTGGTGATGTCCAGCACCCATTTGCCGTCCTTCTTCTTGGCAAAGGCGCGGAAGTCCATGCCGATTGCCTCAAAGACTTTCGGCACCGACAGATCGACCAGGAACACACCTTGCAGCGTGCGGTCCTGAGATGGAGAGGCCATGAAATACTCAGCCTTGTGAACCCTGTTGCCACCCTTGATGAAGAAGCCGTTGTGAACGACATGTTCACGCATCGCTTCGCTCTCCGGCTCCATGTTCTTGAGGTTCAGGTTCACATAGCATAGAACCGGAAGCACACGCACACCATTGACCTCGACGACCTTGTGAAGCAGAGCGTCCGTCAAAGCGCTCTGATTCTGACGCTGATACCCTGAGCGTGGATCCTCATCGACCAAGACGCGGGGATCCGCATAGTTGAGCGTGGAGACATAGCCATTGAGTTCTGCATCCCAAACCATTGCATTGACGTCGGCGCGAAGGACGGTGATGCCATAACGCTTCTTGCTGCTCTTCATGATGATCTCCTCCTGGATGTGGTTGTTGATGAGGGTGGTGTGGTTCATGAACATTTCCTCCTTGGAATTCATAAGATTCTGATATTGATAGGCATTGAAAGGCACTTCATGATTCATCACAGATCCAGCTCCTTGTTCTCGTATTTGTCGACCCATTCCCAGTAGAGGTCGAATGCAGACTCCACACTGGCTTTGTCGATGAGTTTGACCAAGGTGTGTTGGAGGCCATATCGCCCTTTGAAGGAGAATGAAATGCCAAACACAATGACGGGCTGCGGAAACACCTCATGGCGATTGCGCCACCTTGCCCCAACCGCGATACTATAGACGCCAAGCACATCGACTTGGCCCAAGAAGAACGTATGGTCCTTCTTGTCAAAGGCGGTGGTGAAGTCGACGGGAACCCCATAGAGATACCCATCGGCTCCATAGAGTCGGTCCTCCACTTGCGTGGAGACGCGGAAGTCGCGTCCGAAGACCTGCTCAAAGTGCAAAATGAGCATGTCCTCGATCCGTTGACCATAGCTTTGACGAATCCACATAGGGAACTCCTCCTTCGAGCGTTTTTGAGAAAAAAGAAAAAGCCTCATGTAGGGACAATGACGAACTCATCCCTACAAAAGGCGGGGAATCAAGAATTCTCTCCATGCTTGGATAGGGTTTCTATCGTGCGACAAGCATGGCGTCTTTGTCCTTGTACCCTGTGTGCTATGGACAAAGACACAGCATCACACACAGGGAGCGTGTGGTGTTTCACGGATCGAATGCAGCCACGCTTCCTGCATTCGACCGGACCACGGCATCCTCTGAATCACCTGTCGTCATCACAGGACTGCAGATCCAGAGAACCCATGATCATCTGCTCGTCTGAGCCAATCAGACGAACAGCGTCAGCACAATGAACTCCACAGCTTGCCAAGCGATGAAGAAGGGCCAGAACAATCCCATCGTCGCCAGGATCACGAGACCCGCAAACCACAAGCTGCCATACGAAAGACCATCTAAGAGATTGCCAAATGTCAATTGGCGACCTAATAGATAACGCTTAATCAACCAAATCAATGCGGTGACAAAGAACACCACAGCAAATCCCGTCAACAAGGCACCCGTGATGGTGGAGCAACCCCAACTCGCCAGAACCGCAGCACTCGCCACGGTCACATGGCTGGTGTGCTTGCGAATCATCGCCTCCAACTTCCGAGCTCCAGCCTGGATCTTCTCCCACACCTTGCCGCCAATCGTCTTAAAGAAGCATTTTGCTTTGTCCACAAAGCCCATCTTCTCTTCCTCCTTCTTCTCTTCGTTCACAATCTCTGCATCAATCACCAACGACGTCTTTGTGTCCTTCGCCTCAGCACCCACACGACCAAACCCACCAAACAACAGCTCATGCAACGTCATGACAACATTCCTCCTTGCGTACCATGCTCGCCAGCAGATTGGTTTTGGTGTACCGAGTACACCATGAGACCCACCTCATCAGAGGTGAGTCCGAGCTGTACTCGGTCAGGACGCCAAGTGCGCATACATCTTGTATCCCTTCAGCGTCAGGTTCACGGCAAAGCCCTCTTGCTTCGTGTGCCAAACATGAACAATGCCCTCGTCTTCGAGGGCACGGAAGTTTTCCAAGTGTAGTCCATACGGCACCAGCGTCTTCACCAGCACAAACTTGTTTTGGCGACGTGCATCTACGAGAATCCTTGCGAGGCTTTCCGACATGAAGTTCACCCTCCTGCAGATGTTTTTGGGCATGAAAAGGGGGTGGGGCATCGAACGCCGCCACCCACATGCCAACAATTCAACCTATCACCCCGCGCAATTTTTTATATTTTGTGGCCCCTATATGGCGTTTCCTTTTCCTGTAAACTATGGAGGGAGAGAAAAAGGGAGAGGGGAAGAGAGGAAATCGGTGCAGTGTACAATAAAGGTGTTCTATGAATTACCCCACCGGGGACAAGCCCATATGACTGGCTATGACCCCTGGCCGTGGCCACGCGCAGTCAGGTATCGTTTTATGTTCTGAGGCGTCTTGGCCAAAAATTTTTTTATACTACCTGTAGGTCTCTATAGCGAAATTTCGTATAATGGGAATGATGAAAGGCATTACAGAGGGGAGAGGGGATCATGCTGCTCTTTATCGACACAGAAACCGGAGGACTGAATCCAGACAAACATTCCTTGTTGCAAGTTGCGATGCAACTGTATGACGGAGAGAACGAGCATGAACCGTTCACCCTCTTTATCAAGCATGAGGAGTATGTCGTGACAGAAGAAGCCATGCGGATCAATGGTCTCAGCCTTAGCGACATCAACAAGTACGGCTTCACGCCAACGGAAGCTGTCAGTCAAATCCTGTCCTGGATACGGGAAATGGACCTGATGAAAGAGAAACCGACCCTGGCCGGGCACAACATCCATTTTGACCGAAGGTTCTTGCAGAAGTTGTTTCGGGACGGTAGTTGTGACCTTGATAATTTCTTCAGCTATCGAACGCTTGATACAGCCTCGGTGATTCGGTTTCTGAAGGATGCCGAGATCCTCCCAGCGGACTTTCCGGATGGGTTGCACGACGCCGCGAAGGCGCTTGGGATCCGTGTCGTGGATGCACACACCGCGATCGGAGATGTCCGTGTGAACATCCAGCTCTATAAGCGACTGAAACAACTCGTGAGAGGAGAATTCCAATGGGAAGAGTGCTTGCCATGAGCGACATTCATGGACAATACATTCCGTTCCAACAGGTTCTCTATGACGCAAAGTATGACCCGAAGGAAGATACTTTGATTCTCTGTGGAGACTATTGTGACCGCGGTCCGCAGACGAAACAGGTGATCGAAGAAGTGATGAGTCTGGTGGCCAAAGGCGCCGTGGCCCTAAAGGGCAATCACGACGACTGGATGATCCGCTACGCTCTGCGAGAGATGGAGATAGACGAGGAAAGCTCATGGCTGGAGCAGGGTGGGAGAGAGACCCTCGAATCCTATGAAGATGAGATGGACGATTTATATTGGCATGCCCGATGGATGGACTCGAATCTCAAGCTCTACCACGAAACCGACCAATTCATCTTCGCGCATGCCGGCGTCTTGCCGGGTGTTTCCCTGGAGTCCCAACCGCCGTGGGCGCTGCTTTGGCGACGCTACCAGGGACCTTGCCAATTGGGGAAACTCGTGGTTCATGGCCACACGCCCGTGAAAGAAGTCACTCAGGTCTTTGACCAACTGTTTATTGATACCGGCTCGGTATTCGGCGGAAAATTGAGCCTCGTCGACCTCACCAATGGAATTGTCTATGCGGCATAGATCTATCGTGTTATACTGGTCATGAAGTGCATTACACATAGGGCGGGGATAATCATGAGATTCTTGCCAGATGAAGCCGAGATCATCTTGAACTACATTCGGGAGGCCGGCTTCATGAAGTTTCAAAAGAAGAAGGATGCCGAGGAGATTGTGAAACTCGGCAAGCAGGAAGGACTGACGCTCCGCAAATTGCATGCGCGTGGCGGGTACTACGTGTATGTGCCGGGGCAAGGGCCGTGGGATCAGTTCAAACTCGGACCGATTCCGGTCATGGAGAAGTAGTCAGGGGCGATTGATATGGAACTGGTCGAGCAATACCTAGAGTCTGTACAAAAGGTGCAAGGTCTGTATGTGCTCAGTCTCGATATTGAGGATGTTGCAACCGCACATCACATCGCAGAGCAGATTCGTGAACGCTGGAAACAGATGACCAGTGAGCCGTTGCTGGTGTTGCCCAAGGGTGCGAAGCTGGAATACTTGGAGTTAACCTCGACCGCTGGGTAGGCATGGATCACCGTCAGGAATCTCCGGGAAGCGCATGAACGCATAGTGAGGGGAGAGGTTGACATGAGGGACGCTTGGATTCAGACGCTGTTTGACGCCGATCTGCGCACGGTCCATCCGGGATTTCGAGAACATATCGAGGACATCACCATTTACGATCTACTCTGTCAGTACGCACTGGACAGCAAACCCGATGTGGTGGTGAAGTTCGTTGATGATGACGTGTACCACTGAGCCGACGCTTCGCGTCGGGGATCGGGTGGAAGATGGACGCCATGCCAAGCGCGTCGGCATAGTGATGAAACTCACCCCGGATGGACAGCGCGCGCTGGTGAAGTGGGAGCCGTATCGGATTGCGACCACGTATTATGCGGTCCGAAATTTGAGGAGGGTTGGACATGCAAGCTACTGACCAAATGACGGTGTTTGTACGGGTGCAGGCAGATGGACCGACGGATGTTCGATACGCCTTGATCCACAAACTCGAACAGCTGATTGACTCATTGGAGTGCGCGGAAGGATATGTGTCCGGAGGCGCGATCAATGACGACTCTGGTTTCTTGGAGTATGACATTCGTTCCGTCCCGAGACTCCAAGTTGGGATGAAGGTCAAACATCGAAAACATGATTATGGGGTTGGAGAGATCACGATGGTCTCAAAGTCAGGGAGACGTTTTTATGTCCGGTGGTCACGGACCGATTACCTATTATCGGCATGGTATGAGGCGACCAATCTGGAGGTTGTCGATGAACGGAGTGGGATGGATGAAACGGCTGAAGCTGTTCTTTCATGAACTCATGGTCCGCTTCTATAGCTGGCGATTGGAAGACGACAACGACATGTTCACCCATTATGAACTCCTGCGAAAGCACGACCATCACTTGTTACAGGCACTAAAGATCAGCAAGGAGCTTGAGGCCAAGTGACGCAGAACATCCCGCAGGCATGCGAACTGTTCCAGCACTTTAAAGGCGGACTTTATACCGTCGTGGGTGTCGGCAAGCACTCAGAGACACAAGAAGATATGGTTGCGTATGTAGACGAAAACGGAGATCTGTGGTTCCGGCCGCTCTCGATGTGGAACGACCTCGTAGAGAAAGATGGAGAGCGCGTGCCGAGATTCAAAAGTTTGGGGATGCTCCATGGAATTATTGCAGCTTTATCTGACGCAAGTGAATCTGGGAGTTGAACCGGCTCCCGAAAGTCATGCTCGCACACTCAGTCCCTTTGACTGGGACCCGGTTTTGTCGGCGCCTGGGCCGATTGTGACGGTGTTGGCCGAACGTCGAACCGGAAAGACAACGGCGGCGGTACGACGTGCGATCTTATCACCATACGATACGCTCATCGTCGGTCCTCGGTATGAAACGGTGCGCTATATAGCCCAGGTATTGGCTGAACAGTTGGATGAGATGGGAATCAACGCGGCGATCCAACGAACCCACGCTGGAAATACGATCTTTATCTTGGATATGGGGCGGCAACCGGACAAACAAATTCGTGTCGCACCAATTGGGGACCGATCGGCCATGTGGTCCCTGTATGAAGAAATCATCTTTGATGATGCCAGTTGGTATGACTCTCGGATTCCTATGGACTACATTCAGCAAAGCGTGGGCGACAGGACATTTGTCATCATGGGGTCGTTTGAACGCGATTTTGTGCCATATCCCGCAGAACAAGGCGAAAACTTCAGGGCGTTAGTGGCCCAAGCCAATCAACACTTCCAGATGTTCTACAACGATCTTGAACCCGCTTTGTAATGCTTTTCATGCCATGCTATGCTTCACCTAAGCAGACCCTCTTGCTTCTGCATGTGGTCATGATAGCCTCTCTCCTCCGAAAGTGGTCTTTGTCCCAGCTCCCACGGGGCAGAGGCCACTTTCCATTTCATGAACAGGGAGGACAGGTAGAATGGGAGACATTCAACACGAACCGCGCGATGTTGATGTGTCGTACCTCGATGACTTTGCGTTGCATTACATTGAAACGCATCTTCGAGCGATGGGGTACGAGGTCGAGCCGAACCTGGTCATGAACGTACTCAGGTTGGAAGCTGAAGCGTTGAATGAACTCGGCTACGAACTTGTTTTTGTAAGAAATCGAGAGAAAAACGGAGGATCTCTTCGTAATCCTTCAAACGCACCGATGACATCATCCTGAGTGATTTCCCGATGCGAGGAACAGAATGGGGTTCCAAGACATCCGAATTGTTTGCCGGCAGGATTCCTTATACGATGGATAGAGAAAGCGCGCTTTGTTCGCACTCCCATTCGTCGACACTCGCCATTCAAGCTGTTTGCTTTTAGCTTACGGCATTCAGGCTTTGGACGTTGTGCCCGAAAACAACGTCCACCGTGCCTTGTGGGGTAGCTCATCGGTAGAGCGGTCGGCTGTTAACCGATTGGTCGTGGGTTCGATCCCCACCCCCACAGCCACTTTCGTGCCAGTGTAGCTCAGTTGGGAGAGCAGCTGCCTTGTAAGTAGCGGGTCACGGGTTCAAATCCTGTCAC
The DNA here is from genome assembly GCF_001552255.1 of Alicyclobacillus shizuokensis NBRC 103103. GTDB lineage: Bacteria > Bacillota > Bacilli > Alicyclobacillales > Alicyclobacillaceae > Alicyclobacillus_G > Alicyclobacillus_G shizuokensis. Next base: position 163,960 of record NZ_BCQV01000007.1, read on the forward strand.
TGGCTCCAGACCCTCCTCACTGGAGGATGGTTCCACTCGATGTGGAACGAAGTCGCTGCAAGGCCCGTCGATTTTCTCATAACGTGGAGTCTAAAAATGATGACTTAGTTCGTGCAAGGGAAGCGGACGCCAGGATTGCAGCAGCCACCAAATCAGTGTTTCTCGCACCTCTATCAGGGTTTCGGACGCTGTACTCCTAAACAGCGTCCAATTTCACAAAGGGAGCATCTTTTCATGGCAAAAGTGAAGAAGGGTTTCCGAGCTGTGTTCTATGCACATGGACAGATTATGCTGTGGGGCCCAATCCGTGAGGACGAAGCCGCAGCGATTCGGGACATCTATGAGTACCACCATGAAGCGGACCTGTGTTTGAGAGACCCATACACTCATGCCGAGGTGCATGAGGTTTGGTATCCATACTACGACGTATAGGAGGGGCTATCGATGGAGTACGCGATTCAGGCTCTGCGTACTGAGGTCAAGATGTGCAGCCGTCGAATTGAGGAGCTGGAGCTAACCCTTCAAAGGCTTCGCAAGAAAGAAGAAGACACGTTGGCAGAGATCTGGAGGCTGAAGGCTGAAAGGCAGCAATATGCAGAAGCGATCGCTCGTCTCGAGGCTCACCGCGACGAGAATTCAACACTCCGAGAAGGAGGAGATGCATGATGTTGGTCGAGAAGTTCATCGGAGTTGTGTATGTGCAGAGCGAAGAAGATGCGGGATTCGAGAATGCGGTTCTGGCCGAAGGCATCTTTAGCGACGAGTTCGACACCTATGAAGAAGCCGTGGCTTGGATCAACGAGGAACATGAAAAGCATGACAACTTCCTCAGCGCGGAGATCAAGCACATCTGGGTGAGATCGGAGTAATGGATCTTCAGTTTGATAAGTCATTGCAAAACAACACGTACATCGTCACGGCGTCCACAAACAACTTTGCCCAGACGGATTTGGACTTGTTTGCGAAATTCGGGGAGCCTCAAGTCAATGTGGGCGGCCCCATCTACGATGACGAGAATGCCCTCGTTGAGGGGCTGCCCAGCCGGTGGCTGTACATCAAGTCCAACTTTCCTCTAACCGTTTCGTTCCAGAATGGAACGATGGTGTATGTGCATTACAACGGCATGCCCGACCCGAATCCGCCGATCAATGGACCAGAGCCTGTGGCCGGCACCGTGACCATTCCTCCGGATGTCGATCCAGAACGGCTCGCCAATGCGTGGATCAACACGCTCAAGTCCAACATGACCAAGGTACTGACGCAACTCAGAGCCAAGGCAGATGACTTCACCGGTCAGGATCAGATCACGATCTGAGATCCTGAAAGGAGGTGAGTCTGTGCTGACGTTGCACGTGTTTGGTCATGTCTTTGTCATCTGGCCGAACTTGAATCGGCATTGACGACGCAGAAACCGTGAAATTCAGCATCCTAAGGAGAATGAGGGATCGTCTATGCAGCCTCGCAATGATCAAATGGCACACATTGTAGACGCCTCAAACAACAATGGAACGATTGATTGGAAAACGGCTGTCCAGCAGAACATCGCAGGTGCGATCTTCAAAGTGACGGAAGGCGTAACCTATCATGACCCGACCTTCCAGAGAAATCTGCAAGGGGCCTTGGATGTCGGCTTGCCGGTTGGTGGCTATTGCTTTGCACGACCCAGGACCAGCTCCGCCAACGATGAAGCGGATGAGTTCGCGCGGACGTTGGAAGCCGCCGGCGGCCACGAAAAGATCAAACCCGTCCTCGACCTTGAGGACAATGGCGGGCTGTCCCGGGAAGGCGTTGTGGAGTTTGTTCATACCTTCATGGAACGGCTGAAGGGCCACTTTGGAGACTATGGCATGCTCTACACCTATACCGCCTTCGCTCAGGCCTATTTGGACGATTCTATGTCCAAGTATGACCTTTGGATTGCGGACTATCGAAACATCTTGGCGCCCCCGGATGTCGCTGGACATAACCGGTGGAAGATGTGGCAATTCACCAGTAAAGCCTCGATTCCCGGTTTCAGCGGCGCCGTAGACCTGAGTGTGTTCGATGGCACGGTAGAAGATTTCAGAGCGTGGTGTGGTCTAGTCGGCAAGGTTCAGACGCCGGCCCGAGCTGTCGTGACAGCGCCCTCGAGCACTCGGCCAACTCTCCGCATGGGGGACAAGGGGGCTGACGTGATCCAGCTTCAGCTGCTCCTGTATCGGATTGGACAGCATCCGGGTGCCGTGGATGGTATCTTTGGAGTGCAGACACAATCGGCCTTGAAAGCCTTCCAGGCAGCCTGCGGCATTGCCGTCGATGGGATTTGCGGCCCACAGTCTTGGTCCCATCTTCTGTCGGCACATCCGGCGTCTCGTCCGCTCTTGGCACTTGGGAGTCGAGGGGATCAGGTCACAGATGCCCAGTATCTGTTGGCGTACCATCACCAAAGCGTAGGCACGGTCGATGGATTGTTCGGGCCCAAGACCGATAGCGCGACTCGGAGTTTCCAGAAGGCCAACGGCCTCCAGGTGGACGGGAAGATCGGACCGCAAACCTGGAACGCGCTGTTGAAATTGTGATGATGTGGCCAAAAGGCTCTTGCAGTCGATTTTGAAATGCATTACAATACGTATAGTCATACTTGATCAATCCCTGATCAATCCCCTTTGCATACAACACAGACAGGACCAAGTGGAATCCGGCACATCCGCTTGGTCCTGTCTACGTATTTCGACAAAAAATCCCGTTGCGGAGAAAGATTTACTCGTGGTACGATGTTAGACACGAGGATACAAGGTGCAACATTGTCAGACAGGAGCAAGAGGAGGGGGCTTATGTCAAAGACTGCTGCAAAAGCCGCATCCACGCCAAAGGCAACGACTGTTCCGTATCTGGTGGCTCCGGACATTGGATTCGGCGTGGTGAAGGTGTTGTCGAGCGCACCGAACGTACGTGATTCCTCCATTGTGATGCCGGCCACTGCGGCACCAGGCGTCCAGTCCACCAGCCGGTTGTTTAACCTCAATCACATCGACCGCAAGAAGCTAATTGTGACCACGAGCGAAGGCACCTATTTCGTCGGGGAGAACGCAAATACGAAGACCGAAGGGCGCTCGAATCGTACGCAGGAGAGCGACCGCGCCAACGACCCCATCAGCCGTATCCTGTTTAAGACCGGCATTGCGCTTGGTGTTCCCGATGAGGAAGGCGAGTATGATGTCTTTGTCGTCACGGGTCTGCCCAATCGTGACTATGACAGTGTGGTCAAAGAGAATCTTGAGAAGTTCCTCAGCGAGCCTTACGAGATTACCTTCCATCTGGGTGGGAAGGACATCACCAAGAAGATCAATTTCGTGGGCTGTGTGATCCTGCGCCAGCCGGAAGGCTCAATTCTCAACAATACATTTTCGTTTACACCAGACTACAAAGAAACCGGATCCCTGTTGGCCTACAATCCGAGCATCAAGGAGTTTGTCGGCATCATTGATATTGGTCATTTCACCACGGACTATGCCCTATTCCAGGATGGATTCTTGGTGCCCAGTGATAAGACCTGCGGCTCCTCGGAGGCGGCCCATCTCGTATATAGCCGCTTACGTGTCGAACTGATGTCGAAGTTCCGGAACGAGTATGGTATGCGGTATGAGCCGACCGACAAGGATTTGGACCGCGCCGTTCGCCAGAGGAAAGTCCAGTTCAATGGTGTGGATCATGACGTGACTGCGGAAGTCGATGCTTGTGTCCAGGAAGTGGCGGCGACCATCGCGAAGGACGTCTTTGAGGCATGGGGGCCCGAAGCGACCCGTCTCGATCAGATTCTCTTGACGGGCGGTGGCGCGCATCTGTTTGAGGAAGCGCTGGCGAATGAGTTTGCGGCCCGCAAGATCCAGCCCTTTACCATTATTCCGAACCCGCAATTTGGGAACACTGTTGGGTATTATATGTTTGGCGCGATGGAATTGGCGGGACGGTACGACATCGATCAGGTCTATCAAGAGGTTGTGGCGCACCTCTTTGCGGACTGAGGTGATGGGCTGAATGGTCGACAAGATCCATGTTCGCTTGCGCGAGGAAGATACGTTACTGCGAGAACACTTCAGCAAGATCAAAAAGGGCGACCACTCTCATGAAGCCCGGCGATTGATGGAAAAAGCTCTGCTAATCGAGAAAAAAGAGCAGGAAGCCCTCAAGCAACTGCAAGTGAAGGCCCCGTAATGGGGCCTTTTGTCGTATATGCTCATTGACTTTGTTCGATGGGGTCTACCGTGTCAGTGTACAATGGAATCGAAAGGGATACGCTACCCTACCTAGCACCGACTGGCCGAGAGGGGTTAAGCCGTATCCCCTCTTAATTATGGTGCCAAAAGGAGGGGCTGTATGTCAGAGGGAAAGCGGACTGGGCCCAAGACTGCCGCGGGTTTGCAGGTAGCATCGCGTAACCTCGACCCGGTCGGGTGGACGCAAAACCCGGAGGCCGTTGAGGCCATCAACGTCGCGCGGCGACTTCGTCAAACCAAACATGGACTGTATGCTTCCGTGCCGATCATCTGCAAGGCTCGGGCATGTCCCTATGCGCATTCTTGTCCCCTGTTGGAAATGGACATGGCGCCGTTTGGAGAGAAGTGTCCGATTGAGATTGCCGCGATTGAAGACTTGTTTCATCGGTACTGTAAAGAGCTTGGGATTGACCCAGACAACGAAGAAAACACCGTTGATCTCATCATGGTCAAAGAATTGGTGGACATTGATATTTCGCTGCTTCGATGTGATAACAAGATGGCCATCGACGCGGACTTCATCATTGATCAAGTCGTTGGAATGACCGAAGAAGGTCACGCCCTCACCCGACAAGAACTTCATCCTGTAGTGTCTTACAAAGAGAAACTCCTCAATCAGAAACACAAGACGCTCCAACTCTTGAACTCCACACGAAAAGACAAGCAGGGGAGTAGGGTCACACACGTTCTCGATGCTTCGGAGCGGGCGGCGGAACTCTTGCGGGTCAAAAACGATATGCAGTCCCTCGAAGAAAACGAGAAAGAGGCGGAGCAAACCTTTTATGCGAAGTTTAAGGGCAAGGTGATTGACGTCGAACCCATTGGGTTTGAGGAACAAGATTCATGAAGGAGGATGATGGCAATGCCGGGGGTGCTCAATAAAATCACTGGGATTGCAACCCGTCCAAAGGCTTATCTCCAAGATACTTACCGTGATGTTGTGAGAGGGTTGCAATCAAAGCAATTGCCATTCTACTATGGCACTCTCAACAATGAAGCTCGCGTGAAAGCTCTAAGTGGAAATTACACATTCCGTATGAGAGATCTCGATTCTGGGCGTGTCAGCGTGCTGGCAGGCACTGCCCTTGGAGCTGGCTATCTTGGCTATCGGATTGTTCGACCAAATGGGCAGTCTGATGTGTATATCTAATCCGATGGGAGTGACGAGAGATGCCATCCATGTCAGGAGCAGCACGGTGGTTAATCAAGCACTCGATCAAGAAAACGGGCGTCCGGAACTTTGATAACTTCTTCTCCGGCTATGAGTATACCAAGCCAGCGAAGATCATTGGAGGCAGCGTCCTGGGGCTAGGCGTCGCGACCTATGAAGTGCTGACCAATCATCAACGGCCGATGGATGAGTACGCTCGTGCCACCGTGAATCCGGACATTGAGTCATTGCCCTTATCACGAGCCGATCAACTTGGGTATCAGGCTCCAGTTCCGCGCGCTCGGCCAAACGCACAACCTGAGTTCACATCGACCGGTGATTTGGTCTTTGCATTGCATAACACGAGATACGGAGGATACTTAGGATGACCGTGGCATACACCGGAAAGTATATCGGCAACCCAAACGCATCCTATGAGACGGATGTTACCCCCAAAAATGCGGCCGGCAGACTGAGTCGGATATGGAAGAACACGAGTTTTCCGCTCTTTACTGGCCTCGGAACAGCCGTTGGCATGGCCAGCGGTGAGAGCCTTCCGGTTGCGCTTGGCAAGTCTGTGATGGAGAACGCCTTGTGGTCTTTGGTTCCTGGCGGATTTGCCACGATGCTGGGTGTAACGGCAGCGCAGATGCTCCCTGAGATTATGAACGCGACCACAATGGCTGAGTCAAGGCTCGGGCAACGGAGTGCCATGTTTGGTGCCGGTTACATCGATACGGAAGCGGCCGCTTCGCTTCGGCAAACCACATTGAACCAGATGATGCAGGCTCGACAAAATGCGTCTCTGGCCGTGATGGGACATGCCCGAAATGCCGCGAAGGCCTATTAAGAAAGCGGGTGAAAAATAGTGAACGAGTCCTATTTGGATACGTATGACGACCTCTATGACGGCAACAATCAAAACGATGGAGGCTCCATAGTCAAAAACTTGGCTGTTGGGACGGGTATTGATTTCGGTGAAACGGTGGCCGAAGAAGGCATCCTCTTGGGTGGGGTCGGCTACGTGCTCCCAAAGGTGCTGAAGAACGGTCCAAACATTGCAACCCAAGCGGCCAAGTACATGTTTCGAGAAGGCCATATAGACCCGGATAAAAACAGACCGAGCCTCAAGGCGATCGGGAAAAACTATGGTGCCATGGTTCTGGCCGGCGGCTTGATGATGGGACTGGGTCTTGAATTCCTAAAGTCCAACAGGCCGTACAATCCCATCAATAGCAATGAACCCGCCACTGGGTACAACATTGCGACCGGCGCGGCAGGTGGCGCCATTTTAGGAGCGTCAGCTGGGCTTCATCTGGCCGGTGCGATGCATCTAGCGCCGAAGTGGGTACGTGGTTTCGCAGACAGCGACCTTTCTAAGGGATTTGTCAGCGATGCAAGAAGACAAGCCATCATTGACGATGAAACCGGCACTGAGGCCATTCGAGCGATGAAGGAATATCGGGATCGCTTACCGGGATTCCGTAGCCAAGTAGGCAAGGCAGTAACGGGAGTCGCGGATAAGGCCTTGGGCAAATTATACAATCTCAGCCCGCCTGGAAGCGGCAAGTTCTCAAAGCGAAACGTCGTCACAATGGCCGGAAGTATCCTGCTTGGGGCAGCGGTCGGAGCTGGATATAAAGCCGCTGCCAATTCAGATTAGAAGGTGGGGTGCGGAATGTGCTGTATAGTAACGAGCCCTATGAGCGAGTGGATCAGTCGGTAGCATGGGGCGCATTGCCGGGAGCCATTGGTGGCACTGCTGTCCTCGGGCACATGGCTGGAATCAGTGCGCTATCGCGCGCTGTAACTCGAGCAAGGTTGGCTCGGCTCGATCGAATTGCCGAGAGTGGGCCACTGACACTGGAACAACAGCAGACGCGAAGTCGACTTCTAGAAAAGATGGACTCGCGTCCGCTGTATAAGACCATGTTTGGCTCATGGAAGAGGTCTGGAATTTCTATGCTGCTGGGATCAGGTCTTGGTACCGTCGCAGGTATTGGCCTGCAGGCAATTAGAAATCAAGATTATGATTACAATTCATAATGGCGCATCACAAGTAGGGATGGTTCATTCATCCCTCTGATGTGCTGTTGCGATACTTCTGGTGGAGACGTTTGCAGTTTTCCATGTACTGGTTGACAGTCTCCTTTAGGAGTTCATCCAGTTGGCTTCGCTCATCGGGCGTGCATGAAGGTGAACTCATGTTATGGGAAATGTCTACTATCTTGTCCCATAGTTGAAGGCATTGTTCAAAGAGTTCAGGATCGCACGTCCGCATGTCCTTTTCAGGGTGTTGATCAAACTCATGTGGAATGTGTCTCTGGATATATAATTCCTTGCGGATGTCACGCTGAATGCCACGCAGAATAGACGTTGCGTATCCCACTGGGTCGTTGATGAGTTTTTGATACTCCTCGGGGTTCTTTTCCTTCCAGCGATTCCAAGCCAACCTCGCAGCTTGGCTTGCCAGAAAACCTAGCATATATCTTCCTCCTTTGGCTCTAATAGAATAATTACGCCGTATTGCTCAAATTTCCTGCTCATTTTTCGCTTGTAGTTCAATCTCTGGGAAGGAGAAGGAGAGATGTCAGCAGTTATGGACAACAGGTCGCTCGCTGATTTGGAGATTGAAGTTCGTTCTGACCCAGTCAAATGGGCCTATTGGAAACTGAAAGATCCCAAGGGGAATCCGTGGAGGGCCCGATGGTATCAGAAGAAAATTATTGATGGCATCATGAAAGGCGACCGGCGGATCGCAGTCCGCATGGGCAGGCGTGTAGGGAAGACGGAGACCCTGGTTGTTTTCTGTTTGTGGTACGCTTTTCATCACAGGAATGCACGTCTTCTCATAGCTGCGCCGTATGAAAACCAGGTTCGCCTGATTTTCATGCGTCTGAACGAGATGATCGACGACTGTGATGAGCTTCGGGAATCCATCCGGACTCGAACCAAGAACCCGTTCATTATTCAATTCAACAACGGAAGCAGCATCATGGGCTTTACAGTAGGGGCAACTTCCGGTCAATCGGGTGCGTCTGTCCGCGGTCAACGTGCAGATTGGATCTTCCTTGACGAGATTGACTACATGGACCGCGACGGCATTGATGCGGTTACGGCCGTTGCACTGGAAGATCCGGCGCGCATCGGGATCTGGTGCAGCTCGACACCTACCGGTAAGCGAAGTTTCTTCTATGAGATTTGTACGAACCCGGATACTGGGTACAAGGCATATCACTTTCCATCTATGGTGAACCCTGATTGGGATGAACGGATGGAGGCCCAAATGCGGGCCACGATGACGGAACAAAGCTACATCCACGAGGTATTGGCCGAGTTCGGAGAAGAGACGGTCGGAGTTTTCGCCAAATCGGCGGTAGAACGAGCAAAGTCGCAATTCCTGTATAGCTATCGGGAACTGAATGCATACGAGCGGGAACAGTACGAGAGACAGGGCTTCAAGATGGATGAAATTATCTACTATGGCCCGTATACTGTAAGCAAACCCGCTCCCCCTGCGATTCGCATTATCGGGGTGGACTGGGATAAATACGCCAATGATACGCAGATCATTGTGACGGAGTTTGATGAGTTCCTGAAGAAGTTTCGGGTTGCCTTTCGGGCGGAGATTCCAAGAGGGGAATTCACGCTCGACAATGCGGTCAAAAAAATTATCGAACTCAACGCAATTTATGATCCTCGTCTGATCTACATAGACCGAGGGTTTGGTGAGTATCAGATTGAGACACTTCGCTTGTATGGCCGGGAGCATCCTGAGACAGGCCTCGATCGAAAGATCCGGCCAGTGCATTTTGGACAAAAGATTGAAGTTCGGGATCCTGCAACACGAGAAGTGGACATGAAGGATGTAAAGCCATTCATGGTAAACCAGACGGCGCTCTTGCTTGAACGTGACAAGATTGTGCTGTCTCCCTTTGACGATATGGTCTGGAAGCAGATGATGGACTATCAGGTCGTCAAGATCACGCAGAACGGCCGGCCGGTGTACACCTCCGAAAACGAACATGCGCTCGATGCCTTTATGCTCACCATTCTCGGCTTTACGCTTGAGTTTCCGGACATCACACAGATTCTTGAAGAAGTGAAGGTCGCCCGGACCAACAAGTTCATTCACGGCAAATCCATCGTGGAGAAAGTCACTGAGAAGGTCTTTGGTGGCACGCGCGATGTGTACAAGCCTAGGGATACACGAGAGTTTGAGCCCAAGGACGATCCGAACTGGCGCCTGCGGAAAGTGCCGCTTGGATATGCCAAGCCGCGCGGCGGGCAATGGGGAATGAGAGGGACTTCGAGATATTCACGATCGCCGTTTGCCAGAAGGTCAATCTAACAGTTGGAATGCCTGAGATAATGCGTTGTGACCCTCTCGGCAGAGAGGTGGAAGGCAAATCAAACCCCTGTGTCCTTCTTGGCGGCTCATCTTTCACCCTCTCTTTCCCGGCCCGCCGCGAAAGCGGCGGGTTACATACATATTGGGGATGCAGCCAGAAAGAAGGGATCTTCAGTGATGAAAAGCAACGAGCCCTACGATCGAGTGTACTACAATCCTATGACATATGGCATGTACACAGGGCTGGCATCGGCCGGAGCTGGTGTGGGTTATGGTTTACTGACGAGCATGATGGCACCCCGGTCTATCAAGATCAAGAATGCAGCGCGCTTTGGAGCCATCGGGCTTGCGACCGGATTGGCCGGTGGCGCCTTGGGCGCGATGATAAAGAATCACATGGATAACTAGACGGGAGAGAGACGCCATGACGGACGATCTCTATGGGGGCAAGGGGATAGATACGCCCTACGAGCGGCAAATTTTTGATTACCATCCGAAACTCGAATATCCCATCGAACATTCCATTCATCTGATTCCTCCGGTCGTCGTCCAGAAGATTGAACGCGCACAGAACTTCACCATCACACAGAGTCTGATGGATTATGACAGTTTGTCGCAGGATATCTCCGACCTGATGGCCATTATTGAAGACCGGCAGTCCTCGGATTTCCAGTCCTTTGAGGATTTGTTGGCCGCCGATGACTATCAGCAGGTCATGGCAGTCGAAGATGAAAAGTCGGGGTATGACGGTACGGGTGACTATGAGATCTATGACCTCCTGTACCGAATGAAGCGCTCTGTAGATCGGAGACGGGACTTTTTGGACCAGTATTACCGAAGCCAGATTACCGATGCGACGGATGTCTCGGACGCCGCCGACGATGAGGCCAATGCGATTCAATCTTGGTCGCAATCCGTGATCGATGGGACAAACCTCGAGAACAGCCTCATGGACCTATACAAGTCCAGCTATGAGGTGGATGATCCGACCACGACCCAGCAGATCCAGCAGCTGCAGGATCAGATTGCTCAGAACCAACTGGATACGAACAACATGGAGACATTCCACACCACGATCGCGGATGTGGCCTACGTCCACAAAAACCGGTACACCCAGTTTCAAGACATCGTGGATTCGCTTCGCGATCTTGTCACCAATCCGGCTTCGGTCATGGAAAGCAACGGGATGAAATCCTTTCTTCAAACCATCTCCAGTCTCACGGACGTGTCCGCGATTAAATCACATCTGATCCTGGCCTTTCAGTCCTTGAAACAGCAGCACAACAACCTCAAAGGTCAGGCCTTGATGGTCGACGATAACAAAGAGGATGCGATCTCCAAGCAGCTCTGGATGTACCAACAGGTGCATACCAAAACCACCAATCCCCTGATTTATTTTCTGTACAACCAGGACGAGGGACAGAGCGCAACCTTCGATCGGTTTGCAACGATCATCACGGATTCGATGCAGAACGTGCAGGATCAGTACAATCAGTCGATCATCGACCTCGTGAAGCTGTACCAACAAGAGGCGGTGTTCTACGGTCGGCAAGTGGACCTCCTGCAAAAGAAGGAGGAAATCCGTCAATTCTTGAGGATCCTAGAGGATTTGGGAGATGTCACGGAAGTGACGGATGACTGGATTGATGATTATCTCAAGGCACATGGATACAGCAACTCTTGAACTTCGTAATGCATTACGCCTATGGGATATAATTGCCTAAGATAGACATTGTTCACACTTGGCAGGTAAAGGAGGGCTCATTGTGTGGCTCGGTTTCTGAATAACGTCATCAAGCGATTTGCCACAGCCAATGAAGCGCCTTCTCCTCCCAGTCGCAGTAGCGGCTCCGCCGGTGTGGGTTTTGGTCCATCCTTCAAGCGAGATCCGAAGGCAACGCAAGTGAAACGGGTCGGCTATCAGCTTCCGTCTGCGAATGCCACGGGTGGAGGTGGCGGGCGCGCGAATTTTGAGTCGCCTGACATTGACTTCGCCCAAATCGATGCGGCGATTGAGCGTGACAGCTATGTGATGCAGACGGTCCTCAAATACTCGGAGTTGGTCTTTAAGAGTGGCTGGCAGTTCAAGAGCAAGAACCAGCAGGCCCTCGATTATGTGAAGCTCCGTCTCGACATGATTGCCGTCGGGACCGATACGCCGACGGAGATGTTGTTCCAAGGGATTGCGGATGACATTGTCCGGTATGCCAATGCCTTTATCGTAAAGGCGCGCGGAAAGGGAAACCAAGGTCTGCCGCCTGGTCTGTCTGCGATTCCGATGCCCCCGGCCAAGGGCCCTGTGATTGGTTACTTTCGGCTTCCGCCCAGCACGATGCAGGTCGGACGGGATCTGAACGGGAACATCACGGGGTATCAGCAGACTGTACAGGGCCAGGACCCGATTACCTTTCGACCTGAAGATGTGATTCACATCAAGGTGAATGTCCCGGCCGGCAAGGCGTTTGGTGAACCGTGGTTGGCACCGGTCATCGAAGATGTGCGTCTGCTACGGAAAGTGGAAGAGAATGCAGCGCTGCTGCTCTATCGACACATCTTTCCCCTTCTCGCGTACACCGTGGGCCTAGACAAGCCAGGATACGAAGCCACGGACGAGGAACTTAACGAGATTCGGTCCACGATTGAGAACATGCCAACCGATGGGGCTATCGTGCTTCCGGAACGGCACAAGATCGATGCGGTCAATCTGACTGCGATCGATGGAAAGCCATATCTGGACTACTTCGAGGCTCGCGTGTTCTCAGGACTTGGCATGAGCCAGGTAGACATGGGTCGAGGCGATACAGCAAACCGGAACACCGCTGACGCGATGACGGGGATCAAGGCGGACCGGATCAATGGCTGGCAGCGCCAGATTGCCCTTCAAATCAACAAGTACATCATTGAGGAACTCTTGGTTGAGGGCGGCTTTGATCCTCTGGCGGATCCGAATAACAAAGTCGAATTCGTGTTCAACGAGATTGAAGCCGAGATGCGGATCAAGCTCGATACGCACGAGATTTACAAGTACGAGCACAACGTCCAGACCTTTGAGGAAACACGGATCAACCTCAAGCTCGAACCGCAAGTGGATGAATCTCGATTGTATTTGAACATGGTCAAGATCCCGGAGATTGAGGCGGCCGCTCAAGCGAAGGCTACTGTGGCATCCACGCCAGGAACGCCGGAAACCAATAACAAGCAGCAGCCGACGAACCAACATGGTACTCGATCCGGACCCAAGCGATCGACTGAGTCCTTGCGAGAATCTGCACCCGACTTCATCTCAACCTCCACTCTGGATCGTCTCCAGAAGCGTCTTGCATCGACGTATGAACAGATGGAAGCCGATGTGGTGGATGAGGTTCGCAAGCACATGTCGGGTCGATCCTTCCCGATCAAGGATCCAAAAACGCTGTTGTCTGCGGTGCATTTCGCCAAAGACACGATGTGGCACGACATCGAATATGCGGCCCGGCAGTGTCTGATGGATGGCGTTGTGGCCGCCAAAGACGATCTGAATCGCGGGTCGCTCGCCAATGTGAACTACTCCAGTTCGCTTCGTTTGATTGGGGAGGACGCCAATCGATCCTTGGGCCGGCTGGAGCAGGCGATTCAAAAGACACTGTCTGCCAAGCTGGCGGATGCCAAGGACTTGAGTGAAGCGATTCTCAAGACACGCGCCGTGTTCCAATCGCTCCGCTATCGTGTCGAATTCCTCGCGCTCTACACGCTGGCGAAGGCATTCAACTACGGATATGCGCTGAGCTTCCTTCAGTACGAAGAAGACCAGCTTGTCGTAGAAAAAGGATCCGATGGGTGTGTGACCTGTCAGGAGAAATCCGGCACCTCGATTCATGTGGGCAATCATTCATCTCTCGATGAAGTTGCTATATATCATCACATTCCGCCTTGGCATCCACATTGCAATTGCCGACTGACTCCGGCGAAAGAACCGGAAGCCAAAGCGTGAAGGCCGCAGAAGGGGGTGAGCAGAGTGAACTACACGTTTGAAGAGCATAAAGCCAAGAAGCTGATTACCAACCCGATGATCTATGAAACCGTAGCGGTTCGCACCACGCCACTCTCTCAGGAAAACCTTCAGCGGTTGACCGAGTCGGCAAAGGGGCAGGTACGGAAGCTGCGGGTTCAGATGGAGGCCATTCATGTTGGCCGTACAGCCAACTACAACTACTACACCGCGGAAGGTCTCAAAGCCGGTGTTCATACATGGACCCAGCCGTATAACAAGCCAGTTCTGACGCACCACAACTCGTATGATGGCGAACCGATTGGGCGCATCCTCAAGGCACAGTTCTCGGAAGCCACAAAGTCAGGTCGCCCTGGACTCATCTTCGATGTGGAGCTTACCGATCCAGACGCCATAGAGAAAGTTCTGGATGGGCGTTACCAGACCGTCTCTATCGGCGCAACCACGGATAAGGTGACCTGCAATATTTGCGGAACCGATCGTACGAAGGAATGGTGCGATCACTGGCCTGGAGAGTCCTATGACGGCCAAACCGCACACTTCATCATTGGTACCGTATTAGGCCACGAGGTCTCCTATGTGAACGTCCCGGCCGATGCACACGCAGGCAACGTGAGCGTTACACAGGAGGGAGAGCCTTCCGGCTCCGGGGACAAAACCGAATCGACGGACTTTCAGGTCCTCCAAATTGCCGAGAAGACGTATCGCATTACAAATGCACCTCATGTAAATGAAAGGAGTGGATCGAGTGCAATGAACGGGCAAACATCCCCAACCCCTGTACAGACACCGGCGCAACCCCCTCAGCAGCAGCCGGTCCAAGAGTCTCCGACGCAGACCCCTGCATCCCCAACTCCAGAACCCCAGGCTTCGGTGACACAGACACCAGTTCAAGAATCCGAACTGAAGGCCCAACTCACGGAGGCCGCCAACAAGATTGCAACCCTTGAGTCAACCATTGCGAATCTGGTCCTTGAAAAACAAGGACTTGAAAGCAAGGTTGCAGAGATGGAGGCCGAACACAACCAACTGGTTCAGGAGAACGCGGACCTTCATGCAGAGCTGCACAAGATGCTCGCTGAAAAAGTCTTGGATCTCAAGATCGCTCTGCGCAAGCCAGATGTGGTGAGCCTGGATCGAGAAGAAGCGCTCAAGATGCATGTCGAGCGCACCAAGGAATCCTTAGAGAACACGCTTCAGGATCTATTGGCCGAGATGAAATCCTGGCGGCCGGAGCCTGGTAGCGTGCAAAATCCGGGTCTCGCTGAGAACGAAGACGGAAAAACCCAGAAGACTACGATGACGCTGGCGGAAGCCGAGGACATCTTCAAAGGGCTCTTCGGTGGCGGACGCAAGCGAAACAACTGACCAAAGGAGTGAGTCGACATGGCACTATTCCATGGTGCAAAGCCTGTACAGGATACGAAAGACACCTACTTCCGGTCCAATACGAAGCTGCAGGCCGGTACGCATGACGCCCCTGGTGAAAAGTTTCTCGTTGACCCGCGGTTGCGGCGTTTGTTCCGCTACCACTTCGGTGACTTGTATGGGATCAACTGGGTCGTGATTCCGAAAGGCCGCGTGGTCGCGCCGGCGACGAATGGGGGCCCGAACGACGATGGTCGCTTTGTGGACTTTGACAGCAACCAGAAGTACAATGCGCTGACACTGGCCAACGGCGGTGTGGACGTGAATGACATTGACCGTGACGGCGCGCCGTATGTTCGCAAGGCCAACAAGGCGATTGGTGTAGCCTATGCCAACTTGTACGAAGAAATCGTTGATGGCTTCAATGGCATGCAGCCGACCATCGAAAACGAGATTTACATTGAGCTTCCGTACATTCCGCTGAAGGAACAGGCTGAGCAGATCGAATGGGGTTCTTTCTACGATGTCGATCCGTCCCGTCCGGTTCGAGCTGGC
This sequence comes from Alicyclobacillus shizuokensis NBRC 103103, assembly GCF_001552255.1. Taxonomy (GTDB): domain Bacteria; phylum Bacillota; class Bacilli; order Alicyclobacillales; family Alicyclobacillaceae; genus Alicyclobacillus_G; species Alicyclobacillus_G shizuokensis. The sequence goes on from NZ_BCQV01000007.1 coordinate 179,628, forward strand.
GACTATGTGATGTCGGATGAAAACGGCCGCTGCATCAAGGCGGACTTCGACTATGTGAAAGAGCAACTGGATGCAGCCAATGCGCAGGTTCAGGCTGCAGCTGATTTGGACAGCCTGAAGGCTGCGATTGCCAACGTGGTCCAGTGGCAGAAGGAACTGTCTCGCCTGCATGAACAGGTGATTGGCCAGGTCTGGGCCGTTGAGTCTCCGATTGCCGACGGCGTAGCACCACAGGGTTGGCTGAAGTGGGTTGGCTGGGCACAATCCGACATTCTGAATGATGAGCGCTGGGTCAATAGCTCTGGTGAGCGTCCAAGCGACATCGGTTCTCAGGATGGCTTCCCCGGTTATCCCTATGAAGAAAGCTATCTGCGTGGGATGCTCGAGTTCACGAACAAATACTTCCCACATGGTATCCCCGGTTTGACAGATGGTTCCCGGATTGAAGTGCCCTTCACGGATCTGACCATCGGTACGGTTCAACCGGGTCAGAGCGGCCGGCATGACTTCCGTGTGTTCCAGTTCCCGATGGTTCCGGGCTCCTTGACGGTGACCGCCAATGGCACGCAATTGCCGCTGTCGCCGACCCCGCCAAGCGGTACGTCAAACTATGTCTCCTATGTGGACTACAACGCGGGCTTGATCGTCGTGCAGTACGACAACAGCCAAGGCTCTGCGCCGGTGGAAATCAAAGCGACGTTCAAGGCCTACGGACAGATTCCGGGTATTCCGACGGGTTGGGACTGGACCGGTTCGGTCGGTGCCGTCCGAATCCTGCTGCAGAAGTGATGAAGGAGGTCATCCAACATGATGAACGTAAGCGAACATCAGCTTTCCGAACAATCGCTGGATATTCTTCGCCGGATCAAGCGGCAGCTTGATCTGAACGAAGATTGGACCCAGATTCCGAAAGGCGAATTGGTCACGGTTCAAGAAGCGCTGACCACACAGGACGCGAGCATCTTGATCCCGCGCGTGGTCGTGGGTCTGATGCGGGAGGCAGCCGAACCCAACTACATCGCCACCCAGCTGCTGCAGACCGTTCGCCTGACGGAAGGCCGCTCCATCGAATTCCCGTCGATCGGTGCGATGCGTGCCCACGACGTCGGTGAATCGCAGAGCTACCTGGAAGAGACCGTGGACTTCCAGCTGCACCGCACGCAGGAAGTCAAGGTCGGTAAATCCGGTCTCATTGTTCGAGTTACGGACGAGATGATCCGAGACTCGCAGTGGGACGTGATAGGGATCCTATTGCGGAAGGCCGGCGAGGCGATGGCTCGATGGAAAGAAGAGAAGGCGTTTATTCAGTTTTCGAAGCATGGCCACATCGTTTTCGACAATGACATCCGGCAGAAATACCCGGATGCAGGGACCACCGGCGTGGATATGCACGGTAATATAAATAATACCCTGTCTACCGAAGACCTGATCGACATGTTCATCGCCGTCATGATGAATGGCTATCAGCCGGATACGGTTCTGATGCACCCCTTGAGCTGGTCGGTGTTCTTCAAGAACGAAATCCTGCAGTCGCTGACCCATGCGGCGCTGGGCGGCAGCCAAGTCACCAACCTCACGATCCGTCCGGACCAGGTACAGGGCCGCGTACCGTTTGCGATCAACATCATGTTCACGCCGTTCATTCCGTTCGACTACCAGAACAAGAAGTTCGATATGTATGTAGTCGACTCGAAGAACATCGGCATCCTGCTTGTGAAGGATCCGCTCTCGACGGAGCAGTTCGATGATCCCATGCGGGATATCCAGTCTATCAAGGTGAAAGAAAGGTATGGAATCGGAATTCTCAACGAGGGCAAAGCGGTTGCGGTCGCTCGCAATCTAGCATTCGAGAAGACCTTCCCGATTCCGCCGGCAATTCGTATCGTCTCGTAATCTGGTGGTTCTTCTTGGCGTGACTATTTTCGGAAAGGGGATCTAGTATGCCTCAGTTGAAAATTGGTTTGGCACCCAAAAAGGTCAGCTTCTATGATCCCCTCACCAACACGTATTTGACCCTGAGTGAACCCGTGGAGATCATCAACTTCGATGACTCCACGGACCTCTCAGGCATTTGCCGGGGGCTCTTTTGTCAGCAACCGGCACTTGTGTTGTATGAGGGAAAACTTCCGCAAGCTGCGATCGACGCGTGGAAAGCGAAGTTTACAACGAAAATGACGGAGGGTGGAGCGCTCACTCGAGCGGATGCGATCCAGGCCCACTCCGCAGATGTTGTAACCGCGATGGCGTACTTCACGGATACGGGGGATCCGGTCAAGATTGAGATCCCGACCGAGGCGCTCCAGAAGCAGTTGAAGGTTCAGCAAGCCGGGGAGCCGGAGTCCGAGCCGGACAGTGAGGCGGACAGTGAGGCGGACAGTGAGCCGGAGCCGGCTGGACCTGCGGAGGAGAATGACCAAGAAGCTCAGCCAGCGCCTGATACGAAAAGCAAACGCGGAGGACGTGGACAAAAGGCGGAGTAATCGGAAGGCAGGGACGATGTGATGCTAGAGTCACTTTTCTCAAACCAAGTGCTCGTCTCCTTTTTGGACGTGCCTCTCCCTGTCATTGATCAAAAGCCACTCTCTCGCGGAAATCAAACCTTCAAACAGGTGGCCTTCCCGGGTACCGCAGGCACCTATCGGATCCAGACGATCAATGCGAGCAATCGGCTCACTAATGAAACGATCGTGAAGACGATCAGCACGGGGCTTGCATTGCCAGACATTCACCAGGAACGCTTTCGGATCAAGGCTGTCCTTCGTCAGCCGGCCGATGGGATTCAAGAGTCATACTGGCTGACGATGGACAATCAGGGTTATGACCGTGTTCAGACGCATAACCAGTACCGGATGCGTGGCGTATCGGCCGACGGCATTTACTCCGATTGGGTCTACAGTCCAATGGTGGACGAAACAAGCCGCCTCCTGATCTATCAAATGCTGTATGACCTCATCGACATGATGCTGATGGCGGATGACCAAGCGGTGGATGCTCTGCTGACAACCATCGTCTCGGATACCTTCCGATCCGTCTATGAGGAAATCTCGGCTCGGTGGGAGTGGTTACAAGAGGTCGAGGAATCCATCGCCCAACAATTGAACGAATCCTTCACATTCATTGGCGAGGAATTGTCTCAGGAATTTCGTGAACATCTGATGGGGTCTTTTACCGAGTTTGCGACCTTGCTTCAGGTCTATCAGGTCTTTGAAACGGCCGACTTGGATCTCTCGTCGGTCTTCACTACCATCGTGCAGCATTTTCTTGAAGACCGTCTCGATGACGTGATTCGGGCTTCCGGACTCGAGGTGTTTCTCGAAAACGACGGAAATCTGCAGGTTTTGTTAGACGGCGACTACCATTTGGACATCCGTGGGGAACTCTTGCGGCATGCACTTCATGTAATGCCCCACGACGACTTTGTAGCGCAAATCAATGCTGCAGTAGAATTCATCATAGGACCTTATGTGATGGAAACCGTGGATTACAAGCTGCTCGAATCCGCGTGTCAATCCACACACCAGATGAAATCGGAAGTCCAAGAAATCCTCGAGGCAGGGAAGACGGAAGAACTGGACCTCTTTTTTAACTTAGTCCTCACACATCTGTATATTCCGTCCCTCTGGATCGACCACCGGCTGGCCGAACTGCAAGTGCAGGCCGCGGCAGACGTCGCTTCGATGATACCGGATGACGGGGTTGAAGTCGTGGCGTTTGATGATGACCAAAGTCAGTTTCGGATTTTTGTGCTTCGAGACATCATCGAAGAATTGATCCGGGGCGATCAACTGCCCATGACCGAGCATGAAATAGCGTTGCTGGATCGGTGGTTAGAGTGGTGGGATGAAACACGATGTGCGCTTCTGGATTACAACTTCTATGAATTCCTTGACGTCTTTTCGAGGATGGGCGAACAATTCACCCAGTCCTATGAGAAGTGGATGGCGACTCACAATGAGTCCATGTCGATCGATCCTCGGGAACTGACCCAGTCTATAGCCAGTTTGAAGGCTCAGTCCGATGAGTCGGTACAGATGTCATGGGCGGATGCCGTCACCAGTAAAGGGCGATGGGAAGCCGAGTCACAGGAACCGTTCCCGATCCAAACGGATGAAGGGACGGCCGCCATCCAGACGAAGAAGGCGCAAGTTCTGGAGGATCAAATTTCCGCACTTATCAACGAGAGCTTGTCGGCTCCATCGACAAAGCACTTCGTAGGGTTCGATGAGTATCTTCGGGTGATCTCTGGAGAGGGCGCAGAGATCCGTTTCAGAGACCGTGTGGATGTCTCTGAACCACTTTCCGTTGGCATCTCACCGGCGTTCAACCCGATCTACATGCCGAACCCGACGGATTCGAGGATGTCCGTGATCTATACAAACAAGCAACAGGAGTTCTCGTTCGATCTCTCCGATGTCTATTTCATGCCCGGACGAGAGAAAGTCCAATATGCGCTTGGCGATCTTGGATCTTCCTGGCCGCTTGGCAAGTTTATCCTCGGCAAAAATACGCTCAAAGGGGTGTAACCTGAATGGACCTGAAGACGGTTGAAAAGCTCGTTTCGATGCTTCCGGATGGTCCAAAGAAGAACGAGTTTCTGGCCAAACTGAGGGCCGCTCGTCAACGGAATCAGGGAGGTTTGCACGACACCGTGGAGTATCGACCGGTCGGGCACATTAAGATTGAAGCCATTGACGAAGAAGGGAAAGTCACAGGCGTTCTGGCGGAACAACCGAACCTGGTTGTTCATGGCGCAGAAGAGATTCTTTTGCGGGCCTTTGCCGGTGATCCGGAGCGCTGCTTGTACAAGAACCGGATTCCGAAGACCAATCCGTCTCCGGTGTACTTTGTCGCGCTGCCAGATGGCGTATTCTCGACCACAGACTCGGCAGGGAATACACAACTCAATCACAAGCCGAACACCTTCTGGGCCGCGGTGAATGATGCAGACTTCAACATTACGTATTCGTACCGTCCGATCACCATGTGGATTAAGCAGGTCACGCCGTCTCCGCAGCCCGACAAAGTGGCGTTCCAGATCTATAGCTCGCCGGTCTCTGATGGTATCCCAATTTCGTCCGAAATCTATAGCTCGGCGACCAACATGTTCATTGGGATTGGCGATGGTTTGCGAAAGTCGGTCCCGTTGAGTGACACGCGTTTGACATGGACCGCAGGTTTTGCTGCAGATGCATCGGGGCACATGGTTTCCACTACCGTTGGCGATACGGTGTCCTTTGCTGAAAAGATCAGTAACTTTGCAGTGTCTTACCAGAAGTCCAATACCGGTGGGCAGATTGGCGTTTACATCAACGGCGTGCTGAAAGAGACGATTGAGACGTACGATTCTTCCTTGGATACACCCGTTGAAGAGCAGAAGGTCTACGACAGTTTGGACCCGACCGTCGCGACGAATGTTGAGCTTCGGTTTGCTGGAGCCGATGAATCCATCGCCTCTCCTCAGCTTGTGATCACAGACTTGCAGTGGGATGCTCTTCAGGTCTCAGACGCAAGTCTCATCCATGAGTTCGAGAACTACACGAACGTGTTTGACACGCCGAGCGCCTTCAGTACGACGACGACATCTCCGTTTACCGTTCAGCTTCCAAACTACCCAGTCGATCCGGAATCTGTCGTCGTCACGTACAACAACGTGACACTCACGCAGGTTCAAAAGCAGAGTGACGTGGTGGATGGCACGTACTATGTCGACGGGTTGCACGGCAAGCTGTACTTCTCCCGCGCTCTTAGCCACTTGCTCATCACGTACAACACGACCGGTGAGATCTACAACCTGGTCAATCCTGCGATCTTGACGAGCGTTACAGCAAACAGTCGTCCGGCTTGGGAGTTCGTGCATGAGGAAAAGTATCGACCGACCGACGGCACCATCATCGTTCGGAACCCGGATACGGGCGCCCAATACACGCAGGTTTCCGCGGATACGGCCATGGGCCAGGGCAAGTTCATGATCGACACGGCAGATGGGGCCAACAAAAATATTGGCATCATCATCGACCAGCAGGACCCGGATGGCAACACACCGACCAAACTTGAGATCCTCTTCAAGTCTGTCGATCGCCCGGGCGTTCCGACTGGATATACGCGCCAGGTCATTCAGAAACCCAAATCCGGCGTCGGGTATCCCTGGTACAGCCTCGACAGCGGTTCAGTCAGCTTTGTCACTGAATTTCCGGCAGGCGTCCCGGCCGGCGATGTGACGATTCGAGAGATGATTCTGGCCGATGGTCCGCGCGTGGAGGATGGCATTCCGGGCTACAACAACTATCCGGTTCACACGTTCTCTCTCGTGCGTGTTGGCGAGACTCGTAAAGAATCGACCACTGGGATCCGTGTAACCTGGACGATTACCCTGCAGAACTCTTCCGGACAGCCGTTCACCGGCGGTACGCAGTAATGAGGAGGCGAAACAAGCAGATGAATGCGATGCTTGAAAATGCGCATGTGAACGCCAAAGGCCGCGTGAAGGTGGAACTGTATGACGAACACGGTGTTCTCCAGACCTTCGAGAAAAAGAACCTGGTGGTGATTGGCGCCAATAAGATTATCGGGAAGGTCATGGCCGACCCCGCAAAAATGACTCGAGTTCATCAGACGGACACTGGTGCAACGGCCGGCATGCGCGGCGCCAATGGGTTCTATTCCTTCCAACTCTCCACACAGCGCGAGAGCCTTGGCGTATACGATTTCGATCCAGGCGCGATGAACTCGAATCGGGCCTTCACCTTGCCGGCCAATAACATTCTGTCCATCGACAAGGCAACCGTAGGTGGGGCCGATGTAATCCTGGATCAAGATGTGTACTTGGTGGACGCTGCGGAAGGTGGCATCGAGTTTGCATCGGCTCCGACACAGCCGATTCATGTGGAGTTCCGGTACCGATCGAACCCCTATGTGGAGATGATCGCCGGCACCGAAACGGTTGTGGTCGATGGCGTGACGTTCAAGCGGGGCACATCGCCCTCCGATGCGGCTCGGACGTACACGATTGACTATGGCTTAGGGCAGATCTATTTCGAGTCGGCCAAGTCGGATGTATCCGTGACGTATGACTATAACATCCGATATGGTTTAGCCTTCATGGGCATCGGTGGCAAACCCGACGGCCACCCGGATTATGTCCCCGTGGCTTTTGGTCCATCGGATAAGACCAAGGCGAACATGCCCGAAGAGTTTGCGGATGCACGCCAGCCCATTCAATATCCGTGTGTGGTGTCGGATGGCGATCCAGAAATCGAAGTGTTTCCGACCGTCCCGATCCATTTCGTTTCACAGAACGCCACCGTCATGGTGACGGATGATGGGACTGGAAACCCGACTCGTTCCTACACGGTCCCACATCAAATCAATGGCGTCGATAACCGTGTGCTTCGCCTCACAAGGGTACACAATGCGACGAGCAATGTCGATTACGTCATTGACACCGATGTGGTTCTCACGGACCCCGTAAACGGTGTTGTATCCTTCCAGCCTTCCGCCACGATAGCGGCAGGAGATCAAATTGTCGTGACCTACGACGTTCAGGCCGACAGCAACTACTTGAACTACCAGATGTCCAATGCCCCGATTTTACAGTTGATTTCCGTGACGCATGAGGACAACGAAGGCAACGTCCGGGCCTACAACGTGGTGGGTGGCGGTTTGACGATTGGACAGGGCGACGTATGGCTGCTCAATGCCAATGCTGGCATTGTCCAGTTCAGTGCATCGCCTCATGGAATTCCAGGTCAACCGACACCGCCGACACCGGATACTCCGGGCCAGCTGACCTTCACCTATATGGTGAACTCGGGTACCACCGTGCAGTTTGTGGCGGACTTCCCGAAGGGCGTCCCAGGGCCGGTGCTGACGCCGACCTCAAAGACCCTTGCCGCGACCAACGGCCAGGCTGCATATACGTTGGATTATCCTGTGGCCAAGGATGAGGGCGGCAACCCGATTATTAGCATCACGAAGAATGGTGTGGGGCTGACTCTAGGGACCGATTACACGGTCTCGGCCGACGGGACTACGGTGCAGTTCAATACACCGACCGTCAACACGGACGTCATCCTCGTGAACTACTCGTACCTGGAAGCCACCCATACGATCTACCAAGTCGCGATGTTCACGGACAAGACAGACGGCGAGATGTTCAACATCGCCGGCATTGGCCCGGTCACGAAAGATAACAATACCGGCATGCGGATCACGTGGTCGGTGACCTTCTGATGTGCAAAGAAGGAGGTTGATCTGAATGGCCACGCCCAACTACATGACTCGGATCAGCTTCCTCGATGGGCAAATCCTGCATGACTTTCACTTGAACATCATGCAGTCCAACATTGCCGAGGCGATCAAGTTGAAGACGACGACGGAGCGGTATGATATGCTGCTCCTCATCTCGCCTTACAACTACTACTTTGCGGAGCCGTTCGTAGACACAACCAACCGGGATGCCTCCAGCACTGCAGAGTTAGATACGCTGAGCTTTTCGATCAACCAAGACAGCTGGATCACGCCGATGATGCAACTGCCGGAGGATGCCAGCGAGATCTACCTGCTGTGCAACAAACAAGAGAACCCGGATTACGGCGCCACGGTGTCATTCTTCTATCGAACGAGTTCCACCGGGAGCTGGATTCCGATTGAGCCGGATACACAGACCCCATTGGGTACCACAACCCGGTTCATTCAACTCAAGGCGACGTGCAATTACACCGGCACGGTTCGGCCTATTCTCTATGATTTCTGCCTGATGTGGAAGTAAGGAGGATCGGCATGGCACATGTGGAGCAGCACCCTACGTACCCTTTGTTCCGCAGGAAAGTAGGAGTCGTCCCGGACTTCACAGGGGCGAACTACATCTTTCAGGAAGTGCCGACGCCGGCTCCCGACGGCGTACAACGAACGTTTACGCTGAAGCATCAACCATTGCCGGACTCCGAGATGGTGTTTAAGGATGGCATGTTCATGAGCAGGGGAGACGCGAACGACTACACACTCACGGGGAATCAGATCACCTTCGCAGAGCCACCTCCGTTTGGCTCTGTGATCCTGGTGAACTACCGATATGCGGGGTTGGGTACATGAACTTTGTTTTACGTACCACCCCGAACCCCCTCGCTCGAAACGTGCCCTTGGACATTCAGATCGAAGTGATCTTCATGGTGGACATCGATGTGTCTACCGTGGTTGAAGAGAACGTCATTCTGCTGGATGTCGGCCAACAGGCGGGTGTGCCCGTAGACCTCTCGTACGATCGTCGGGTTCTGACCATCAAACCCAGGGCAAACCTGAATCCCGGTACCCATTATCAGGTGCAGTTGATTGGTGGCAAGGAAGGGTTCCGGGACATCACAGGCAACTACCTGGATGTCGGTTACACCTTTGATTTCTATACCGATCATACCCGCGGGATTGAACCACCCGAGGTCTTTGAACCCGAGGATCTTTCGGAATGGAGCGCGCCGGTTCACTTTCGGTGGTCAGTGGCTGAGAACGCGGACCATTACGAACTCGAAGTATCCCAGAGTAACACCTTCTCTCCAATTGTGTGGAGTGGAGAGGTGCATGACACTGAGGTGACGCCCGTCATCGATTATGAACCAGGTCCGTACTTCGCGCGGATTCGCTCGGTCGATTACAAAGGTCAGAAGAGCGAATACTCGCCGATGATCCGGTTCTATTACACGGGCGGATTGCAGTCCGAGCCTGTCGAACAACTCGTCAGTGAGTTAACGAGTGAACAGCTCTCTGCCTTACAATCGTACTTCGCCCAGCAAGCTCCCTCCAATTCGCTGCATGTGGTTGGCTCGACACCCAAAGACGGGGCCGTTCACGTTGCCCATGACCAAGGACTCATCAACAACTGGCCGAATGCGCTCAAAGAGATTGTCATTGAGTTTGACGATACCATTGATCCCGCATCGGTGGACGGAACGGTCGTATACCTGGTCTCCGATCGGAACTAGACCAAAGCCCTGTGACTCAACAGTTGCAGGGCTTTCCACGTCCATTTTTCGAGTCGCCGCATGACGCTGGAGAATACACGCAAAAGTCCACGATTTTGCTTGAATTCATGACCAACAAAGAGAAAAACAATCCACCGGATATGGATCTCCTGCGCATAGTCGCGATCGGCTCCCTTGGCGCAAATGGAGTGACCATCCTAGGCCGTGTTACACTTGACCTGATAGAAACTGGCCACGATACCAACGTGTATCCAGTATGGATCAAACAGTTCAAGAATCATTTCTTGAACTGGTAACGTGGTGTTGTTGAGAGGACGGTGATGGTGTATGGGACAATCCGACTCGACGGATGTGAATCAGCTCCCTTCGAGTGCGTATGCCTTACCGGCAAGCATTCGGGTGGAAGGCAATAAGCTGATCCTCACGCCGCAGGCGGGTTTTCAGTTCAATACCAACTACACCGTCGTCTTGATGCCAGGGATTAAATCCACCAGCGGTAAGGTCCTCCTCGAGCCTCAGACGATCAACTTCTCCTCGGAGTTCGCTCCCCTGTATACCTCGCCTACTGCTGTGCGACAGATCTTGCGAACCTTCGCCGATAACTTCTCTCTCCAAGAGATCTACGTGGCGATTCGGGATGCAGGCTATAAAGCGCAGAACCTAACCGGGCGATTCTCCGATCCGAACGATCCTCGTTTCCGTCCGATCCTGTCGATGTATGTGGAGTATTTCCCGGCCACACGCTTTTGTGCGTATGAGGCAGCACGGACGCTCCTCAGTTCGCTGCTCCTCAAGATGCTTGAAGATCCCATGCTCGTGGACATCGGGACGAATGTGCAGGTCTCCTTGGGCGACTTTCGAGTCGCAGAGTCTTCCAATACCGACGCCTTTCAGGCGGTTGAGGAGATGCTCTCCCAAATCGACCGTGAATTGGTCTACTGGAGAGACGCGCTCATGGGTCGCACCAAGCGTGGATATGCGAAGCCGCAGTCGGCACAGTTCCGGACCGCGAGCGGATCCCCGACATCGAGGGACTTCTGATGTTTACATTTGAGAATGTCCCGGACATTCGACAGATCATCGGGCAACTGTTTGATCGTTTTAGCTACAAGATCGTCTACGTTCGGAGAAACCGCAAGTTCAAATGTACCTGCTACTCCGAGCGAAGTGGTGAAGGAGACCCATCCTGTCCAAAGTGCTTTGGGACCGGAAATGTGGTCACAATTGAGACGGTACGTACACGGCGCCGGTTTCAGACCATTCCTGAAACGCTCCCAGGTGCCGGGAAATATACATCCGCGGGTACGTTCTCCATTCAGGCCTATGTCTACTACTTCGAAGCCGGAACGAATCCGCAGATGGGCGATTTGATTCTGGAGGTCGATTGGGACCAAGACAAACCCATTGGCGTCCGGGAGAAACTCTACATCTCCACGATCCAGACCATGCAGGAATTTGAAGGTAATCCAGCCTTCTATCAAGTCTATGCCCGTTCGAACTGGAAGGGGGATGCGGATGACATCGCCCTCTCCGAGCATTAGCTATCAGCAGCTCCCCTTTGTGTACGTCGAGCCATCCATCGAACCCGGAAAGCAACTGGTGCTTGCTGCGGCCTCCGAACAAGGCGATCTGTATCAGCCTATGGAAGTGACCAATCCCGATATGGTGACGCGCCTTTTTGGATCGGGGCCCTTGGTCGACCGGTACAAAGAGATGGCGAACACAGGGCTCACGACTATGTATGTGATGCGGATCGAAGATGGCCAGTTCGAGAAGGCATTTCAAGCACTGGCGCCCTTTGTTTTTGACCTGGCCTATATCGATGGGCTGTACTTTCACACTCACCCCGATGCGATTCAACAGTTCATTGAGTTCGCCAAGGAACGGGAGTATGAAGGCCGACTGATTCATGGAATCTTTGATGTTCCAGGCCTTTCAACCTATGCCGACCTCCGGGGTATCTTTCCGCAAATCGCGTCGCTGACGATCCCCGTTTCCGATGGGGTCGATGAGACCGGGAAGTACATTTCGGTGGTGGCGGATCAATTCAGTGACGCAAGGGCCGGCGCCGTATATGCCGCGCTGGTCGCCAGCTTGGATCCCCAGGTCAGTCCGGTAAACAAGCCGGTGACGGCCACACTGCAGAGTGAGTTCACGAATGACCAGATTCTTGATCTTCGAACCAAAGGTGTCGTGTGTTTCAGGAACTCGATCAAAAAAGGTCTGGTCTGTACCTCCTCGACCTGCGCGGTTGCCACCGAAGGCAGTGTCCATCAACACATCTCCAACTTTCGAATCGCCCAGCGTTGTATCCAAGCCATTGCGGAACAACTGGAACAGTTCATTGGACGCTTGGGTTCCTTTATACAGACGGATCAACTGGAGTCCATCGTCGAAGCCGCCCTCATGCAACAGTTGAAGGATGGCCTCATTCGAGACTACCGCTATGACATCCGCATTGACCGTCAAGACCCACGGATCTATGTGATCCACACCACCATCGAGATTGTCCCCTTATTTTCCGTCCATTCGATGACCCAAACATCTCAGGTGCAGGTGAGAATTTGATGCCGCTACGTGTGACCAACGAGTATCTGGACACTCGACTTCGATCGGACAAACCGATCACGGTGCTTGGCTTTATCGATGAACTGAAGCGCATGTGGGAGGCTGCTGGGAAGAAAGGCAAGATCGTGCGAAAAACGCCGTTTTCCGACGATGCCGAGTTCCCCGTGATTACGTTCCACATGCTCCGGCGGCTTATTAGCCAGCAGTACAAAGACGTCAAGCCGCGCTACCGGGACACGATCGAACATCCCTATATCCCTGGCGAGCTGATTGAGCTGAGGGGCCAGATGTTCGAGGTTTGGCTCCAGTTCACCGTCTACTCGCAGTCTCAAGAAGAGGCGGATGAACTCGTCGAGGAACTGGATGACTTTCTGAATACCTACGCCGGTTACTTCAAACGGATGGGGGTTCATGAGATCCGGTTCTTTGCCCAAGAAACCGATGATGTGGACACGTCCTACCGCTTTCCGTTGGCGGTTAGGCCTGTTCAATACACGTTCTACTTCGAGAAGATCACACCCGTCTTCTTGAATCGCATTGCACAAATTGCAGTTCAAGCCAAAGTTCATCATTCCCCAGATGAACTACAAGAGAAGGAGTGAATCTCAGTATGGCAACCACGTCTACGAACCCGTTGGACCAGTTTCCGAACCTGCCTGGTGTGAAGGTCACGTATGAAGACGGAAATCTGCTTTCCGGTACGGTCACTCAGGCGAATACGGGATCCGTGCTTGTCATCGGTACAGCGGTGGACGGTCCGGTTGGACAACCCGTTTCCGTGAACACCATTGGTGGGGTCAAAGTCGCTGACAAACTGTTTGGTGGGATCCTGGACCGGAAGACCAAGCTGCCCAATGGCGCGAGCCTCATTCGGGCCATGTATGAACTGGATCAGATGGGATGTGAGGACATCCGCTTGCTGCGGATTAACGGACGCTACGCCTATACGGAACTGAAGGCGCAGGACATTGCTCGCACCTTTGATCAGTTCCTGGATTATGCGGCCGGCAACACGGCGTTCTCGGTGGATCTGAATATCCCCGATGGCAGTCAGTTCGTTCAGGTCACGAAGGTGGAGCAGCTTGAGGGCGATGGGACTACGCTGACGATGAATCTGGCCGATGTGATGGACTACACCGATAGCTCCAAGAACCCGGTCAAAGTGTTCTTCTTGGCCAACAAGATGCGTCCTGGCAATGAGGTCAAAGTCAGCTACGATGTCGAGAATCGGACCTATACGCTGGTTCCGAGGTCGGATACGAATGGCGTGCCGGATTACAGCGATCCGGACTACACCCTGACGCGTGATACGACCAACAACCACTATTTCTATAGCTCGAAAAAGAACTGGTCGAACCAGCTCATCTCCGGGCATATTCCTGTGGTGACGGTCATCGACAACAACACGAGCCAGGTCTACACGGTTTCTTCCGTGCTGCCGGACGGAACCTTCCTGTACCGTGTCGGTAACGGTGCCACGCCGGATCCGCTGCACGATCCTTGGTCTGCGGCCGATTACCAGCAAGGCGGTATCTTCTTCACCTCGGCGTATGATGATCAGGTGAAGGCAGGTGCCTATCCGGACATCACCGGGAACGTCACCGTCCACTGTGAGTACGCTTGGTACACCTCCTCGATGGCTTCTGAATCCGCGACACAGACGATCCCCGGCACGGCTTCGACCTATACGCTGGATCGCACCCCGTTGTCCGATGACTTTAATGTCTACTACCTGGACGGCAACAACAACAAGGTCCTGTTGCAAGCCGGGAAGGATTACGGCTTTAGCGCTCTGGATCGGACCGTGACCGTCAATGCGGGTGCCGCTCCGGTTGGTGTTCGCTTGTATGCGTCGTATAAGACCATGCAGCAGACGGCGGACAGCCCGAAACTGATGGTCAAGGGTAAGTATCCGGGTTCGGTCTATGGCCGGTTGGTGGATCCCTACGACCAGAAAAGCATCACCGGCGTGCAGATCGAAGTCCAGGTCGACACCGATCCCCGGAATGTGACCGGCAACGACAAGGTGATCATCATCACCAAGCCGGACGAGAAGCGCACCTCCTATAAGGATATTCAGATCATCTATCGGACTCTGGACATGCCCAACATCCGGACATTGCGTGAGTTCGTGAACTACGTGAATAACGACGCTCGCAACAATGTTGTGACGCTCGAATGTCCGAATGAATTTGGAGATATTCCGGTTCAAGGTCTCTTGCCGACGAACGGTCCCATCTTCTTGGGGCAAGAATCCCCCGGCGTGATGCATGAAGATCCGTCTTACGGTCCCACGGATCCGGCCCGGTTTACATGGTTGGGTGATGATGGACTGTTTGACGTGACGAACCAGGAGGATATGCAGCGTCTGTATGAAATCCTCGGCGGCAAGTACGAGGTCGACGAGAACGGCGATGCGACACTTGTTCAAGAAGGCATCTACAGCCTGCTTCAGAACTATGTCGTCGACGAGATCCTCTTGGTGGATGCGTACGCCAATACCCTGATTGATCCGGCCGATACGTCCAAGAACTTTGCCACACAGTTGGCTCAGCACTGCGCCGTTGTGACCGCAAAGACTTGGGAGACGATCGGTGTCATCGGGGTGGCTCCGGCGCCGAATGCGGACTTGCTCAGTGTTCAGGAATACGTGAACTTCCTGAGCGGACAGGTGCAACCGACCCAAGATGACCGCGACCGGTATGCGCAGTACGGCATCAACCTCGACTTCAACAACGAGCATTACCTCTATGACGAAGGAACTGGCGACATCATCCTCAGTGACTCCGGCGAACCGCTCGATGTCGGCCGTTACGTCCAGGTGGTGTTTGGTCCAGAGGTTGGCTTGACCAACCAGTACCTCGGCAACTATGTCACGAACGGTGCTTCGCTGTATGCGGCTCTGATTTCGAAGTTGCCGATTGAACAGTCCACGACCAACCAGCCGATCGACACCATCCAGGGGCTGCGCTATGACCTCTCTGAAGCGCAGCACAACCTGCTCTCTGGCGCACGCTACGTGGCGTTCCAGAAGAAGCAGAACATCAGCACCAATGGCTTGACCTCGAGCTTTGTGGTGAAGGATGGCGTCACGGCGGCCCTGGCGACCTCCGACTACAATCGCCTCTCGACCCTCCGGATTGTCCATGCCGCGGTGCAGATGGTGCGTAAGCAGGCAGATCCGTTCATCGGCTTGCCGAATGGTCTGGCGCAACAGAATGCGCTCAGTGCCGAGATCCAGGCCGGACTCGATGCGCTCAAGTCGGCCGGTGTCCTGCAGGCCTTCTCGTTCACCATCTACAGCTCCGTACAGGACGATGTCCTCGGCAATGCCTTTATCACCCTCGAACTTGTGCCGCAGTTTGAGACCCGCCGGATTAACACTTCCGTGGTTCTCCGAGCTGCGTAATGTCCTTTGCAAACCGGGGGTCGACATGACCCCCGTCCATTCTTGAACAGATAAGGAGTGAGTGTGTATGGCAGCTCCGAATATGGAGGAATACATTCGCACATTCAGTTCGTTCTCGGGCGCCGACATTGTTGCGACGTTCAATGGTCGCGTCATTGGCGAGCTGCAGGCCATTTCCTACAGCGTGACTCGCGAAGTCGCCCCGATCTACACGATGGGATCTCCGGATCCTCGGAGCTTTAGCCGAGGCAAACGAGGCATCTCTGGAACTCTGATTTTCACGACGTTTGACCGTGACGCTCTGATGGCCGAGATGACCAAGGATTATTCTGGGGCGCCGCCGCTTCAGACCTATCAGCAGTTCAAGGCCAATGCCGGACAGATTGAGAATGACTTGCTCAATGGTCTGCGTGCCACACAGGGCGGCTATGGCATTGTGTCCTGGGACGAGCAAATGACTCGACTTGGTTATGGTTTGGCTGGCAACAGCTTCAATGCCGACAACCTGACTGGGTTCTACGTACCTGAGTATGCCGACCAGCTGATGCCGTTTAATATCTCGATCACCGCAGCCAATGAATTCGGCCAGCGTGCCGGGATGGAGATCTACGGCGTCCAGATTCTCAATGAAGGGTCTGGCTTCTCGGTCGATGACGTCGTGACGGCGAAGGCCTACACGTTTGTGGCCCGCAAGGTGACCCAGCTCACGCCGAAGGAAAACCTGCGGAGTCAGGGTTCCGCTAGCCCGACCCCGTCGGCCGGCGACTTGTTCGGTTTCCGTCTGTAATCCACCAAGCCAATGTGAAGGGCAGCAAGTGGGCTGCCCTTTTGTACATAAGGGGCAAGGAGGGGAGTGCGGTGAGCAAGCACTTTGGTGGATACTCAAGGACCTTTACGTCCTATTCAGGCGCAGACATGGTGGCCTCCATCACGGTTCCGGGACAGGGGCCCGTGGTGTTTGGTGAACTTCGATCGATCTCCTATTCCGTCTATCGAGAGAAGTATCCGGTTCGCGCTCTGGGACGCGTGAGTATGAAAGGCTACACGCGCGGCATGCGGACCATCAGCGGCATCATGTCCTTTATGGTGTTCGATGAAACCATTGTATACCGCTGCATGGAAGCGATCCGGGACCAGGGTTACAAGATTCTGATGGACGAGTTACCCATGTTTGATGTCACGATTTCGTCCATGAACGAGTTCGGAGACAAGAGCCGCCTGACCATCTATGGCATCTCTACCTACATGGAAGGGCAGGCGATGACGATTGACCAGATCTACACCGAGAATGCGTTCCAATTCTATGCGCTGGACATCGATCCATTGACCCGCGTGGAGTAAGGAGGTGTCTCAATGGGAAACTTTGTATACGTCAAGAAGCCGGCGCCGGTCGGAAACTTGTATCAGCGCCCAGAGATCCATACGGAGTACCAGATCTTCTCGGAAGACTATTTCTCCTATGCCGACGTCAACATCTACTTTGGAGATATCTGGGTCGATGAGGCGACGAGCTTCTCCTTTGTCTTGCAGGAAGAGGTCCTGCCGATCTACGGGTATCACTCCTATACCTTTGACACCATTGCCCGAGGGCGACGCATTGTTTCAGGCACCTTCAGTATTAACTTCAAGCAGACCGGCTACTTGCAAGCGATCCTGGAGAATGCCCTGGCGATTCAATATGCCGTCGACCAAGCCAAACAAAACGGAAAGATTCCGCAGGATTATTTCTCGAAGCACACTTTAGATGAGTTCTTGCAGGAGAACGACTATGAGAGCTTCGACCAGTTGGCCACGCAGTTCGAGGACGCTCTATGGGGGACGGCACCGGATAAGAATAATCTCTTATCGCCACTCGATGGACCCTATTTCCGATCGGACGCGTTTGGCTTTGACATCAAGATCAACTATGGCGCGGTGAGCGAAGCGATGGACCCCAACCGAAAGCCGTACTTCACGGCGATACGGCATGCCCCCAAAGCCAACATTACGGTGGAGACGGTCAATGGAGTACAGATCGTCTCGTACCAAAAGGAAATGTCCACGGCTCAGGAAGGCATGCCAATCCAGGAGGTTTATAGCTTTGTGGCACGGGATGTCAACGGACCTTTATACGTCCGATAGCCAATGATATAATCATCCATGAAATGCATTACACAGGAGGGAAAGTGACGATGGATGAGCTAAAGGAACAGGAGCGAGTTTCAGAAGATCAAGAACCCGAATTGCAGTATGGATATACGAAAGAAGAGTTGGAGGCGCCTGTCTTTGAAGGCGGCCCCACACGTCTTGAAGTGGAGCAGTGGAAGGAAAAGTACGGAGCGATCTACTTCACACCCTTTGAGGATGAGGTCTTTATCTGGCGAACCCTGACCCGGCCGCGATACCGACAGATGATTCAAGACAAAGACCTGACCACCATGGACC
>NZ_BCQV01000008.1 GCF_001552255.1 Alicyclobacillus shizuokensis NBRC 103103
GTAGATACTGAACATATAGTTTGACCTACGATATTTGTGTTTGAGCGACACGAATTCATGAAAAAACCGCGCTGTAGCGCGGTGGTTACCTTCAGCCAACGGTCCGTAACTGTCAAACTTGAGTTTGAAGAAGCCACAAGCGGGGTTGGCATCAGCTACCATGTTCTCCCACTATCAGCAATTGACCATTCCTTATATGCCATTCCGTGAGATGTAAGGGGCCAGGTGGCTGCGGATGCCCGCCAGGACAAATTCGCACAGCCGCTGTTCAAAGGCCGGCCTGTCCGCAGGCGCGACCTCGGTCGTGGCATAAAACGCCATGTCGCCGACGAGGGCAATCAGCATCTTCACCGTCCAATCCAGGTGCGGCACGACAATCCCGTGGTGGCGGTGCTCCAGCGCCTCTACCAAGCGGGACCCGAAACGGTCGTACATGGCGCGCTGCTTCGTCTCCACAAACGCTCTCCCGCCTCCGCAGTAGAAGACGGCGCCAAGGGACGGATCGTCCCCAAACAATCGGAACACCGCATCCACCACGGCCAGGGTACGCGCCTCGACCGACAATCTGGTATCGGCCAGGATGGGCGCGATGCGTTCCCAGGCGGCGTTCACCGTCTCCTCAAACAAATCGGAAAGCAGTTGTTCGAGTGAGGAAAAGTGGAGGTAGAATGTGCCGCGGGCCACGTTGCTGGCCTCAATCACATCGGCAATGGTCACGTTTTCGTAGCCCTTCTCTTGGAACAAGCGTTTCGCGGTGTTCAGGATGTGCCGATGGCGTTCCTCTTTGGTCATGGGCTGGCGCATCGTGTTCGAGTCCTTTCTAGGCGTTAGCGTGTCCTTCGCTGTAGTAGGCGGAAACCACGTCGACAAAACGACGAATGAGCGGCTGTTCCGCCAAGTTGCGCGGATACGCCAAGTAGGTGGGGCGGACAAAGGCGGCGTCGCCGATGGAGATGACGGCGCAGCGCTTGGTCGCGGCGTCGTAGAGGGTGCGCCGCGGCAGCAGCGACACGCCCAGACCGTGTCCCACCATCGCCTTGACGCCGTCAAAGCTGTCCAATTCCATGCGTACGTTCGGATAGACCTGCTGCTTGGCGAGCAGGCTCATCACCCGCTGTCGGAACGGGGACGAAGAGCGTCCGAATGCGATGAACGGTTCTCCGGCCAGCATCCGCACACTGCGAAACCCGTGCACCAGGTAGTGATCCATCGGGGTCACCAAGTCAATCGGGTCTGGGGTAAACTCTTTTAGCACCACGTTCGGATGGTAGATAGGTTCACCGAGAAAGCAAAAGTCGACCTGATTCGCCAACAGGGCGTCTTTCATTTCGTCGTACAACCCCATGCGCACCTTGAGATGCACACGCGCCTGCCGCAGCATGCGCGTCAGGCATTCCGGCACGTCGGTGGACACAAAGGCGCGGCCAGACATGATGCGCAACACCGGAGTCCGCGAGCTGTCCGGGTTCATCATCTGTTCCTCCAGCGCCTGCATGCGTTCGGCCAGTGGCAGGAACCGCTCGCCAGCCGGGGTGAGTTTGACACCTCCCGCTTGACGCTCGAACAGTTCATAGCCAAGCGCTCGTTCGAGCCGCTGCAGCCGGGTGGTCACCGTGGATTGGGACATGAACAACTGTTCGGCGGTACGCGAAATGGATCCGATGCGCGCAATCGCCAGAAACAGGGAGACGTCTTTCGTGTCCACGGGCATCCCTCCAGGTGGCTCGTCCGGTCTCGGACAGCCCGAGCTTCAAGGCTGCATATGTATTGTATACCACAATCGACGCCCGGCCACAGCTATGGAAGAGGCTCGCTGCGCATGGCGTCGTTCCAGCAGGCTCGTGGGTCCCTGGGCCGGGCGGCGGATACGGCTCTGACAAGACGTTTGTTTCTTGATACATTCTTGATACATTGAAGAGAGCCGTTTGTATGGCGACGGTCAACCTAAACAAGGGAGCGTGGCAGATGGAGAATTTATGGAATCCGACGTGGGACTTGGATGTCATTTTTCCGGGCGGTAGCAACTCGGCTCCGTTCATCCAGTTTCTCGACGCCCTGGTCGCCGATTTGCAGGACTTGTTGTCCCGGGCCAGGCAGTTGACGCCACAGACGGACGCAGAGGGCTGGCTGGCTTTTCTGGATCCGTTCACAGACGCGTCGAAGCGGCTCAGCGAGGCCGAGGCGTATGTCTCCTGTCTGACTGCCCAGGACGTCCATGATGAGCGGGCCAAGTTGCTGGAGGCGCGGGTGACCCAAGCGGCCGCTCAGCACGAATCCGTCTCGACGGTGTATGAACAGGTGCTGGGCCGCATCCCGGAGGACGCGTGGCAGCGCTTGCTGCGCCACGGGCGCTTGGCCGGCGTGGCGTTCCCGTTGTCCGAGGCGCGTGCACGGGCCGTTCGCAAACTGCCGGTGGAGCAAGAGGTGCTGATCTCGGACCTGGCTGTGGACGGGTACCATGCCTGGGGGAACTTCTACTATTCCTTGATTGGACAAACGCTGATTCCCTATGAGGAAGATGGGAGGACGGTCCATCTGTCGGTCGGCCAAGCGAACAACAAGCTCCGCGACGGACAGCGCCGGGTGCGGGAGCAGGTGTTCACAAACTTCGAGCGGGCGTTTCAGGAGAAAGAGGATCTGTACGCGCAAACGCTCAACCACCTGGCCGGATACCGTCTGGCGGTGTACAGAGCGCGCGGTTGGGACTCGGTGCTGGCGGAGCCGCTGGACTACAACCGGATGCGGCCGGAGACCCTGGATGCGATGTGGGCGGCCATTGTCGACAACAAGGACGTGTTCGTCCAGGCGCTGTCCGCCAAGGCGAAGCTGCTCGGCCTGAGCCAGTTGTCCTGGCACGATGTCGAGGCGCCGGTCGGATCGCAGGACAAGGTGTTCAGCCCGGACGAGGCGCGCGACTTTGTCGTGGACCACTTTGCCCGCTTTAGCCCGGACATGGCGGCATTCGCCAGGTCTTGCTTCGACAAGCGCTGGATAGAAGCGGAAGACCGGCCGGGCAAGCGCCCTGGTGGCTTTTGCACCAGCTTTCCCGTGAGCGAACAGACGCGCATCTTCATGACCTTTTCCGGCACCGCGGACAACGTGTCCACGTTGGCGCATGAGTTGGGTCATGCGTATCACCAGCACGTGATGCGCGGGGTGCCGTATCTGGCCAGCCGTTATGCGATGAACGTGGCGGAAACGGCCTCCACCTTCGCGGAAGCAATTGTGGCGGACGCGGCCTTGGCGGCGGCCACCGATGCGCAGGCCAAACTGGCCATGCTGGATGCGAAAGTCACCCAGAGTGTCGCGATGTTCATGAACATCCACGCCCGGTTTCTGTTTGAGACCGGGTTTTACGAACGACGCCGGCAGGGGATGGTCGGCGCTGAAGAACTGAACAAGTTGATGGAAGAAGCCCAGCGAGAGGCTTACTGCGGGGCGCTCGGGCAATATCACCCCCGCTTCTGGGCGGCGAAATTGCATTTCTACATCACGGATGTGCCGTTCTATAACTTCCCCTATACGTTCGGTTACCTGTTCAGCACGGGTATCTATGCCCGGGCGCAGCAGGAAGGCCCCGGATTTGCGGCCAAGTACGTGGACCTTCTGCGCGACACCGGCCGCATGAGCACGGAAGACCTGGCCGCCAAGCACCTCGGGGTGGACCTGACGAAGCCCGATTTTTGGCAAGAGGCGCTGCAGCAGCTGAAGGCGGATGCGCTGGCCTTCATCGCGGCGGTCGACGCAGCGTCTTGAGCGCCGCTCGTGGGGCGAATCATGCGTGGGTAAGGCGCGGACCTGATTCCGGGAGCGGGCGAGGGCGCCGTCATGGCGTCCCTGCCCTGCGGCCAGCCGTCCCTCGCGGCCTCCTCGCGGAGACTTGGGTTCAGGGCGTCGCGGCTTGGCCGATGAGCCCACCCGTCGGGCTGCTCGGCGAGGCCGTATCCGATTTTGGGATTCTGCCGGCCAACCGGCCCATGCGCCCAGCTTCCACCGCCAGGGCCATCGCCCGCGCCATCGCCACCGGATTCTCCGCTTTGGCAATGGCCGTGTTGACGAGCACCGCGTCCGCGCCCAACTCCATCGCCAGAGCCGCGTCCGAGGGAGCGCCGATGCCCGCGTCGACGACCACCGGCACGCGTCCCGCGACGGCTTCGATGACACGCTCAATGCGCTCCGGGCTCGGCAGCCCTTGGCCCGTCCCGATGGCCGATCCGAACGGCATCACGGCGGCGCATCCAATCTCCACGAGGCGTCTGGCAACCGTGTGGTCATCGGTCGTGTAGGGCAATACGACAAATCCCTCATTCACCAGTTGTTGGGCCGCCTCCACGGTGGCGACGGGATCTGGCAGGAGCGTGCCGTCGTCAGGAATGACCTCGAGTTTCACCCAGTTTGACAATCCGGCCGCCCGCGCCAGCCGTGCGGTCCGCACCGCTTCGTCGGCCGTATGGCAGCCGGCCGTGTTGGGCAGGAGAAAGTGGTGCTCCAGGTCGATGTAGTTCAACAGCGACTCCTCACGCCGGTCGAGGTTGACGCGGCGCACCGCGACGGTGACAATCTCGGCGCCGGAGGCCGAAAGCGCCTCGCGCATCTCCTCCAGCGCACGGTATTTTCCGGTCCCAACCATCAGGCGCGAGCGGAAGCTGCGCCCGGCAATCGTCAACGGCTGGTCCATGTTGTCGCCTCCTTGTCAGGTGTTGTCTGGGTCTCCCGCGGGCTTGGCCGCGGGAGACCGCGGCCCTGCTGCTTGGATGTTCAACCGCCGCCGACAAAGCGCACGACTTCCAGCGTGTCGCCGTCAGTCAAGACGTGGCTGGCGAATTGATCCCGGTCGACAATGCGGCCGTTGCACTCAACGGCAATTCGTTCGCCGACGAGGTCGAGGTGTGCCATCAGGTCAGCGACGGTCAGCGGCTCCGGGAGCTCCCGCGTCTGTCCGTTGATGGTCAGTTGCATCCGCTCACCTCCTGGTCTGGGGTTCCTGCGGCAACACCGATTCCGGTGCAAACGCCCGCCACAGCTCCGGCAGCGGCTGTTGTGCAGCCAACGCCGCGACGATGCGGGCGGTGATGGGCGAGAGCAGCACCCCGTTGCGAAAGTGGCCGACGGCGACAATCACCTGCGGTTGATGGGGCAGGCGCCCAATCATCGGTGCTCCTGTGGATGATCCCGGCCGCAAACCGGTCCAGGCGCGCTCGAACACGGCGTCGCTCAGCCCGGGAGCCACTTCCGCCAATCCGGTCAGCAGAGTGGCTAGGCCTCTCGCTGTCAGCTCGCGGTCGAAGCCCGCCCCATGCTCCTCGGTCGCCCCGACGACGACGGTGCCGTCGCGCTTGGGCACCAGGTAGACCGATTCCGTGTGCACCGTGTGCGTCAGTCGGCCCCGGCGCGGACGGACTGCCAGCAGTTGCCCTTTGACCGGCCGGATTGGAAAGCGGACGTGCAGGGTGCTCAACAGCGCATGCGCCCAAGCCCCGGATGCGATTACCGCCTGTTGCGCCCGAAAGGTCTCCTCCTGCGTGGTCACGCGGACTCCGGAACCGTCAGGGTCTATTCTTAGAACCTCTGCGCCTTCGCGCACCTGTGCCCGGCGCCGGGCCGCCTCCCCGACTGCGCGGGCCAATCGCGGCGCCGAGATGTTGCCGTCTTCAGGCAGGTACAAGGCGCCGACTGCCGGGGCCAGCAGAGGCTCCTGAGCGGCGAGTTGCTCCTGCGGCCACCATTCGCCGCTGCCCCCATGTTCCTGCTGCCAGGTCAACTGCGTCCGCAGATGGCGGGCCGCCCGCTCGTCCGCGGCCACCTGGAGGATGCCGTTTTGCACCAGCTCAATGTCGATCCCGGTCTCCGCCAGCAGCGCCTCCGCCCATTGCGGATAGAGCCCGCGGCTTTCCAGGCACAGCTGAAAGAACGGCCCCGGGGACTTGACCTCCAGTTGTGCGCCCAGCATGCCTGCCGCCGCTCCGGACGCTTCGCCGCCGAGCCGGCCCCGCTCCAACAGCAGCACCGATTGGCCACTCTGTCCCATCAGCCATGCGCAGCTGCAGCCGACGGCGCCGCCGCCAATCACAATCGTGTCGTACGTGTTCATCCCCTTGCGCCTCCCCAGCTGCCGCCGCCGACCGGGACGTCCGGTCGCGGCAGCGGAAATGGGTGCTTGGGCTCCGTCTGTGAGCGGGCCATCGCCTGTTTGAGTTCAGCCGCCGCCTCCGCCGGACGGGGATGGTCGAGGACGGCGCCAATGACGGCCACGCCGCTGCAGCCGGTGGCCAGGACCAGGTCCACGTTGCTTTTGTCGATGCCGCCGATGGCAATCACCGGGATGGGCACGCTCTCCACGATGCGCCGCAGCTCCGCCAGGCCGCGCGGTGGGACGCCGGGATGGGACTCGCTGGCGAACACGTGGCCAAAGGTGATGTAGTCCGCCCCCTGTTCGGCGGCCGCCATAGCCGCCGCATAGCTGTGCACCGAGCAGCCAATCAGGCCTGGCCAACCGCTCTCCTTGACGACGCGGCGGACGGCCGCGACGGGCAGCGACTTGGCGGCCAGGTGGACCCCGTTGGCGCCGAGAGCCATGGCCACGTCGAGACGGTCATTGACCAGTAGGGCCGCCGACAGCCGGGCCGCGTCGAGAGTCGTCAACAGGGATTGGCAATCTGCGTACGAGGCCCCGGCCGGCGCCTTTTTTTCTCGCCATTGAATGACGTCGGCGCCGCCGCGCACGCTCTCCAGCAGGCCCTCGGCCAGGGGCAGGCGGGAGCGCTGCCGGTCGCTGACCACGTGCAGTACAGCCTTCATTTCATCCCGCCTTTCTGCCTGTTCGCCTTCGGTTCCACACTGTCAGTGGGACACACGAAAAAAGCCGCACCCAAGAAACGGGGCGGCGGGTTTCCATTCTGTACCCAACAAACGCAACCGGACACTTATGCATTGACGATGCCGAGCCTATTGACCTTATCAGACTATCACGGGCATGCGACGGACGTCAAGACACCGGGGCGGCCAGCAAGCGGGGACGGATTTGTGTACAATAGCGTCAATCGATATTGTGAGGGTGGCGACAGATGGATTCGCGCTATTCGAGGCAGATCTTGTTTCGTCCCATTGGCCCACAAGGCCAGGAGAGGTTGCGGGCCGCCAGGGTGGCGGTGGTCGGGCTCGGCGCGCTCGGGACTCAGTTGGCTTCGCAGCTGACGCGCGCCGGCGTCGGGTATCTGCGGCTGATTGACCGCGACGTGGTCGAAGCTTCCAATCTGCAGCGCCAATCCCTGTATGACGAGGAGGACGCCGAGCTCGGGGCCGCGAAGGCGCTGGCGGCAAGAGAGAAGCTGGCGCGGGCCAACAGCGAGGTGGAGATTGAGGCAGTGGTCACGGACCTAACGTGGCGCAACGCGGAGCGGCTGCTGTGCGACGTAGACCTCATCCTCGATGGCACTGACAACTTCGAGGTGCGGTACCTGATGAACGACGTGGCGGTCAAGCACGGCATTCCCTGGGTGTATGGGGGTGCCGTGGCTTCCTACGGGACAACGGCCATGTTCCGTCCCGGCCACACTCCGTGCCTGGTCTGTCTGTTCGGGCCCGAGGGCGGAGGCGGACACGACACCTGCGACACGGTGGGGGTGATTGCCCCTGTGGTGAACATCATCGCTTCCCTGCAGGTGGCCGAAGCGCTCAAATACCTGACCGGGAACACCCGGGCGCTGACCGGCAGCTTGACGCACGTGGATGTCTGGGCGGGGGAGTTTCGCGCTATCGCCTTTCCCGCCGCCAAAGCTGATTGTCCCTGCTGCGGACGGCGCGAGTTTCGCTCCTTGGCCGCCCGCGAGGAGTCGTTGGCGGTGTCTCTGTGCGGCAGGCGGACGGTGCAGGTGAAACCGAGCCCGAGAGGCGCCGGCCAGAACCTGAATCTGGCACGTCTCGCCGAGCGGCTGTCCCCCCACGGCCATGTCCACCACAACGCCCAGCTGCTGCGCTGCGACCTGGGGAGTGTGCAGCTGAGCGTGTTCGCCGACGGCCGGGCGCTCATCCACGGGGTCGAGGATGTATCCGTCGCCCGCCGTCTGTACGCACAGTACATCGGCATGTAGGGGGCGGCATTACGGCTGGGCGTGCCCAGGCGCGGAAGCGCCCGCCGGTTTTCCCGTGAGCCCAGTGCTCGGGCGGGCCACCACCCGCACCCACGGGCGGTCGTTTTCCCACGTAACCGCTACCGGGAGACCGAACGCGTCGCTGAGCAAGTCTGCAGACAGCACGTCGCGGCTCGGCCCCTGGGCGAGAACACGGCCCTGCTGAAGCAGGAGGGTATGGGAGAAGCAGGGCAAGATCTCTTCCGTGTGGTGGGTCACGTACACCAGCGTCGGGCCGTCGGGCTGCTCGCCGAGCCAGGCGATGGCGGCCAGCAGCTCCTCCCGCGTCGGCAAATCCAGTCCGGTGCACGGCTCATCCAGAATCAACAGCCTGGGCTTGGCCATCCAGGCTCGCGCCAAGAGAACGCGTTGCTTCTCGCCCTGGCTGAGCACCTGGAACGGCTTGTCAGCCAGCGACTCGCAGCGAAACTGGCGCAGCAGCCCCATCGCCGTCTCCGCATCCGCCGCGTCGAACCCCTGCCACAACCCGACCGACGCGTACTTGCCGCTGATGACAATCTGCACAGCCGCGTCGCCGGCCGAGGCCGATTGGGCGATTTGCTCGGCCATGGACTGGCTGACCCAACCGATTTGCCGGCGGAGTTCCTGCACGGGGACGCGTCCCAAGCGCTGTCCCAACACCTCCACTTCGCCGCGCGACGGCCAGATGTATCCGTTTATCATGCTGAGCAGGCTGGTCTTGCCTGATCCGTTGCGCCCCACGACGGCCCAGTGTTCTCCGGCGCGGATGTTCCAGTCGACGTCCTGTATGATGGTATGCCCTTGCCGGCGCCAGCTCACACCGCGCATTTCCAGGATGTTCATGTTCTCCACTCCGATGCTGGTTGGTCTGTCCCGAAAGACGGTGGACATAAGGGAATGGGATTTATTTTAACAATTTTCGAGAGCGTGACAAGTCACGGCGGCTTTCGAGAGGGTGACAAGTCCTTTGGCCGGTCCAACTGCTGTGGTTGGACCGGCCGCGACGGGGAGAAACCTCAGCCGCTGATGGACACGCGCAGGTAGCGGGGGAACCGCCACAGCGCTACAATCAATCCGGCGGCGCCAAAGGCCAGCAGCACGGCCAAGGATTGCACAACGTCGGCGGTGTGCCCGCCGTGCGTCATCACCTGCTGGAATCCTTGCTGCGCCCAGTATTGGGGCGTGATGTGACTGAGCACGCGGGCGAAGTGGGGCAGCATCGACTCGGGCACCCACAGGCCGCCGAGGGCCGCACCGCCCAGGGTGATGAGCATTGTGATGCCGCGCCCGTGGTTCTCACCACGCGCCAGCAGGGACACGGCCAATCCGATGCCCGTCCCGCAGATGGCCAGGCACAGCACGATGACCGCCACGGCCAACAGGTTTCCTAGATGGACGTGGTAGACAAGATGACCAAAGGCGAGCAGAACCGTGCACTGGATCAAAACGGCGATGATGGCCGGCACCCACATCCCGACCAGATAGGCCAGCGGCTGCAGTGGCGTGCTCATCAGCCGCGCCAGAATCCCTGATTCTTTTTCGCTCATGAACCGGCGCATCATGCTGAGGATGATGAAAAAGACAAACATCACTGTATAGCCGGGAACCACTTGGTCCAGCATAGCCGATTGAGCATCCGGATACGCGGACCCGGAGAACACGGATCCGAATAACGCGATGAAGAGCATGGGCAGAATGACCAGGAAGAACAGGTTGCCCCGGCCTTTGAACAGCAGTTTCAGTTCTTTGCGGATGATGCTTCGCATATCCGTTTGCCTCCTTTTGGTTGGGTGGGACGGCTAGTCGCGCAGCCGTGTCCCGGTCAATTTGAGGAACATCGACTCCAGTGAGGGTCGCGCCATTTCCAAGGCGTGAATGGTCAGCCCCCGCTCTTCGGCCTGCTGCAACAGGAAAGACATCACCTGCTGCCTGTGCTCCGTCTCTATCCACCACCCGTGCTCTCTCCGCGACACCTGGCAGGGGTGAGGGAACGGTGGCAGCTGTTCAAACCCGTCCATCTGCACATAGACCGCCTTGGCGCCGTATTGATTCCACAGCTGGACGAGCGGACCGGAGGTGACGACGCGTCCGTGGTCGAGGATGGCCACTTCGTCGCACAACGTCTCCGCCTCCTCCATGTAGTGGGTCGAATATATGACAGTCGCCCCTTGTTGCACGAGCTCGCGCACCAATTCAAAGATGTGGTTGCGAGAGTGCGGGTCCACCCCCACGGTGGGCTCATCCAGGATGAGCAGCTGGGGTTCGTGCAGCAGCGCCGCGGCGATGTTAATGCGGCGCTTCATGCCGCCGGACAGATTCTCCACCAGGTCTTTCCTGCGTTCGCTGAGACCGGTCTTGGCCAGCACCGCGTCGATCCGTTCGTACAGTCGCGCCCCACGCAGCCCGTACACTTCGCCAAAGAACATCAGGTTGTCGTGCACCGACAGCGTCGGGTACAGGGCAATGTCCTGCGGCACGTATCCCACGTGACGACGGACGGATCGCCCGTTTTGGGCCGCGTCCAGGCCCAGCACGTTCACAGAACCAGCATCCGGCTCCAGCAGCCCGGCGACGATTTTCATGGTCGTGGACTTGCCAGCCCCGTTGGGGCCGAGCAGTCCAAAACAGCAGCCGCGCGGCACGGCAAAGCTGACATCGGCCAGCGCCGTGGCCGGGCCGAACGACTTGCCCAGGTGGTCCACCTTCAACGCGCAATCCATGTTGAAACCGGCAGATGCAGTCATCATACAGTTTTCCTCCATTCCTGCGTTTCTACATCGCCAGCTGCTCATCAAGCAAGTAGGCGGCGAGGCGTATCAGGCCGTACGCCAGCACCCAGCTGCAGGCGATGGAGATGCACAGTGTAGGCGACAGCGACACATGCGGTACCCCATCCGAGTGAACCTGCAGGTAACGGTAATCCTGGCTGAAAATCAACCACCACAGGCCCGAGAACAAAATCCACGTCAGCGGCATCGCCGGACGGGCCCGCGACTCGGCGAGCGCGCCGTAGACAACCCCAAACGCGGCCACGAATGGGCACGCGGCAAGGGAAAGTCCGACCAACTGAAGTCCTGTGCGCAGGTAACTGGCGGTATAGCCAAGGTCCAGATGTCCGCTGACGAGCGCGGTGTACAGGCCGAAGAACGCCATCACCGCGTAGGTTAAGGCATAGATGAAGACGCTGCGCACGACGGCTGCCACAAATTTGGCCGCGCTCAGGTGCAGCCGGGAGTAGGGCAGGGTCAGCCACCAACCGACGGTGCCGTTTTTCCATTCAGTCACCATCGTGTTCACGGCGATGCCGAAGCTAGTGAATGGCAGTCCGAACGCGACCCACCACACCGGTCCCAGGCGGTAGTGACCACCGCGTGCCGTATAGGTGGCCACGGCCAAAAGGACCAGCGCGACGGCGGCCACGTAGGCAAGCCGCCACGCTCTCGGGATGGGCGTCCGGCGGCGCCTGCGGTGTTTGAAATCGTGTCGGACGAGTGCCCAGAATGTGGATTGTGCAGGCATGGTTAACCTCCTATCGATACAGTGTCTGCATGGCAGAGTGCATAGAGCCGAATTGGCGGCGCAGTTCGTCCGTGTCTCCGGAACGAATCACGCGCCCGGACTCGAGAAATACGGCGAGATCAAACAGCGCCTCCACCTCGTACAGCTCGTGCGTGCTGATGAGCACCGTGCGTTCGCCGTCGCTGACTCGGTCTATCAATGCGTCGATGATTTTCTCCCGCGATACGGTGTCGATGCCGGTGAACGGCTCATCCAGGATGATCAGCGGCACGCGGCGAGCGATGCAGAGGATGAGCATCACGCGCGCCTCCTGCCCGCGCGACATGTCGCGCACCCGGCCATCCAGCGGCAGCTTCATGAACTCGGCCAGCCCAAGCGCTTCCTCCAGGGAAAATCCGGGCAAGAAGGTTTCCGCCCAGCGGAATGCCTGCTGCACCGTATGGTCCGAGTACCAACGGGCCCGGTCGGGCAGGTACGCGATGTCGCGGTTGGTCCGCCAGCCCGGTGCCTCACCGAACACCCGTATCCGCCCCGCGTCTGGCCGTACCAGCCCGGTGATCATGCGAAACAGCGTCGATTTGCCAGATCCGTTCGGGCCGAGCACTCCGACCACACGCCCGGCCGGGATGGTCAGGTCGAGTCCGTCCAGCGCCCGATTGGCTCCATACCGTTTCTCGACCTGTTCACAGAGCACCGCCGTTTCGCCCATGGACGGCCGCCTCCTTCTTCTTGGTGTGCAAACAGTGTTCAATCTCGTCCCAGGTGTAGCCGAGGCTTTGCATCTGGGCTACGAAGTCAGCCAGGAGCCGCTCTGCCAGTTCCCTGCGAAACTGTTGAACGCGCTCGCGGGAGGTGGTGATGAAAGTGCCCTGGCCGCGCCGCGTTTCGGTCAACCCGTCGCGTTCCAACTCTTGGTAGGCGTGGCTGACGGTGTTCGGGTTGACTTTCAGCGCGTGCGCCATCTCTCGTACAGAAGGAATCTTTTCTCCCAAAGCGATCTCTCCCTTGGCAATCGCGCTTCTCATTTGCTTTAGGATCTGCTCGTACAAAGGCTGGCTGAGGTCCAGGCGAAACGTCAATGAGCCAACCTGCCGTTCATCCACTCTTGTCCCTCCGATCCGTTTCGCTCCAGGTGCACTGCGTGGATTGAGTGTATTATATCACTTAATACACTTAGGTCAATAGGGGGACGACGCGATAGCTACGCAAAGGGTCAAAAAGGCGCCGCATCTGCGGCGCCTGGCGGGGAAAGGGATGGGTGCCGGTTAGGAGCGATGGCCGACTGTGGATTCCGCGCGCGCGGTGAAGCTGTCGCGGCGCAGCGCCTCGTCGATGATGCCACCTCCGAGGCAAACGTCCCCGTCATAAAAGACCACCGATTGACCCGGGGTGATGGCGCGCTGGGGGGAGGCAAACGTCACCCGCCAGGTGGACCCATCCACCTGTTCCACCTCGACGGGCTGGTCCTCCTGCCGATAGCGAAACTTGGCGGTGCAGGAAAAGCGCGCAGCCGGCGGCTGTCCCGCCACCCAGTGCAAGTCACTGGCAAACAGTCCGTCGCTGAACAAGGCGGGGTGGTCGTGGCCTTGCTCGACGTACAGGACATTGTTTTTTACGTCTTTGTCCACGACAAACCATGGCTGCCCGCTGCCGCGGCCGCCAATGCCGAGTCCCTTGCGCTGGCCGATGGTGTAGTACATCAATCCCTGATGCGTGCCAATCCGCTGACCGGAGAGGGTGCGCATCTCACCGGGCTGGGCCGGAAGATAATGGCTGAGAAATGCTCGGAAGTTTCGCTCCCCGATGAAACAGATGCCTGTGCTGTCCTTCTTGCGGGCTGTGACCAACCCCGCCTCCTCGGCAATCTGGCGCACCCGCGGCTTTTCCAGGCCGCCAATTGGGAACAGCGTCTTCTCCAAGGCCGTGTGGTTGACCATGTACAGAAAGTACGTCTGGTCTTTGTTTCTATCCACGGAGCGTACCAGCTGGCTGCCGTCCGGGGTGCGCCGAACCTGGGCGTAATGCCCGGTCGCCAAATAGTCGGCGCCCAGCTGCATCGCCGTGGACAGCAACTCCTTGAATTTGATTTCGCGGTTGCACAGGACGTCCGGGTTAGGGGTGCGCCCTTTCCGGTACTCTTCCAGGAAGTACGTGAACACCCTGTCCCTGTACTCCCGTTCAAAATTGACGCTGTAATACGGAATGCCGATGTGATGGCAGACCTGCCGCACGTCCTCAAAGTCCTCGGCGGCGGTGCAGACACCGACATCGTCTGTATCATCCCAGTTTTTCATAAAGACGCCAATCACATCGTAACCTTGCTGCTTCAGCAGCCAGGCGGCTACAGACGAATCCACGCCGCCCGACATGCCGACGACGACGCGAGTCCGGCGTGTTGGCCTCATGGCGCATCCTTCCTTCTGTTTGCACGCGGTCCTTCACATGCGGACAAGCCCCTGACGGATGTGCCGTGCCAGGAGCGGGATTACGGAAACAGGTCCAGCAGTTCCGGCAATGCGTGAATAATGTGCGTGGCCCCTTTGAGATCGGCCGCGGACAGATGGAACGCGCAGCCTACCGATGGCAGTTTGTGTGCCGCCGCGGCGCGAATGTCCGAGGGTCTGTCGCCAATCATGACCAGGCCGCGGCCAAAACGGGCGATGTGGGCGGCCAAGGTGTCGGCCTTGCTGCGGCCCTGAACCGTCTCCAGACACAGCGGATGGTCAAACAGGAGACGCAGCCCTTCTTGGTCGAGCAGTTCGTCCAGATACGCCTGACTGCAGTTGCTGGCAATGGTCAGCGTGTAGCCGCGCCGCTTGAGCGTCACGAGCACATCGCGAGCTTCTGGAAATAGGCGGCTGTTATCCTTGGCGCCGCCGCGTTCGGGGCCTCTTTGCTGTCTGGACCAACGTGTAGAATCCACCAATGTGCCTTCCAGGTCGAATACCAAAGTCTTCATAGGCCTCACTCTAACGCACCCCGGGACGGATCGTCAAAGTGGACCGGTCCGCGCCCGGCTCTTTGCTGGCGCCAGCGGTGGGCAGCCTGCGCCAATTCCCGGTAGATGGCTGTCTGTTCGGAAAGGCGCATGCGGACCAGGCCGCTGGTCGAGGGAGCGACAAAGTCCCGTACCCCGGGTATCAGCGGATCCGCTTGAAAGCCCCAGGGAACGGCCGCTCCGCGGCGCCTCGGGAACTGGCGGAGAAACTGCTGATAGACTCCTTTGCCGACATAGCAGGCGAAGACGGGGCGGTACCGGTGCAGCTTAGCCGCCAGTATGCGACCGCCTTGCCGAAACTCCTCCGTTGTGATGTCTGCCGCGCTCTTGCTGGGACGGGTAACTATATTGGTGAAGCCATACTGGTAGTCGTCCAGCAGCGATGGGCTCTCCTCCGGCCGATATTGGCGACCGGTCAGGCCGGAGAGGTATAGCACCCGGTAAAACCGGTTGTTGCGTCCGGCATAGTTGAATCCCCGCGCGGCGGAGGTCAGCGACGGATTGAAGCCGATGAAGAGGACGACCATACCTGGCGCCAGCTGCTCGGTGATGGGCACAGACGTCCCTCCTTCTATTTCTTCACCTCTTCATTGTCGACCATCCGGATGCTGCCGTCAATGGAGTGGCTTGGAGGGTTTGGCGCCCGGGCGGGGAGTGGTACAATAGATTCCAGCCGGAGTGGAGAAAGGAGAACATTCACCTATGAAAGTGGGTCTGTTGGGCCTCGGCAAGATGGGGTACAACTTAGGCTTGAATCTGATGGACCATGGTCACCAGGTGGTGGCGTATGACGTTTCGCCGGAAGCCAGACAGCGGATGGGAGAGGCCGGCGCTGACACGGCCGCATCGCTGGCGGAAGTGGTGGCGAAACTGCCGGTCCCGCGCATCATCTGGATTATGGTGCCACACCAGTTTGTCGAGGACGTCCTGGGCGAACTGAAGTCTCGGCTCGCACCCGGCGATATCGTCATCGAAGCGGGTAACTCCCATTACAAGGATTCTCTGCGCCGGGCTGAAGAGTTTTCGCGGGCAGGTATGCACTTCTTCGACGTCGGCACGTCCGGCGGCATGGAAGGGGCGCGTCATGGAGCTTGTTACATGATTGGCGGGGACCCCGATGTATTTCCCACGATAGAACCGCTGTTTCGCGATACCGCGGTAGCAGGGGGCTACCTGTACACCGGTCGGGCGGGCAGCGGCCATTACGCGAAGATGGTGCACAACGGCATTGAGTACGGCATGATGGCCGCGATTGGAGAAGGCTTCGAGGTGCTCGAAAAGGGACCGTTTGAATACAACTACGCGGAACTGGCGCGAGTTTGGTCGCACGGCTCTGTGATTCGCGGTTGGCTGATGGAGCTGACGCAGAGTGCCTTCGAGAAGGACCCGAAGCTGGCGTCCATCCGGGGTGTTATGCACTCCTCCGGGGAGGGCAAATGGACGGTGGAGGAAGCGCTGGACCTGCAGGTGGCGGCGCCAATCATCGCGCTATCGCTGTTGATGCGCTATCGTTCACTCTCCGACGATACCTTTACCGGCAAGGTGGTCGCTGCGCTGCGCAACGAGTTTGGCGGCCACGCCGTGGAAAAGGCGGACTGATGTGACGCGTCAATCGGGCGCTGCGGAAGGGATGAATCCGGGATGATTATCGGTTTTGGTTTCGGACCTCCCTTGGTCAGCCTGCTCATGTTGGTGGTGACTGCCGGCCTGAGCTATGGATTGTATCGGCTGTTCAGCCGTCGCACCTGGTCAAGGGATCCCGAGCGGCGGCGCGAGCAGCTGCGCCGCTATTATCACGAACAGCGGCAGCTGGCGCGGCGCTTGTCCCGTGAATTCGACCTGACGGACGAAGAGATTGAACAAAGAATCGAAGACGAAATCAACCGACGGTCGTGACCGCCGGTTGATTTTTCTGTCTATGTGCCTGATATGCTGCCGGGCGCGAGGGTCGTCGAGCAAGGTTTCGGTCAACGTTGGCCAGGCTCTTCTTCCAGCAACAGGGCCCGGGCCGGCGCCGCGTCGATGCCGGTGAGCTTGAGTGGCGCGGCAATCAACAGATAAGATCCAGGTTTCACATCGGCCAGGCGCAATCCCTCCAGGATGTGGATCCCTTTTTGCAACAAAATTTTGTGCGTTTCGTGGCCCGGTTGGGCCCTCTCGATGCCGAGCGCGTCGATACCGACGCCGGCAATGCCCTTGTCGGCCAACAGCTGGGCCGCCTCCGCCGTCACATAGACGAACTCAAAGTTGAACCCGTTGTCAAACGAGTTTTGCGTCTTGAGCAGGAGAAATTCTCCCGGCCGAATGTCACACTCGGCCAGATCCCCGGCGCGCACCGCCTGGTTGACGTGGGTCAGGTCGAGGACGCGGCACGGGCGGATGAGATCGGCAATGGGCACGGTCTCAATCGTCGCCCCGCCCTCCACCATGTGCAGGGGGGCGTCCAGGTGGGTGCCGGTGTGCGCGTCGATGTGCAAGCGAGTTTCGTGGGTGGAACCGGTTTGAAAGTCAGACGTCGTTTCAAATTCAGGCTGCTTTTCAGGCTTGTTTTTGTACACGGGCATGCCGCGCTGGATGGGCATGCTGATGTCGTGAATTCGGAACCGAGTTTCGAGCAGAGACAAGGTCTCTCATCCTTTCACGGGGCATGGTCTGCATGCGCGTGCAAACGCGAGAATCGGGGCAGGACCAGGGGCGACGCTGGTCGCCCCTTGGAACCCGGCCGCCCGTTACGGCCGGGGCGTGGCCTGGACGGTCTCTCGAATCGTCGCCGGCTGAGGGTATCCTTCGACCTGTTCGGGCGTCGGCGTCGCCCGTTCTTCTCCGGACACAGGCCACCAGGCAAATCCGTCCTCCTGCAGCAGCGCGTCAGCGGCCGCCGGACCCGGGCTGCCGGCCGCATACGGGTGCAGTGGCAGTTCGCTGTCTGTGGCGAACGCGTGGGCAATCGGATCAACCCATTTCCAGGCCAGGGAGACCTCATCCCAGCGCGTGAAGAACGTGGAATCGCCCCACATCGCGTCAAACAAGAGGCGTTCATACGCCTCCGGCGATGCGTTGGTCTCCTGGCTGAACTCCATCTCAATCGGCAGCACCGTTTCGTCGGTGCCCGGACGTTTGGCGTTCAAGTGCAGGGACATGCCTTCGGCCGGATTGACACGGATAACCAGCCGGTTGGGACCGAGATCCCCGGATTTGTTGAAGTACAGGTTTTTGGGCATCGAGCGGAACTGGATGACGATTTCGGTCGCCTTCGCGCTCAGGCGTTTACCGGTGCGAATGTAGAACGGAACCCCTGCCCAGCGGAAGTTGTCAATGTACAACCGGGCTGCGACAAACGTCTCCGTTTGGGAGTCGCGGGCCACGCCGTGTTCCTCACGGTAGGCGGGGACAGCTTGGCTCCTTATCCAGCCGCCTTGGTACTGGCCGCGGACGACGTTCTGCCGTACCTCTGCCGCATCATAGCGTCGCAGGGAGCGCAGGACCTTGACCTTTTCGTCGCGAATAGCCTCCGTCTTCAACCGGCTGGGCGGTTCCATAGCGATCATCATGACCATTTGCAGCATGTGGTTTTGCACCATGTCGCGCAGGGCACCGGAGTTTTCGTAGTAGGAGGCCCGGTCCTCCACCCCCACAGTCTCGCTGGACGTGATCTGCACACTGGCGATGGAGCGGTTGTTCCAAACCGGCTCAAAAATCGAATTCGCAAACCGGATGACCTCGATGTTTTGCACCATCTCTTTGCCTAGATAATGGTCGATGCGGTAGATCTCTTCCTCATCGAAGGCTTGTCGCAGTTCTTCGTTGAGCGTCTGCGCCGAGGCCAGGTCATGACCAAACGGCTTTTCGATAATCAGCCGTTTCCATCCTTGCGAGCGGGTTAGTCCGGAGGCTTGAAGGTTGGCGGCTATCGGGGCGAAGAACTCGGGCGCCATGGCCAGGTAATACATGCGGTTCTTGGCATTCAGCCCGAAACGAGCCTCGACTGCCTCCACGTGCTCTTTCAGGCGTACAAACTCTTCCGGTTTGCTGACGTCGACCGCGCAGTAAGAAAAGCGGTCGGAGAACGATTCGAACTGGTCATCGTCCTCCATCTTATAGCGGGCATACTGGGAAAGCGAGTCCAACAGCAGTTGCCGCAGTTCCGCATCATCCTTGCGGGAACGAGCCACGCCGACGACGGCGTACTTCTCCGGCAGTTGCTGATTGCGGTGCAATGCATAAAGCGCGGGCAACAACTTGCGCTTTGCCAGGTCACCCGTGATGCCAAACAGGATGAATACGTGTTCCGGCGCCCGGGCCGGCGTTTCGAATGAGTACGAAGGATTGTTCATCATAGCTCTCCGTTTCCTTGCAGGATAGGGTGTGGATCTCTGTCTGTAATTATATTGTAACCATATTGTAACCATCTGTCAGGCCCGACACCAGTTTTGCTCGCCACCTGGTCTCTGTCAACTCGTCAGGTTGTGATGTCCTCTACGAAGTGCACCACCCAGATTCCGCGCGGTCCTTGCCGCACCGGCTGGTACAGGGTGACGATGTAACGGCAGGGGCCATGTTGGACGCGGACGATGGCGTGCTGCAAACCGGATCCCGGGTCACGATACCGCTCAACAAACGTGTAGACGTCGTTTGGACGAAAGCCGAGACTCTGGCTGCCGACCACCTGAGCCGTTCGAATCGGGTCGAGCCGCCACAGGTTGCGCCCCGCATCCGCGCTTTGCTGGATGCGAGTGTAGTCTTCCCCAGGGATTTCAACATGACCGGTCTTAACCTCCGGGCAGGGCATGGATAAATCACTCCTTAACAAGGGTCGGCCCAACCGACCGTTTCAGAGCAGTGTATGACCAACGCGACGTGGTGGTTTGCCGGCAGTCTGACGTTGATTTTGAAAATTGGTATGATGGAAGCGGAGGAGGCGATGGCAATGGCGTTGCAAGGGAATCAACGTGTTGCTGTCATCACTGGAGCCAGCTCCGGGATAGGTGCGGCGAGCGCGCGGGCTTTGGCTCAATCTGGATTTCGGGTGGCCATGGGCGCTCGGCGTGTGGACCAGCTGCGTGCGCTGGCTGCGGAGTTGGCGGAGGCGACCGGGGAACAACCGTTTGTCGGCGAGTTGGACGTCACCTCCGTCGCCTCCGCCGAGCGGTTTGCGGAGGCGGTGTTGAGTCAGTACGGTCATGTCCATGTCCTGCTTAACAACGCCGGTCTGGCGCGCGGCAAGACGCCGGTTGCAGAGGCGCAAGATGATGCCGAGTGGGAGGAGATGGTCAACACTAATGTTCTCGGGCTGCTGCGCATGACGCGGCTGTTTCTACCTAGTCTCATCGACAGCGGCGACGGACACGTGATCAACATCGGCTCCATCGCCGGCAGGGTGCCGTACGCGGGCGGATCGGCCTATTGCGGCAGCAAGTTTGCTGTGCGGGCCATCACTGAGGCGCTGCGCGAAGAGCTGTTGGGTAAGCCGGTGCGCGTGACCACGATAGATCCGGGTATGGTAAAAACCGAATTCAGTATCGTTCGGTTTCATGGCGACGAGGAGAAGGCGGACGCGGTGTACGCGGGCATGACTCCGTTGGTGGCCGAGGATGTGGCGGAGTGTGTGTTGTTTGCGGCCACACGGCCGGCGCACGTGAATATCGATGCGATTGTCGTGACCGCGCGGGACCAGTGCGGTCCGGTGAAAGTGGCGCGCCGGGGAGACAGTGAATAAACCGCTCTGGGGCTGGTGGGGAATCGCTGTCCTTATTTGGGATAAACACGAAAAGTAACTCCGGTTTTGCTATAATGGAAACAAAATCCTGGTGCTGTCCGCGACAGAATGGAGTGGGGCGTATGAGTCAGGAAATCGAACAGACCGTACAGGAGTTCCGACAATATGTACGGGAGATGGAACATTATCAGGAGGCGCTGGCCCTGATGTACTGGGACCTGCGCACAGGGGCGCCGAAAAAGGGGGCAGCGTTGCGTTCCGAGGCTATAGGCACGCTCTCGTCCGCTGTGTTTCGTATGAGCACGTCCGACCGGATGGAGGAGTTCTTGCATCTCCTGGAGGCCCAGCGGGATGCTCTTGACCCTGTGACACGGGCGATGCTGCGTGAATTTCGCAAGGCGTTCGACCGGGCGCGCAAGATTCCGCCTGAACGCTATCACGAGTACGTGGTTCTGGTCTCCAGGGCGGAATCGATCTGGGAAGAAGCCAAGAGCAAGGCCGACTTCGCCATGTTCCGGCCGTACTTGGAGCAGATTGTCGCAATGACGAATGAGTTTGTGGAGTACTGGGGCTATCAGGACAACAAATACGACACCCTGCTGGACCAGTATGAGCCCGGTGTCACGGTGGCTCAGTTGGATCCGCTGTTCGACAACCTGCGCCATGAGACGTTGCGGCTGTTAAACCAGATCGTCGCCACCGGCAGGCATTTTGACGATGCGCGCTTTTACCGAGGCTACGATACGGCGCTGCAGCGCAAGCTCTCCCATTACCTGCTGGAGCAGATGGGGTACGATTTTGCCGCCGGGCGCCTGGACGAAACGGTGCATCCCTTCCAGATCAGCATGAATCGTTTTGACGCCCGCGTCACCACCAAGTTCCTGTGGCAGGACATGCGCAGCAATCTGTTCAGCACCATCCACGAAGGCGGCCACGCCCTGTACGAGCAAGGGGTGGCGGAGGAACTGATTGGCACCGGGCTGTGCTCCGGCGCCTCCATGGGGATTCACGAATCGCAGTCGCGCTTCTGGGAGAACATCATCGGCCGATCCCGTCCGTTTTGGGAAGCCAACTACCGCTACATCCTCGAGCTGTTCCCGTCTCAATTCGCCGACATCTCGTTGGATGACTTCTACCGTTCGGTCAACGATGTGCGGCCGTCGCTGATTCGCATTGAGGCGGACGAGTTGACGTACAACCTGCACATCATGATTCGCTACGAAATTGAGAAAGGGCTTATCAACGGGCAGATCCAGGTCGCCGACCTGCCCGCCGTCTGGCGCGACAAGATGCAGGAGTATCTGGGCGTGGTGCCCGAGAACGACGGGGAAGGGGTGCTCCAGGACGTACACTGGTCCGGCGGCAGCTTTGGCTACTTCCCCACGTATTCACTCGGCAACATCTACGCGGCCCAGTTTGCCCACGCCCTGGCGCGGGACATCCCCGATTATTGGGAGCAGGTGCGCAACCGCAACCTGTTGCCCATCAAGCAGTGGCTCAACGAGCATATCCACCGCAGCGGGAAGATGCTTGAGCCCAGCGAGATTGTGCGGAAGGTGACGGGGGAGGCAATTGACGCCAAGTATTTGATTCAGTACCTGAAGGACAAGTTCACGGCCCTGTACAACCTGTGAGCAGCGGTCGGCGGGCGCCACGTCGCGCATCCAGCGAACGGCCGCTGTTTTGACTTTGCCGGCCCCCTGTACTAGAGTCATTGATGTTGACTGATCATCAGGGTGAGGCATCTGAGAACATGGACAAAACGACAGTCGGGGCGGCCTGGGCGTCGCGGTGGCGCTGGTTGGTATTGACGAGCATCGCGGTTTCGTATCTGCTTGTGTTTACGCAGCGCACAGGGCCGGGCGTGATCTCCGACCAGTTGCAGTCTGAGTTTCACGTCTCGGCGGCCGTGCTCGGCACCATCACGAGCATCCAGTACCTGTTGTACATGCTGCTGCAGATCCCGGTGGGGCTGTACGGGGACAAGTCGGGTCCGGAGCGGATGCTGGTCTGCGGAGTGCTGTGCGACGGCGCCGGCACGCTGTTATTTGCTTCGGCCCACAGCTTTGGCTGGCTGCTGGCCGGACGGGCGATTGTTGGCTTGGGAGACGCGCTAATCTGGGTGAACATTGTGCTGATTCTTGGCAAGTGGTTTGCCAAAGGCCGGTTTGCCGCCGTCCTGGGCGTTGTCAATACGGCCGGCAACCTGGGCGCGTTGGTCACCAGCATCCCGTTGGCGGCGTGGATTGCGGCTGCGGGTTGGCACTTTCCGTTCACCGTCATCGGTGCCCTCCTACTGGCCGCCGGTGTGCTTGACGGACTGGTGTTGATGGGCAAAGGCCCGGCGCAGGCTGCGTCTGCCGCGACAACCGGCAGCGTGCGTGTACAGAAGGTGCCCATCCGGCGCCTGTTGGCCGGGGTGGTACGGGATCGACTCGCTTGGTCGACGTTTTGCTGCCACTTTGGCGCGATGGGCACGTACTTGGCCATGGTCAGCCTATGGGTGGTGCCGTTCTTCATGGACGTCTATCGGCTGTCCCGGGCGGAAGCGGCCTGGTTCACGCTGATTGCCTTTGTCGGTGCTCTGGTGGCCAGTCCCGTCATGGGCTGGGTGAGCGACCGGCTTAAAGATCGGCAGCGGCCGTATTTGGCCACGCAGACCCTGGCCGCCGCCTCGTGGCTCTCGGTCGTGCTTTGGCGGGGCGAACCGCCGCTCACGGTCAGTGGCGCGGTGATGTTCATCGTGGGCTTTGGCTGTGGTAGCAGCCTGTTGACGTTCGCGGCCATTCGCGACCATGTGTGCCCCGAGCGTTCCGGGGTCACGTCCGGTTTTGCCAACACGGGCGGCTTTCTCAGTGCGGTGCTGTTGCCGGTGTTATTTGGGGCTGTGATGGACGCGGTCGGCGGCGGAGGGCAGGCCGAGCTATCCGCAACCCGGCACGCGTATGCGGCCGCCTTCGTGCTGCCAACCGTGTTTTCCCTGGTTGGGGTGTTCGGCAGCCTGCTGCTGCCGCGCGCCTCCCGGGTGCCGTCAGAGGTGTCAAAGGCCATATGAGGTGCGGCTGTGAAGTCGGGCCGCCCGCGTCGGGCGCTACCCGGTGCGATCCGGGCGGCAAGTACCAGCGGGAATTTCCATGAAAGTGGGGAGAGGACAGATGCAGGCAATCGAGGGAATGGACCAGTTTTTCACGCTCGTCCGCGAGAAAGATCCGACCGTCATGGTGTTTTCGGCCGATTGGTGCCCGGACTGCCGCTACATGGACACCTACATCGACGAGGTGGTGAACGAATATCAGGGCAAGTTCCGG
Organism: Alicyclobacillus shizuokensis NBRC 103103; assembly: GCF_001552255.1. GTDB lineage: Bacteria > Bacillota > Bacilli > Alicyclobacillales > Alicyclobacillaceae > Alicyclobacillus_G > Alicyclobacillus_G shizuokensis. The sequence continues at coordinate 23,653 of NZ_BCQV01000008.1, forward strand.
TTTTACCATGTGGACCGGGACAAATTTCTGGACCTGTGCGAGACGCTGGATGTGCTTGGGATTCCAAGTTTCATCGCCTATCGCGACGGGCAGGTTGTGAGCCGCTTTGTCAACGGCAAGCGCAAGACCAAGCAGGAGGTCACCGACTTTTTGGACGACGCCTGGGCAAAGATGCAGGTGTGAGCGGCAAGGGGGAGCAGAGTTGACAAGCGGCAATTGGTTCATTGAGACGCAGGAGCAGGCGCGGCGCCACGAGGTTATCCGCGCGTTGTCTGCGCAGTTCGCCGCACGGGCCGCCCGCCACGATGAGGAGGCCAGCTTTCCGCACGAGAACATCGACGCGTTGCGAAAGGCAGGTTACGTGGCGTGGACAACTCCCAAGGAGTTTGGCGGCGAGGAAATCTCTCTGTATGAGATGCTGCTACATCAGGAGCAGGTGGCGCGGGGGGACGGATCGACCGCTCTGGCGATTGGCTGGCACGTGGGCATGATGCTCAGCCTGCGTACCACCCGCGCTTTTCCCGAGCCCTTGTTCGCGGAAGTCTGCCGCTCCGTCGTCGAACGGGGGGCGCTCATCAACAGCTGCGCCAGCGAGCCGGCCACTGGCAGCCCGAGCCGGGGCGGACGCCCGCAGACAACGGCGACGCCGGTGGCGGGCGGCTATCGCATCACCGGGCGTAAGACGTTCAGCACCTTGTCCCCGGCGCTGGATTGGGTGTTGGTTACGGCCGGCATCGCGGACAGCGAGGACGTGGGCGAATTTTTGGTGACCGGTAAAGACATCCAGATTATCGAGACCTGGAACACGATGGGCATGCGGGCCACCGGTAGCCACGATATTGTCCTGCAGGACGTGTTTGTGCCCGAGGAGCGGCTGATCAGCCGCCAACGGCCGGGCGAGACATCCCGCCGCAACAGTGACGGCGGTGGCTGGACGCTGCACATCCCGGCCTGTTATCTCGGCATCGCGCTGGCCGCGCGGGATTTCGCGGTGCGCTACGCGGCGACCTATCAGCCCAACAGTCTTCCGCATCCGATTGCCAAAGTGGCGCACATTCAAGAGAAACTGGGTCAGATGGAGCTCAAACTGGTGGCCGCCCGCACCCTGATGTACGACATCGCCCGGCGCTGGGATGCGGGTAACGCCGCGGAACGGCTGGCTTTGCGTCCGCAGTTGGGCGCGGTCAAGACATTGGCGACCAACGCGGCGCTTGAGGTGGTGGATCTGGCCATGCGCGTGGTCGGCGGTCGCAGCATTTGGCGCGACCTGCCGCTCGAACGCATGTACCGGGATGTGCGAGCCGGGCTGCACAACCCGCCGGCGGACGACATTACCTATCAAATGCTGGCCAACCAGGCGTTGGCCGAAGTGCAGCAGTCATAAATTCTCGATTGCGAGGTCAAAGGCGGATGAGTGAAGCTGTAGAAACCCTGGACGGTTGGTATACCCTGCACGATTTTCGCAGCATCGACTGGGCCCTGTGGAAGGCGGCGGACGCCGCGGAGCGCGAGCTGGCCGTCGCTGAGTTGCTTCGTCTTTGCACCGATTACGCAGCGGTGGTCCCGGAAAAGAAGGGAGCTTACGGGCAGTACCAAGTCGTTGGACAGAAGGCCGACCTGTTGTTCATCCACATGCGGCCGACGGTGGAGGAGTTGGCGGACGCGGAGGCCCGGTTCAACAAGACCCACTTCGCCGACTTCACGTCGCCCGCGTACAGCTACCTGTCTGTCGTCGAGTTGAGCGCCTACCTGGCCAAGCCGGGGGTGGACGTGGAGCACGATCCGTATCTGCAAAGCCGACTCAAGCCGGAGCTGCCAACCACGCGCAACGTGTGCTTCTATCCCATGAGCAAGCGCCGGCAGGGTGCGGATAATTGGTACACGTTGTCCATGGAGGAACGGCGCGAGCTGATGAAAAACCACGGCCGCATCGGCCGCGAATACGCCGGCAAGGTGAAGCAGATCATCACCGGATCGACCGGATTGGACGACTGGGAGTGGGGAGTTACGCTCTTTGCGGACGATCCGCTCCAATTCAAGAAACTGGTCTACGAGATGCGGTTTGACGAGGCCAGCGCGCGCTTTGGCGAATTCGGGCCGTTTTTCGTCGGCACGCGCTTGGACAACCCCGGTTTGGCGCGGTTATTGCAAGTATGAGCCGCCGTGCCCCCGTGTAGGCCCGGCGGGCACAAGTTGTCACGTGGGCGGTTGTGATGGGGACCTGCGCGCGTGGATGGAGGCCAGCCTGGCGAACAGGCTGGCCTCCATCACGTCTATGCGTTGCTTCCATGAATTTTCGGCCAGAAACGACTCGCGTGCCGATGCTGAGCACCGTCTCTCTCCAGCCAGAATGCGGCGCAACGCAGCCGCCGCTTCGGTCGGGGTCCTGGCTAACCACAGGAGGCTCTCGAAGGCGCTTGTTTCCCGATTGGGCGTGGCGATGACCTCGCGCCCGGCAGCGATGTACTCGTAGACTTTCACCGGGTTGACGCCCTCGGTTAGGTCCGAGGCCCGAAAGCAAAACAAAGCGGCGGCGAATCCCGCCAGGAATCGGGGTAGATCCGCATACGGCTGAGGTCCGAGCAGGTGGACGTTGGACCGTCGGCGCAGTCGGTTGACGTCGGTCAAAGTGGGCCCGATGAGCACCAACTGGCAGTCCGGGCAGAGGTTGGCCAGGGCTTCGATGTAGGCCTGGTCCACCCATGGTCCGATGCCGCCGATGAACCCCAGGCGAGGCTGCGGGATGTCTCGCAGCAGAGGGTGGGGCTCCGTGGTTTCGGCCTGGCGAAAGTGTTCCACCTCGGCCGCGTTGGGCAGCAGCTGGACGTCCGCACGCAATTGGCTGAGCCTGTCGGCCAGGCTGCGGGCGGTGGCGAACACGCTGTGGCTCTGCCGTGTCAGCTCTGCCTCCAGTTGTCGCACCAGGGTCGGATTGTGAGTGCCGGGAAAGGCGGCGTGGTCATCGGCACAGTCGTAGATCACTACCTGCGGCTGCAGAATCGGCACCAGGTCGGCGGCTGCCGGCAGGTAGCTGATGAGCGCGTCGGGGCGGCGGTGGACCTTCGCGATGGCCGTCGCCAAGCGGCGCTGGTTGTACCGGTTCAATCCGCGCCGGCGCAGGCCCAGCGGCAGGATGGTCGGCGGCGCGAGGACACGCAGGGTGTGCCGCGCATCCACCGCAATCTGACGGAATTGCGGAGTGATGCGCAGGTGTCGGCGGTCGCTCGACCGGCGCAGCGGGGCCAGCCACGTCACCGGCGGCTCCACGTACAGCACGTCCCACCCGCGCAGTGCCAAGCCGCGGGCCATCTGTTGGTTGCGGGCGAACACCTCATCCCAGCGCACCGCCGCGATGATGATGACAAGGGGGGCTGACACCGTGGCCAGGGGCAGGTCAGGGCGGGAGCTGTTCATGATTGACCGTCCCCCTCGTCCACACGCGCGGCGGGCGCCTTGTCGCCGATAGAGGACAGTGTGGAAGAGGTGCTGGTCCTGGTTGCGGTGGCTGCGGCGCGGTGAAATTTGACGGCTGCAACCAGCGGCCGGTAGACGCACATGGCCAGGCCCAGGGTGGCCGAGAAGCAAAGAAACGCGTGCACCGCCCCGAAGGCGCCGAACACCAACAGGGCAAAGTACTGTTCCCCGATGTTGTAGGCATAAAAAGGAATGAAGCGCCGCCAGCGGACGAGTCGTTGCCAGTCAATGCGCCCGGGCTTGGTCGCGCTGGCGTCATGCCTCTGGACAGCAGGCGCCGGGGTGGGCGAGACCGGTGCGGCCAATGGTTCTTTGGAACCGGGCTGGCGGAACATCGTTATCTGACTCAGGTACTCCAGCAGATACAGGCTGAACAGGGCGGCCATCGCGAACACCCAGGCGTCGGATTGGGGATGCTGGCGCATCCAACCGTCGACCAGGCCCAGGTAGATCGCAAACTCCTTCGTCCTGTCTGCCACCTGGTCGAGCCAGCCGCCGATGGGGGAAAATTGACGACGCAGGCGCGCCAGTTGTCCGTCTGCACAATCCATCACGTAAGAAGCTTGAACGAGTGCCAGGCCGGTAAAAAACTGATCCGGCCGTCCCGCGGTCAAACCGAGACACCCGGCCAAGCAGACAGCCAGCGAAGCCAGCGTCAGCGTGTTGGGGGTGATGCGGGGCCAGCGCGCGACCATCCAGACCAGGCGTTTCGAGAGTGGATAGTAGAGGAAGAGGGTCCAAATGTCCACCGGGCGTTTGGCGCACCGGTCAATCTCAGCCAGGGTTGGCACGCAGTCCGCCTCCAGACGAGCAGGGCAAGGTGATTGACACTCCATCTGTCTAGTGGTATATTGAGCCAAACGAAAAAGTTTATACAGATATTCAGCAACTCTTATCCAGAGTGGCGGAGGGACTGGCCCTATGAAGCCCGGCAACCACCGGAACGCAGCTGTAGTTCCGGAGAGGTGCCAATTCCTGCAGGACACGTCTGTGTTCTGAGAGATGAGAGGAGCGCTGTGGATACATACGTGTACCAGGGCGACCGCTCCTCTCGGAGCGGTCGTTTTCTTGTTCTAGTCAGGCGGTCGGACACGGCAAGTTTCGTCGCATCCAGGAGCATCCAGACGAGGTAGGGAGAGATTGGCGTGAGCGAGAAGCAACCAGGGCTCGTGACGGAGGCCGAGGAAGGCGAGAGCCGCCGACACAATGTCGAGCGGGCGAAGAAGAACACCACGGTCATCAACAGCCTTTGCCACCAAGCCGGGGTGATGACCCTGCCCGAATTCACATTCGAGTGCGGCCGCACGCTGGAACAGGTACGCATCGCTTTTGAAACCTGGGGGCAGTTGAGTCCACAGGGCGACAATGTGGTGGTGGTCTGTCATGCCCTGACGGGGGATGCGCACGCTGCCGCAGGATCGGAGGGAGCGGTCGGTTGGTGGGATGGTCTCATTGGGCCGGGCCGGCTACTCGACACCCGGCGCTGCTTCATCGTCTGCAGCAATGTCTTGGGCGGCTGCAGTGGTTCCAGCGGTCCGGCCAGTGTGGGCCCCGATGGGCGTCCATACGCACTCACTTTTCCTCTGGTGACGGTGCGTGACATGGTGCGGGCCCAGATGCGGCTGCTGGATGAGCTGGGCGTACAGAAGATCCAGCTCGTCATCGGCGGGTCCCTCGGCGGGATGCAGGCGTGGGAGTGGCCCCTGCTCGACCCAGAGCGGGTGGAGCGCGCGGTCATCATCGCCGCCGATGCTCATTTCTCCGCTCTGGCCATCGGTTACAACGAGGTGATGCGGCAGGCGATAGTGGGAGATCCTGCCTGGTGCCGCGGCAACTATTATGATACGGGCGCTCGACCCTCGCACGGGTTGGGACTGGCCCGCGCCCTGGCGATGTTGACCTATCGCAGCGATGCCCTGTTTCAATCCCGCTTTCATCGGCGACGGGTGCACGAGCGGGAGTCCGAGTCTGTTCCCGCGCCGTTTCCGGAGTCCAGTTGGACACCCGAGGCGCAGGCGCTGGCCGCCTTCACGGAGCCGCAGTTCCAGGTGGAATCCTACTTGCGCCACCATGCGCAAAAATTGGACGCCCGTTTTGATGCCAACAGTTACCTGTACCTGACGCGGGCGATGGACTCCCACGACATTGGCCGTGGTCGCGGCGGATTGGCCGCCGCCCTGGCCCGGTTGCGGGCGCGGCTGACGGTGGTTGGCATCGACACCGACTACCTTTATCCGGTTTCGGCCCTTGAAAGCACCGCCCAAGCGGCCGCAGCGGCGGGAGCGCGAGTGGACCTGCGGGTGTTACGGTCCGATTTTGGGCACGACGCGTTCTTGGCCGAGCCGCAGCGACTGGCAGAGGTTTTGAAAGGGGTGTGGCCTGGATGAACAGATACGAGTGTGCAGGCATCGGGCTTCTCGGCTGCGGCGTAGTCGGCAGCGGGGTCGTGGAGGCGTTGAGCCGCAATCAAGATAAAATTTACGAGCGCGCCGGCCGTCGACCTGTGATTGAACGCATCGCCGTGCGCGACTTGACAAAACCGCGATCCGTCCGGATGGCGCCGGAACGGCTGTGTGACGACTGGTATTCCGTGGTGGCGCATCCGCAAACCGATGTAATTGTGGAAGCGATGGGCGGCGTGGAACCGGCGCGGGCGGCCCTTTTGACGGCTCTCACGGCCGGCAAGTCGGTGGTCACCGCCAACAAACAGCTGCTGGCGCTGCATGGAGCGGAACTGCTGGCCACCGCACGTGCAAACGGGGCCACTCTACACTACGAGGCCAGCGTGCTGGCCGGCATTCCGGCCATCCATACGCTGGAAACCTATTTCCAGGCCAACCGTGTCCGCCGTCTGCGCGGGATTGTGAACGGGACCTCCAATTTCATCCTCACGCGCATGAATACAGGCACGAGTTTTTCGGCGGCTCTGGCGGAGGCGCAGGCACTGGGCTACGCGGAGGCAGATCCGTCCCAGGACGTGGACGGCGACGACGCCCTGTACAAACTGCAGATTTTGATTTGGACACTTTGCGGATCCACGATGCCCGAAACGGCCATCGTGAAACGGGGCATACGCGGGCTGACAGAGGAGGATGTCCGGCGGGCGGTGGCGCAGGGTAAACGCTGGAAGTTGGTGGCGGAGGCTGTGTTCGATGCGGCGGGAACGCCCGTGTCGGCGGTGGTCCAACCGCTGCCTCTCTCGCCCGAGGATCCGTTGTATCACGTCGGCGGCGTCACCAATGCGCTGACTGTGGAGGGGGATCTGGTGGGAGAGGTTACCCTGATGGGGCCGGGTGCCGGCGCCCTGGCCACGGCCAGCGCCATCGTCGAGGATTTGGTCAAGTGCCTGCGCACGTCGGTATCGTCCGCACAGTCGCGCGCTGAGGCTTCTTATGACCATTCGGTGGCGGCTACGACGATATCTGTTTGAAGACGATGTAGCCTTGCCGGCCATCTGCATCCACGTGCAGCTGTTGGGCTTGATAGGGACGGCCGGACAGGTGAATCTGTCCACTGGCTTTGTAATCGACGCCGTCCCTACCCTTGGTTATTACAGATCCTGCTTGAAACTCTTTCATAACGTTGCCGCTCTTGATTACCACCGCGTACCGATGCCCTGATTGGCGCGCCAGACCGGCGTATTGATTGGCCTTGGGATTGACGTGACTGGTCACGGGAATGGTGACGGTGCTGCCGTGCACCTGAGCGCTCTTGGGCAGAGGAACGTCAGGCGGCGTATGCAAACGGAAGGCGACGATGGCGGCGATGATGAGAAGGGCAAACAGGATTTGTTTTTTCATGTCAGCCATGCCCCCTTGGTGCATGTTCTGCACTCCGCCCATACGGGCCCTACCAGGTGGCACTGCGGCCGCCGGTTTAGGCCCGAGGAGACGGCCTCGACGCATCAATCCCCGATGAGTTGCAGAAACTCGCGGCGGAGTTGCGGGTCTTTCGCGTAGACCCCGCGCGTGGCCAGCGTGCGGGTGCGTGATCCCGGTTTGCGCACGCCGCGGGCGCACATGCACAGGTGCTCCGCTTCCATCACCGCAATGACTCCGCGCGGTTTCAACACCGCGTCCATGGTCGCGACGATTTGGTCGGTGAGTCGTTCCTGCACTTGCAGCCGCCGGCTGAGCACGTCGACCAAGCGGGCGATCTTGCTCAGGCCGACAATCCTGTCCGACGGCAGGTACGCCACGTGAGCGGTGCCGAAAAATGGCAGCATATGGTGCTCGCACAGGCTGTAGAAGGCGATGTCTGAAACGACTACCGGGCCTTCGCTGCGTTCCTCAAAGGTCGTGTTGAGAACGGCGGCCGGATTGATCTCCATGCCGGACAGCAGTTCTTCATACATTTTGGCGACGCGCACCGGCGTGTCGAGCAGCCCGTCCCGTCCAGGGTCCTCCCCAATCAGGCGGAGGATCTCCCGCACGTGATGGGCGACGGCGGCCCGCCGCTGCTCCACCGTGGATTCTGCGCCTACGGCGGGAGCGCCAGGGGATTCGGTATTATATGTGAATGTGTTGAGTCCGGAATCGGTCAAGGTCACTGTCTCTCCTTTTGACGATACACCCGCCGGCGCCGTGCCCAAACGGCGCAGCCATGGCGGTAACATGCAATAGGCTATGGGAACGTGACGCTGATCACAGAGTAGGTTCCATTATACCATCAATTACGTACAACTGCCGGGTCAGGGGGCGGGCCCGACCACGGGTCGCCGCGGGTGAAGACGCAGGGCTTGGCTGGATTGCGGCGGACTGCGAAAATGGCTACCATGAAGGACGTCTTGTCTTATGGTGCACAGCGAGAAGCTCAGGTCACCTCGTTGTGTCGCACAAGGGTCATGCTTCGCAAGGGATGAGCGCTGGCATCGCATGAAATTTTCTGGCTGCAGGCGGAAGAGTGGGAGGGAGCTTGGCATCATGAGTGGTCATTCACCCGCGTCTGCCGCTGTCTGCGGGGACGGGCTGTCACCGGTCGTGTCCGATCACCCACTGCTCGAAGGTTTGAACAAGGAGCAGCGCTTGGCCGTGGTGACAACGGAAGGTCCCGTCCTGGTTGTGGCCGGCGCTGGCAGCGGCAAGACCAGTGTGCTCACCCGCCGTATCGCATACCTGATGGAGGCGCGGCAGGTCCCGGTTCACCATATTCTGGCCATCACGTTCACCAACAAGGCCGCCAAGGAGATGAAGCAGCGTGTCCGCGCGCTCGTGGGCGCGAATGCGGACGACTTGTGGATGGGCACGTTTCACAGCATGTGCGTGCGCATCTTGCGGCGTGAGGCCGAGCGCATCGGCTATCCGACCACCTTCACCATCCTGGACGGCGACGATCAGCAGGCCTTGGTGCAGCAGTCGATGCTGGACGCCAACTACGACCTGAAAAAATTCGACGCTCGCGCCGTGCAGGCGGTCCTCTCCCGGTGGAAGAACGCCCTCCTTGGGCCGGGCCAGGCTGCGGCCAGAAAGAAGGCACGGACACAGGCGGAGGCGGTGGCCGCTGACGTGTTCGAAATCTATCAACAGCGCCTGTTTTCCGCCGGCGCCATGGATTTTGACGACCTGATTGGCAACACGGTGGAACTCCTGCGCCAACACCAGGATGTGCGGGAAAAGTACCAGGACAAGTTCCACTACATTCATGTGGACGAGTATCAGGACACCAATCACGCCCAATACCAGCTGGTGCGGCTGTTGGCCGAGAAGCACCGGAACATCTGTGTCGTCGGCGATTCGGATCAGGCCATTTACGCGTGGCGCGGCGCGGATATTCGCAACATCCTGGAGTTTGAACGCGACTATCCGGAGGCCACGGTCATCACCCTTGAGACCAACTACCGATCCACCTCCATGATCCTGGACACCGCCAACGCGCTCATTCGCAACAACCGCCGGCGCAAGGAGAAAACCCTCAGGTCTGTCCACGGCCAGGGCGATCCGGTCGTCCTCTGTGCGCTCACCGACGGCGAGGACGAGGCCAAGTATGTCGCCGATCAAGTCTTGGCGCACGTCCGCGACGGCGGCAGCTACGGGGAGTGTGCGGTGCTGTACCGGGCCAACGCCCAGTCGCGCGCGATTGAAGAAGCGTTCATGGCGCAGGCCATTCCGTACACCATTGTGGGCGGCCTGACCTTTTACGACCGGCGTGAAATCAAGGACATTCTCGCGTATTTGCGGGTGTTGACCAACCCGCGCGATGAAATCTCGCTGCTGCGCGTGATCAACAAACCCCGGCGCGGGCTGGGCGAGCAGACGACCGGCAAATTGCTCGAATACGCGCATGGAGAAGGCCTGACGCTGCTTGAGGCACTGGCCCACGGGCGCGAGGCAGGCCTGTCGGAGGCAGCCGTGGAGGCGGCGAAGCAGCTTTATGAGACCCTGCAGGAACTGATGCTGTGGATGGAAGGAATGCCGGTCAGCGAGTATTTAGCGGAGGTGCTGCACGCCACAGGCTACCGACAGATGTACGCGGAGAGCGGGAAAGCCGAAGACCAGCAACGCTTGGAAAACATCGACGAGTTGTTCACGGTCACCCGCTCCTTCGACCGCCGCCGGCAGGGCACCCTCCTGGAGTTTTTGGCCGAGGTGTCCCTGCTGAGCGATGTGGACAAGGAGAAGGGCAAGCCGGACAACAGCGTGCGGTTGATGACGCTGCACGCCAGCAAGGGCCTGGAGTTTCCGGTGGTATTCATGATTGGCCTGGAAGAGGGGGTATTTCCCCATGCCCGCTCGCTCGACCACGAGGAGGGAATTGAACAGGAGCGCAACCTGTGCTACGTCGGCATCACCCGCGCCATGCGCAAACTCCACATCACATACTGCACGGAGCGCACCTTGTTCGGTCAGGCGAGCCTCAGGGAACCCTCCCGGTTTGTGGCCGAACTGCCGGACTCGACCGTCGAGCGCGTGAACCTGACGAACGCGGATTTATACAATTGGCAGATTGGCGATCACGTCCGTCACCCGCAGTACGGGGAAGGTGTCGTGCTCGCGGTTAAGGAAGCGGGCGGAGAGCGGGCCGAGGCGGAGCTGGAAGTGATGTTTCACCCGTCGGTCGGATTGAAGACATTCCCTAAGCGCTATGCCCGGCCTGTGCGCCAAGCGGCGTCCTCCCGCTAGCCTGGCCGGCCGACGGTTTGCGCGCGGGCTCTTCCCCTTTGTCTCGTTCCATTCCCATGCTACAATGGGAGATGATTTGTCAATCGGGCAGGGAGGGTCGCTGGCCCTCCAGGCGGGTAGCAGGGGGAAATGAAGTTGGTCTCTTGGTACGTGATTGGTGGCCTGTTGGTCGTCTTGATTGGTTTGTACGCATGGCTATTTTGGTGGACGCGCAAACGTCAGAAGAAATTTGAGTCCCAGTACAATGCCACCAAGGAGCGGCGTGAGATTTTCGTCCTGCATAAACGGGTGGTTCGGGAAAGGCCGAAGACGGGCTGGTTTCGCTATATTCCGGTCAAGACCTATCAGATCGTCGGAAGGGTCAACCTGTCTCAATCGGTGCGCGGCATCCACATGTCGAAGATGCAGACCATCACATTCCACACGACCAAAGATCAATACGATAAAGTTCAGCCTAACCACCGGTACAAGATGGATGTGGCGGGGAATTACATCGGCTACGTGGTGGCGCCACCGGTCCTCCGGACGCGCGAGCCGGGCGCCTGGAAAAAGTGGTTTCGCCGCGGAGGCAGGAGTCGAGAAGGCCAGTCCCAGCGTGCGGGGGTTGGCACCACCGGGCGCCGCACCTCGGCCGCCACGGCGAAGGATAGCTCGGGCGGTTCCAAGGGGAAGGATAGGTCGAAGCGATAAAACCGGCCGTGTTACGGCGATGGCACATGCCCGGTTGCTCGCATAAGCTGGCACGGAACACGCAATCGACAAGGAGGCGTGGACTGTGCAGGTACAGGGAATGCGGACAATACGGGCGCAAGGGCCCAGGCGTCACAGGCGCGGCAAGGGGCACGCGGGGGATCATACCACCTCGAGCATCCGTGCGCGTGCCCGACAGACTGGGGGACGAGGGGCGCGGCGTACGCCCAAGCCGGCGGAGACGGCCGTTCCCGCCCTGACCTTTCGACCGCGCACGGAGGCGGACGACGAATATATTGTCCAACTGACGGAGGAGCAATTGGGGGAGGTGCATCAGCAGGCGTTTGCGGAACCGTTTCCGCGCGAGCAGTTTCGCCAGTACATCCAGTCAGGTGCGCCGACGACCGTGGTCGAGCACCGCGGCAAGCGTATCGGTTACTATTCTTACCTGATTGGTCCAGAGGGGAAAATGCATATCAGCGCCTTGGTCATCGACCGGACCGAGCAATCGGACGGAGTTGGCACGGCAGTGATGGAGAAGCTGGAACAGGAGGCGGCGGCGCGGGGCGTCCACACGCTCGAGGTGTTCGTGCAGGCGAACAACGTGCGCAGTGTCGAATTCACCCGCAAGCTGGGTTTCCATGAAGTGTTTCGGCTGCCACCGAATACCATATGCTTCCAGAAGCGGATTGGTCCCGCGGGTGCTCCGCCGCGGTCGGGGGGGCAGGCGCACGCCGCCCAAGGCCCGACACAAACGTAGGCAGGCGGCAGACGGGCCCTTCGGGCGCCGCCAGCCGAGCGTTCGGAGCGATGTGGAGGCGCAGGGAGGGTTTGGGTTGCATTCGGATTCGCAGTCCACAAATCGCAGCACACGCCCACGCTGCGCGTGGGCCACGACGGAGTTGCTTGCCCAATACCATGACGAGGAGTGGGGGCACCCACCGACCACCGATGCGGGTTGGCTGGAAATGGTCATTTTGGAGACGTTTCAGGCGGGCCTGAGCTGGCGTGTTGTGTTAGAGAAACGGTCTGCCATGCGGGAGGCGTTCGGCCAGTTTCATCCCCATCGGGTGGCGGAATTGACGGATGAGGACGTTGAGCACCTGCTCGCCAATCCGCGTCTCATTCGCAATCGCCGCAAGATCGAGGCGGCGATTGCGAATGCACGTATAGCCCTGCGCCTCGCTCACGAGGCTGGTTCGCTGTCGCGTTTCTTCGCCGGTCTCCAGGAGCTGCCCGAGGAGGCCATATATCAACGGCTGCAGTCGACTTTTGTCGGTGTCGGGTCTATCACGGCCCAGAGCATCGCCTATGCCACCGGATTGGTGACACCTCCGCACGAGAACGGGTGTTGGTTGGCGTCAGTGGTCGTTGACGCGCCGCGCGTCGAACAGCAGGGTGATGGTGTACAAGCCAGCCAGCCCGACGATGACGTAGACAATGCGGCTGACTAGAGAATCGACGCCGCCGAATACGGCTGCCACCACATCGAATTGAAACAGTCCCACCAGCAGCCAATTGAGTGCACCGATTATGACCAGCACCAAAGCCACCTTGCTCAACTGTCCAGCACCTCCTCGAGCCCAGTATGTTCATCTCCGTCCGGCTTCATCCGGGGTGAACGGGAGTGCGTTTGGACTTGTCAAGGGAGCGGGTGTAGAGTATGCTGGGGGTGAAACGGAGGGATAGGGCGTGGGTGATGTCGAACAGCGCGTGCGGGACGCACTAGACTCTATCCGCGAAGCCATCCAACAGGATGGCGGTGACGTGGAGTTTGTCTCGTACGATGATCTGACAAAGACGGTGTTTGTCGCCCTCACGGGTCAATGTGTCGGCTGCCCGGCCAGTGTCCTGACCTTAAAAATGGGCGTGGAGCGGGCGATTAAGCAAGTGGCGCCCGAAGTTGAAAACGTCGAAGCTTATTGAGGTCCCGTCTGGGGGGCTTTTGTTTTGGCCATGCTGGATACGGGAGAGAGAGCGGTGCTTGCGCACCGCTTTTTTCCGGTTATCTCGACCGCTGCGGTGGAGAGGGGGCTTGCGGTTGAACGTCCAGGTGCAAGGCGATATGCTCCTCATTCAACCGGATCGGCGTGCCCTCGGCAGTGAGGTGGCCCGCCTGCTGACCACGGCCCTCGCCCTGCCCGAGGGATTTGTCCGCACCCTGTTTCATCAGCAGCGGGTGCTGCTAGGCGCTGTCCCGGCGACGCCGACCGACCTCGTCGGCAAGAGCAAATTACGCCTCACCGGCGGCGTGGTGGAGCCATACGGGGTCGATGATTGGGGGGCGGTTCCGATGGCCGAGGTGCTGCATGCGGATGACCATCTGTTTGTCGTCAATAAGCCCCCGGGAATCCTCATCCATCCTGGCGGAGCGGAAGATAGGGACACGTTGGCGCACCGGGTGGCGCACTGGCTGTACGCGCAAGGCTTGGAGCGCAAAGTGCGGCACGTGCATCGATTGGACGAAGGTACCAGCGGCTGCGTCCTGTACGCAGCGCACGCCTACGCGGCGCGCGCTCTCGACCGGGCCTTGGCGGAGAGGCGCATTGAACGAACGTACCTGGCGCTGGTGCATGGGCGACTGCCGCAGCGTCAAGGCCGGATTGAACTCCGCATTGGACGGGACCGGCATGTGGCGGGCAAGTATCGCGTCACACGGAGCGGCAAACCGGCGTCGACTGAGTACTGGGTATTGGGGGAACACTCCCAGCGCGGGCACACGTTTTCCTTGCTTGAGTGCCGGCTGCAGACCGGGCGCACGCACCAGATCCGCGTTCACCTGAATCATCTTGGTTGTCCTATTGTCGGCGACACGCTGTACGGCGGCCACCGGGTGCTGGGATGGAGGAACGAGTCAAGCGGAATCGCGCTGCACGCGGCCCGGTTGGCGTTGCCCCACCCGTACACAGGTGAGCAAGTGACCGTCCGTGTAGACCTGCCGGCGTCCTGGCAGGGCGTCCTACAGTGGTTTGCGCGGACTATGGCAGAGATGGCGGGCGCGAAGAGGGGGGATGACGAGTGGCCCTCCATCCCACGCGGCACCGCAAGGGGAATCGAATCGTGATGTTTTGGCGCTTCGGCGAAGAAACCGCCAGTTCTCCGGCGTCGCCCGCGTTTCACAAGATTGTGGGCCGCTTTCTATGGCGCCTGGTACTGTCCGTGGCCCAGCATGATATCGCCTCGCTCGCGGCGGTGATTGCCTTTTACGCCTTCTTCTCGCTGTTTCCGCTGCTGTTGTTGGTCATCTACGGGGCGAGCCTGTTGCTGCCGCACCTGCAGGTGGACAGAGTGATTGAGCTGTTTGTCGCGCCGTACTTCCCGGCCTGGCCGCGCGATTACATCACCAGCAATTTGCCGCACCTGACGCGGGTCGGGGTGAATGTCGGCATCGTCAGCGCCATCATTCTCACCTGGTCGGCCACCAGTGGCTTCATCGCTGTCCAACAGGCGTTGGACGTGGTCTGGAATTCGCAGCAGCGCTCGTTTGTCAAGCGTCGTTTGATTGCCTTTGCCATGTTGCTGATATTGCTGCTGCTCACCCTGGGCTCGGAGGTTGTGATGGCGCTGACACCGCCCGTCAAGTACGCGCTGGTCAAACACGCCGCGTTCTTAGACTGGGTAAAGATGGTGCACGGCGTCTCACGGATTCTGTTTCCGCTCTCCTTGTTCGTGGGTTGTCTGGTTGTCTACCGCTACCTGCCGTCCCGACAAGGGCACTTTGTCTACCTGGTGCCCGGGGCTTTGGTGACGACCGTGGCGGTGGACGCGGGCCGCGCCGTGTTCACCTGGTACGCCTCTCACCTGGTCATGTACCAGCTGATCTACGGTACGCTGACGGTGGTCATGCTCGTCATTCTGTGGATGTATTTGGCCAGTTTGGCGATGTTGTTTGGGGCCGAGGTGTCGGCCACCTTACAGGCTATCAACGACGAACTGCAGGCGGACGAGGATGAACGCCGCTAGCGGCTGGCGGCCCCACAGACCACCCGCGGGCGGACGCCCACCCGCACGTTGCCGCGCAAGGCGGAGGACACCATGCAGGTTAATTCCGCGTGTTCCGCCAGCTGCAGGATGCGCTGCTCGTCCCGCAAATCGGACACGTAGACCGTCGGCAGGTGAACGATGCGGTCGTAACGTAGCCCGCCCTCATTCTCCACATACCCTGTGCTCTCCACCTCAATCCGATGATAGGGGATCTGGCGATTTCGCAGCAGGATGGCGAGGGTCAGCAGGTAGCAGCTGGCCGCCGCGGATAGGAGCAGTTCTTCGGGATTGGTGCCGATTCCGCAGCCGCCCAGGTTTCTCGGCATGCTAAATTGCGCCGTCGTCTCGTCGCCAAGCCGCAGCGCACCGACGCCGTCTCTGTCGCCAGACCACTGTCCTGAGACTGTATAGGTGAGTCGTTCGGTCACCGTGCATTTCTCCCCTTGGCTTTGAGCCTAAATATATTGAATGTTCTATATGAATTCTACCGCGCTTTACGAGCAATTTCCATGCCTGGATACGAGAAGCACGCGAGATCGTGTATGATGGGCACAGTGGTGTCGATTGGACGCGTCTCACGCCCATCCTGTCGGAAAGTTGGGATATCCTTTGATCAGTGTCGTGATTGCCACACGCAATCGGCTGCCCCATCTGCGGGCTTGCCTGCGCGCGATTGCCCGCCAAACCGTGGCGACATCTGTGCAGGTGTGCGTGGTCAACGACGGCGGCGTCAGCGTCGCTCCGGTGGTTGAACAGGTCCAACGTAAGAATCCACACATTCACTTCTGGTTTCACGACCTGGCCCGGCACCGCGGGCAGGTTTACGCACGCCACCTGGCCATCACGGCCGCACGTGGCGAGTTCATCGCCTTTTGCGATGACGACGACCGCTGGCTGCCCAACCACCTGTCCTCTTTGTGGTCGCTGCTGAAGGCCAGTGACGCCGCGTGGGCGCATACCGATGCCGAGCTGGTTGAGGTGCGCCGCCGAGATGGCCGGATCGAAATCGGCGGGCGCTTTCCGTTTGCCTGGAAGCGTGCGGATCTACTCTTACGCCGGTACAATCCGTTGCTTCCTTCGACCATTTTGTACAAGAAGAGCGCCCATCTGCGGCTGGGAGGGCTGGACGAATCGATGGGCCATTATTGGGATTGGGATTTTTGGCTGCGCCTGAGCACGCTATCGAGGCCCTTGCGGGTCCCGATGGCCACGGTGTTGTACGGGTTGGATGCCGACGGCGGCCAGGCATCCTCTCACCCGGACAGCATGCGCCCGTACTTGACGGCGCTGACTGACAAACATGGCTTGGGCGAGCTGCCGACGATGAACTTTCGTCTGATGCTGGACCAGCCCGACCTGGCGCCGTACCGGGCCGAGACGCGCATCCTCTGGGATGGAGATCCGGGGCTTTGGGACACGGGTGAAGCGGTGACGGGAGAGGGATTCAATGGATGAAATCCGCCTGACAGGCATGCATTTCTACGGTTATCACGGCGCGCTGGCGG
This sequence comes from Alicyclobacillus shizuokensis NBRC 103103, assembly GCF_001552255.1. Taxonomy (GTDB): domain Bacteria; phylum Bacillota; class Bacilli; order Alicyclobacillales; family Alicyclobacillaceae; genus Alicyclobacillus_G; species Alicyclobacillus_G shizuokensis. The sequence continues at coordinate 40,424 of NZ_BCQV01000008.1, forward strand.
AGGAGCGCAAATTGGGGCAGCGGTTTACGGTGAATCTGGTGCTCTCGCTCGACCTCAAGGCGGCCGGCCGGTCCGACATGATAGCGGAGACGGTGGACTATGCGGCTGTGTACGGCGACGTCAAACAGGTAGTGGAAGGGCCACCGGCGCGCCTGATTGAAAGCGTGGCCGAGCGTATTGCCCAGCGCATTCTCGAGCGGTACCGACGCGTATGCAAGGTGCGTGTGGAGGTGGAAAAACCGGGAGCGCCCATTCCAGGTGTCTTCGACTCCGTAACGGTGTGCATTGTGCGCACCCGCGCCCAGTCTTAACGGACGCGGCGATACAACTGGCAGGCGCCGTAAAACATCCACGTGCGCGGACCGGACAGAAGGATAAGGCGGCGCAGCGGGCGCACGACGGGATTCTGGCGGGCTTTGGCGTCGGACAAGTACATCGCGAGCAGCCCACAGACGATGTGCTGGTGCAGGCGTCCGCCGATGCGGCGCGTCGATTGATGGCTCTCTCGCACGAAGCGTCGCAGCCTGGCGTAAGCCTCCGGCCAGGACGGGTAGCAGGCGACAAAGTTGAAATCGCCGTGCTCGTCGTCTTCCGCCAGGTCAATCCAGTAGTCGAGCAGAATGTGCAGCCCGCACACCCATGGGAAATAGCTGTCAAACAAGGATTGAGCCGTGGCCTTCGTGATGGGGCGCTGCGCCGCCGCAAACAGCGCAAAGACCCCCAGGGTGGATCCGGCCGCGGCGCCAAACTCCCACCAATGTACTTCGGGATAACGTCTCTGATGCTGGCTGAACCAGTCCATCAGGCGCTGCCGGCGCAGATTGGGATTGATGTGCTTGTATTGCTGCAGTTCGCAGTAGCGATTCACCAGCCACACGATGTGGTGCTGGGCCACATGGTAGCCGGGCAGGCGCTCTATCTCCCGCTGGCAGGTGCGGACGAGTGCCTGGAGGTATCCGCCGTCGTCTTCTCTCTGGCTGTAATATGCGCGCACCGGGGCGCCTAGCACAACGGCGTCGCGCATGGCTTGGTGGAGCGCCGTGAAACGGTCTTCGTCCCACTCTCCCGTGCGGTCGCACAGGTTGTCCAAGTAGTCGCTGATGGTCTGCAGGGCCACGATGAGACGGACCAGGTCGGCAGGTCCGCTGGGGGCCAGCGCCGCGTACACGCAGCCGCCGTCGGCGTGAAACCGTTTATCGCACAGGCTGGCCAGCGCTTGCCTGCGTAACTGCGCGTCCGGGATGGCGAGCGCGCTGTCGGTCCAGTGCAGGATCTCCCGCCGGGCCCGCGGTAGGATGTGCGAGAACAACTGATACAGGAAGCGGGGACTCGTTTCAGCCAGGACTTGCAGGAAGGGCACCCCCCGATTGTCGTACGGCGCCCATCTCGAGGCGCCGGTCTTTCAGACGCACAGCTTAGGATGCCCCAAGATTCCGGTGCTGATCCGATTTCTGTCTGCGCTGCCTGCAAAGCCTTCACTCCTCTGCTTATTGCATCAGCATGCGGCCGATGCGGAGGGCTGCATCGGCGGCCCGGCGCGCGGTCTGGGGATTGAGCCAGCGCGACGTGTTGAGGGCGGGCCACGGTGGTTCCCAATCAGGCCGGGCGTGCACAGGCGCGGTCTGATTGGGCGTGGCATGGCCGAATGTCACAGGATGGTGTTCACTCGGTGTCGACGTTTTGGTTGAGGACTGCTGTCCGCTCGGCAGACCGGTTGCTGGCGCCATCAGGCCGCGCCGCTTGGCGCCGTTGTACATCATGGTCAGCATTTCCCGCACCCGTTCGTCCTGTGCCACCTCGAACGCCAAAGACCCGACCTTGACCAGTGTGTCCAAGCGCATGGGAGCGCACCCCCCTCCCAGCATCACCACATGGTTAGCTGCACCAACGCATCTGCATCAGGGTATGCGCGGGCGGCGGGGGATGGCCGGACGGTTGTCCGTGGCCGCGCATTGCGCAGCAGACGGGTGTTTCCATGGCACGCTAGGGCGACCTGTGATACCTTGAAGGAGTTGAAGTGGAGGAGAAGCCGATGACCAGAGGAATGCAAAGGCTGCGTGCTCGCGTGGAAGCGGCCGGGGACGTCGCCACGGCAGAGAAATTGGGCCAGTTGGCAGCCCGGGCGGAGGCGCCGGAGCAGGTGGTGATTGCCTTCGTGGGATTGTTTTCCGCGGGCAAGTCGAGTCTCATCAATCACCTGTGCGGCAGTGCCGCCTTGGCCACAGGCGCGGTGCCCACGACCGCCCAGGTGACTGGGGTGGAGCTGCCGGGCACGGACGGACGTGTGCGGCTGCTGGACACGCCAGGCATTGATTCGACGGACGACGCACATCAACAGGCCACGCAAGCGGCGCTGTATCAGGCCGACGTGGTGTGCCTGGTGATGGACTACCAACACGTCGAGAGCGACGCCAACCTGGAATGGGCGTATCAGTTTTCCGGCAGCGGCAAGCGTCTGGCGCTGATTGTCAATCAAATCGACAAGCACCTGGAGTGGGAGATCCCGTTCGCAACGTTCGTGGAACGAATACAAACCACCTTGACGGATTGGGAAATCGAGTATGATCGCTTGTTTTTTGTCAGTTCCCGCAGTCATCCGTCCAATCAGATGGAGGATTTGCAGCGCTGGCTGGCGGAATTGGCTGACGGCGCAGGACCGTCGCAACTGACGCAGCGGGCGCTCGAACTGATAGAGGAGCACCTGGACTGGAAGTACGGCGCCATCCAGCAGCAACAGGCAATGGATGTGCGGAAAGTGTTGGAATTGCCGCCCGAGGTGGATGTCCTGCGCGAGGTGGACGTCCCGGTTCGGCTGACACAGCTGCGCTTGCAGCTCTCCCAGGTCCAACAGAAAATCCAAGAGCAACGAGATGCTCTGGACGAGACGTTTGAGCAGTTCCTATCCCGGTTGTTGCGTGAGATTGAACTGGCACAGGTGGCTCCCTACGAGACCACGGAAAAGGGACGGCTGTTTGTCGAGAGCCTGCGGCCCGATTTTCGCGTCGGCTGGCTGCGCAGCGCGGAGCGTACAGCAGCGGAGCGCCAACGGCGGCTAGCCGCTTTTCGCGCCGATTTGACCGAGCGGTCCGAGAAGTACCTGTTGTGGTCGGTGCAGAGTCACCTGCGCGAGTTTGCCGCCGCGGCTCAGTGGGCGGACGACGAGGCCAAGGCCGCGGTGGATAACCTGCACATGTCCATTGAGGACGGCTGGCTGCGCCAGTTGGTTCGCCAAGGTGCGCTCGTCTCAAACCAGTACCCGTACCAGTATGTGAAAGATGTGGTGGGGGCGCTCCGGGCGGACGTGCGCGCCCAAGTCAAGGCGTTGGTGGAGCGGTGGCAACAGGCGGCTGTCGCCAAACTGAACGATGATGTCCAGGATTTGCAGCGTCAAGCTGAGACGCTGGCGGAGAAGACAGCTGTCTTGGAGGCATGGCAGGCGCTGGGCGCAAAGCGCGCCGAGACGGCCCGCGAGCTGCGCCGCCTGTTGGACGATGCGCCCGAAGCTGCGGCTCAGAGCGAGCCCGTTGAAGACGCTCTGGCCTCCGCTTCCGACACGGTCTCACACCCTGATGCGGAGGTGCGAATTCGCGTATGAGTGATAGCCATAACTCAACCTGGTCTGCGCCGGACACAACATCGGCCGTGCTGCAACGCATGATCGCCTCGCTTGCCGAGCGCCTATCCCGCCTCCCCTACACTGAAGGATGGCGTCGGGAGCTGTTTGACCTCGAGGGGCGTCTACGGCGGGAGGAGCAACTGGTGGCCGTGTTCGGCGCTTTTTCCACCGGCAAATCGAGCCTGATCAATGCGGTCTTGGGAGAGCCTGTGCTGGTCGTTTCACCCAACCCAACCACGGCGGCGATTACGGAGTTGCGTCTTGTCCCGGCGTCTGGAGACGCTCGCCCGGAAGGCGATGGCCAAGTTGCCGGGGATCTGGGCGCGCCGGCGTCGGCCGCCCCTGCCCAAGGGGAGGCGGAGGGAGGGGCGATGGCCCGGGTTCAGGCCAAGACGGCGGCACAGATGTGGGAGGACGTATCGCTGGCTTTGGCCGCCCTCCAACGCCGGGCCGATGGGCTGGCGGAGGCGGCCCAGCTGGCGAAGTCGCTCAAGCCGAAGGACGTGCCGAGCGGCCGCCGCAAGACGTTATCATTCCTCAAGGCGTTTGCCGCCGGTTATGAAGAACTGGCTGACCGGTTGGGCCGCACATGGACCATGCCGGCAGCCGATGCGAGCCGCCTGTGCGCGGAGGAACGGTACGCCTGCTTTGTTCAGCGGCTGCAGTTGTGGCAGCCATCGGCATTGCTGGAAGGGCGGCTGCCGCGTGGGTTCGTGTGGGTGGACACCCCGGGAGTGGACTCGGTACACAGGCGCCATACCGATGTCGCCTTTCAATACATGCGGCAGGCGGACGCCATCGTGTTCGTCTTGTATTATACGCACGCGTTATCCCGCGCCGAGAAAGACTTTCTCCTGCAGCTGGCTGAGGTCCAGGACTTGGTGGGCGCGGACAAGCTGTTCGTGGTCATCAACGCCGTGGACTTGGCTCAGTCCGAGGAAGAACGACAGGCGGTGCGCGAGCGGGTGCTGAGCGAGCTGCGTCAGTTGGGCATCCGTCAGCTTCGCATCTACGAGGTATCCAGCCAACTCGCCTTTGCGGCCCGCCAACTGCAGCGGCAGCCGGACAATCCGGCCATCGTCGAGCTCTTGCGCACCCGCCTGGGACTGGCCGAGGCTACGATACCGGACGCATCCACGCTGCTTGAGCAATCCGGGGTGTCCACCTTGGAGCGGGACCTGAGCGGCTTTTTGACCACACAGGCGCAGCAGGTGGCTGCAGACGCCGTCGTCCGTACGCTACAGAGTCTGCAGTCCCGGGTGGTGGCCCGCATTGAGCAAGTGAGAGCGGCGGAGGCGGCGTCGGAACACGACCGTCAGGAGCTCGCGGCGCGGCGGCGGGCCATTTGGGAAGAGGTGGAGCGTATGGGCGAGGCGCTGGATGCAGACCAGGACGAGCCATCCCGCAGTCTGCGCCAAGAAGCGAAGGAACTGGTGTTCCATGCAGGCGAACGGATTCGCTTTCGTTTCACTCAATTGTTCCGCGAGGCGTTCTACCCCGGTCGCTTTCAGGGTCCCACCCGAGCGTCCGATGCCCTGCAGGCCGCCTTGCACGAACTGGTGGAATCGCTGCGGCGGCAGGTGGAGATGGAGTGCCGCACCCTGGCCCTGCGGCTGGGAACCTATGCACAGCAATTGTACTCGCAAGAGCGGGCGGCGCTGGCCAGGGACTTGGAGGCCGTTGGCCGCGCCGATGTGGCGGACGGGCTGCCGGACGCGGCGCCTCTGTCCCTGGCTGACCAAGCGTACCGGTCTCGGTTGGATGCCGCACCGCTGACACCGTATCTGAAGGGTTTTCAATCGGCCAAATCGTTTTTCGAGGGCGGCGGGCAAGACGCGATGCGCCAAGGGATGGCCGAGGCGGCGGCCGATGCGGTGCGGGAGGATCTGGCTGCTTTGACCGGCCCGATGACCGACGCCGCCGTGCTGGTGATCAAGCGCCAGTACCGGGCCCTGGTGGCTGCTGTACTCAACAACTCGCCGTTCACAGCCGACGATTCGCGGACGGAGCGAGAGCCGCTGGAGGTGTGGGAACGCCTGGCGGACGATTTGCGGCGCACGCTCGCGGCTCAGCATGCGGCGGACGCATGAACGGTCCCGGCTGACCGCTGGACCATTTTCCGATCCCGGCCGTTTACGGTATGATGAGCGCAGGAGGGATACACGTGTCGGGATCATGGGATGGGTTTGACGATTGGGAATCGCCTCGCCGTCGCCGTCGCTGGGGCTGGTTTGCTGCCAGCCTGTTGGCAGCCTATGTCGTGGGAGTTGCCACGGCCGGCTTTTGGATTGTGAGCAGTCGCGTCGGTGATGGCGACGGGGCCGCGCCATCCACACAGATGGGGAATCAGGCGGGCGGATCGAACGGGGGAACACAGTACCTGCCACCCGAAGCGGGAGAAGCGAATGTGGTGACCCGCATCTACGACAACGCCCGCGACAGCGTTGTGACCATCACCTCCATACAATCCAAAGCAAGCAAGTCCCAGCCGCAGGCGGATGTGGGCACTGGGTTTCTCATCGATGAGCAAGGAGATTTCGCGACCAACAACCACGTGGTCAACGGACAAAAAATGGTTGCTGTGACGATAGGCAAGAGGACGTACAAAGGCGTCGTGATAGGAACCGATGCCTTAGACGACCTGGCGGTAGTCCGTGTGAGCGGAATCTCCGGCCTGCGGCCGCTGCCGCTGGGCTCGGCCGAGAATCTACAGCCAGGCCAGTTGGTGGTGGCGATTGGGAATCCGTTCCAACTGACCAGCAGCGTTACCGCAGGAATCGTCAGCGGGCTCGATAGGTCCATGCCGACCGAGGATGGGCACGTGTTGAGCGGCCTGGTGCAGACGGACGCCGCGCTCAACCCGGGCAATTCGGGCGGACCGTTGCTCAATGCCAACGGGGATGTTATCGGCATCAACACAGCCATTGAGAGTCCGGTGGAGGGCTCGGTCGGAGTGGGGTTTGCGATCCCGATTGACCGCCTGCGGCAGGTGCTACCGCGCTTGTTGTCCGGCCAACCGGTGCAGCACCCATGGCTCGGCATCAGCGCCCTCGATATCGATCCGACCGTGCAAGCTCAGTTCCACCTTCCGGTCGCCACCGGCGTGCTGGTGATGCAGGTGACCAGGGGAGGACCGGCGGCGAAAGCCGGCATCCACGGGGACACGAGCGCCAACCCGAGCAAGAAACCGAAAGGGGACGGCGACATCATTGTGTCTGTGAACGGCAAATCCGTTGGCTCCGTGGCGGACCTGACAACCGCCATCTCTCAGTATAAAGTCGGGACGAAAGTGAACCTGGGCGTCATCCGCGGCCACCGTTCCCTGACTGTCCCGGTCACGTTGGGCACATGGCCGAGCAGTAAACAGTGAACCTCCCGGAGCCGACGGTTTTCATGGCTCTCGGATGGCCCATAGCATAAGCTCGGTATCACGCCTGCTCCTCGCAAGGTCCCTGCCGTTGGCAGGGGTCAAGTTCTCAGTGCCGTCTGCGCGCGCTCGCTATCCCGATGGACAAGCCGGAAATGAGCAGGCCGACTGCCGCTGACGCCAGGCTCGGCCGCCACACGAGCGGGCGGTAGGTGAGGACGATGAGGTGGCGGCCCGAGCCCACCTTGACCGCAGTGAGCACACCGTCCACACGCTTGATGGACGCCGACCGTCCATCCACCGTCGCATGCCAGTTCGGATCGAACATTTGCGAGAGGACAAACCAGCCGGCCGACGGAGCGTTGACCCGCCACACTTGTTGATTGAGACTCCACCCGACGCGGTGTGCCGCTTCCGCCTGCCATCCAGGGTACCAGCCTGGGTGTTGGGCAAACCACGCCGGCGCCAGGGGATCTGGGTTCCGCCAGACGGTCTGGCCGTGCGCACTGAACACAGGTGTCCATGGTTGCGGAGACAGCGTGACACCGACGTTCTTCCGGATGGGCGCTCGTCCGCGCCCCAGGACGATCAGCGAATCGAGGGGCACATTGGCGTCCCATGATTGGTTGACGACGGATACCTTTGTGCGCACGTTGCGCGGCCAATCGCGCGGTAGGTCTATCAGGTATTCCGATGCGGGCAGACCGCGAATCCAATATGTCTTGGACCGACCTGAGGCGGTCAGGGTCACCGACAGCCAGGTCTCTTCTATCCAGGGGCCGGTTGTCACATGGGGCGGGCGCTGCAGCTCTATGGCCAATGATTTGGCACCCGCAGGCAGGACGGGCAGGGCGCCGGACCACTGGGCCGGACGACCAGGGTTTTCCGTTTGGAACGGGGTGTAACCGGACGGGGCGACGATGTAGCGCACGCCCAGGCTGTCGGCCAGCGTCCTGGGTTGGCTCAAGAACACGGTGTCCGTCCAAGTCAGGTCGACACGCTCGGAGTACCATGCGGGCTCCAGGGAGTCGTAGCCGTTGACCATGGGCAGTCGGTAGGGCAACCCCTCGTCTAGTTCCACATCGGTCGTTCCGAGGGACGCGATGCGTGGGAAGGCAACGGAACTCGACGTGTGGCGCACCAACCAGGTGACGATGGGGCTCGGAGAGGTGTACGGGGCCTTCTTGGCGTTGACTACGGTGGCCGTCAAACCGGCGTGCAGCACGGCGGTACCGGCCGCAACCAGGGACGCGGCGCGCGCCAACGAGATCGTCAAGCACGTGAATCCGGCGATGGCGAGCAGCGTAGCCAGCGGTGTCAGCACGGACAACACGGGCGCCTGGCCCAGCGGACCTGCCAGGCGCCCGGCGATCAGCGCGCCGGTGCAGACGAGGCACACGCAGCGCAAGGCGCGCCGAAGCTCGGGGCGGTGCGCAGGCGATTGCCAGAGGGTCAGACCCACGGCGCATAAAAGGCTGAGATAAAAATCTGTGAGGCCGATGTAGCGGGCGGGGATGCGGAACAAATCGAACCCGGGCAGGTGGGTGAGCGCCCAGAAGAAGGGGCCGTTTTCACCCAAGGCCAGCAGGCCGGTGACAACGGCTCCCACCGTCCACTCGGGCACGTACATGCCCTGGCGCCAACCGGCCCAGACGGCGGCCAGAGCGAACAGGAAGCCAACCAGTCCAATGGTACACCAACTCTCCCAAAACTGCAGGCCGTACACGCGCTCGAACGCGACGGCCGAAAAACGGGTCCCACTCCAGCCCCCGCCGGCCGTATCCGGTGCTATCCATTGCAAGAAGGCCCACGGCGACAACGAGCCTTGGAGCAGGAAGGACGCCCCAGCGTGGACGCGATCTGAGTACAGCACAAGGTCCAGGGTGTTGGCCCATTGGGGCGCCGACAGCATGGCCGCAAGCGTCAAAGCGCTCAGCCACGCCAGCCAGACCTGGCGGCGATAGGGGCGAAGATGACACGCGGCGTCGATGAACAGCACGATGGCGGTGTAGAACACCATCTGCGGATGGCCCGCGTAGACCTCCAGGGCGAGAGTAGCAGCCAAGGCGACGACATGGACGGCGGTGGGCTGGCGCCAGAGCCACCGCTGCAAGAGCGTCACCAGTGGAAGAAAGGCCAAGGCGTCGAACATTTGCGTGTGCACCTGATGTCCGACAAAGAAGCCGCAGGCGGCAAAGCACAAAGCGCCGGCGACCGATGGCAGGCGCCGCCGGGTCAGGTCGTAGGCGAGGGCATACATGCCGACAGCGCACAGCGCGGCGTGCATGAGAGTGGATAACTCCAGCGCCTTGGCCATCGGCAGCAGCAGATAGATCACGTTGGGGAGGTAGAGTGGTCCTGACTGGCCGGCGGCCAAGAACGGTTGACCGGCAAAGCTGAAGGGATTCCACAGCGGAACCTGAAGGTGTTCATACGCCCAGGCCAAGAACAGACGCTGCGGCGCGTTCAGGTGGCTGAGGTCGTCCAGCGCCGGTTGTCCCGATGTAGCCCAGTTCGGAAACGCCAGCAGCACGCCCGCGAGCACGAGCAGGATGGCAGGACCATGCCGACGTGTGCGCGCAAGCGTCGTCTTCATGGTTGGCCCCCTTTGCTGTGCACTCTGGGACCTATCTTACCAAGAGACGGGGGGGCATTGTCCAGTCCCTTCCAATCAGCGGGTCTTGTTCCTTTGGAACGTAAGGGCCGCGCCGAACCGCCGCAAATCCCAACAGGCCCAGGCAGTGGAGCGGTGGGTTGCTCCACCGCCGGAGCGGCGCCAGCGCCTCGGGGGGGG
>NZ_BCQV01000009.1 GCF_001552255.1 Alicyclobacillus shizuokensis NBRC 103103
GGGGGGGGGGGGTGCCGACGCGCCGTGTCAGGATGTCAGGGGTGCCGTGTCAGGAGCGCCGTGTGCTGTCGGAGGGTGGTCGATAGACAAACGGCCGTCGCTTGCGTTGTCCGGTGAACGATTGGTGGAACATTTTCAACAGTGCCCGCTTTTCCAGCCGCGACACGTACGAGCGGGAAATGCCCAGCTCTTCCGCCACCTCGTTTTGCGTCCATTCGCGGCCGTCAGCCAAGGCAAACCGCAGTTCAATAACCTTCCGCTCACGCTCATCGAGGATATCCATCAGCTTCATCATGTTGCGGATTTCTATCCGCTTGTTGACCTCTTCTTCTGTCTCATCCGCCTCAGAACCGAGGACATCTGAGATGGTGATTTCGTTACCTTCTTTATCCGTTCCGATGGGGCTGTAAAGGGATACATCCTTGCGCGTTTTCTTGAGCGCCCGCAACTGCATGAGGATTTCGTTTTGAATACAGCGCGCCGCATACGTCGCAAATTTCGTGCCTTTCGTCGGCTGGTAGGTCTCGACAGCCTTGATTAGGCCGACGGTGCCGATGGAGATCAGGTCGTCGTGGTCGATGCCGGAGGCATCAAATTTCTTTGCGACGTGGGCCACCAGGCGCAGGTTGTGCTCAATCAGGGCATGGTACGCCTCGCGGTCTCCTTGTTGCCACCGCTCGAAATAGGCTTGTTCTTCTTTTTTGGACAATGGTTGCGGGAATGACTGGTTCACATAGCCGGTCGTCAACGTGAGGTCATGCATGAGAAAATGGGCGGCATTGGCTAAAGACAGCAATCGCACGACACCTCCGCGCGTGGGGCTCAGGATGGATCAGTGTATGCGGGGCGGACAGATAATGTCTGGGCGATGACTGGGGAGACGTCATATGCACTCCGTAACGAATCGCGGAGGACAATTTTGTTGTCAACGGACATGTTTAGAGTGTGGACGTAGAGGCCGTCGCCAGCCTGATTGATGCCTAGTTGGAAAGACCTTAAAGGATACTGTAAATGCGGCGGTTGGGAACTGTACAAGCACATGGACCACTGAGAGCTTGACGGACAAGGTCTCATGGCACCTTTGTTTTGGAAAACGTATCCATTCAATTATTGGCAGTGAGGAAGGAATCTTTCATTCCACGTCGAATATCTGTCGAATATCTATGGGAAAACTAACCAAAGTCATGTACGGAGCCATCACCAAACGCACATATAAGGGCAAGACCTACACCTCCATCTTTCTTCGACAGACTTACCGGGAGATTGGCAAGGTCAAATATCGCGCGCTCGCCAATCTGTCCGCGTTCCCCGAGCATGTCGTCGAGCTCGTTCGCCGCGCTTGCTTTCCAAATGAAAAAGAGGTCTTCGCAGAGGAAGAAGAATTCCGCGTCAAAATTTGAAACAAAAGCATTCGAAGGGAAAGTGAGGGAAGGTGATGGAGCCACATCCGTTGTTAGCGAAAGCCAACGGCAGGTCCATCTCGAAGCACTGTGTAAAGCCTTCGGTCATTGAAGTAAAAAATCTTCAAAAAAGATACGGCCAAACGGTCGCCGTCGAAGACATCAGTTTTCGAGTCGAAACCGGTGAAATCTTTGTGCTGGTCGGTCCAAACGGCGCCGGGAAAACGACAATTGTGGAATGCATGGAGGGGTTGCGCGTCCCGGATGGCGGATTGGTCCGCATTCTTGGATTGGACCCAAGAAAAGATAGAGCGCGCATCTTTCAACAAGTCGGTGTTCAATTGCAAGAAGACCAATTGCTCCCGCGCCAAAAGCTGATTGAGGCGCTGAAGGTGTTCGCGAGTTTCTACGCCGATCCGTTCCCGTATAAAGAATTGATGGAGGCATGTGGCCTTTCCGGCTTGGAAAATAAATTCTTTGGGAAGTTATCAGGCGGCCAGAAGCGGCGGTTTATGCTTGTCCTTGCCTTAATTGGCCGGCCAAAGCTTGTGATGTTGGATGAACCCACAAGCGGACTTGATCCGCAAGCGAGGTTCAATATTTGGAGCATGCTGGAGCAATTCAAGCGGGAAGGGATGACGATCTTTTTGACGACGCATGACATGAATGAAGCCGAGGAACACGCAGACACATTGTGCATGGTCGATCACGGCAAAGTCATTGCGATGGGGGCGCCCAAGGAACTATTGCAGGAAAATCAAATGGGCGTAATGGTTAAAATCCCGGATCAACGAAACTGTGCACTCGATGAATTGGAGAACATTCCGCATCTCGGCAAATTGGAAAAAGTCCAATCCGATTATTTGCTTTACGGAATCGATTCGGAATTTCTGCCGTCGATTCATCGTTATGTTCAGGCCAAAGGCATCCCATTGGATGAAATCGAAACGCGCAAAGCCAACCTCGAGGACTTGTATTTATTTATGACGGGTCGCGTTTATCGAAAGGAGTGAGAAATTTTCATGAAATCCATTGCGCGCATGTTTTGGGCAGAAATTTTGTTGTTCGTGCGTGAACCGTTCGCGATGTTTTTCACACTTCTTTTCCCAGTGATTTTATTGTTGCTCTTTGGCTCCGTGTACGGACATTACGACATGCACAATGGCTTTCGTTTTATTGATATCTACATTCCTTCACTCTTTGCCATGGTGATTGCGAATCTCGGATTGATTTCGATTCCGATCACGCTCGCCGAATATAGGGAACGGGGCATTCTAAAGCATTATCAAGTAACCCCGATGCCACGGTTTGTCTTTTTGACCGTTCAGGTGGCTGTTCAAATCTTTATGTTCTTGATTTCAGCTGTTTTAATTTTAATCGTCGGGAAGATTGTTTTTAATATTCATTATGGCGGAAACCTTTTTGACACGGGTTTGTTCCTGTTGTTAAGTATGGCGATGTTGTATGCGGTCGGTTTTGCCGTCGGTGGGCTGGCGTCTACAATAAGGACCGCGCAGACGGCGGGGATGACTCTCTTTTTTATCATGTTTTTTTCTTCGGGTGCCGCCATTCCTAGAAGCGAGTTTCCGGAATGGCTGCAGCATGTGACCGATTATATCCCTCTTTCCCACGTAGTAGATGTGCTCGATGATTTATGGGTCGGCAAGCGCCTGATTCATTATATGGATTCCACTATATTGATTTTAGCCATTCTTGTCGTGGCCTTGATCGTCGCCAAATGGAAATTTCGCTGGGAATCGGTCAGTTGACGAAATACGAGAACCCGATGACGTTGCCATTGAACGCTATGGAGGGAATGCAGAACAGGATTCGGGACAAAGCACACAGTACGATGACGCCTCATACGCTGACCCACAGAGGATATGACCTAGAGGTGGATGAACGTGTACGAAAAGTACGAAGTCAGACCGCTCTCGTCCAAGCTCTTGAAACTACGCGGAATTTCCCCGCGAACCATCACGGAGCACTATAAGTTGTACGAGGGATACGTCAATAAGGTGAACGAGACCAGGGAAAAGTTACAGGCTGTCGATATGACGAAGGGGAATGCCACATACAGTGAAATTCGTGCATTAAAGCGCGGCGAAGGTTTTGCCCTGAACGGAGCAAAACTGCACGAACTGTACTTCGAACAATTGGGCGGAAAGGGCGGTTCTCCATCCGGCACTCTGATGAAGGCTATCCAAACTCAATACGGGTCTTATGACGCATTTTTGCGAGAGTTTCGGGGTTCAGGCCTATCCGGTCGAGGATGGGCCATTCTGGCCCATGATTGGGTCAGAAACGAACTCTTCGTTTATATCACCGATGACCAACAGGACGGGCATGTGATTCAGTCCACGCCCATTCTGCCGATGGATGTATATGAACACGCCTATTACATTGACTATGGCACAAATCGAAGCGAGTATATTACAGCATTCTTGGAAAACCTGGACTGGTCCATCGTAAATATACGGTATCAAACATCCGTGAAGAGGACCAGTCCACGTTTTCGCATCAGTTTCTCCTAACCTCAGCTGCATACTGTCGATGGGTCACGTCCATGGTGACGGCATTCTCTCCGAATTCCTACCAGAAATATCAGGAAGAACGCACATCTTCGATCAACTTCCCGGTTTCGACACAGATAACAGATAATAATTGGTGGTAAACTCGTTGCCCTCTTCATCGTGCCGATGGAGAGAAGGTCGTTGTGGTCGATGCCGGAGGAGTCAATTTTTTTCGCCATATGGGCCACCAGGCGGTTGCGCATGGAGATGGCCGCACTTTTCTGGTCTTCTTCTGTCGATCTTGTAAGAGAAACGGGGACACTGTGAAATTCCCGACGTCAGCGGCAGGAATTTTGCGATACACGTCGAAATGGGAGATTCATGGTTTCATGCGTGGGATGTGAGTATACTTCCGCACGTGTGAGGTGGCATAGGAACGGCCAGAAAAAAACTCTTGGGTGAAGGGGTTGGCGTCTTGCGGTTGCGCAAACAGCTGATGGTCTCCCTGAGTGGCGCTTTGGTGGCCGTGTCCGCGTTGGTTCCGCAGGTGAAGGCGGACAGTCTGAGCGATAAGCAGCAGCGGCTCAACAAATTGCAGTCTCAGGCAGACCAGGTGTCCAGCGAAATCGCCCGCCAGCGGGCCAAGGCGAATGCGATTCAAAGCAAGATCGATGATTATCAGGCGCATATCGATTCGATGAATCAACAGATTGAAGCGAGCCAGCGCCAGGTCGATGAAATCCGCAGCAAGATAGATCGACTCATGGATCAGATGGCGCAGAATCAGAAACAGTTGACGGAAGATAAGCGAAAGTTGCGGGAGATGCTTCGAGCAGCCTATGAGTATGGTCAGGTGCCCTACCTGGAGGTCCTCTTCAAGGCTACTTCGTGGGATGATCTCTTGACGCGGTTGCAGGCGCTTTCTCAGGTCTCTCGCAGCGAGAAGCAACTGGCCGACCGAGTGGCGGCGTTGCAGGTGCAGCTGCGGGAGCAGCAGCGTGATCAGGAAGCATCCTTTCGGCAGCTGAAAACCAAGGTCCAGCGGTTGCAGGAATTGCGGGATCAGAATCTCGCTCTGCAAAGTGAACAAAAGCAAGCGCTGTCCATAGTCAGCCGCGGCTTGGACCTGCAAGAACTGCGCCGCGTCCAGTTGCAGAATCAGATTGGCATGACGCAAGACGAAATCCAGGAACTGAAACAGGAAGCGCAGCGGTCTGCGGCTCAGGCATCCGCCGCATCCGCATCGGCATCTACATCCACATCCACGAACAGTGGGAGTTCCGCGAGTGGTGGGTCGTCCCAGACGCCAGCGCCAGCCAGCACAACGCTGCGGTCGGGAAATGGGAGCGACATCGCTACATATGCCGCGTCGTTCGTTGGTCATCCATATGTCTGGGGCGCTGCGGGTCCAAATTCCTTCGATTGCTCCGGACTGGTCATGTACGTGTACAACCGATTCGGTATCAGCCTGCCACACTCGTCGTATGCCCAATTTGGCATGGGAACGCCGGTCGCCAAGTCCGACTTGCAGGCAGGCGATTTAGTATTCTTCAGCACCGACGGTGGCGGGGCGTCCCATGTGGGCATCTATCTTGGCAACGGTGAAATGGTGAGCGCGCAATCGCAGCGCAGCGGTGTGAAAGAGGCGTACATCTTCTCTGGATATTGGGCCAACTCTTACATAGGTGCCCGGCGTATCGTCCAGTGACACATGTGGCGGCCGTTATTCCGGCTGGAATCACGCGTGACGAAAAGACAACGTAAATCATATCGTGATACTGCTTTCCGCCGAAATCCGAGACGCGTTTGGGCATCCGCTTACGGAGGCCGAGGCGCGTTTTCCTTTAGCTCATGGCGAGGGCATGGGCCAGGTGCTCTGCAATGGTGCGGTGGCCCGCATCATTGGGATGAATCGGCAGCACCGGACTGGCCAGAGCGTCTTCGAGCCGCCCGGACCTGTAGCCTGCGATGAACTCCCGTTGCCTGCCGGAAAACCATGTGTGCACAGGCACCAGCTCGGCACCGGCGGCTGCGGCGACTTGTTCCGTTGTATGATTTAGTTTGCCAATAGCGCCTCCGGCCAGCGGGGAGTTCGGAAATGGGTTGTATTGCGTGCAGACCAGAATCCGGGCTTTGCTGACTTTGCGAATGAAGCGGCAGAGAAACGCCAAGTCGTCCGCGTAGGTTGCGAGTGCTTGCGCTACTGTCGTGGATGGAGCGCCACGCAGCATGCGCAGACCGGCGTACGCCAGGTCGTCTCCACCCACCCAAATCACTACCGCGTCCGACCGTCTAAGCGGCAGGACAGGGTTCTCCAGGACGGCAGCAGTCAGAGCGGCGCTCGTCCAGCCGGGTTCCGCCAACACGTGGGCGACGACGGGGCGGCCTGTTTTACCGAGCAAGCTTGCGGTCAATCCAGGATACGCCCTGCCCGGCGATGTGGCGTCTCGCCCGGCCGTGATGGAGTCTCCGAGTGCGGTGAATCCGCGCATCCACATTACCTCCCCTTGTATTGCATGTCAAATCTCGTCGAGCGACACCGATAGATGGACCGTAATTCGTCTCCCACAACAGCATGGGAGTCATAATAAGGAGAGCGGGCGCGATATGGTATAGTGGGGACAAGCGATGGGGGGCATATGGATTCGTGCTGTCGCCGAGCCGGATGTCCTGCGGCAGAAGGCAGCGGCAGGGCCGGGCCGCGGCGATTGCGTGCGGATGGAGGAGGCATACATGAATGGAAGGGAATCAGCGGCGGCTGCCACCAGGCCAGTTTTTGACGGAAAAGTGGCCTGTTTTGCACGCCGGCAGTGTACCCACGGTGGACCTGCAGACGTGGGATTTTCGCATCTTCGGTCTGGTCCGTGCACCCAAGCGGCTCACGTGGCATGAGTTCCGAGGTCTTCCCGTGACCACAAGCACGTCCGACATCCATTGCGTCACCCAGTGGTCGCGGTATGACAATCACTGGGAAGGGGTCTCCTTTCGCGACGTGATGGACCTTGTGGACGTGGATGCGGCTGCCAAGTACGTGCTGGTGCACGGTGAACAGGGTTACACCGCCAATCTGCCGCTGGAAGATTTGCTGCGGGAAGGTGTCCTCTTCGCTTACCGGCACGACGGTCGGGACTTGACGCCCGAACACGGTTGGCCGCTGCGCCTGGTGGTACCTCACCTCTATTTTTGGAAGAGTGTCAAGTGGGTGCGCGGCATCGAGTTCCTGTGGGAGGACGTTCCAGGGTTCTGGGAGCAGTACGGTTATCATCTGTACGGGGACCCCTGGCAGGAGCAGCGGTTTCGGGATGATCCGGAGTGGATGGGTACAGGCCCGACGACGGACGAATACTACCGGACTATTCGTTCACGGGTTCGTCGTGGTATGGTGCCGCCGAGGGAACGATGAACTCGCTGAAGTCGTGGGCCAATTCGGTGCGGGAGAAGACCGAGCGAGCTTCCGCCAATAGTTCTCGCTCGCGGTCGGGTTCGTAGCGGGAGCTCAGATGCGTGAGTATGAGTTGCTTTACACGCGCCCGGCCTGCCTGTTCCGCCGCCTGGACGCCGGTGCTGTGGTGATGCGTCAAGGCCAGCGCTGCGTCTGCCTGCGTGTAGGTGGCTTCATGTACCAGCACGTCCGCATCAGCCGCCAATTCCACCGTTTGCGGGCAGGGAAGAGTGTCGCCCATGATGGCAACCGTGCGGCCGCGAACGGGCGGATCGACAAAATCAGGTCCGTGCAGGACACGCCCGTCCGCCAACCGCACCGTTTTCCCCTGCTTGACGAGCTGATACAGGGGGCCTGGACGCACCCCGAGCGCCTCTAGGGATTCACGACGCAGGCGGCCGGGCTTCGGCGGTTCGACGATCCGATAGCCATAGCAGGTCACGCCGTGGTTCAGCGCGCGCACGTGAACCGAAAAGCCGTCTGCCGCAAGCCGCTGGCCATCGTGAAGTTCGTGAAGATTCAGCGGATAGGTCAGGTGCACCCCGCTCGCGGTCAGCGTGGCTTGTAGATAGTCGCCGAGGCCGGAGGGACCATACACGTGAAGCGGCCGCTCTGGGCTCTGGAAAGAACGGCTGGCCAGCAGCCCCGGCAAACCGTAGATGTGGTCTCCATGCAGGTGGGTCACAAAGATGCGCGTCAGCTTGCTCAGGCGGATGGGGCTGGCCAAGACGCGATGCTGTGTTCCCTCGCCGCAGTCAAACATCCAGACTTGACCAATTTCCGCTTCCAGGCGCAGGCACAGGGAGCTGACGTTGCGCCGCTTGCTGGGCACGCCTGCACCGGTGCCGAGAAAATACAGCCGCATGATGGCACCTCCAGGTCTCCGGCTATGACCGGACGGAAATCAGATTTGAAAGTGATTCATTCGCCAAGGAGTGGGGGACTATGCCGACTGTCTACGTCACTCGGCGCTTGCCCGACGATGTGATGAAACGTCTGCAGGCGTCTGTCCACGTCTCATTTTACCCGAATGACGCCGAGCCGGTTCCACGCACTCGGCTGTTGGCAGATGTGGCGGGCGCCGACGGCATCCTCAGCATGCTGACCGACCGGGTGGACGCCGAGGTGATGGATGCGGCGGGACCTCAGCTGCGGGTCATCGCCAACTTGGCTGTCGGGTATGACAACATCGATGTGGGGGAGGCTGAACGGCGTGGTATTGTGGTCACCAATACGCCCGATGTGCTGACGGAGACCACCGCCGACCTGACTTTCGCCCTGATGATGGCGGCCGCCCGCCAGCTGTCGAGCGCCGAGCGGAGCCTGCGCGCCGGGCAGTGGCGAGCGTGGAGCCTGCTCTCTTACACCGGAGTCGATGTGTACGGCAAGTGTCTCGGTATTGTCGGCATGGGACGCATCGGGGAAGCGCTGGCCCGGCGCGCCGCCGGGTTTGGCATGCGCATCCTGTATTTCAACCGTCATCGCCGCCCAGAGGTGGAACAGGCTTCGGGGGCGACCTTCTGTTCGTTTGACGAGCTGCTGGCCACGGCCGATTTTGTGGTCGCGCTGGCGCCGCTGACAGCCGAGACACGTGGCATGTTCAACCGGCGCGCCTTTGGCTTGATGAAGCGAACAGCCGTGTTTGTCAACACTGCCCGCGGTCCCATTGTCGATGAGGAGGCGCTCGTGGAAGCGCTGAGGGAACGGCAAATCTTCGCCGCCGGACTCGACGTCTATGCCGAGGAGCCTTTGCCGCCCGAGCACCCTCTGCTGCAGTTGGACAACGTGGTGCTGCTGCCGCACATCGGGTCCGCCAGCGTCGAGACAAGGCTCGCTATGGCCCGCCTGGCGGTGGACAACATTTTGGCGGTGCTGGGCGGGCAAGCCCCGCTGACGCCGGTCGTGGGCCCGACCAGCGGGATCCCACACGCCTGAGGCGCCTCAGCAGCAGTACTGCCGTCGCCGGCTGAGGCGCTGGCGCTCATGCGGGTCCGGGAAGTCGTCCGGATCGTCCTCGTCGGGGCTGACCATGTGGCGTCCCCGCTGTTTGTCCTCCTTGCCGGTCGCTGGTTTGCTGCCGGGAGCCCCGGGAACGGCGGAGGCGTTTTCGAACGTTCCGAATACAACAGGCTTTCCATTTTCCACCATCTGTTGGCCTTTGGCGAACACATGTTGGATTTGAAACTTCTCATCGGTGAGGATGAGGTCAGCGTCCAGCCCGGGGCGAATCATCCCTTTGTGACCCAGTTTCAGCACCCGCGCGACGTGCCGGGTGACGATGGAGACGGCCGTTTCGACCGGTATCTCCTCTTCCACCACCATGTCGCGCGTCTCCTCCCACAGGGTCGCAATCGATCCGATGCCCATCGCGACGATTTTTCCCGTGTCATCAAAGATGGGGGAGCTGCCGTTGCTGTCCGAACTCATGGTGATGAGCTGCGGCCGCACTCCAGCGTCAAGCAGTTGACGGACGGCGCGAGCCGGTTTGACGGAGATGTGGTCGTGTTTATCCGGGCGAATGCCCGACGTAACGTCGACAAATCCGCCCTGCCGGCCGTAACGGATGGCCTCCCGCAGCAGATCGGGGTTGCGGTTGAGGTGGGTGGGGACGAACACCGAACGGGGGAGTTCCGTCTGTGCCAGGACCTCAAACAGAATGTCCAGCCTCGAATCATCGTCACCCACGTGCAGATGCAAAACGCCCGCCTTGCCCGCCAAAAGCCCCCCGACGCGCGCCTCGCTCGCCAACTCGGCGATGTCGTGCCGGGTTGGATGGCTGGACCGGGAATCGGAGATGGCGATTTCTCCGACACCTATCACCTTGTCGATGAGCACCAGGTCCGAGCGAGGCGTGCCTGTGATGGTGCGCGTGGGGACCTGGTAGGCGCCACTGTAGATGTAGGTAGTGATGCCTTCAAACTCGAGGCCGTTGGCCTTGGCCAGCAGCTCGCGGGTACTGCGCGTGACGCCGTCGGTTCCCAGCACACCCACGGCGGTTGTCACACCCGCGGTGGTCAGGTGGCTGAGAGCGATCTCGGGTGTTCGATAGTGAAACCCGCCTTCCCCGCCGCCGCCGGCCATGTGCACGTGTTGATCAATCAAGCCCGGGAACGCGTACAGGCCTCGTCCGTCTATCTGCTGGATGTCCGGCAACACGCCGTGCAGTGACAGGTCATCGGCGATGGCGATGATTTGTTTCCCAGCCATCAGGATGTCCTTATTGCCCATAGGGGTGGGGGCGTAGACGGTGGCCCCTTTGATGAGGGTGAGCATGGACAAACGAATACCTCCTGTCAACCTTGGGGGTGATATCCGGTAGTCTACCCGGGGACGCCAGGACGGAATCGCCCGCAAGTGGATTGGCGATCCGGTCAGGCAAGCTGTCGAGTGAGCTTCCGATCTGATTGTCGGGCGCGGCTTCGTCCGATAAAGTAGACGGTGGCAAGGGATTCTCGTGGGTGTCTGTGGATTATCGTTTCTGGGAGCGGGGGAGTTGCGTGCAAAGCGTGTTCTTCGCGTTGCTGCATCGATTACGTTCCACCATCCGCTGGGGCGGCATGATGGCTCTGCAGTCGGAGGATGTGGCGCAGCACAGTTTTGGCGTGGCGCTGATTGCCCATGCGCTATGCGTGATTGATGAATCGGTGTACGGACAAAAGCCAGATGTGGCCAAGGTGCTGGCGGCGGCGTTGTTGCATGACGCATCGGAAGCCATCCTGACCGACGTGGTGGCGCCCGTAAAAAAGTACAACGAAGAAGTGGCGGAGGCATTTGGCCGCTTGGAGCGGTTGGCTGAACGGCAATTGGTCGCCTCCCTGCCCCAGGAACTGCGTCCCGCCTATGCGCAGGCATTGGCGAGAGAGGACGAGAGCGTGGCCGCCTATGTCCATGCCGCAGATAAACTGGACGCTCTCTGCAAGTGTCGATTGGAAGTGCGGCGCGGCAATCAAGAGTTTGCATTGGCCGCTGAGCAGATCTCCAAGCAGGTGGCCGCCATCGCGGAAACCATGCCGGCTGTGAGATACTTCGTGGAGCGGTTTTTGCCCGCCTTTGATCATACCGTCGACGAGTACAGGTATCTGCAGGAAAACTAACGGGGGACGACGCTTGTCGTCCCCCGCGGCCAGCTGTTGCCTTTGGCGCTTGCAAGCGGATTACTTAGCCGCCTCGTAACGCCGGTTAACCTCGGCCCAGTTGACAATGTTCCAGAAGGCGGTGATGTAATCAGGCCGCTTGTTCTGGTACTTCAGGTAGTAGGCGTGCTCCCATACGTCCAGGCCAAGAATCGGCGTCTTGCCTTCCATCAGCGGGCTGTCCTGGTTCGGTGTGCTGATGATCTCCAGCTTGCCGTTGTGGACGACCAGCCAAGCCCAGCCGCTGCCAAAGCGTCCAGCAGCTGCCTTCGAGAACTCGTCTTTGAACTTCTCGAAGCTGTCAAACGTCTGGTTAATGGCATCGGCCACCGCGCCGGTTGGCTGACCGCCGCCGTTGGGGCTGAGGATCTGCCAGAACAGGCTGTGGTTGGCATGACCGCCCCCATTGTTGCGGACCGCTGTACGGATGGACTCCGGAACGGAGTTAATACCGGCGAGCAGGTCCTCAATGCTCTTGGCCTGCAGGTCTGCGTGTCCCTCCAGGGCAGCGTTGAGGTTATTCACATATGTCCCGTGGTGACGGTCATGATGGATTTCCATTGTCAGCGCGTCAATATGGGGTTCCAAGGCATTGAATGCATATGGCAGAGGCGGCAGTTGGTGAGCCATGACAATCCCTCCAATGCAGTGTAATGGGTGCAACCATCACCACTCATCTTACCGCAACGGACAGACTATTTCCACTCACAGCTTCAGCTTGTCCGCGGCACCCTCGAATTGCTCAGGGCGAGCATTGATGGTATACATAGGAGGAAGTGGACAAGGCGGCACCTCGTGAGTTGTTGGAGGATGTTAGCACATTGTACAGGCGGGTGAACAGTTTGACACTGTTGCAAGGAAAAAACGTCCTGGTGATGGGTGTGGCGAACAAGCGCAGCATCGCCTGGGGAGTGGCTAAGTCGGCCTACCGGATGGGGGCCAGATTGGTGTTCACGTGTTTAAGCGAACGTGAGCGAGGAAAGATCCAGGAGTTGCTGGATGAGACTATGCCAAACGAGGACTTTCCTATCGTTCAGTGCGATGTCAGTGACGACGCGCAGATGGACAGGGCGTTTGCGGAAATCGGTGAGAAGGTGTCGGTTCTGCATGGACTGGCCCATTGCGTGGCATTCGCCAAAGGCGACGAGTTGCAGGGCGAATACGTGAACACCTCGCGTGACGGGTATTGGTTGGCTCAGAACATCAGCGCCTACTCGTTGGTTGCTGCTGCCCGGCGGGCGCGTCCCCTGATGCGGGAGGGCGGTTCCATCGTCACCCTGACCTACCTGGGCGGTGAGCGGGTGGTTGAAAGCTACAACGTGATGGGTGTCGCCAAGGCGGCGCTTGATGCCAGCATGCGTTATCTGGCCAAGGACTTGGGCAAGGACAACATTCGTGTGAACGCCATTAGTTCCGGCCCTGTGCGCACGGTGTCGGCCAAAGGGGTGCACGGATTCGACAAGATGCTGCACGTCTTGGCTGAACGCGCCCCGCTGGGCCGCGCAACGGATCCCGAAGAGGTCGGCGATGTGGCCTCTTTCCTGTTCTCCGACCTCTCCCGCAATGTGACAGGGGAGATCATCCACGTGGACGGCGGCTATCACATCCTGGGCATATAAACGGTCATGACCACCAGACAGCTTGGCCGGACCGGGACGGATGGGCCGGCCGCGCGCCCAGCCGAGCAACGCGCTGGGCGCCTATCTCCTCATCCTTGCTATCCCGTACAGAATTATGATTGTGCGGTTTCACAGCTGAGCCAGCGTCTTCGCGCGGCTGCCCACCGCTTCCCGGATGTGCGAGAACCCGTCTCTCGCCAACAGGGACGGCAGTTCTTGTACCAGGCTGCGCACAAGGGCGGGACCGTGGTAGATAAAGGCGGTGTAGACCTGCACCAGGCTTGCGCCCGCGCAAATCTTCTCATAGGCGTCTTGTGCGGTCGAGACGCCGCCACAGCCGATGATAGGCGTTTGGTCTCCGATGGCCAGGTGCAGGCGGGCAATGACCTGGGTGGAGCGAGTGCGCAGGGGTTTGCCGCTGAGTCCGCCTTGTTCATGGCTGTGCCGCGAAGAGAGTCCCTCGCGGCGGACGGTGGTGTTGGTCGCAATCAGGCCGTCCACTCCGGCTTTGCAGAGCCGCTGGGCGATGTGGACGAGCGTATCGTCCGGGAGGTCGGGTGACAGTTTGACAAGCACCGGCGGTCTATGGGGGACCATCGCCGTGTTCGCCTGGTACAGCTCGTCGCGCTTCGCCAAGACGCGGGCGACAAGCGGCAGCAGGGATTCTTCCGCTTGCAAATCGCGCAGTCCAGGCGTGTTGGGAGAACTCACGTTGATGACGATGTAGTCGGCGAGCGGATAGACGGTCTCCATGACCAGAAGGTAATCCTCGGCTGCCCACTCGTTGTGGGTGGTCTTGTTGCGGCCGCAGTTCACACCGACAATGCCTCGGCGCCGGCGCTGCGACAGATGTTTGCGCAGGGCGGCGGCGCCGCGATTGTTGAAGCCCATGCGGTTGATGAGCGCCTCGTCCTCGAGGAGGCGGAACAGGCGCGGCTTGGGATTGCCTGGTTGGGGTCTGGGTGTGACGGTGCCGACTTCGAGGAAGGAAAAGCCGCACGCGAGCAAACCGTCGATGGCGATGCCATCTTTGTCCAGTCCCGCCGCCAAACCAATAGGATGGGGAAAGGACAGCCCCCATAGAGTCTGGGACAAGTGCGGCGTTGCTGGCCCGATGCGTCCGAATAGGCGGGCGGCGCCTGGAAACAGGGAAAGGGTACGCAGGGTTATTCGGTGAGCTCGTTCTGGGTCCATGTGAAAAAGAACGCTGCGAATCAGGGGATACATGCAGTTCCTCCCGGACTGAAATAATAGTGCCTGGTGGCTGGGCAAACAGTCGAGTGTCTTTGAGTTCCAATATACGTTTTGGCACATGAATTGACAAATCTCGCTCTGCGCACGCGGGATGGGTTTGATTTATCCGAATATCATGCCTATAATGGTGGCACAAAGCAGTCATCTTATTTCTTTTTTTAGCTGAAAGGAGAGAACCTATGGCTGGGGCGGCTTCATTCAAAAAAAAGCTGAACCTGCTCGACCTCACGTTTCTAGGGGTGGGGTCCATCGTCGGTTCGGGCTGGTTGTTTGCAGCGCAGGGGGCAGCTGCGTATGCAGGCCCGAGTGCATGGTTGGCGTGGGTTATCGCTGCAGTGGCATTCATTCTTATCGGTTTAACGTATGCCGAACTTGGGGGCATGCTCCCGCGCGCTGGAGGTTTCGTTCGCTATCCCAATTATACGCACGGCAGCTTGACTGGGTATCTTACGGGATTTGCGGCGATGCTGGCGTATTCCAGCGTGGCCGGCGTCGAGGTGGAAGCGGTGCGCGGGTACGCGTCGCGTTGGCTTCCGGGCTTGGCCAGCGGTGATGGACCTTCCGCATGGGGTTACATCTTGGAAATCGCGCTGTTGGTGGTCTTCTTCCTCTTGAATTACTGGAGCGTCAATGTATTCGGCAAGGTCAACTCGATTGTAACGGCTATCAAGTTCATCGTTCCCCTACTGACTCTCATCGTGCTGTTGTTCAGCTTTCATGGCGCCAACTATTCGGTGGGCGGCGCCAGTCCCGGCGGCTTCAAGGGTGTCATGCAGGCAGTGGCGGTGGCGGGCATCGCGTTTGCGTTTCTCGGTTGGCGCCAGGCGGTGGACTTCGGCTCTGAGGCAAGAAACCCGCAACGGCACATCCCGCTCGCCATCATTATCGGGATCTCCATCAGCGCGCTGTTGTACATCGCGTTGCAGTTGGTGTTCATCGGGGCCGTACCGCCCGATGTTTTGGCTAAGGCGGGAGGCTGGGCGCACCTGCAGTTCCAAGACGCGCCCTATGCTGACTTGGCGACCTCGCTTGGCATGGCGTGGCTGGCTAATGTGCTGTTTGTCGATGCCGTCATTTCTCCGTCTGGGACGGGCAACATCTATGTTTCCGGCACCACCCGCGTGTTGTTTGCCTGGGCCAAGACGGGCCTGTTCTACTCGCTCTTCGGCAAGGTGGACCGCCGCACCGGTATTCCGCGTGGCGCCCTGTGGTTGTCGTTAATTTTGGCAATCGTCTGGGTTTTGCCGGAAAACTACAGCGTCTGGAGCGGTTTGGTGGGTGCCGTCACCGGGGCCACAGTGTTGACCTACGTGTGCGGACCGATTTCGGTAACTTCTCTGCGCAAAACGTCGCCAGACCTCCATCGTCCGTTTAAGCTGGGTGGGCTCGCGGTGATTGCGCCGCTGGCCTTCATCGCCGGCTCGTTCATCATCTACTGGGGTGGTTGGAACAACAACAGGTTCTTGATTGGTATGACGCTCGCGTCGCTGGTCCTGTACTTTGCCTTCATGGACCGGGATGAGCACTGGCACCAAAAGCTGAAGTCAGAGTGGCGGTCGGGCATTTGGCTGGTCGTATATTACGTATTCATGATGGTGATGTCCTACATTGGATCGTTTGGTCCTCTGAAAAACCCCATCATCCCGTATGGTTGGGATTTGCTGGTCGTCGCGGTGGGGGCCATCATCATTTATTATTGGGCGGTTGCTAGCGCTCTGCCGCAGCCGATCATAGATACCGATGATGAAGAGGACGTCGCGGTCAAAGCAGCCAATGTTTGACGTTTGACGAATCCTGTGTGCGGTCCCGGGCTCGGTGCCCGTGGGCCGCATCTTTGATTTTGACCCATTGTGGTTTGCGCGGCTGGTTCTGTCACGCAGGTGCCGAGATCGACGTCTAAATGAGTGACACGGGGGGTGTGGCGTCCTTTGTTCGAGGCATCCAATACCCCACCCGTCGATCCGATGGCCCTTCTGGACGAATGGATGCGCCTGTACGGGCAGGACGTCCTCAATCTGGCTTATTCCTATGTCCGCAATTATCATCAGGCGGAAGATATCGCCCAAGATGTGTTCTTGCGTGCGTTTGCCAAGATGGACTCGTTTCGCGGAGATAGCAGCGTAAAAACCTGGTTGTTAACCATCACCGCCAACCGTTGCAAAGACTATCTGCGCTCGTGGGTCGTTCAGCGTGTCGTCGTGGATGATGAGCATCTCAACCAGGTCGTGGATGATGTTTCACCGGAACTGGAGGTCGCACGGAAGTTGGAAGAGGATGGACTGTGGGCGGCTGTGCACTCCTTGCCGGCCAAGTATAGCGAGGTATTGATTCTCTATTACCGACATGACCTCAGCAGCCGGGAGATTGCCGAGGTGTTGAACACGACAGACCAGAACGTCCGTACAAGACTGCATCGGGGCCGAGCGATGTTGAAACGGCTTCTGGAGGGGGAAGGCAGTCTGTGAACAAGTATCCGCATGATGTGGAGAGACTGAGGGCGCTTCCGAAGATTCCGTTTTCCCAGACCTTGCATCAGAGAATTTTGGCGGCAGCGCAGTCTACCCATGAATCCGAATCGGCGGTCCGTGGGCCGCGGGAGCGGCGCTGGAACCAGTTATTGGGCGTATCCGGCATGCTGGCGGCGGCTGTCATGGTGGCTGCGGTGCTCTCCTCGGACGTGGTTTCCAATCGTCATGGTCAGCACTCGCAGGTCATCCAGCAGTCCGACTCCAGGGCAGCGCAGAGCAAGGCTGCGGGCCAGACGGGTTCGCCCATCCCGGCATCGGTTTCTCCTCAGCACGTCCAGGCAGCGCCGTTGAAAGTCGAATCCATCTGGATTGGGTCTGATGCCGAGCACCCTGGGGATGTGGTTTACGCGCGTTTGCGCAATAACGGCTCCCGCTCCTTGGGACGCTACGATGTTATAGGGGTGTTGGGCTTTGGTCCTGGTGCGGATAAACAGGATATGCTGAGCTATGATCACCTGATCCTCACGAACGGGCCGGATCGGCCGATTCGTCCCGGCACGGAGGGGACGTGGTCCTTTCGTCCCCTCGGCGTGAGTGAGAACGAGTGGAACAGCGCCACCTTTCCACATCTGTGGTTTTTGCAGAGCGCGGCCGCGTCGGCACAGTCGTCTTCACCTTGGCGGCCGGTGTCGGGACTGCAAGTGCAGGACTTGCACGTTCAGCCAGGGGATCATCCGGGCCAGGTGAAGGTAGGAGGCTTCTTGATGAACGACCGCCGCACTCGGGCCTCGTTGGACGATGTGTGGGCTATCGTCTGGTTGGCGCCGCCGGGTGTATCTGACTGGACGAATTCGCGCGCCATCCGCTTCATCAGCAGCCTGCGAGGGGCGGCGGGCGTTCATTCGCTTGCCGCCGGCCGTTCGCACGCAGTATACTTTCCGCTGCTGGGGCCCAATATCGATTATCGTCAACTGGTGCCGCACCTGGTGCTGGTAGAGCCGTCGTAGGAAGGCGGGGTGATTGTATGACCACGCGGTTCAGTGTGAGCGAACTCGCACAGATGCTGCAGGCGCCCGTGGAAGTGGTCCGGCAGGCGGTGGATGAACTGGCTGATCATGGAGAGTTGACCGCGGAGTCGTTCGTGTTCGGAGACCGAAACTGGCGCGTCGCCCCGAGCGATGTGAAACGGGTGCAGGACTGGATAGCGGAGCACAACGCAAAAGGTGAAGCGGTTCATCGAAAACCTGCGCGCAGAGTGCGGCGGAAGGTGGTCCGGCCAGCGGACACCGCCTGCGATTGAGAGCCGGCCTCGGCTGTTGGTTGCAGTCCCCGGCGGCGTGATCTACACTGGGGGCAATTCCAAAAGTATCAGGACAGGATTTAGGCTGGTCGCGCGGGTGTGGAATGTGATGTCGCCCGGCGGAAGTGAACGCGAAGGGGTAAAAGCAGCATGAAGATCGGGGTGCCGAAAGAGATCAAAAACAACGAAAACCGGGTGGCCATGACTCCGGCTGGCGTGCACACTCTGGTTGGAGCCGGTCATGAGGTTTACATGGAGAGCGGAGCGGGGGAGGGCAGCGGATTTTCCAACGAGGACTTTATCCAGGCGGGAGCGCAGATCCTGGCTGCTGCCGAGGATGTCTGGGGACAGGCGGACATGGTCATGAAGGTCAAAGAGCCGCTCCCGGATGAGTACCGGTACTTCCGCTCCGGGCTTGTTCTGTTCACGTATCTGCATTTGGCTCCGCTTCCCGAACTGACCAAGGAGCTCATGCAAAGCGGCGTGACCGCCATCGCCTATGAGACGGTGCAGCTGCCGGACGGGACGCTGCCACTGCTGACGCCGATGAGCGAGGTAGCCGGTCGGATGTCCATCCAAGTCGGGGCCCATCATCTGGAGCGTCCTCATCGAGGCCTGGGCGTGCTGCTCGGCGGCGTTCCGGGTGTGCCGGCCGCTAAGGTGGTCGTTGTCGGCGGGGGCACGGTGGGGCTGAACGCGGCCCGCATCGCGCTGGGCATGGGTGCTCAGGTGTCCATACTGGACATCAACCCGGCGCGGCTGGCGTACATCGACGAGGTCTATCAAGGCCGGATTCAGACCATCATGTCCAACGATTACAATCTCTATCATGAGCTACAGGATTGCGACCTGCTGATTGGCGCGGTGCTGGTTCCTGGGGCCCGCACGCCGAAGATCATCAAGACCGATATGGTGCGGTCCATGAAACCAGGCAGTGTCATTGTGGATGTAGCCATTGACCAGGGCGGATCAGTCGAGACGATTGATCGCATCACCACCCACGATGATCCGACATACGAAAAATTTGGTGTGGTCCACTACGCGGTCGCCAACATGCCAGGGGCCGTACCGCGGACTTCGACGTTGGCTTTGACCAATGTGACCATTCCGTACGCCTTGCAAATAGCCAATAAGGGGGCGCACCAGGCCATCCGCGACAATGCCGCGTTGGCGCGCGGGGTGAACGTGGTGGGCGGCAAACTGACTTATGAGGCGGTTGCCGAGTCGTTGAACCTGCCTTACACGCCGCTGGCCGATGTGGTTGGATAGTATGCGCGGGAGAATCGGCGTGTCGAACCGGGGCCAGTCCTATGCCCTGCATGTCGCTGCCGATGGTTTGGTGTGGAAGTGTTCCTGTTGACCGCAGCATGGCGCGCCCGCTTGGAGGGGTTCCGAGCGGGCGTGAAACTTATGTGACGATCTGTCCACAAGGCCTGTTTGGTGTATGATAGAGGGGTACTGGGAATGACACCGCAAGGGCTGGGGGGAAACTGCGGATGAAAACAGGCTGGGCCGCGCTAGCGGTGGCGACGGTCATGCTGATGGCGGGAGGCTGCGGACAGGCCAATCAGTCCACGTCCAAGGTCCCGGCCGACGCCGTGAAGGTCAAAGTAGTGGCGTCCGATTTCAAATGGTCGCTGAGCCAAACTGACTTTGCGGTGGGAAAACCGATAGATTTTGTCGTCAGTTCGAAGCAGGGGACACATGGATTTTCCATTGATGGCACGGATATCAGTCAGACTGTGTCGCAGGGGGATGCCCCGGTGAATGTGGTGTTCACTCCGAAGAAGGCGGGCACCTATACGATTCGCTGCGATGTGTATTGCGGTTCTGGACACCAAGACATGGTTGCCAAGTTTCATGTGCATTGAGCATGTTTCGATGACGAAAGGGTGAGGTGAATGGTCACTGAGGAGCAGGTGCGCAGTGTTCTGACGGAAGTGGTGGATCCTGAGATTCAAATTGATATTGTCAATCTCGGCATGGTCTATGGGATCGACATATCGGAGGACGGAAAAAAGGTCAAGATCACCATGACTTTGACCACCATGGGTTGCCCAGCTTACGACATGCTGCGCGATGACATCATTGAACGGGTTGGCAGCTTTGAGGGTGTGGAGGACGTAGAAGTGGAGTTGACGTTCGATCCGCCCTGGGATAAGGAAATGATGTCCGAAGAGGCGAAGCTGGTTTTCAAATATTTGTTCTGAACAATCGGCGCCCAATAAAATTCGGGCATGCGCCTTGCAATTGACAGCGTATATGGTACGCTGTGGATGTAAACATGACTTCATGAGTCAACTTTTAGGTACGCGGCTGAGATCTTGCTGGGAAAGAGGTTGGTCACATGTCATCGCCGGTATTGACAATTGAAGATTTGCGTGTGTCTGTTGAAGACAAGGAGATTGTGAAGGGCCTGAGCCTGCAGATAAAAGGCGGTGAAATCCACGCCGTCATGGGTCCCAATGGGACCGGGAAAAGCACCTTGGCATCCGCGCTCATGGGTCACCCCGCTTATTCGGTCACGAGTGGCCGGGTGACGTTGGACGGTGAAGATGTCCTGGCCATGTCGGTGGATGAACGCGCTCGCGCCGGTTTGTTCTTGGCGATGCAGTATCCGGCGGAGGTGTCGGGCGTATCAAATGCCAACTTTCTCCGGACCGCTTTGAATGCGCGGCGAGGAGAAGGCAACGAACTGCCGGTCATCAAGTTTCACAGGCTGTTGCAGCAGAAGATGAAGGATCTCAATATCGACCCATCGTTTGCCGAGCGTTATTTAAACGAAGGCTTTTCCGGCGGTGAGAAGAAGCGCAACGAAATTTTGCAGATGAGCCTGCTGGAGCCGAAGATTGCCATTCTGGACGAGATTGACTCGGGCCTGGACATCGACGCGTTGAAGCTGGTGGCCGATGCGGTCAACCAACTGCGCTCTCCCCAGACCGGGTTCCTGATCATCACGCACTATCAGCGGCTGCTGCAGTACATCGTTCCGGATTATGTGCACGTGATGATGCAGGGCCGAATCGTGAAGTCTGGCGATAAAACGCTGGCGGAGTACCTGGAGGCGAACGGATACGACACGCTGAAACGGGAACTCGGCATCGTCGACGAGACGGTCGGCGCCGAAGCGTAAGGAGGTAGGACGATGAGCATCAAAACATCAGCCCACTCCCCGCTGGTAGCCGACTTGGCCAGCCGTTTTCAGGAAGCGCCATGGCTGGTTCAGCAGCGTGAGCGCGCCTTTGCGTTGTATACATCCATGCCTTCTCCAAAGCTGGAGAAAACGGACCTGCGGGATCGCCCCTGGCTCGTGGAGTCGATTCCCAGCGCCACTACGGGTGGTGCCGGCGCGGCGGCGCAAGCGTTGCTGGAAGGTGCCAAGGCGGCTGGCGGGGCTTACGTATACGTGCGCGACGGTGTGACCATCGAGACATCGCTGCCCCACTCGTTGGCCAAGCAAGGGGTCGTGCTGCTGGATCTGCACACGGCCGTGGACCAACACCCGGAATGGGTGAGGCGCCATCTGTACTCCGTAGTGCCGGCGGAGGAGAGCAAATGGGCGGCCCTCAACGCTGCGCTCTGGCACGGTGGCGTCTTTGTCCATGTGCCAAGCGGGGTGCGTCTGGAGCTGCCCATCCACTTCATTTATGAGGAGACCATGACGGGCAAGGGCGGCTTGCCGCGGTCGCTGATTGTGGTGGAGGATAGGGCTTCTCTGTCGTTCGCGGAGGCGTACCTGTGCCACGGAGAACGGCAAGAAGGAGTCGTGCACAGCGCTGTCACGGAGTTGGTGGTCGGGCCGGATGCCGATGTGACCGCCGCCTGCCTGAGCCGGTACGGCAAGGGGCCGACGAACTTTTTCACCCGGCGCGCCAAATTGGCGGACAATGCGTCGGTGGACTGGGTGATTGGCGATGTCAGCGACGGATTTACCGTCGGTTTGGTGGAATCGCGCCTGGAAGGACCCGGTTCGAAATCGACCACGCGCAGCTTCGGAGTGGGGTATGGACGACAGCGCTTGGATTTTACAGCCAGCATGGATCACTTCGGTCACCATTCGGAAAGTGATATCACCCTGATGGGCGTCCTCCGCGGGCGTGCCAGCAGCACCTACCGCAGTTCGACGCACATTGAGCGCGGGGCCGACGAGGCCAGCAGCGAGCAGCATGATCGCATGTTGATGCTGGGCTCCAGGGCGCAGGCTGACGCCATTCCGATGCTGCTGATAGATGAAAATGATGTGCAGCGCTGCGGCCACGCCGCAAGTGTCGGGCGGATCGACGAAAATCAGGTGTATTATCTGATGGCTCGGGGGATTCCGCGCGCCGAGGCGGAGCGTATGATCATCTGGGGATACCTGCAGCCATTGGTCGATGCCTTCCCGGTCGAGCCGTGGCGGAGCGAAGTGGCATCCTGGATTGACGGGGAGCTGAATTTGCGATGAGCATGGACGACGTGCGCAAGGACTTTCCGATTTTCAAACAGGTCATCAACGGACACCCGTTAGTGTATTTGGACAGTGCGGCCACTTCCCAGAAGCCGCGGCCGGTCATCGAGGCCATTGACCGCTACTACCGTGAATCCAATTCGAATGTACACCGCGGAGTGCATACGCTCGGATCGCGCGCGACGGAGGCATATGAGTTGGCCCGGGAAAAGGTGGCGCGGTTCATCAACGCTCCGTCTTCGGATCTGGTGGTGTTTACGCGCGGGACGACGGAATCCTTGAACATGATTGGATACGGGTATGCCCGCACGAAACTGGGTGAGGGGGACGAGATTGTCCTCACCCCGGCGGAGCACCATAGCAACCTGATCCCTTGGCAGCAGGCGGCGCGGGCGACAGGCGCCCGATTGAAGTATATTCCGCTGCAGGCGGATGGGACCATCACCCTGGAGGATGTGCGCCGCACCATCACCGATAAGACGCGATTGGTCGCGATAGCGCAGGTATCCAATGTGCTGGGGACGATTTATCCCATCCGTGAAATCGTCGATTTGGCCCATGCGGTCGGCGCTGTGGTCGTGGTCGACGGGGCGCAGAGTGTACCGCATATGCCGGTCGACGTTCAGGCGCTCGATTGTGACTTTCTGGCGTTTTCGGGGCACAAGATGTGCGGACCGACGGGTGTCGGGGTGCTCTACGGCAAGCGGGAGCGGCTGGAGGAGATGGAGCCGACTTACTTCGGCGGCGAAATGATTGATGTGGTGGAGCTGTACGAAGCTTCGTGGAAAGAGATCCCGTGGAAATTTGAAGGCGGTACACCTATCATTGCCGGAGCCATCGGATTAGGGGCCGCGGTTGACTATTTGACCGGGATTGGCATGGAGGAAATCCGCCGCCATGACCGAGAGTTGACGGAGTACGCCCTGGAACGGCTGCGGTCTCTGCCGGGAGTGACCGTCTACGGCCCGGAGGCGGCCGGCGAAAGAGGGGGGCTGGTGACCTTCAATGTGGATGGGGTCCATCCACACGACGTGTCCACGGTGCTCGACTCCGAGGGCATTGCCATTCGCGCCGGCCACCACTGCGCGCAGCCGTTGATGCGCTGGCTCCATGTGTCGGCTACCGCACGGGCCAGTTTTTACTTGTACAACACGAGGGCGGACGTGGACGCGTTGGTGCACGGCCTGAATACGGTGAAGGAGTTCTTCCAACATGCAATTGGATGAGTTGTATCGCCAGGTGATCATGGACCATTATCAGCACCCCCGCAACCAGGGCGAGCTGACCGCGAAAACGGTCAGCGTGGACTTGCGCAATCCCAGCTGCGGCGACGAGATCACGCTGCAGTTGGAGGTGGCAGACGGGCGGGTGCAGGATGTTCGCTTCCGCGGATCCGGCTGTTCCATTTCCATGGCGTCAGCGTCCATGATGACTGAGGCGATTAAAGGGCAGGATGTGCCTGAGGCGTTGTCGCTGGCAAAGGTGTTTCGGTCGATGATTCGCGGCGAGGCGGTAGACACGGAAGTGCTGGGGGATTTGGAGTCCCTGCAGGGTGTCTCCAGGTTTCCGGCGCGCGTGAAATGTGCGTTGCTGGCTTGGCAAGCGCTAGAGAAGGCGGTGTCTGGGCACACAGACCATCAGCCGGAATAACCCTTCCGTGATAACATTGTCGAGCGAAAAGGAGGAGACGGAAAATGGCCAAGTCGCTTCCCGAGATTGAGGAGTACCAGTATGGTTTTCGGGATCGGGACGTGTCGGTCGTCAAATTCCAGAAGGGCTTGAACCGCAAGGTCGTTGAGGAGATCTCCATGATGAAGAACGAGCCGGGCTGGATGACCGATTTCCGGTTGCGTTCACTCGAGATCTTTCAGTCCAAACCGATGCCGACTTGGGGCGGAGACCTGTCCGAACTGGACTTTGACGATATTACCTATTACGTGAAGCCAACGGAGCGGCAAGGCAAGACCTGGGAGGAGGTGCCGGACGAAATCAAGCAGACCTTTGACCGTCTCGGCATCCCGGAGGCGGAGCAGAAGTTCTTGGCTGGTGTGTCGGCCCAGTACGAGTCCGAAGTGGTGTACCACTCGATGAAGAAGGACCTCGAAGAGCAGGGCATCCTGTTCATGGACACCGACTCCGCGCTGCGGGAGCATCCGGAAATCTTCAAGGAGTACTTTGGAACGGTGGTGCCGCCGGAGGACAACAAGTTTGCTGCCTTGAACAGTGCGGTCTGGAGCGGCGGCAGTTTCATCTACGTGCCCAAGGGCGTGAAGGCGGAGGTGCCGCTGCAAGCCTACTTCCGCATCAACTCGGAGAATATGGGTCAGTTTGAACGCACGCTCATCATCTGCGACGATGACAGTTTTGTGCATTATGTCGAGGGCTGCACGGCGCCCATCTACAGCACCAACTCGTTGCACAGTGCGGTGGTCGAAATCATTGTCAAGGACAGGGCGCGCTGCCGCTATACGACCATCCAAAACTGGGCGCCTAACATTTACAACCTGGTAACGAAGCGGGCCGTCGCCTACAAGGACGCGACCATGGAGTGGGTCGACGGGAATATCGGATCGAAGTTGACCATGAAATACCCGAGCGTCTACATGATGGACGAGGGCGCGAAGGCGATGGTGCTGTCGATCGCGGTCGCCGGAA
Source organism: Alicyclobacillus shizuokensis NBRC 103103 (assembly GCF_001552255.1). Lineage (GTDB taxonomy): Bacteria > Bacillota > Bacilli > Alicyclobacillales > Alicyclobacillaceae > Alicyclobacillus_G > Alicyclobacillus_G shizuokensis. Next base: position 25,232 of record NZ_BCQV01000009.1, read on the forward strand.
GGGGCCAGCATCAGGACGCCGGTGCGAAGGTTGTTCACAACGCACCCAATACCACGTCGACAATTGTGTCGAAGTCCATCAGCAAGCACGGAGGCAAGACCACGTACCGGGGGTTGGCCAGCTTCGGACCGAATGCGCGCGACGCCAAAGCGAACATCAAGTGTGATACGCTCATCTTCGACGAGGATTCGACGTCCGATACGATTCCGCACAATGATATCAGGAACGACACCGTGACGCTGGAGCACGAAGCGTCGGTCTCAAAGGTCAGCGAGGAACAGCTGTTCTACCTGATGAGCCGGGGGATCTCGGAAGAGGACGCGACGCGGATGATTGTGATGGGCTTCATCGAACCGTTCACGCGCGAGCTGCCGATGGAATATGCGGTGGAGATGAACCGTTTGATCAAGTTTGAGATGGAAGGGTCTGTGGGCTGATATATGAGTTGGATCAAGGTTGCGAGCGCCGCCCAGATTCCAACCGGGCACATGATGCGTGTGCAGGTGGAGGATGAGGACATCGCTCTGTACCATCTGGATGACGGATGGTACGCGACGTCTGCCATTTGTACCCACGCGTACGCCGACTTGACGACTGGCCGCTTGCAGGACGCGCTGGTCACCTGTCCAAAACACGGCGGACAATTCAATGTGAAGTCTGGCGCGGCGGTCAAACTCCCGTGTGTCGTTGCGCTCGTAACCTATCCGGCCGAAGTGCGCGGAGAGGACGTGTTCATCGATTTTGAATGACCGTGTCCGGTCGCGGTGATGAACCGGTGGGCGGACGCAGACCGGGACACGGGGCCGATCCTTATCCGCAGCAACGGAGGGGATTGTGGTGCGAGTTTCGAGCAAAACGGAGTATGGGTTGCGCGCGATGGTGGCGCTGGCGCAGTTGGCCAGCAATCAACGGCCGGTGCCGTTGCCGCGCATCGCGGATCAGGAAGGAATTCCGGAACAGTATCTCGATCAGATCATCGCGCGGTTGCGACGAGCCGGCTTTGTCAAGAGCGTGCGTGGGGTCAATGGCGGCTACCTGCTCACCCGCTCGCCTGAGGACATCCGGATTGGCGAGCTGGTGCGGGTTCTGGAAGGCAGTCTGTCGCCCATTGGTTGTGTCAGTGAGGAAAATGAGTCGCCCGCCGATTTCTGCGGGCTGTATAAACAATGCCACACTCGCAGTGTCTGGCTCCGTGTGATGGGCGCCGTGACACAAGCGTTGGATAGCATTTCTCTGGCGGACGTGATGCATGACGAAGTTCCGCTGGCCGTGAAACTTAAGTAGTGGGGTGGCGTAGAGAGCAAAAGGCGGTCCCGAATGCGGGACTGCCTTTTGCTCTACCCGCTTGACGGAGCCGTCCACGATACAACATCGCCACAAATGTCACCCGAGAAACACTATTCGGCGCTGAAGCCCAGATCAATCTTCGGAAGCTGCTGCACCTCTCTCAGTGATTTATCCCGCTGCGCGCAGGCATTGAGGTATTCACGGTAAAGCGCGTCCACATCGGGGTGCTGTTGCAGCAGTTTTGTATCCAGGACCAAGTGGTTGCCCGACCTGTCATACGCTACATGGTTGCTCGGGTTGTATCCGTGATCCCGCAGCGTCGACAGCAGCTTCGACAAGAGTTCTGTCACTTGGAGATGAGCAGCACTCCAGGTTTCCGAAATCGGTCCGCTCATGGCGACCCATCCTTTCATGATTTGAAGTGCTGATACTGGGTATAGTATAATCCAGTTGGAACGGCTTCGCCAACTTTTGGTTGTTCAATTCCGGATTGAAGGAGGTCATGGTCATGCCGTTGGTGGGCAGTCCTGCTCCCGATTTCGACATGTTGTCGACAAAGAACCTGAAAACCCTGAATGAACGGGTCAAGTTGTCGGATTACAAAGGCAAATGGCTGGTTCTGTTCTTCTATCCGCAAGACTTTACATTTGTCTGTCCGACCGAGATTTTGGCGATGAACGAGCGTCTGCAGGAGTTCAAGGACCTGGACGCGGAAGTCTTGGGTGTGAGCACGGATAGCGTACACAGCCACAAGGCGTGGATTGAGACCCCCCGGGACAAGAATGGCCTGGGCGGCATTGATTACCCACTTGCGGCCGACTTCACGAAGGAGGTCGCCCGTAAATACGATGTCCTGGTGGAGTCGGAAGGTGTGGCTCTGCGCGGGCTGTTCATCATCGATCCCGATGGTGTTCTGCGCTATCAGGTGGTTCATGATTTGAACATCGGGCGCAGTGTGGATGAGACGCTGCGTGTGCTGGAGGCGCTGCAGGCGGGCGGCCTGTGCCCGGCCAACTGGAAACCTGGGGACAAGCTGCTGGAAGTATGAGCTTGTGGCCGTCGCGCAGAAGCTGTCTGCCGAGAGGAGGGTTCGGGTGACCGAACCCTTTTGTGTTATAGCATGATGCGATGATATGCATGGGATGGGAGCGCGATTGACAGCTGCATTGTCCAACCGCTACAATGTGATAACTGAATGAGCATTCATTCATTAGGAGGGGAGGCGCATCGGAAACCGTCGGGACGAATCCAAGTATGACGCGATTCTTCGCGCTGCGGTGCAGGTCATGGCGGAGTCGGGGTACCATCACGCCCAGATTTCCCGCATCGCGCGGGCGGCCGGGGTTGCGGACGGAACCGTCTACCTGTACTTCAAGAACAAAGAGGACATCCTAGTATCGCTCCTTCGCCGCTCCATTCAGAAGATTGTAGCGACGCTGCAAGACGCTCTGCGCTCTATTGACGACGCGGCGGAGAAGCTGCAGTTTTTGGTCCACCTGTATCTGCGTGAACTCGGGGCGGATCCAGAACTCGCTATGGTGACACAGGTGCACATGCGCCAGGTGGATGCCGGGATTCGCAGGGCCATAGGGGACTTCATGAAACCGTTTTATTCCGTGCTGGACGAGATAGTGGAGGCTGGTGTCAGGCAGGGTGTCTTCCATGAACCGATGGATCGGCGCGTCGCCAGGCGCATGATTTTTGGCACGATGGACGAAACCGTGACCGCCTGGGTGCTCAGTGGCAGCAAGTATGACCTATACGCACAGGCGGATGCTGTGGTGGACGTGTTGCTCCACGGTTTGTGCGGCAAGCCCGTCGATTGCCAATCTGCCCATTCTGGGAAGCAAGAGAGGGGTGTCCCGGGTGAACATCATCGTGTGTTTGAAGCAGACGTTTGACACGGAGGAACGGATTGTCCTTGAAGACGGGGTCATCAAGGAAGAGGGCGTCCGCTACGTGATCAATCCGTACGACGAGTATGCAGTCGAGGAAGGAATCCGTCTGAAAGAGGAGCATGGCGGCGAAGTGGTGGTCATCTCGGTCGGGCCGTCCCGGACCGAAGAGGCGTTGCGGACCGCCCTGGCGATGGGGGCCGACGAGGCTATTCTGGCCGATGACCCCGAGTTGTTCGGAGACGAGTACACCATTGCGCGGGTACTGGCGGCTATCATTCAGCAGCGTGAATACGACATCATCCTCGCCGGGAATCAGGCCGTGGACGACGGCTCTGGGCAGGTGGCCGTGCGTCTGGCGGAGGAATTGGGCATCCCCCATATCTCCACGTTGACCAAACTGGTGGTGGAAGGGGACCGGGTAACGGGCTACCGGGACGCCGAGGGGAACGAAGAGCATGTGGAAGGGAAACTGCCGATCCTGGTCACGGCGCAGCAGGGCTTGAACGATCCGCGTTATCCTTCGTTGATAGGGATCCGCAGAGCGGGCAAGAAGCCCTTGAGTCATGTGACCAGGGCGGATCTAGGATTGTCCCGGGACGATATCCGTCCCCGCACGCAAGTCGTCAAGACGTTCCTGCCCGCAGCCAAGCAGGCTGGACGCATATTGAGCGGAGACCTGGATGCTCAGGTGAATGAGTTGATCACGGCCCTGCGTACCGTGGAGAAAGTCATAGATTGACAGACTGGGAGGGGACCGGCATGGCCAAAAAGGTGCTGGTGGCGGCCGATGTACGCGCTGGAAAACTGCGTAAGGTCACATATGAGATGCTGGCGGCAGCGGGACGCGTCGCTGAGGGGGGACCAATCGCAGTCGCCATCCTGGGACACCGGGTGGAGAACCTGGCGGCTGGGCTCGGCGATTTTGGCGCAGATACGGTATACGTCGCGGATGCCCCTCAATTGCAGGAGTATACGCCCGCGGCTTATCGCAAGGTGTTGCTGGAAGTGGTGCGAGGTTTTACGCCGGACGTGATCTTGTTCGCCCATTCGGCGGTCGGGCGGGATTTGGCGCCGATGGTCGCTATGCGGATGGGCGCCGGGCAGGTGTCGGACGCCGTGGACGTGGCGATGGAGGGCGGACAAATCGTGTTCACGCGGCCCATCTATGCCGGCAAGGCATTCACGAAAGTGGTGGTGCGTGAAGGTGTGACCGTGGCGACCCTTCGCCCGAACAACCTGGAAGCGGCTTCCGGAGGGCAGGGTAAATCTGGGACGATACAAAAGGTCGACGTCCAGTTGGAGCCGGCGGACCTGAGTACGACGGTGCGGGAAATCGTCCAGAAAACCACCGGCGGGGTAGACCTGGCAGAGGCCCGAATCATCGTCTCCGGCGGCCGAGGTGTCAAGAGCGCGGACGGATTCAAGCCGCTGTATGAATTGGCCGAGGCCTTGGGCGGTGCGGTTGGCGCCTCCCGCGGCGCCTGCGACGCCGGCTATTGTGATTACGCCCTGCAGATTGGTCAGACGGGCAAGGTGGTGACCCCGGATCTGTACATCGCCTGCGGTATTTCCGGGGCGATTCAGCACTTGGCGGGCATGTCGAATGCCAAGGTGATTGTGGCCATCAACAAGGACCCAGAAGCCCCCATTTTTCAGGTGGCGGATTATGGCATCGTCGGCGATTTGTTTGAGGTGGTGCCTAAGATCACGGCGGCCGTGCGCCAGCTAAAAGGGCAAAGCGTATGACTCCTGTTCGTCGCACACCCGAGACGGGGACAGACGGGACTGACCGTTCTGCCCCGTCTGTATCTGTGCGGTTTCCTTCTCCCCGTTGCCCAGACGCAAAAGGGATGGGCACGAATGCCCATCCCTTTTCGCCGAGGCACTATGTATAGACGGACAGACGCCCAGGCTGTCCTTGACCCATCACTTGCCGGGGAAAGCTTGCAGCAAGGATACTGCAGCGTCCATGCCGGCGACGTCTGGAAACGGTGGCTGTGGCCGGAAGGTGAAAAAGGCGACGATGATGAGGATAACTACAAACAGAATTTCGAAGACCCTCCGCATGATGCGCTCCCCCTTGACACGAGTATACCCCAGGATTGCCGCCCCTAGCGGTGTTACGGGAATTATTGTAGCAGACTGGACGGTAGGCTGCACTCGCTTGCAGGACCATGGTGCGAATCGATACACTGAATGCGAATGACGACAGTCATACTGCGGCATAGGGGGCGCGGGGGTTGGACCCGTTGGATTGGACGCATCAATGGGATGACTACGAGATGATGATGTATGTATGCGACGATCCGGATGAGGAAGGCATTCGCATGCAGGTGAGCCGCCGCCAGCATCGCGATGGTGCGGAGGAGTGGGAGCTTCTTTATGACCGCAAACTCGCCGATCTTCCTTCTCGTCCGCCGCAGACAGAGCATCCCAAGGAGCGGGAAGACTGGGAGGAGTCGCTGTTGCGCACCCACCTGCATGAGCACCCGCACCTGGTCGACGAGGAGAAGCGGTACTTGGCGGAGTGGCGGCGTCAACGGTCGGATGAGGAGCCGACGGACGGTGGCGAAAGGTAAAAGCATCAATACCATCCAGGCACCCGCAGGAGGGAGGATGCAAGATGGGCAAGCGGCGAAAAAAATCGGCGCCCCGAAACGCCGATGCCGTGGATAAGCCAGAAGGAGCATGGGACAGAATGGAAGGGACCGTCTCGGCCGGCCGACAGGCGGGTTCGCATCGTTCGGCCGCTCGTGGAACGGCCGACACCGGCAGCGCCAGTGTGCGTGAGACCCTGTCCGAGCAGGTCTTGGAGAAGCTGGAGCGTCTGCGCCGTGAAGCGGAGCAACAGGCGGCTGCAGCTAAGGCCAAGTCGCACCGCAGCCGTGCTTCCGCGACCGCAGGGTTGGAAGGCAGCAATTCCGATGGGACGGGCGTAGACGAGGCACCATCCGAAGCCGAACCGACGTTTGCCGAGTTGTTCGATCCGCAACCCGAGACCGATGAACTTTCCTTCGCCGAGCTGCTGCGCGAGTCCCGGCTGGACTGGAGAAAATTCAAGTGACAGGTTCCACGTGTGAGGCATACAGGACAGTGTAAGATATCGAGGGGTGTCGGGCGGAGGCGTGCAGGGCGATGCGTGAGTTCGAAACACTATATTGGAAATTATGTATAATTATAGAGAAACTGAGACCCGCTGTTGCGGGTCATTTTTTATGGAGTTAAAGCGCTGCTGCGATGTGCAGGGCATTGATGTGCAGGGCATTGAGGAAAACCCGTATGCGGACACTGACACGGAGGAGGAGACTGACATGACGCATCCGGTAGTTGCGCTGGACGGCGAGGGATTGACACCTGAACAGGTGATGGCCGTGGTGGCGGGTGCCACCGTAGAGGTGGGCGCGCAAGCTTGGGATAAGGTGCAAGAGAGCCGCCAGCGGATAGAGGAGCAGGTCAGGGCGGGGCGCGTGGTGTACGGAGTCACGACCGGGTTTGGCAAGTTGGCCGACGTAAGGATCGACAGCCAGGACGTCGATCGATTGCAGGTGAACCTGCTGCGCTCCCATGCGGTCGGGGTCGGGAGGCCGTTTGCGACCGATGTGGTGCGGGCGATGTTGACCCTGCGCGCCAACTCGTTGGCCAAAGGATTTTCCGGTGTGCGTCCGGAAACGCTGCGCCTGTTGGTGGAGATGCTCAACCGGCGGGTGCACCCAATTGTCCCGGCGCAGGGTTCCCTGGGCGCCAGTGGGGACCTGGCTCCCCTGGCGCACGTTGCGCTGGTGATGATTGGCGAAGGCAAGGCCGAGTTTGGCGGGCAGGTGCTGCCAGGCCATCAGGCCTTGGCCGCCGCCGGGCTGACGCCTGTGCGTCTATCGGCGAAGGAAGGATTGGCGCTGATCAACGGAACCCAGGCGATGACCGCCGTCGCTGTCCTGACGCTGGTGGAGGTGATGCGAGTGGGGCTGGCGGCGGACGCGGCGCTCGCCTTGACCATGGAAGCGCTGCAGGGGATTGTCGACGTCCTGGATGAAGACTTGCTGGTCGTACGTCCGCACCGGGAGTTTGTCGAGGTGGCCCAGCGGATAAAGGCCTGGCTCCAAGGCAGTTCGCGGGTCTCTCGGCAGGGGGAACTGAGGGTTCAGGATGCCTACTCCATTCGCTGTGCTCCCCAGGTTCACGGGGCTTCCTGGCAAGCCGTCGGATACGCGCGGGGACGTGTGACGGTGGAGATGAATTCGGCCACAGACAATCCGATAGTCCTGGAGGACGGCCGCATTCTTTCCGGCGGGCATTTTCACGGCCAACCGATTGCGCTGGCGATGGACCTGCTGAAGATTGGGGCGGCCGAATGGGGCAGCATTTCAGAACGGCGGATTGAGCGCCTGGTCAATCCATCGTTGAGCGGGCTGCCTGCATTCCTGGCGGCGGACCCTGGGCTTCAGTCGGGCCTGATGATTGCCCAGTATGTGGCGGCGGCGCTTGTTTCCGAGAACAAAGTGCTGGCCCACCCGGCCAGTGTGGATTCGATTCCCTCGTCCGCCAATCAAGAGGATCATGTCAGCATGGGGACGATTGCCGCCCGCCAGTGCCGAGAGATTGTGCACAATGTGGCGCGCGTGGTGGCGATTGAGATGGCCTGCGCGGCGCAGGCGGTGCATCTGCAGCAGTGCGCGGGCGGTTTGGCCCCGGCCACCAGGCGTCTGCTGGAACAGGTGCGGCGTTTTGTCCCGCCTCTCACGGAGGACGCGTCGCTCTCTGAACCCATTGAGCGGCTTGCCAAGGCGATATTATCCGGCCAGGTTCCCGGATTCTTGCCTACGGGTGCGTGAGGGAAACCCCGTGCTGGCGGGCGGGCGGGCCGGGCGACGGGGCATGCCCGCCCGATGGGCTGTGATTCAATCGCCGCCGTCCGGATCGGACAACGCAGGGAAGCGCGGCGGTGTGTCCAGGGGGATGGCGGCATCCGGGGTCACGGTTCTTGGTGCCACCTGGGACAGGCGGTCAATGTCCAATGCCCGGTCGATGACGCTGGGTTGTATCCCCACCTGGATGGCGGCTTCGCGCAGGCTCAAGCTGTGGGCAAGGGCGTGTTTGACAATGCGCGCGGCGGTGTCGTACCCCAATTCCACGTTCAGCGCGGTGGCCAGGGACAGGGAGTGTTCTGCGTACGCCCGGCAGCGATCAGCGTGGGCCACAATCCCTCGCACACATTTTGTGGTAAAGGCCTCCGTTGCTGTTGCCAGAATGTGAATCTCGTGCAGGAAATTGGCGGCCATGACCGGCATCATGACGTTCAGCTCAAGCTGTCCGGCACCGCCAGCCTGAGCGATTGCCGCGTCGCAGCCCTGTACCTGGAACGCCACCATGTTCAGCATCTCGGCCATGACGGGATTGACCTTGCCTGGCATAATGGAGGAACCTGGTTGGACGGCGGGCAGCTCAATCTCGGCCAGGCCGGTTCTCGGCCCGGAGGCCAACAGGCGCAGGTCGTTGGCGATGCGCTGCAGGGCCAGGGCCAGGTTGCGCAGCGCGGCGCTCACCCATACGACCTCGTCTGGATTCTGGTTGAATGTGAACGGGTTCTCCGCCAGGCGAAAGCCAAGACCGGTGAACTCGGCGACGTTGCGAGTGGCCACCTCTGCAAACCCGGCGGGCGTATTGATGCCTGTGCCCACCGCGTTGCCCCCCAACCCGATTTCCAGCAGGTTGGCCGCGGCTTGTTCCAGCCAACGCCGGTGCCGTTCCACATTATGGGCATAGGCGAAGAATTCGTCGCCCAAGCGCATGGGCACCGCATCCTGCAAGTGTGTCCGTCCAGATTTGACTACGCCAGCAAACTCCTGCCCCTTTTGCCGCAACGCCTGCGCTAACTGCGCTAGGGCGGGGTCCAACCTGTGCGCCAACAGCTCCATGCCGGCAATCTGCATCGCCGCGTGGATGGTGTCGTTGGTTGATTGGGAGCGGTTGACATCGTCGTTTGGATGGACCAGGTTATAGTCCCCGCGCGCACCCCCCAACAGTTCGGCCGCCCGGGACGCAATCACCTCGTTGGCGTTCATGTTCTGGGACGTGCCGGCTCCTGCCTGGTACACATCGACCTGGAATTGGTCATCCAGTTTCCCGTCGATAACTTCTAATGCCGCCTGGCAAATGGCGTTGGCCTTACGCCCGTCCATGACGCCCAATTGGGCGTGGGCCTGGGCGGCAGCCCATTTGATGATCCCTTGCGCGCGAATGAAGGCGCGCGGCAGGCGCAGGCCGCTGATAGGGAAGTTTTCCATGGCGCGGGCGGTCTGCGCGCCGTAGTAGGCGCTTTGTGGGATGCGCAGTTCACCGAGCGAATCGCGGGCAATGCGTGTGGTTTCTGTCAACAGATATCCCCCCTGGCAAGGATCGTCCCCTTCAAACATGGGTAAAAATGGTTTCCTTTACAATCTTCCCAATCCGCCGTGGTTCGCAACCTCCCTACATCTATTACGCGGAGCATAGCGATTTTGCACAAAGTATGTTAAAGATCTAGAAAGCAGTGGTCGCTGGTTGACGGTTTTCATCCGGCACTGCCACCTGCCAAGGGCGTTTGCCAGCCAAAGGGTAGGGCGACGAGCTGTATACCGTAAAATGACGAGAGGTTGTTGACATTGGCGCACTCTGCAGAGCAAGCCAGGTTGGCTGTGGCTGTGGCAGCAGCACTGGAGGCGGGGCGTTACTTTTCCTCCCGCCTATATAACGACAAACAGGTCAAGAGCAAGTCTTCGCCCAGCGATTTGGTCACGGATGTGGATCCGAAATGTGAGGACATCATTCGTCGTCATATCCGTTCGTCGTTTGCCGACGATGCGATTTTGGGGGAGGAGACCACAGAACCCGGTTCCGACGCCGCCCGGGCCGCGGCAAGTCAGGCGGTCGACCAGGAGCGGGTTTGGGTGGTCGATCCGCTCGACGGTACGACCAACTTTGTCCAGCAGATTCCCCTCTCGGCGGTCTCCATCGCCTATGCCGAGCGGGGGCTGCCGATTGTCGGTGTGGTGTTTGATCCTTATCGGTCCGAGGTGTTTCTCGGCCTGCGCGGTCAAGGCGCATATCTGTGCAGCGCCGAAGCGGCTGAGGCTTGGATGGGCAGACCGGACGAACCGTTGCCCGGGGTGCGCCTCTCTGCATCCGCCCAGGAGACGGTGGCCCGCAGCGTGATCGCCACCGGCTTTCCGTCGCGCCATCCGGTGCGCGAGAGCCGAGCCGCGGCATTGGCGATAGCTTCCCAGGTCAAGAGCCTGCGTGTGTTGGGCACGGCTGCCATTGAAATGGCGTACGTTGCCGCGGGCCGTCTGGACGCCTATTGGGAATACGACCTGAACGCCTGGGATCTGGCGGCCGGTGCCCTGTTGGTGACCGAGGCCGGCGGGATTGTCCTTGATGTCGAGGAACACCCATATGATCTCACACTGCGCAACGTGGTGGCGGCCGGACGGGAGAGTCTGGCGCGCGCCTTGTGCGCACGCATTCAGCATGCAGCGCGAACAGGGGATGAGTGAGCATGACCAGCGAGGTGCGGCAGCCCCTGCGATGTGAGGTGCCGAAGCCGCCGCGGGCCGTCCTGGAGCAGGCGCGGCAGCGGGTGGAGGAGATATCGGGCAACGCGGTGTACCGCGACCGTCGGCTGTCGCTGTTGACGGATCTGTACCAGTTGACGATGATGTACGGGCAATACCGGCAGGGGCGGGATGGCCAATGGGTCGTCTTTGACCTGTTCTACCGCAATAATCCCTGCGGTAACGGCTACGTGATTGCGGCCGGACTGGAGCAGGTCGTGTGGTACCTGCACAACCTGCGGTTTACGGACGAGGACATCGCGTATTTGCGCAGCCTGCAGTTGTTCGATGAAGATTTTCTCGAGCGTTTGCGGCGTTTGCGTTTCACGGGTGACTTGTACGCAGTGCCCGAGGGCACGATTGTATTTCCCAATGAACCGCTGCTGCGCGTGGAAGGCCCGGTATTCGAGCTGCAGTTTGTGGAGTCAGCAGTGCTTTCTTTTATCAATCACCAGAGTCTTATCGCCACTAAGGCGCAGCGCATGGTGGACGCTGCCCGGACGGACAGGCGCCATCCCGGCGCCAAGGTGCTGGAGATGGGGCTGCGCCGGGCCCAGAACGCGGATGCTGCGATTTTTGGCGCGCGGGCCGCGTTCATCGGCGGGTGTGCGGCGACGAGCAACCTGTTGGCGGCGCAGGCATACAACATCCCTGCGGTCGGCACCATGGCGCACAGCTGGATTCAGAGTTTCCCGAGCGAACTGGAAGCGTTTCGCGCTTACGTCGATACGTTTCCCGACCATGCGGTGTTGCTGGTGGACACGTATGACGTGCTGCACAGCGGCGTTCCCAACGCGATTCAGATTGCCCGCGAATTGGCCGCCAAAGGCAAGCGGCTGCTCGGTATCCGCATCGACAGCGGAGATCTTGCCTATTTGTCCAAGCGGGCTCGAGCGATGCTCGACGAGGCTGGGCTGTATGACGTGGGCATCATTGCCTCGTCGGATCTCGATGAGCGAACCATCCGTGAGCTGGTCATTCAGGAGGCCGAGATCACCGATTGGGGCGTCGGCACCAACCTGATCACCAGCAGCGGCTGCCCGGCGCTGGGGGCCGTGTACAAGCTGGTCGCGCAGGAGGCGGAAGGCTATATGGTGCCGAAGATCAAGGTCTCCGAAAACCCGGCAAAGATCACCAATCCAGGGCGCAAGCAGTTGCTGCGCCTGTATGTGCACGGGTACGCATCCGCCGACCTGATTGCGCTGGCCGACGAGACCTACACGGCCAAGCAGCCTCTGGAATTGTTTGATCCCGTGCACACCTACAAGCGCAAGGTGCTGCGGGAATACGAGATGGAGTCGCTGTTGACCCCGATTTATCTGGGCGGAGAATTGGTCTATGAGCTTCCCGATGTGCGCGCCATTCGCCGGCGCGTGGAGGACAACATCAGCCGCTTTTCATCGGAGGTGCTGCGACCGGTCAACCCGCACATTTATCATGTCGACCTGTCGCAGCCGTTGTGGGATTTGAAGCAGCGGCTCCTGCATGAATGGCGGCCTCGGCAGATGGCCGGCGAGTAGTCGCAGGCGCGCAGGGCGCGCAGCGGGCCGGTTTTTACAAAAGGAGGAGCAGCCATGAAGGTGATTCGCATTGCTCCCAGGGGCTATTGCCACGGTGTGGTGGATGCGATGGTACTGGCGCGACAAGCCGCGGAGGACCCATCTCTGCCTCGCCCCATCTATATCTTGGGCATGATTGTTCATAATCAGCACGTGGTGGAGGCGTTCGAAAAGGCGGGCATCATCACCCTGGACGGGGCCAATCGCCTGGAATTGTTGGAGCAGGTGAAAGAGGGCACGGTCATTTTCACCGCTCACGGAGTCTCTCCGGAGGTGAAGCGGCGGGCCGCGGAGCGGGGACTGCGCGTAATTGACGCGACGTGCCCAGACGTAACGCGCACGCACGACTTGATCCGCGATAAGGCGGAACAAGGGTATGATATTGTTTACATTGGCCGCAGAGGCCATCCGGAGCCGGAAGGGGCTTGCGGCGTCGCGCCCGACTGTGTGCACCTGGTAGAAAACGAACAGGATATTGAGCGACTCAACCTCAGCAATCCGAAGATCGTTGTGACCAACCAGACCACCATGAGTCAGTGGGATACCGCTCACTTGATGGCGGCGGTCAAGGCAAAGTATCCGCAGGCCGAGGTGTATAACGAGTTGTGCATGGCCACTCAAACCCGGCAACAGGCGGTGGCGGAGCAGGCCAAGGAGGCCGACCTGTGCATTGTCGTCGGTGATCCCCGCAGCAACAACTCGAACCGGCTGGCCCAAGTGTCCGAGGAAATTGCCGGAACAAAGGCCTATCGGGTTGCGGATGTCACGGAGATCCAGCGAGACTGGCTGAAAGGTGTGAAAACGGTCGCCGTGACGGCCGGCGCTTCCACGCCGACCGCTATCACCAGTGAGGTCATCGCCTACCTGGAACAATTCGATGAGAATGACCGGGCGACCTGGGTGCCGGTGCGCACGGCCAGTGTGGACAAGATCTTGCCCACGCCGCGGCGGCGCGCTTAACGTCGAAATGGTTGGGAGAGGTGTGCGTGGTCCTCACGGTGACCTTGGTCGTGTTGTTCCTGCTGGCGGTGGTCTGCTGGTTTGTGCGCAAGAAAACCCTGCGCGGACTGTTTGCCACCCTGGCAATTCTCTTCTTTCTGGCCTTTATGGGGCTGCTGGGATATGACATCGGCTATCAGGCGGGGGTGCGCGGTGTGCACATCTTGGGTTTCCTGATGTAGCGAGCAGCCGGTCGAGGCGCCAGTCCACTCCGCGTGTCAGGTTAAGGCAGGCGTGAGGGGTTAGGAACAAGCTTATCCGTCCGATACTGACGACTAGGAGACGGTCACTACGGCGGCTGAGAGTCGGCCGGCGGCGCCTGGTCATGGATGGGTGCTGGTATGAACGATGTGGGAGGATGCAGATGGCGAAGCAGGATAAAGAGTTTGTGAAGGAAATCACGCCCCAGAGTGAAGACTTTTCACGGTGGTACATTGACGTGATTCAAAAGGCCGACTTGATGGACTACGCGCCGGTGCGCGGCTGCATCGTGTTCAAGCCGGACGGGTACGAACTGTGGGAGGCCTGCCAACGCGAACTGGATGTTCGCTTCAAGCGGACAGGCCACCGCAACGCCTATTTCCCGTTGTTTATTCCGGAGAGCTTCTTTGAGAAGGAAAAGGAGCACGTGGAGGGATTCAACCCGGAGCTGCCCTGGGTGACCGAGGCGGGCGGAGAAAAACTGGAGGAACGCTTGGCCATCCGCCCCACATCGGAGACAGTCATTGGCCACATGTATGCGCGCTGGATTCACTCATATCGGGATTTACCCGTGCTCATCAACCAATGGGCGAACGTGGTGCGCTGGGAGAAGCGGACCCTGCCGTTTTTACGCACCAGTGAATTTCTCTGGCAGGAGGGGCACACGGCCCACGCGACGGCCGAGGAGGCGGAGCGGGAGACGCGCCAGATGCTCGATGTGTACACCGACTTTGTCGAGAACGTGCTGGCGGTTCCGGTCTTCCGCGGGCAAAAGACACCTTCGGAGAAGTTCGCCGGTGCGGTGGCCACGTACTCGCTGGAAGCGATGATGAAGGACGGCAAGGCCTTGCAGGCGGCCACGTCCCACTACCTGGGGCAGAATTTCGCCAAGGGGTTTGAGATCAAGTATTTGGACAAGGACAACCAGCTGAAATACGTGTACACCACTTCCTGGGGCATCAGCACCCGCATCCTGGGGGCCATCATCATGGTGCACGGCGACGACAAAGGCTTGGTGCTGCCGCCCAAAATCGCGCCCACCCAGGTAATCATCGTGCCCATTGGCCCGCAGAAAGAGCGGGCGCGGGTTGTCGAACACGCCGGAACGCTGCGCGATCAACTCCTGTCGGCCGGGTGGCGGGTGCGCATGGATGACCGCGAAGATTTCAGCCCCGGTTGGAAGTTTAACGAATACGAAATGCGGGGCGTCCCGATTCGTCTGGAGCTGGGACCGCGCGACATCGCCAGCGGTCAAGTGACGTTGGCGCGCCGCGACACCGGGGAGAAGTTGGCCGTGCCGGAGAGCGAATTGGCGGCCAGGCTGCCGCAGTTGATGGACGATATCCAGGCGACGATGTATCAAAAGGCCAAACAGTTCGCCGACGACCATTCGCACATCGCGCACAGCCTCGGCGAGATCACCGAGATCATCCAGAGCCAGCGAGGTTTCGTGTTGGCCGGATGGTGTGGCGATGACGGGTGTGAACGGCGGATTAAGGAGGAAGCGGGGGCGACCAGCCGCAACATCCCGTTCCAGCCGCCGCAGACGTTGCCGACCTGCGCGGTGTGCGGACGTCCTGCCGCGCATTCTGTGTGGTACGCGAAAGCATACTGAGTGGATAGGGGGGACGCACACATGGAAGCCATTCTGAGGTCGTTCTTTCAGGCGTTGGCGGCCAACTCGTTGGCAAATCGCTGGGCCAAGCGGTACGGATTGCGCCTGGGCGCCCAGCGGTTTGTCGCCGGTGAGACCATCGCGGATGCCATCGATACGATTCGCGCCCTTAACCGCTCCGGTATGAAGGTGACGCTCGACCATCTGGGGGAGTTTGTCCGCGATGAGGTGGAGGCCCGGGATGCTGCCAAGGTGTGTGTGCGGACACTGACTGCTATCCACGAGTCCGGCGTCGATGCCACACTGTCGTTGAAGATGACGCAGTTGGGGTTGGACATCCGGCGCGAGCTGTGCATGGAAAATATGCGCTGGATTCTGGATACGGCCGGCCGGTATGGGATCTTGGTCACCATCGATATGGAGGACTATCAACACTGTCAGGTGACCCTCGATATCCTGGACGAGTTGCGTCGCGACTACAGCAATGTGGGAACGGTGATTCAGGCCTATCTGTTCCGCAGCCTGGAGGATGTCGAGCGCCTGGGAGCAGAGGGAGTGCACCTGCGCATCGTCAAAGGCGCGTACAAAGAGCCGGCCTCAGTGGCCTTTCAGGACAAATCGCAGGTGGACGCCAACTACCTGCGCCTGCTGGAGACGCAGCTGCAAAGCCGCGGCTTCACCGCCATTGCCACGCATGATCCGGCCATCATTGCGCATGCCAAGCGGTTCATTGCCGAACACCGCATCCCGCAGGACAAATACGAGTTTCAGATGCTGTACGGCATTGCCACGCAGCTGCAGAGCCAACTGGTTGCAGAAGGGTATCCGCTGCGCATCTACGTGCCGTATGGAAACGACTGGTTTGGCTACTTCATGCGCAGGCTGGCGGAACGGCCGGCGAACGTGGCGTTTGTGCTACGGGGGCTGTTTCACTGAGCCTTCGCGGGTGGACTCGCGCGTGCGGTGCTATAAGGAGATGGGGGCCAGGTGTCCCCCTCCTTACGAATCCATCGCTTAGAAACCTGATTATGCCATATGTTACACTGGGGCAGAAGGGAAGGGCCGGGACGCCTGCGACAGCTTTCGGTCCTCGCCGGTCTTGAGGGGGAAGCCGCCGTGGAAACGACGATTCTGTGCATCTTGCTGGTTGTGGTCATCGTACCGCCGATTGCGTTTGTCGGCTACATGTACGCGCTCTCCAAGAAACCGCAGCATTCGGTGATTCGCGCCCACCCCTATCTGGGGTGGCTGCGCTATTTGCTGGAGAAGCTGGGCCCTGAGTTTCGCCAGTACTGGTTTGACCACGACACCGCCGGCAAGCCGTTTTCGCGGGCGGACTACCTGGCGGTCGTGTTTGCCAGCAAATACCGAACGGACCTCATCAGTTTTGGCGCCAAGCGCGATTACGAACAGCCCGGTTTCTATCTCTCCAACGCGTTGTTTCCGAAGTTGGCCGAGGAACTGCGCGTGGACAACGGCGCTGTGGTGCCGGCTCACAAGTATGAAATCGTCAAGGAGACCCTGTTCACTCGGCACGAGCGAATGGTCGCCGACAAAGCGCGGAAGTGGTTATACACGGACGAGGATGCGATTGTGGTCGGCCCGCAACGGCGTCACCCGTGGCGATTGCAAGGCATGTTTGGCGCGTCGGCCACATCCTACGGGGCGGTGGGCGAGCATTACATCCGAAGCACCGGAAACGGCGTGCGGATGGCGGGCGGATCGTGGATCAACACGGGCGAAGGGGGCGTGGCTCCGGAGCACCTGGAGACGGGGGCCGATGTGATTGCCCAGATTGGCCCGGGCCTGTTTGGGTATCGGGACGATGCGGGGAACTTCTCGCTGGCGGAGTTTGTCAAGAAGGCGAACGAACCCAACATCAAGGCGTTTGAACTGAAGTTTGGGCAAGGGGCGAAGATTCGCGGCGGACACCTGGAGGGCGCCAAAGTCAACGCCAAAATCGCCGCCATCCGCAAGGTGTCGCTGGGCCAGACGGTGAACTCCCCCAACCGCTTTCCGTTTTTGCAGAACGAGGAGCAGGCGTTGCGTTTTGTGCGGACCCTGCAGGTGGAAGGCGGGAAACCGGTTGGCATCAAGATTGTCGTAGGCGATGCCAAGCGCCTTGTGACTCTGTTTGAGGCGATGCAGCGGCTGGACATTTATCCGGACTTTATCACCGTTGACGGCGGCGAAGGGGGCTCAGGCGCCACCTTCAAGGCGATGGCGGACAGCATGGGTCTGCCGCTGTACGCCGCCTTGCTGACGCTGGACGACGTGGCCCGCGAGATGGGCGTGCGCGATAAGTTTGTCGTGTTCGCCTCGGGCAAGTTGATTACGCCGGACAAGGTCGCCATCGCGCTGGCGCTGGGGGCGGACTGTGTCAATTCGGCCCGCGGCTTCATGATGGCCAACGGCTGCATCATGGCGTTGCAGTGTCATACGGGCAAGTGTCCGACCGGCGTAACCACGACGGATCCGAAGTACCAGGCGGCGCTGGTACCGGAGGAGAAGCAGTGGCGGGTGATGAACTACATTCTGCAGATGCGCGAGAGCCTGTTTGCGCTGGCGGCGGCTGCCGGTCTGGAAAGCCCGCGCCAGTTGAGCCGCGAGCATGTGGTATATAAGAACGAGTACGGGCGTAGCGTGCGGGTCAGCGAATTGTTTCCCTACCCGGCCCCCCGGCAGGGAGCGAAGCCGGCGCCAGACGCGCGGGGAGCGGTGTGACGAAAAGCGCAGGAGGATGAGACGATGGAAAATCGACTCGCGGACCGGCGTCACCGTCTGTATCGATTGATGCAGGAACAGGGCGTCGAAACGGCTGTCGTGGCCTCGGTGCCGAGCATCTATTACCTGACCGGGGTGTGGGTGGAACCGGGCGAACGGGTGCATGCCCTCATTCTGCGGGCGGACGGGGACCCCGTTTGGGTGGCGGCGGAAATGTTCAAGCAGGAGATTGAGGGCAGCGGGGTGGAGATGCACTATTTCCAGGACGGGGACAATCCGTATGAGCGGTTGGCCGAGGTCATCGGCAGCGGCAAGAACCTGGTTGTGGACGGGGAGTGGCCGACTCGCCACCTGCTGGGCCTGGCGTCCGCCCTGCGCCTGGAACGGTTGCCAGGGAATGCGGATTTGCTCCTGCAGCGCCTGCGCGTCATCAAGGATGACCAAGAGATCCAGGCGCTGGAACGGGCCTCCCAGATGGCGGACGCGGTGGTCGGGAAGCTGGCCGAACAGTTGCGTCCCGGCATGAGCGAGCGGGCGGCGGCCGAACTGCTGGCCGGTCTGTGGCGGGAGGCGGGCGCTCTGCAGATGTCCTTTCCGCCCATAATCGCGTCCGGGAAGCAAGGGGCCGCCCCTCATCACGAACCGGACGACACCCCGCTGGCCCGAAACAGCACGGTGATTGTCGACACTGGAGGCGTTTACGACCACTACTGCAGCGACATCACGCGCACCTTTGTCTTGGGCCGCCCGAGCGAGGAGATGGAGCGGGTGTACAAAGTGGTGTGGGCCGCCCAGCAGGCGGGTGTGCAGGCGGCCAAGCCGGGACGCACGCTCCACGATGTGGATGCGGCCGTGCGGGAAGTGATCATGGAGGCTGGGTATGGAGAATACTTCACCCACCGCACCGGGCACGGGGTGGGGTTGGACATTCACGAGGCGCCGTACGTGATGGCGGGCAACACACAGGTGCTGGAACCGGGCATGGTGATGAGCGTGGAACCCGGGGTGTACCTGCCGGGGAAGTTTGGGGTACGCATCGAGGACCTGGTGGTGGTGGAAGAAGGAGGCGCTCGTTCGTTGAACAGGGCGGCCAAGACCTGGGAGTCGATGTGCTTGGACGTGTGAGCGCGGCGCTGCAGTCAGGCACCGAATGACGTGCAGCGAGGGAACAAGAGCCGCGGAATGGCCAGGCCGGAGCCGACTGCGCTTTTTGCGGCGCCGGCTATTCTGCGTCCTTTTCCAACATGGCGATGGGGACGGCGATTTCGGCGCCATCGGACATGCGGGTGCCCCATGCCATGATGCCCTTCACTTTTGACACGGTCAGCCGGTCGTACTCCTCGGCCAATCGGTAGGTTTCTCCGATGGCAATGCGGATGTCTTGCTGAACGAGGTACGATTTAGCCAAATACCACTTTTTCATCAGGACTTCGTACTCGCTCCAGTTTTCTGCGTCATAAGCGCGCTGCCCCTTTTGCTGCAGCTCCTTCATCTCACGCTGCAGCTGTTCCGGCGTCATGTCGCTGTACAGCACGCCATTTCCCTCCCTTTCTTGTACCCTTTGATTATACCGCATGCAGGGATGGCCTGACGGGGGCCCGAAGACCCGGTGGCGGGCGAAGGCGGGGTGTCTCATTCAACCGCGGTCAGTGTCACCTGCAGGTAGGGAACCTCTCCGATGACCAGGGTTTTGACGTGGAACCGGTACGCTTTGTCGTCGATGGTGATGGTCCGCCCGTCGATGATGGACGGGATGAAGGCCGGCGTTTCGACGAGCGGATCCAGCGGCAGGCCGACCAAAAACGCCAGCCGTTGTTTCACGTATTCGGCCGCCCTGATTTTTTGCAGTTCGGTCACGTCACTGGGCGCCTGCACGATTTCAACACTGAACTTTTGAATCGTCGGCTTTTGTACGGGCCTTTCCGCCTGGTCCTTGAGGTGTTGGATCTGCGCGTTGAGTTCCTCGATGGTCGTTTCCGATTTCTGCAGCTCGGTGGAGAGGGTATCGATACGTGACCCCAGCACGCACAGCATGGCCACAGCCCCCACCAGTGCGCCCAGGATGAGGAGTGTGACGGCGAATCGCAGTTTCATTTGGGGAGTTCGCTCCCGTGCGCGCCGTAGAGGGTCTGAATCAGCCAATAACCGACCTGGCAGCCGAAAAAGGCGGCGGATAGGTAGGTGAATTGTTTGCCCAGCACATGGAGGTTGGCGTTCAGGACGCCCGTCTCGATGGCGCGCAGCGTGTCCATCGTGCCGCCCAAGGTGCTGACCATCGCCCAAATTTTGAGCCGGTCTGCGAGCTGCAGCATGTACCCCATGGGAGCAGGCCAGTGGATGAGGACCGCCGCCACACCGCCGAGCAAGGAGCCGCCGAGAACCATGCCCATCGCGATAAAGAAATAGGCGAACAGGTTGCCGAGAAAGCCGTTCAATCGTCTCGCCTCCGAAAAACGGGTTTGCCGTTGCTGCCTATCGAGAAACAGGTCCGTCGCTCGTACTCAAACATACGGGACAAGGAGGGCGAATATGCGGTCGGTGCCATTCTTGTCCGAGTGATATAATGACGGAATAGGGTTTGACTGCATGGAGGCGGACAACACGGTGGAGGACAGCCACATCAACGGGACATCTGAGCTTGTGGGAGCGGGAGATATCCGTCGCTGGCAAGATGGACAGGGTGGTGCGCAGGTTAACGGGGTGTTTCTCGCGCAGGATCCATGGACACAGATGGGCACCGGGTTCCTCTGGCTGGATGGAGGTTCTGCCGCGCAATTGGAAGATCTGGCCTTGGTGTTGGGTGTGGCGGGTCGACCGCAACTTGGGCCGTTTCAGGCTGGTCCTGCACTGGCGCTGTCCGGGCGGGAGTTTGCATGGCTGCTGAGCAACGAGGAAATATGGCAGCAAGCCGTTGTCGGCCCGGAGTTGGCCGTGCATTTGGGCATAGCGCGATTGGCCCGGATCTTGGTGCAGCGCGCGGATGTGCTGCCGTTTGCCGCTTTATGCGATTGGGATTGGGGACAGGTGCTGCGGATGCCTGTGCGGCTGGCACAGGAAGACGGCGTTTTTGTCCGCCATGACGAAGGCCCGACCGGCCGGTACGCAGGTATGCTGATCCCGGCCTGGCGTGTGGAGGCTGGAGCTGCGCTGTACCGGGCGTACCTCGGCCAGGCTGCTGATTTGCCCAGGCTGGCCGGAAACGAGCACGCGCTGGCGGCATGGCTGTGGGTATGCACGGACTGGCTTGGACGCCGTTCGCTTGTCGATTCGCCCCGGGTGCACGAGGTGTCCACGCGCCAGCCGTTTCAAATCCGGTACCGCGGTGAAGAGGAGCTGTTGGCCGATTGGCGCCGCAGTTTAACCGACACTAGCCCACAGGGGCCGCTGCTCGGGTTTGTGGCGGATCACTGGCTGATGATGCGAATGTTGGCATTGGAGCTGCGCGGCTCTGGGTGGGAGGGCGCGCTGTTCGACACGACGGGGAAAGCGGATTGGCAGGTCGGATTTGAACTCATTCCTCCCACACAGGACGAGAGCGGGACGTGGACGCTGCGCGCTCTGCTCGTGCATCGATGGTTTGCTTGGCGCGCGCCGCTCGCAAAGTGGTGGCAGCAGCCAGAACGGGGACGGTGGCGGATTGGCAGTGGGGTGCTCCGCGAGCCGGACCGTTGGTTTCTGCCGCAGCTGGCCAGGGCGGCTGAAGTATGTCCGGCTGTGGCGCGCCTGCTCGTTCAGCCTGCGCCCGCAGAGACCGCGGTGGGCGCAGGAGAGGTCATGGAGTTGGTGAATCAGCATGTTCCCCGTTTGCTGGAGGCCGGATTTGCTGTGTTCACCCCCAGGTGGGAGCACGTCGACCTGCAGGATGTCCGCATTCGCGTCGGGGTGAAAAGGGTGAGCCGCCGGCGGCTGGCGAGCAGGAGAAGCGCCACCGCGGACTCTTGGTTTGACGTGGACAGGTTGATTGAGTTCGACTGGTCTGTGGCGGTTGGCGACGAGGAACTGTCCAGAGAACAGTTTGAGGCGCTGGTACGTGAACAGCAGCCGTATGTACAATCAGGGGGAACATGGAAACGCGTCCCGGTGGAGGCCATTCTGGAACGAATCCGGGATTTGACAAAAGGGGTGCGTACGGGAACATCGGTCTGGGATTTGGCCCGATCGGTGTTGCAGGCGGACGATACGGACGTGCCTGTGGAGGTTTCCTTTTCCGCCGAAGCGGCTCCCGCGCAGCAGTTCCTCAGGTCGTTGGCAGAAGCGAAGGCCCCACCGCCGCGCCCGTTGCCGAACGGGTTTCGGGGCGTGTTGCGGGATTATCAGAAGCACGGGGTGTTCTGGCTCCTGCAACTGCGCGATCTGGGCATCGGCGGGTGTCTGGCGGATGACATGGGGCTTGGCAAAACCATTCAGGTACTGGCGTTCCTGCTCAGCCTCAAGGAGCAGAGACAGGCGCGGGGACCGCACCTTTTGGTCTGTCCGACCTCCCTTTTGTCCAATTGGCGAGCAGAAATCCAGCGGTTCACGCCGGACCTGAAGCTTTACATTCACCATGGGGCTGCACGCCACGGGTTGGACCAGACGGGACGCACAACCCTGTCCAAGGCGGTGGCCACGGTCGATGTGGTGCTGACGACGTTTGCCACGCTTGTCCGCGACATCGAAGAATTAGCGCAGGTGGCGTGGGATGCGGTGGTCGTCGACGAGGCTCAGAACATTAAGAATGTAGATACGAAACAGGCGGCCGCCGTGCGCAAGCTCAAGGCGCGGCAGCGGATCGCCTTGACGGGGACGCCGGTGGAGAACCGGCTCATCGAACTGTGGGCCATCATGGACTTCGTGAACCCGGGGTATCTGGGGGGACAGTCCTGGTTTCGACGGCATTTTTCCGGCCCCGTCACCGCCCAGCCGCAGGGGCCGCAGGTGCGCCGCCTCAAGCGCTTGCTGACGCCGGTTCTGTTACGGCGTCGCAAGACCGATCCGTCGGTACAAGCGGAACTCCCGGAGAAATGGGAGGTGCGCGACACGGCCGGACTGAAGTCGGAGCAGGCGGCGTTGTATCAGTCGATTGTCGATGATTTGTGGCAGCGCCTGCCCCGTGCGGGATCGGAGATGTCGCGCAGGGGGCGGATTCTGGCCGCTTTGACGCGCTTGAAGCAGGTGTGTGACCACCCTTGCCTGGTGGCCGGCGGCCGCGGGGATGTGGACCGGTCCGGCAAGCTGTCGCTGCTTGTGGACCTGGTGGAAGAGGTGGTCGAGCAAGGGGAGGCGGGGCTTGTTTTCACACAGTTTCGCGAGATGGGCGAAATCATTTGCGATGTCCTCGCCGAGAGGTTTGGCTGGAGACCGGGATATCTGCACGGCGGACTGCGCCCCGGCGAACGCGGTGAATTGGTGGCCCGTTTCCAGGCGGGATGGCCAGCGCCGCCCATCCTCGTCCTGTCGCTGAAGGCTGGAGGGGTTGGACTCAACCTGACGCGGGCCAACCACGTGTTCCACTTCGACCGCTGGTGGAATCCGGCTGTCGAAGACCAGGCCACGGATAGGGCGTTTCGCATCGGGCAGACGCGGGACGTGCAGGTGCACAAGCTGGTTTGTTCGGGCACGCTGGAGGAGCGTATCGACGAACTGATTGCGGCCAAGCGGCAATTGTCAGCCGCCGTGGTTGGGGAGTCCGAGGGGTGGATTACGGAACTGGCCGACGCGGACTTGCAGGCTCTGTTCCGCTTGGACGTGGAGTCGGCGCTGGAGGAGGATGGTTGATGGTGAACAGCAGCAGGCTGCCGGAGAAAGAGACACAACCGGTAGGCGCCACTGCGCGCTTTGATGAGACGTGTTGGCAGCCTGTGTGGGCCGGTGTGGACAAAGGGGCGTTGCGCAGGGCCAAGGGATTGGCGGTGGACGGGGTTCTGGATTGGCATTACGAGCCTGGGCTGGTGGCGGCCAGAGTTCGTGGATACGGGCCAGTCCCGGAATACGAGGTCCACTTTCCGCTGGTCGATAATTGGCGGCCTCGCGCCGAGCAGGTGGCGGATTGGTTCTCCCGTCATCCGGACTGGCTCGCCGGGCTGATGGCTGGCAGTTTGCCGCTGGCGTTTTTGCAGCGCCTGCATAGCGCAGGCATGGCGCTGTGGCCGGGCGATGCATACGCGGCGCGGTTTCGCGCCGACGCCAGCTGTACCTGCCGAGAATCTTCTCCGTGTGCACACGTCTTGGCAGCTGCACTGGCTTGGGTTCGGGAACTGGCGGATGAGCCGGTGCAATTGTTGGCCTCGGTTGGATTGGACGTTGGGCGCACGCTGGATGAGGTGCACCGGCTGACCTACGAGCGACTCTCCGGAACCAGGGCCGTGGACGAAGGAATCCAAGGCTCCGTGGAAACCGAGGCCCGGCCATGGCAGCCGTGGCCCGAGGAGGAACGCGTACAGATGAGCGGCGACGAATCGGGATCCGGACGGACCGAGGACCCTGTCATGCTGTCGCGCAACCTGTCTCTGTATCTGCGTGCACCCCTGGGCCCGGTGTGATGCTGTGGCCGGTTTCACATCGCGTGCGGGGGATGGGTTGCATCGTCCGATTCGGAAGTGTCGGTGCTGTGTTCGGCGGATTCGGCGGTGAGTGTTTGTCGGGCAAACAAGCCGAGCAGACCGCCGAGAAAGACGACCGTGACAATCAGGCCAACGCCCACAAGTGACACCCCTTTGCAGCGGTTCAGCAGGGCGGACTGGAACGGATCGCCGAGCTGGCTGGGAGTTTTGCTTCTCAATACGTATAGACGGGAAACGAGGCTTGTTTGTTGCAGGCAACAGCCAAATCGAGATGAATTTGTTGAGCCGACAGAGGACTCATGGCTTCAGACGGGCAGCGGAGAGCGGAAATGGAGGATGGTGCAATGCGCGAAGCGGTGATTGTCGACGCGATTCGTACGCCGATTGGCCGCAGGCATGGGGTCTTGTCGGGGGTACACCCGGTGGACTTGATGGCGGACGTGTTGAAGCAGCTTCTGCAGCGCAACCCGGTGCAGCCGGGGCTGGTGGAGGACGTCATCCTGGGGTGTGTCGATATGGTCGGGGAACAGGCGGCCAATGTCGCCCGCAACGCGTGGCTCAGCGCGGGGCTCCCGGAGTCGGTGCCCGGCGTCACCCTGGATCGACAGTGCGGATCGAGCCTACAGGCGTTGCAGTTTGCCGCCCAGGGGGTGATGTCCGGCGGGTATGATCTGGTCGTCGCCGGCGGGGTGGAGTCGATGTCCCGGGTGCCGATGTTCAGCAATTTCGGCCAAGGTGTGGGATCGCCGCTGGTGCCGCGCCTGGCGGCCAGGTATGGGGTGACGGGCGCGTGGTTCAGCCAGGCTGCGGGGGCCGAACGGATCGCCAAGGAGTGGGGAATCAGCCGTGAGGAATTGGATGCGTTCAGTCTGCGCAGCCATCAACGGGCGGCGCGGGCTCGGGACAGCGGGTGGTTTGCAGAAGAAATGGTGCCCGTGAGGGTGAGTGTGAATGGGGAGTCGGTGTGTATCTGTGAGGATGAGGGGATTCGTGCGGACACCTCGATGGAAAAGCTGTCCGGGCTCAAGCCGGCCTTTCCGGGTCTTGACCTGATAACCGCGGGCAATGCCAGTCAGATTTCCGACGGGGCGAGTGCGGTGCTGGTGGCTTCCCGGGAGGGGGCAGAGCGGCTGGGGCTGAGGGTGCGCGCCCGGCTGGTCTCCTTTGCGGTGGTGGGGGTCAATCCGGTGACCATGCTGACGGGGCCGATTCCGGCGACCGAGAACGTGCTGCGGCGCGCGGGCCTGTCGCTCAAGGATATCGACTTGTTTGAGGTCAACGAAGCGTTTGCTTCCGTCGTGTTGGCTTGGCAGCGCGAGACGGGGGTGGATTGGGAGCGCATCAACGTCAATGGCGGCGCGATTGCGCTGGGGCATCCGCTGGGGGCTACCGGAACCCGCCTTGTAGCCACCCTATTGTGTGAACTGGAACGGCGGCAGGGACGATACGGCCTCATCGCCGTCTGTGAGGGGGGAGGCATGGCCAACGCGGTGGTTTTGCAGCGCCTATGAGCCCGGACGGTCAGGCGGCCGTCCCGGCTGCACCAGACGCAGGTGGCTTATTCGCCCGTGATGTATTGGTTGCGCCCGGCGGCGATGGCGGCTGCGCTCATCAGCGCGGAGACGGCCACCAGCAGGAAGAGCGGCAGTCGCCAGGTTTGGCCGTGGTCATAGAGGGAGCCCAGGAGGACGGGACCGGCGGCGGCCATCAGGTAGCCTATGGATTGGGCCATGCCGGAGAGTTTGGCCGCTTGACGAGCGTTGTGGGTGCGCAGTCCCATGTACGCCAAGGCCAGGCTGATGCTCGCTCCCTGCCCGATGCCGATGCCGACGATGGCCGACCCGGTCAGCACGGGTGTGGGAAAACACAGGGCGACAAACCCGCCTGTGTAAATCAGTCCAAGGATGAGCGCGAGCGAGCGTTGATCCGTCAAGCGGGCGGCGAGGATGGGTGTGAGAAACGTAGCCGGCAGGCCGATGAACTGTGTGATGGAGAGCAGCCAACCAGCCGTGCTCACGCTGTATCCGTCCGAGTGGAGGATGTCCGTGAGCCAAGCTACGGCCGAGTAGAACAGAAACGATTGCAGGCCCATGAACACGGTGACCATCCAGGCCAACGGTGCCCGCCAGACGCCGCCGGAACGGCGGTCGGGCACCGCCCGCGCCGGCTCCGGCCGCTCTGCGCGCAGCTGCGGCAACCAGACGAGGATGGCGCACAGACCAAGCGCGCTCCAGCACAGCAGGGTGTTTCGCCAGCCCCAGCCGGCGCCATGGGCGAGCGGGATGCTGATGCCGGAAGCCAACGCCGCACACACGTTCATCGCTGTCGAGTAGCTGCTGGTGAGAAGCCCGACTTGGTTGGGAAAGCGGTGTTTGACGACGGCCGGCAAAAGGACGTTGGCCACAGCGATGCCCAGGCCGACAAGCGCCGTGCCCGTGAACAGGGCCAGGGTCCGTCCACCGGAGCGGACGAGGGTGCCTGCGACCAATGCGGCAAGCCCCAGCATAAGGGTCCGCTCATTGCCGATGCGTTGTCCGAGGCGAGGCACCCAGGGCGAGAAGATGGCAAACGCGAGCAGTGGCAGAGTGGTGAGGAGACCGGCCAGGGTGTTGCTCAGGGCAAGAGACGAGCGGATGTCGTCGACCAGCGGGCCGACGGAGGTCAAGGCCGGCCGCAGATTGAAGGCAATCAGAACGATTCCCGCAACCAACAGCAGCTTGCGCCTGGTGGCGGCATGATGTACTGCGAGATCGGGTTTCACTTCGGCAGGGGGAGAATTTGGCTTCACGGCGGATTCTCCTATCCTTAATGAATCACTATACAGGAGCATAATGGTCTTGTTTTGCTCGCGCAAGGAATGCGAGGGGGTACGGTACCCGATGGGAGCGGCGGGAGGCGGAGCGAAGGTCCAGCGTCCGTGTGGCCCCGGCCGTGATAAGGCTGTTCACGGCTTCAACTGCGCTCCCAGAACAGGTGCAATTTGGATGAGAACATGTGTTTGTTTTCGCTGCGGGTGCGGGTATAATAGACCTCACAAACAGAACATATGTTCCCATCGGGAGGTACCCAGATGCGATACACACTGTTTGGCCTGGGGGAAGGGGTGCGCATCGATGAAGGTCCTCGCCTGTGGGCCTCCGTCGAGCGAGGTCGAGTCAGCGACGCGTCGGCTGCTGCCCGTAAACAAGGGCTTCGGCCGGGAACGCCGACAGCCACCGCCAAGGCGCTGGTGCCTGGACTGGCGCTGTACGAAGAACCTGCTTCACCCTCGCGGATGATGGAGCAGGTCTGGAGCACCCTGTGGGGCTATACCCCGTGGTTGGAGACTGTAGGGAAAGATTCTTTTTTTATCCAAGTACCAGGCTCTGTCCCTCCTTTGCAGGAAATCCGAGAGATTATGCAACAATTGGACACGAATTTGCCAGAAGGATCTCGCTTTTGCATGGGGTTGGCGGAGACTCCAAAATTGGCTCGGGCGTTGGTGCAGTGGGCGGCGAGTAGAAGGCGGGAGATGCCAAGGATAAGCCGCACGATGGGCCGGCAGCGTTTATGGATTTCTCCCGGACTTACGGGGCGGCGGAAAATCTCCTCGGAGCGGGACGGAATTCGGCATGCAGACAGTGGCGATAGGCCCGCAGCGGTTCATCCTCCCGCTGCGGCGCCGGGGTGGATTCTCGCCTTGCCGGTCGATGCCGTATGGTTTCTTTCCAGCGATGTACAAGCGAAATTGAAGGAGTTCGGCGTGTTTCGCTTGGCTGATCTGGTGGCTCTTCCCGACGCGGATATCATGCGTTGGTTTGGACGAGAGTCGCTGCTGTGGAAGCAGGCGTTTGCCGAGGTGCCTCCCGGACAAATTCAGGTCAATTATCCGCCCGCAATCTATTCTGAAGAATGGGAATCTCGTGTTGGAGAAACCATGCCTGCGGAGTACATTCCCAAGCTAGTGGAGGCGCTGATGGCAGCGGTCGTAGATCGCCTGCAGAAGGCGGGGCGCACCGCCCTGCGGGCAGGGATGGTTTGGAAGTCTACATCCAGCGAGGGACGGTTTGCACAGGCGGCTGGGCGGCCGCTGCATCGCCTGTCGTCGTGGCTGGCGCATCTGCAGGAAGGCGTTCGGCGGTGCCGGGAGGAGGCGGCGCGGGCCGGTGGGATTGCATACGTGGAGGTCTACGCGGCCGATTTGCAGCCGCTTCGCGTTCGTCAGTCCAGGTTTACCGTGAAAAACGGCTTGCTGATTCCAGATAGATGGGAAGCAGGGCGGAAGATAGAGCACATCATGACGCAGATCAACGGCCGGTTTCCAGACAAACTGCGCATCGGGGTGCGCGGAAGCCTCCGGGAATTACGCTGGCGGATGGTGGCGGAGGCGTGACGCGGATTGTCCGGCGTCCTATTCAGATTGAATCATGGTGTGCGCATGTGCCGCAGCAGTTTCGCGATAAGGGAACTCTGCACCGGGTGGCCGATTGGCTCGATGTATGGAGGGAAATGGGGAATTGGTGGGAGGGGGAGGGAGAACGGTGGATGATTCGGGTGATGACCGTGGATGGCCAAATCTTTGATCTGGAGTCGTCGGATGGACAATGGTGGCTGTATAAGGTGTGGGATTAGGGGGATGCCGGGTGTTTGTACACCTTCACTGCCATTCTTCGTTTTCCTTTCAGGACGGCGCGTCCACGATTGAATCCTTGGTGGCGCAGGCGGCCGCCGAAAACATGCCGGCAATGGCATTGACAGACCACAATACGATTGCCGGCCTGCCCGAGTTTCATCACTGGGCGTCCGTATATGGGATTCAGCCGATTTCGGGGGCGGAGTTGACGCTGGAGGATGGGACGCACCTGACCGTGCTCGCGGAAACCCCTTTGGGTTACGAAAACCTCTGCCGATTGTTGACCCTCGCTCACGAGGGCCGTCGGCGGCAGCCGGCTTTGCCGGAGCAGGAGCTGTTCCGGCACGGTCAAGGACTGATTGTGCTGTCCGGATGCCGCCGCGGCCGCATTCCCCAACTGGTTCTACAGCACCGGGCATCCGAGGCTAAAGAGACCGCCAGGCGCTATCATGATCAATTTCCAGGGGCGTTTTATTTGGAACTGCAGGGAGACGAATATCCTCGGACCCACTGGCTGAATCGGCAATTGGCAGACCTTGGGAAGGATCTGGATATTCCTTTGGTGGCCAGCAGCAATGTCCATCACGCCACGCCTGAACAATTTCCTGTTTACGACATCTTATCCTGTATTCGTATGGGGATCGCCGTTCATGATCCGTCGGGGGAGCGGCCGCTCAATCCCAATCGTTGGCTGCATGATGCGGCGGAAGCAAGGCGGCGATTCTCGGCGTATCCGCAAGCGTTGGAGAACACAATGCGGATTGCAGAACGCTGCCAAGTGGTCGTGAAGCTGAACCAGTCCCTGTTTCCAGCCTATCGGCTGCCCCGTGGTGAGACCAGCGCTGCCGCCTATCTGCGCAGGTTGGTTTGGCGCGGGGCGCGTGAGCGGTATCCGCATGTGGACGGGGAGCTGCGGGCCAGGCTGGATCATGAATTGACCATCATTGAACGCTTGGGTTATGTGGATTATTTCCTCGTGGTATGGGATATTGCCAACTTCGCGAGAAGTCGCCGCATCCGCTACGCTGGGCGGGGGTCCGCGGCAGATTCGGCCGTAGCCTATTGCCTGTACATTACCGACGTCGATGCGGCGGGGCGAGGATTGTTGTTTGAACGGTTTTTGAGTCTGGAACGGGCAGAGAAACCGGACATTGATATCGACTTTGACAGTCGGCGCCGGGATGAAGTGATGGAGTATGTGTACCGGACGTATGGAGAGCAGCATGTGGCGCGGGTGGCGACGTATCAAACGTTTCGGGGCAAATCGGCCATCCGCGCGGTGGGAGCTGCGCTCGCCCTGCCCGAGGATCTGGTGGATCAGCTGGCCAAGCGGATTCCTTGGGGAACACGGGCGGATCGACTGGAAGAGGTGTTGCAGCGGGTGCCAGAACTCAGGCCATATCGGGCGCATCAGCGGCAATTCGCCTGGCTGTGGCGATTGGCCGCTAGCATAGCCGGCTTTCCTCGCCACTTTGGTTTACACCTGGGGGGTGTGGTCATCAGCAGCCGTCCTTTGTTTGCAGTGACTTCGCTGCAGCCGTCTGCCAAAGGAGAGCGAATGATTCCGTTCGATAAGGAGGCGGCGGAGATGGTGGGCTTGGTCAAGCTGGACTTATTGTCGCTGCGCACGATGTCCGCGATTGACGATGCCATCGGATTGCGGGAGAGTCAACAGATGGCCTTGGATTACGAAGCCATACCGCTGGATGACCAGGCGACGTTCCGCAGGCTGGGGCGGGGAGAGACGGTCGGTGTTTTTCAGTTGGAGAGCCCCGCACAGCGCGCGCTGCAAACCCGTCTGCAACCGGATCGCTTGGAAGATATTGTGGCCAGTGTCGCTCTGATTCGACCCGGCCCTATCAAGGGCAATATGGTTGATCCGTTTTTGCGCCGGCGCAAAGGGCTTGAACCGGTTTCCTATTTGCATCCAAAATTAGAACCCATTCTTGGCAAGACCTATGGGGTGGTGCTGTTTCAAGAACAAGTGATTGAGATTGCCACAGCGATTGCCGAATTCACGCCCGGCGAAGCTGACCAGTTGCGGAGGGTGATGAGCCATGCCCGCTCCACAGCAGAGATGGAGAGGATAGGCGAGCAATTCCTCGCCAAGGCGGCGCAAGCGGGGGTGGAGGAGGAGGTGGCCAAAACCATCTTCTCATATATCCAGGGATATGCCAGTTATGGATTTTGTGAGGCGCACGCTGCAGCTTTTGCCACCACCGCGTATAAGACGGCGTATTTGCTGGAGCATTACCCGGCCGAATTTTATGCGGCCGTCTTGAATCAGTACCCGATGGGGTACTACCCGATTCACGTGATTGTGGCAGAGGCCAGACGGCGAGGGATCTCTGTGCTGGGTGTGGACATCAATGCCAGTGAGTGGTCCTGCCGTGTCACCGATGGGCAAATTCGCTTGGGGTTTCGTTTGCTGAAGGGAAGTCAAGAGACGCTGATTCGCACTCTGGTGGACGAGCGCCGGGCTCATGGACCCTATCGTTCGGTCTGCGACGTGCTTTGCCGTGTCCCGCAGCTGGACACCCTGTTAGCTCAGCACCTGATTCGGGTGGGAGCGTTCGATGCTTTGGACTCCCGACGGCGGCACTTGCTGTGGCGGCTGCCGGAATGGCTGCGTCTGCGCCACGCCCGGCATGCGAGACTGCCCCTGTTGCCGGATGCGCTGATGAGGGACGGCGAGGGCGGGCGGACGCGTCGGGACGATGGACCCGGGGATTTGCCTTTTGCCGTAAAGTTGGCGGATGAGTACAGTCTGTTGGGGGTGGGCCTTTCCGGACACTGGCTGGAACTGTATCGCCCTTTTTTGACCAAGAACGGTTACGTACCCATTCAAAATTTGGATTCTGCTGAGGATGGAGAAGAAGTGTGGGTGGCCGGTTTGGTGGTCTGTCCCCATCGGCCGCCTACCAAGAGCGGGCGTACGGTTGTCTTTTTTTCACTGGAGGACGAAAGTGGCATCGTCGACGCGACGATGTTTGAGTCGGTGTATCGGCGAAGCGGCGCTGTCGTATTTACTCCCCAAGGTCGCATTGTCGGGGTGCGCGGGCGTATTCAGCGCCGGTGCGGTGCCCGTCCCAGTCTGATAGCATGGGAGGTTTTGCCGCTTCATACAGGCCTGTAATCTCCTCTCTCGGTTGGCCTTGCCCTGTTTCATCCGGTAAGATGGATTTTGTTGTCGCGTGCATCTGGGTGAGTGGATGTCCGGGGCACCATCCGATAGAACATTGAAATACTTTTTTGTGAATGATCGGATTGAAAACAGGGGATTACCAGTCAGCCGCAGAATACATGGGGCGTGCCAGACCAATCTGAACGAGGGAGGATGACGGATGCATCTGTCTACTGTAACCCGGTTTTCCTGGCTGCGCTTGCCTGTATTGGCCGCCGCCCTCGCTGTGACCATGGGGCTTCTGCCGGCTTGCGGGAAGACCACGTTGGCTGCAGACAACGGTCGTTTTCCCGCGCCGGTCGAGGAAGGCGGGGCGACGCTCGACTGGGGGCAAGACGTCAAGACGCAGGCCCTGCGGATGATTCGCCACAGCCACCGTTACTGCTATCTTGACGTGTATGAGTTGTCGGACCCGGATATCCTCAAGGCTCTTGTCGCGGCGAAACAACGCCAGGTGGATGTGCGGGTGGTCGTCGATGCGACAGAAAGCCATTCGCAGCAAGACGCTGTCCCCATGCTGGAGCACGCAGGGGTTCCCGTACAATCTCTGCACATTCATCAGGGCATTTCGCACATCAAGATGCTGCTGGCGGATGGCGGCGATTCCGGGGTGTTGCTGGGCGGAATGAACTTCGGGGACAGCAGCTGGGAAAACAATGATGCGTCCGTTTACATCCGGCATCCCAATCCGTCGTTTCTCGCTTTGTTCCATTGGGACTGGAAACGCGCACAGGGTCTGCCCGCCGCAGCACCCAAGACTCAACCGCCCCTCGTCACCGACGGGCAGATTGAGACACAGGTCATCCAAGCGATTCAATCGGCTCACCAACTGGTGTGCTTAGAAGCGTTTGACCTGACGGATCGTGACGTCCTCAACGCCCTCATCGAGGCCGTCAACCGTGGGATCATCGTGGAGGTGTTGCTGGACCCCAATCAACCCTACAATCGCAAAGCCGCCGAGGAGCTGCGCGACGCAGGGGCGACCGTTCGCTTCTATCGACCCTACGGCGAAGAGTGGATGCACGCCAAGATACTCGATGTGGATCATGGAACTACCTTCATCATCGGGAGTGCCAATTTCAGCCACCAAGCGTATACCTACAACCATGAGGGTGATTTGGAATTTCACCATATGAAGCGGTTCGACGCCTCTTTCCAAGCCAATTTTTCAATTCAAATCTCACGCGGCACCGACTATCCGGTGGCCAGCGCTCGGTCCGATGAGGGTGGAGACTGAATCGATGACGTTCGAACGTGTGCAGCCCTATGATGAGCGATGGGTGATGTATGTATGCGGTTTGTGGCGGCGATGGCCTACACTCAATGCCTGTATGATGGTCATTGCGCGCTGGACACCGATTGTCATGGTCTGCGTCATCGCTGCGGCCGCCTTGTCCCAGACATCGTCTGCGACGCGCCTGGCCGGGTTTTCGGCGATAGCAGCCGCCGTCTTGGCGCGTGCCATCAACGAATTGGTGACCCGAGTGTTTCGGCGTCCGCGCCCGTTTGAGCGACTGTCGTTTCTGCCGTTGCTTGCGCATGAACGCGGCGGCTCCTTTCCCAGCAACCATGCCACGGGCGCCTTCGCCTTGGCGGTGAGTATGACGGGCGTGCCTGGGGTGGGGCTCATCCTGTTCGTACTGGCCGTGCTCCTGGCCATATCGCGCGTGTACGTAGGACTGCACTATCCCACGGATGTTCTGGCCGGGGTTCTGCACGGGACCTTTGTGGCGGTCGTGGTTTCCACTGCTGTGAGCGTATGGCTGGCGTAATGCATAGTTCCCCATGTACCTGTGCACGGTAGAGCCCAGGAGGCTGATCAGCATGCGTTGCCGCTCGTTCGTTTGGCGTGCCCGCAGGTTTTGGCATCGTTGCCGCTGGTTTGCGGTGGTGTTCATCGTTTTGACTGGAATCGTCTCGGTCGATCCGCTTCCGTTTGGTCCTTTCCTCCAGGTTCCCCAGGTATTCGCACAGACCGCCGTTCGAGTGGTGCTCCGCGATGGGGCCATTTCTCCTGGGCAGATTGAGGCGCGCGTGGGCCAAGCCGTTAACCTGACGGTGGTCAATCAAGGACGCCAGGTGCATAACTTAGTCATCCCGGACTTTTACGTGTTCTTGCCCAATCTACCTGCCGGGGGACAGACCACCGCTTCCTTCACACCCGATAGGTCCGGACGGTTTCCGTTTTATTCGGACCGGTTGATGCAGGGCAAACGTGTGCCCGAGCCCGGCATGCGGGGCACCCTCGTCGTCCGCTGAGGCGCCTTCATGCTATGATTTCATGCTATACTTTGATGTGACATGATGGCTCATGGCCATCAGCGGTCTGACCACAAGGGCAGAAGGATTCAATCAGGAGGACAGGGGGCCGAGAGGATGGCGAGCACGATGCGGGTCACGGCAAACTGGTTAGGGCGGCGCCACTTCGCAGCGGTTGGTCCCTCCGGCTGCCAAGTGGAAATGGATGCGGCGGCTGAGGTTGGCGGTGAAGGCCACGGAGCGCGTCCCATGGAGTTGTTGCTGATGGGGCTCATCGGATGCACGGGCATTGACGTCACCATGATTCTCGAACGCATGCGCCAGCCCCTGAGTTCCTTAACGATTGAGGCGAATGGGACGCGGCGCGAGGAGTATCCACAGAAGTTTACGGAAATCCACCTCTATTATCGAATGGCGGGGGATGTGGATGCGGATAAGGCGTGGCGCGCGATTCACCTGAGCGAAGACAAATACTGCAGCGCTTCGGCCTCGCTCCAAGCAGAGATTGTGCCCCATTTAATTCTCAACGGGCAAGAGGTTGCAGACGTCATGGCACCCGCGTGACGTTCCGCTGTGCGGGCGGCGGCTCGCCGCCCACCCGCTTTGCCTGCCCCGTGGGTGCGGCGGCGCCGTCACTTGTCACGGATTCAGCCGGGCGGCCACTGCAGCTGCCGACCGCCGACGACGTGATAGTGCAGATGTGGGATGGTCTGCTGCCCGTGGCGCCCGATGTTGGTCACGATGCGGTATCCGTCCGCGGCAATGCCAAGGTCTTCTGCGACCTTTTGGACCGCCAGGTGCAGCCGCCCAATCAAGGCGCAATCCTCCTCTTGAATATGGTGTGCGGAGGGAATGTGCTTTTTCGGGATGACCAGGACATGCACGGGAGCCTGCGGCTGAATGTCTTCAAACGCCAGCAGGTCTTCGCTTTCGTAGACCTTTTTGGCCGGCACCGCGCCCGCGACAATCTTGCAAAACAGGCAATCTTCCACCTTTCCACCTCGTTCCTCGGCAACGTAGACTTCAGCAAGATTGTAGGACAATCGGGTGTCTGACTTCAAACGCTGAGTTCCAAGCCAGGTCTCTGTGCGCGGCGCTGGATTGATTCCTGTCTCGCTTTTCTCGTACTGTATGGGCAAGCAACAGCATGTATGGATGCGGAGGTATGCACCATGTCCACCCTTTACTTTTATGACGGTCACTTTTACGAGGGAGACCCGGCGGCGGTGCCCCTGGAAGACAGGGGGCATGAATTTGGCGACGGTGTGTACGAGGTTGTGCGGGTGTACGGAGGCCGACCATTTCTCTTGGATTGGCACCTGGAGCGATTTGAACGCAGCTGCTCCGCCATCGCTTTGCACAACCCGTTGCCGCGCGCGGATTGGATCCGGCTGATTCACGAGGCCGTCCTCCGCAGCCATGAGTCTGAGGCCCAGGTCTACTGGCAGCTGACACGAGGGGCGGCGCCGCGCGTTCACTGGTTTCCCCAGACCGATTCGAAGATCACATTGATTGTTCGTCCGCAGACCGCTGCTGCGTCGACGGGCGGCGCCACGCTGCTGGCATACCCGGATGAGCGGTGGGCCAATGTCTTCGTCAAGACCATCAATCTTTTGCCCAATGTCCTGGCGAAGGAATCAGCTCACCGCGCGGGCGCTGACGAAGCGCTGTTGGTGCGCGGCGGCGTGATCACCGAAGGAGCGGGCAGCAACGCCTGGTTTGTCTCGGAAGGAAAGTTGTACACGCATCCAGCGGATCGCCACATCCTCCCTGGAGTAACGCGCCGCCTGGTGCTGCAGTTGGCCCAATCCCTCGGTATCCCAACGGAAGAGCGGGCTGTGACGTTGTCCCAATTGAAGAACGTCGAAGAGGTCTTTATGACGGGCACAACCACGGAAATCTTGCCCGTACAAAAAATTATCGCCGAGTCATCATTGCTCAACCAATTATCCACGCCGCAGGAGGCCCCACCGGAATCCCTGCTTTACGAGTGTGTCCATCCGGTGGAGCTCTGGGCGCAGACGGGCGAGGCCCCGGTGACGGAGCGGCTGCGCGCCGCCTTCGCGGAAGCGGTCGCTCACTGTCGCAACCACGCGCCGATGAGTCCCTGAATGGATGGGAAGCCGTAAACCACACGTCCGTGGCCCGCACGCTTGGCGCCGGTTGCCGATCTGTTCGTCGAGCTGCCATCCGGCGCCCCCAGTCCCGAGCCGGACTGTCTCTAGGTAGTCTGTTCAATTTGGCAGCGGTTTGCTATGATAATAGAAAATCTACCGACTGGTCGGTTTGGATTGAGTCGGTGTGAGGGGGATGAGACGGTGAATCGACGAATTCGCAAGGCGGCCGTGCTCGGTGCGGGTGTTATGGGCGCAGCCATTGCCGCTCACCTGGCCAACGCTGGACTTTCCGTCCTGCTTTTGGATATACCTCCAGACCACTTGACTGACGCGGAGCGAGCACGCGGACTCTCACTGAATGGCCGCAGGGTCCGCAATCGTATAGCCGAAAGCGGGCTGGCCGCGGCTTTGCGGGCGAAACCTGCCGCGTTGTACGACGCGGCCGACGCCGAACGGATTGAAGTTGGTAATCTGGATGATGACCTCGGCCGCTTGCGTGAATGCGATTGGGTTGTGGAGGCGGTGGTTGAAAACCTGGACATTAAAAGGAACCTCTTTCTCAGAGTGGCCGAAGCGACGGGTGAGCACACCATCGTCAGTTCCAACACTTCCGGCCTTTCCATCGCCACCATGGCGGCGGATTGCCCCGTCTCCTTCCGGCGACGTTTTCTCGGGACGCACTTTTTTAATCCTCCCCGCTACATGAAGCTGCTCGAAATCATTCCAGGTCCGGAAACCGACCCTCAGGTCGTCACCGCGATGGTCGAGTTCGGCCAACGCACATTGGGCAAAGGGGTTGTGGTGGCCAAGGACACGCCCAACTTTATCGCCAATCGCATCGGGACGTACGGATTGATGGTCACATTGCAGGCGATGGAGAAATACGGATTGGGCGTCGACGAAGTGGACGCCATCACAGGCCCAGCTATGGGGCGGCCCAAGAGCGCGACTTTTCGCACCCTCGACCTGGTGGGATTGGACACCATGGTGCACGTCGCTCGCAACGTACAGCAGGCGGTGACGGATGACCAAGAAAAGAAAGCGTTTGCTATTCCTCCTTTTATTGAACAGATGGTGGCTCGGGGTTGGTTGGGCGAGAAAACCGGCCAGGGTTTTTTCCGCCGCGTGGAAAC
Organism: Alicyclobacillus shizuokensis NBRC 103103; assembly: GCF_001552255.1. Taxonomy (GTDB): domain Bacteria; phylum Bacillota; class Bacilli; order Alicyclobacillales; family Alicyclobacillaceae; genus Alicyclobacillus_G; species Alicyclobacillus_G shizuokensis. The sequence goes on from NZ_BCQV01000009.1 coordinate 62,948, forward strand.
CGACAAGGGCCGCGAGATCCTTGCCCTCGACCTACAGACGATGGAATATCGGCCGCGCAGAAAATTTGCCTCCGCGTCGCTCGCGGCGGCGAAGCGGGCCCAGGATGTCCCGTCAAAACTGCGGGCGTTGGTGTATGGGGAGGATGCGGCAAGCCGATTCGCGTGGGACGTGCTCAAGTCGGTCTTGCTCTACACGGCCCGCAAGCATGGTGAAATCGCCGATGACATCCTGTCAGTGGATAGGGCGATGAAATGGGGTTTCAATTGGGACCTGGGGCCGTATGAGACCTGGGATGCCCTGGGGGTTCGCCGGTCAGTCGAACGGATGCAGCAGGAAGGTGAAGAGATTCCGGATTTTGTCTCGGAGATGCTGGCCTCTGGACAGGAAACGTTTTACCTGCGCAGTCTCGCCTCCGAGCCCCGGTTTTACGTCGGGCGTGGCCAGTACCGGGATGTTGAAGAGCCCAAGCAGATCATTTCGCTCGCCCGCTTGAAGGAGCAGGGAAAGGTCATCCGCAAGAACTCGGGGGCGAGCTTGCTTGATATTGGGGATGGAGTGGCTTGCCTCGAGTTTCACTCGTTCAAACAGGCGATTGGAACCGATGTGATACAGATGATTCAACAAAGCGCCGACGAGGTGGAAAAGAATTGGCGGGCCCTGGTCATCGCCAACGAGGCTCCGAATTTCTGTGTGGGCGCCAACCTGATGGTGATGTTGATGGAAGCCCAGGATGAGAACTGGGATGAGATTCAACTCGCCGTGCATCAGTTCCAACAGGCGATGATGCGCTTGAAGTACCTGGCCAAGCCGGTTGTGGCTGCTCCCCATCAGATGGCGCTGGGGGGAGGCGCTGAGGTCTGCCTGGCCGCCCATCAGGTGCAGGCGGCGGCTGAGACGTACATCGGTTTGGTGGAGGTCGGCGTCGGTTTGATCCCCGGCGGTGGAGGCAACAAGGAGATGTTGATCCGGGCGCTGGAGGGAGTCCCAGACGGTGTCCATGAGCGCCTGGACAGCTTTGTGCAAAAGGCCTTTGAGACGATTGCCCTGGCCAAGGTTTCTACCAGCGCCAAAGAGGCGAAGCGGCTTGGCATCCTCCGCGACCATGACGGCATCACCCTGCAGAGGGATTTTTTGCTTCATGACGCAAAACAGGTGGCTATCAGTTTGGCCGACAGCGATTTTCGTCCAGCGCAGCCGCGACTCATCCCGGTCGTCGGCGAGGCGGGTGCGGCGCGGCTGAAAGCGGGTGTCTACGGCATGCGCGTCGGCGGGTACATCTCGGAGCATGACGAGAAAATCGCCCACCACCTCATCCGTGTGCTGACTGGCGGCAATGTGGCGCGGGGGGCGAAGGTGTCGGAGCAGTATCTGCTGGACCTGGAGCGGGAGGCGTTTTTGAGCTTGATTGGTGAGCCCAAAACGCAGCAGCGGATGCAGTACATGCTCAGCCATGGTAAACCGCTGCGCAACTGATGGGGGGAGATTGTGTGAGAGAAGCGGTGATTGTCGCCGGCGCCCGGACCGCCATCGGCAAAGCGTCGAGGGGCAGCCTGCGCACCACTCGGCCGGACGATTTGGCGGCGCTGGTAGTCGCGGATTTGTTCCGCCGCGTGCCGCAGGTCGCAAAAGAAGAAGTGGATGATGTCATCATGGGCTGCGCCATCCCGGAAGCGGAGCAGGGCATGAACGTCGGCCGCATCGTCGCCCTGCGCGCCGGTTTGCCGACCACAGTACCGGGCATGACGGTTAACCGGTTCTGTTCTTCCGGTTTGCAGGCCATTGCGATGGCAGCACATCAGATCATGCTGGGGGCGGCCGATGTGGTGGTCGCTGGCGGTCTGGAGACCATGAGCCTCGTGCCCATGGGTGGATATAACCTCTCGCCAAATCCTTACCTGGTCGATCACCTGCCGGCCGCCTATATGTCGATGGGCAACACGGCCGAACAGGTGGCGGCCCGGTTCGGCATCACGCGCGAGGATCAGGATGCCTTCGCTCTGCGCAGCCATCAACGCGCGGCCCGAGCCATCGACGACGGAAAGTTCAAAGACGAAATCGTGCCGGTGCCGGTGAAATTCACGGAAACCGATGCAGACGGGCGGCCGCGCACGGTCGAAAGCGTGTTCGACACCGATGAAGGGGTGCGGCGGGACACCTCGCTGGAGGCGCTGGCCAAGCTGCGGCCGGTTTTTCACGCCCAGGGCACGGTCACGTCCGGCAACTCGTCGCAGACCAGCGACGGTGCGGCCGCCGTGCTGCTCATGTCGGGCGAGCGGGCGGCCCAGCTCGGGGTCCGGCCCATCGGCGTCTTCCGCTCCTTTGCGGTCGCCGGGGTCGATCCGGACGTCATGGGCGTGGGACCGGTAGAGGCGGTTCCCAAGGCGCTTCGGATGGCCGGTCTGAATCTGGCCGACATCGACTTGATTGAGCTCAACGAGGCGTTTGCGTCGCAGGCCGTGCATGTGGCGCGCACCCTGGAGTTTCCGGACGACCGGCTGAACGTCAACGGCGGCGCGATTGCGCTTGGCCACCCGATGGGTTGCACGGGCGCTCGGCTCACCGTGTCCATACTCAACGAGCTGGCGCGCCGGGGCGGCCGTTACGGACTCGTCACCATGTGCGTTGGCGGTGGCATGGGAGCGGCCGGCGTTTTCGAACGCGTGGGTTAAAACGCGTAGTTTGAGAGGAAGCAAAGAGCAGGCGTGTTTCTGCCCGATGTGCAGCCCGATGCGCCGGCGGGCTGTGCTTAGGGGTCAAAATGGCCAGAGGGGGAGTCTGCTATGACGGCAACTGGACACGAATTGACCAAAGGAGCGGCGTTCTTGATCTCCGAGACGGATTCGGGACGGGTGTTCACGCCGGAGGATTTCAGCCAGGAACACCAGATGATCATCGAAACGACTCGCTCCTTCGTGGAACGCGAAATCCTTCCAAACGCGGAGGAACTGGAGCACCAGAACTGGGATTTGACCGTGTCGCTGCTCAAGAAGGCAGGGGAACTGGGGCTGTTGGCGGCCGATGTCCCGGAGGCGTTCGATGGACTGGGCGCAGACAAGGTGACGTCGGCATTGATTATGGAGTACATGACGCGGGGCGGATCATTCGCGGTTGGGCTCGGTGGACATGTCGGCATCGGTACGCTGCCCATCGTGTATTTCGGAAACGAGGAACAAAAGAGAAAATACCTGCCGCTGTTGGCCAGCGGCGAGAAACTCGCGGCCTACGCCCTGACCGAGCCGGGGTCTGGTTCGGACGCGCTGGGCGCCAAGACGACAGCCCGCCTGTCGGAGGACGGAAAGTATTACATCCTGAACGGGACCAAGCAGTTCATCACGAACGCGGGCTTCGCCGACCTGTTCATCGTGTACGCCAAGATCGACGGGGAAAAGTTCTCGGCGTTTATCGTCGAGCGCGATTTCCCCGGCGTGTCCACCGGGCCTGAGGAGCGGAAGATGGGCATCAAGGCATCGTCCACCCGCCCGCTCATCCTTGAGGATGCCAAGGTGCCGGTGGAAAATCTGTTGGGGGAGCCCGGGCGCGGGCACGTGATAGCCTTCAACATCTTGAACATTGGCCGCTACAAACTCGCTGTCGGCGCGGTCGGCGGCATGAAAGCGGCGATTGAGACGTCGGTGAAATACGCGAAAGAACGCAGACAGTTCCAAACAGCCATCGCCAATTTCCCGCTCATCCAGCAAAAGCTGGCGGATATGAACATCCGCTGCTATGTGACGGAAAGCATGTCCTACCGCTCCACCGGCGATATCGACGCCCGTCTGGCGGCCCTGCCGGATACGGCTGACGGGCGCGAGGCGGCGCGCGCCATTGAGGAATACGCATTGGAATGTTCTGTGAATAAGGTCTACGCCTCGGAAGCCCTCGACTTCGTGGTCGATGAAGCGGTTCAGATTCACGGCGGGTACGGATTCATTCAAGACTATCCCGTTGAGCGGATGTACCGCGATTCCCGCATCAACCGCATCTTCGAGGGGACCAACGAGATCAACCGCATGCTTATACCGGATATGCTGATGCGCCGCGCGATGAAGGGTGATCTGCCGCTGCTGCAGGCTGCTGAGGGACTGCAGGAAGAACTGATGGGCATGCTGCCGCTGCCGGATGAGAGCGCGCCGCTGGGGGTGGAGGTCCATCTGCTGCGGATGGCCAAGAAGGTGCTGCTGTTCGTGGGCGGCAGCGCGGTGCAAAAGTACATGCAGGCGCTGAAGGAGGAGCAGGAGATTCTGGCGGGATTGGCCAACATTATCATCGAAATCTATGCCCTGGAGAGCGCCTTGTTGCGGGCGGAGAAGGAGTTGGCCCGCAGCGGCGAGACGGCTGCCACCAACAAGATCGATATGGTGCGGGTGTATGCCCGCGAGGCCATGGCCCGCGTCGAACAACAGGCGAAATTTGTCCTGGCGGCGATGGAGGAAGGCGACGTGCTGCGGACCCAACTGGCCGTACTGCGCAAGCTGACCCGCTTTGAGCCGGTCAATAGCAAACAGCTCAAACGGGAGATTGCCACGCGCGTCATTGAGGCTGAGGGTTACCTGGCCTGATACGCCATTTTGGCCTTGGCCCTGCGTCTGGAATTACGCGCGGAATTCCGGTATAACGAGATATGGGGAATATTTCATCAAGCAGAGGTGACGGACGTGTTCAGCTCCATGGGGTTGGTGGCGGGATGGTTTCCGTGCCTGGCGTTTTGCTTGGGCTTTGCCTTCTACTTTCGCAAGCGCATGGTTTGGACGCCGACCTTGTTGGTAGCCGCCGGAAGCGCCTGGTTTTTGTGGGCGTACTCGGTTGCCTACCAAGCCTATGTGATGCTTTACTTCTTCCTCTGCTGGTTCGGATGCTGGGCGGCGTCCGCCGCGCGACGCTGGGCGGACGGGCGTCGGGCCGGTCGGCGTTCCGACATGCCCTGACCCTGTCCCCCTCACGCCCCTACAGGCACTGGACCAACCTTCTGCTGCCGCGGGTCAGGGCGCCGGGAACCAATCCGGCAGGACGTACACGTCGCCGTACCGCACGCCAAACTGGACGGCTTGGCTGAGGCTCTGCATATAGATGTCGATATGGTGTCCCCGAATCGCTCCCCCCGTGTCCTGGGCGATACGGAAGCCGATACCAGGGATGTAGAGCTTACTGCCATACGGAATGACGGACGGATCGACAGCGACGGTGACGCCCTCCTGAACCGGGGCGCCTGTGGACGTAATCCCGTATGACGGGTCACCGGGGCGCTTGCCGGTGGACTCGTAGCCGGCCGTGTACGCCGTCAGCTCGCAGCGCATCGGCGAAGCGACACGGGTGGCCAAGGAGGCCAACAGGGATTCGCTCATGTCGCCGCCGCGTCTGACCAGCTGCCGGATGCTGGCGGAATCGTCCACTGAAGTCGGTTCGCTTGCGCTCTTGGTCAACTGGCTCATTTCCGGAGAGGGCTGCCAGACTTGATAGGACAGCTTCTCCCCGATCTGCAGGTAATGTGGATTTGTAATATGGTTCTCAGCGATTAAGTCTTTGAGGGGGACACCCAACTTTTGCGAGATCCCCCATAGCGTGTCCCCAGCCTTCACCGTGTACGTTCCTTTCAGGGTGGCTCCCGGCCAAACCTGCTTTCCGTCGTTGACAATGCTGGCCCATCCCACCAGCGGCATCGCCGCCATCGCCACCAACCCTGCCGAGATACACAAACTCTTTCGGAACAACTGATTCTCCCCCTCCCAGGGGCGGATCGTATCCGCTTTCCTGGCGTTTTGTACTAGCAGGATGGGCAAGGAATCGGAGTCTTAAACCTCTCTGTGGATGGGAACCCGGAATTCATAGAGTTTGGTGGGAGTGGTAGGGTACACTGGAGATAGGCGGACGCTTGGTCCCGTATGCGGAAATGGAGGCTGACTATGGAACAGAAGACGATTTCGTTGCCACGTCTGGGCGGGCTGACCCCTACTTTGGAATCGACCATGCTCAAGATCACCGAAGAGGTGGGCGAACTGGCACAGGCGATTGGCAAGTTTCGTGGTTTGTCGGGCGAGCGGGACGTGCTGGCGGAGGGGGATGTGGTGCGCGCCATTGTCTCCGAACTCCTCGACGTCGCTCAGACCGCCGTGTCGATGATGTTTGTCATCGAGGACCTGTACGGCATCGATATCGCGGCCGAGGTGGACAAGCATGTTGAGAAGCTGCGTCAGAAGGGGTACTTGGAGGGCCCTGGCGAGGGGTGAACCGGGGCTCCGATTCACCCCGTGCGGCGGCCGGGGTCACTTGGGTTGGCGGTCTAGCAGCAGGTCGATCTCTTCCCGATAGCGGCCGTTGGGCGTCTCCAGAATCTGTGGGATCCCGCGTAGCGCCTCATGGTGGACGATGCGCTTGAGCGCCTCCAAGCCCAATGATCCTTCGCCGATGTTGGCGTGACGGTCCTTGCGCGACTGGAACGGGTTTTTCGAATCGTTGATATGCGCCACCTTGAGGCGCTCAAGTCCGATGACGTCGTCGAAGTGTTGCAGAAACCCGTCAAAGTCATGGACGATGTCGTAGCCGTAGCTGTAGTTGTGGCACGTATCGATGCACACAGCCAGGCGTTCGTGGTGTTTGACCAAGGACAGGATCTCTGCAATTTCTTCCAACGAATTGCCTACCTTCGATCCGTCCCCAGCCATGGTCTCAAGGCAGATATAGAGCGACTCTTCGCCTGTAAGAATGGAGTTGAGCGCCTCGGCGATGCGGCGAATGGCATACTCGACGCCCTCGCCGACGTGGCTGCCTGGGTGCATCACAATGTAGCGGAACCCGAGGTATTCGACCCGCTGGATTTCCTCGCTCAACACGGAGACACCGTATTCCCACGTGTCTTCCTTGGGACTGGCCAGGTTGACCAAATAGGACAGGTGTACGACCGGATCGACTATGCCGTGTTCTTGCATGAGGGCCAATCCCTCATCGCGATGGAAATCGGTAATGGGCCGGGCCTTGCCGCCCCGATTGCTGCGCGTGTAAATCATGAAGGTGTTGGCGTCGTAGCTAATCGTCTCCTCCACGGCGGCCAACAACCCTGTCTTGGCGATGGAGACATTGGCTCCGAGTAGAATGCCGGTCTGCGATGACTTGTCCACTGCCGCTCCCCTCCCGTATAAGGTGTGCATGCGCGTGCGGCGCACCCTTATCAGAATGCAGGAAACCCATCGGATTGTCCAATCCCCAGGCGGATGATGCTTTGCGTGAGGGGGAAGGGCGGTGCCGACGGCATATGGCGTCGGGGAAACCGGGGGCTCGCAGCGGTGCGGCTGAGTAAGCATGGCGTCATGTCTGAAGCGGGTTCGGGCAGACTAGGCTGCGGGGGGTGAGTTCGTGCGGACACACAGCCGGCAGCCCTCGCCGTCGCAAGTCCGGTGGTTGCTTGCCATCAGCGCCGTTTTCGCCTTGTCGGTAGGTTTGTCCAACACCTTCGTCAACGTCTACCTGTGGAAAGTGGACCACAGTTACCTTCCCATTGGATGGTATAATTTTACTATGTACACCTGTATCCCCTTGATGTTTGTGGCTGCCGGTTGGCTGAGCGGCCGGTGGAACGCCGCGTGGACCCTGCGCGTGGGCATCGCCCTGCATGCCGGCTTCTACCTGCTGACGTTGGTCGGGGGAACGGCGCTGGCAGCCCATCCGCGTCCCATGGGGGCCTTGATGGGTTGCGCGGCCGGCTTTTATTGGCTGTCGTTCAACTACCTGAGCTTGCGGATGACCAAGGCGGGCGGGCGCGACCGATTCTACGGCAGCAACGGGGCGTTGGGAGCTGTGGCCGGAATGGTGGCGCCTTTGACCGCTGGTTTCATTATCTCGCATGAGGACCGATTTGGCGGGCTAAGCGGCTACCACGTCATATTCAGCGCCTCGCTGTCCCTGTTCTTGTTGGCCATCCTGTTCACCATAAAGATCCGCGTGGACGGCGGGGGACAACTGCAGGTTCGGCGTATCGCCGGAGGGCTGGAACATCGCTGGTGGCGGAACGTGCTGGCTGGGTGTTTCGTGTACGGTTGGCGCGAAGGCGTGTTTCTGTTCTTAATCGGCCTCTTGATGTACATTTCCACCGGAAGTGAAATGAAGTTGGGAGAATTTTTGTTGCTGCAAGGAGGACTTTCGTTTGTATCGTTCTCGTTGGTGAGCCGTTGGCTGAAACCCGAGCGTCGGCCTTGGGTGATGGGTATCGGGGCCTGCGGCATGGCGGGTGCGGCGCTCTTTTTCTTGCTCCCGCTGAGCGCCCGCCTTGTGGTCTGGTACGGGTGTCTAGTCGCGATGGCGCTGCCCATGTTTCTCGTGCCCCTGCAGGGTACCGTGTTTGACGCCATCGGACGCTTGGATCAAACGGGGGAGGATGATGTGGAACATATCATCGCCCGCGAGGTGGTTGAGAACGCGGGTCGAGTGGCCGGCATCGGAGCCTTTTTGGTCATCGTGGCGAAACACCCGACTCTCGGCGCTATTTCCAAGTTTGCCGTGGCGCTTGGCTTTGTGCAGTTGATGACCTGGGCGCTCGTCAGTTTAGGGGCACAAAAACGAATACAGACGCGCGCTCATGCACAAGTGCCGACGTCTGCAGCGGAGTGGGAGAACGTGTATTCCCATCGGCAAACCTCTTGGAATCGGCGCGCGCGCCATTGAGGAAGGCAGGAACCCACGCGTACTGTCGCCTATCGCGGGGCACACAGCCGATCAACTGGGGCGACAGTACTGTGGATGATGGGTAAATGCATTTAACGATTCTGGAAGAAGGCGCGGTTTTTCTCAATAAATGATTTCTCTTCTTCGGGGACAAAGTCCTCCTGATAAATAGCGGAAACCGGGCAGACCGCCTCACATGCGCCGCAGTCAATGCAGGTATCCGGGTCGATGTAGTACTGATCTTCTCCTTCAACAATGCAATCCACTGGGCACGTTTCGACGCAGTCGGCGGCCTTTTCTCCGATGCAAGGCGATGTGATGACGAATGCCACGTGGACTCCTCCTCACTTGTAGGCTGCATTCATGATATACCAGCGTTGCCCTATTTTCAATGGGCTTACACATTGGATTATGCTAATTCTGAGACCGAGTCTCCGGTTTGCAGGGATTGCTGCGACGAGGTTTGTTCGGTCCGGGCCATCGCGCTCTCCCGCAGTCGCTGCCACTTCATGACCAGGAGCGGCGATAGTTGAGTGGTAGCCACGGCCAAAGCCGCTCCGGCGATCACATCAATCCCGTAATGAATACGAAGGTAAAGTGTAGAAAAAATGATTAGACTGACCAAAGGAATATACAGCCAAGCCCAATTCCGCCGGTAACGCCAGATATGGACGCACATGACGATGGACAGACCTGTGTGCAGACTGGGGAAGCAGTCTCTGGCAAGGACGACCTGTCCCAGTGTCAAAAGATGGATGATGCCGCCAACTGGTTGTGGGTAGTGGGTGGTAAACGCAGGCCCAATGGCCGGGACAAACATGTAGGTCAGGTAGCCGATGTAGAAGGTGAAAACCGCTGTGAACACGTATTCGCGCAACGCCTGTGCGTTCTTTGACAACATAAGAAAAATCGTCAGGTAGAGCAGCCCAAACCACGACATGTAGCAACAGCTCAACAGCCAGGTCAACGGTTTCCAGATGATGGGTTGCAGCCATTGGGACGGCTGTCGACCGAGGAATAGGACTGTGTCTATGTGCTTGAGTACGAGGTCATGATCTATTGGGTTCACAATAGAGATATAGAAGATGACACTTTTATACACAGCCATCACGACGAAAAAGGCGATGGTCGCGCGCACGCCGACGGCAAATTGGCGCGCCTTGTGGTGCTCGGAGCGCTGCAAGCGGCTGTACAGGGCGGTCAAAAGCAGAAACGCAGCCGTGAGCAGCCACGTGGTGAGGTTGTGGGCGATGCCGACCATATTGTTCAAGATCCGCCAATGATAGCCTGTCACTCCGAAGATCAAGTCAATCCGGCGCGAGAAACCCAGGAACAACAGGGCCACCGCGGATATAGCGAGAATGCCGAACACCTCGTACAATTCCAGTGTCAACACACCCCGCTTGACACGGAGCCATAAGCACGACATAGACACCCTCCCAGTTCCTGTGAAGCACCTTGTTTCTCGTTCCATGGGACCTACTGGATACTATATCACAGTTATAGACGAGCCTTCATTCCCGTATCCTTCTTCTATGACGTCCCGTACTACCTTCTCGTTCCTGGGGCCAACGGTCCATAAGGCGGGGAGAGGCCGCTCTGGGGGAGGCAGGAATCTGTGGACTTTTGGAGAAAGATTAAGGCAGAAAGAAGGTGCGGAATCTTCGGTGGTATACCTCGGTTGTCCTTCCCATATGCATTGAAATATAGCGAAAGGAAGGGATCCCATGTACCAGTGTCCGGTGTGTGGAGAACTTTTGGAAGCTCTCACCAACGTCCATTGCCTGTCAAAGCACCAGTGCACGCGCGACGATTTCATCGCCCGCCACGGGGCGCCGAAATTTGTCGCGCCCAAGCTCAGCCGAGAGATTCAACGCTGGATACGAGAATCTCAGGTCATCACACGGCTTGACTATGAAATTGCGCAGGCGTCGGCTCGCAATCAACTGGGCCGGCGCTATTAGCTTTTTCGCGGGCTCGTTTGATAACCGTCCGCGTTTTCGTTCATACTGGAATCGTGCAAGAGGCGGTGTTTACCTCACCGCCTCTTGCTACACGTTCTTGAGACTGGAGTGTCGCCCATGACTGGCTTTGCAAGCTTCGACGATGGACGCTGCAGCGTACATATCCTTCGCACCTCACAGTTTCATACCCGTCACATCCATGTGAAGATGACCAGGCCCATGCGGCGTGAGCAGGTGACAGCGACGGCGCTGCTTCCGTACCTGTGGATGGAAGGGACCGGAGAGCACCCTTCCGCATTGGATCTCACCCGCCGCAGCGAAGCCTTGTTCGGCACCGTTTTGCAGACGGCTATTGGCAAACGTGCGGATCGCCATGTGGTCGAGGTATATGCCGGCATGCCGGAGTCAGGGGCTGGACCTGATACGCTGTACAAAGAAGTGCTGGAACTGGTATGGCAGGTGGCTCTCAATCCGGCCACGGAGGGCGGCGTTTTTCCGGCGGGGCACGTGGAGCGGCAGCGGTCTCTCCACCAGAAGCGCATTGCCAGCGTATTCGATGATAAGGTCCAGTATGCCTACGAGCGCTGCCTAGAAGAGGTTGCCGGGGATGGACCCGAGGCTTTGCCCCGTTTCGGCTTTGTGGACGCCCTGGAGACATGCACCCCGACGCGTCTGTGGCAGACGTACGAGGACTTCCTGCGGGAATCCCGGGTCCATGTGTATCTTGTGGGTCCGTTTGCCGATGCTAAGGCCGAGGCGGAGCGTATCTTGCGGCACCTGCATAAGGCGTTCCCCGGTGCAGCAGATAGTGCAGCGGGTACATTCTCCCATGTGCATCCACTGCCTCCGCGCGGCGCCGACGAGCGGTCGGTGGTAGAGGAGCAGGCGGTGATGCAGGGAAAGCTGAATCTGGGTCTGCGCACCGGTGTGGCATACGCAGACGCCAGTTACCCTGCCCTGCTTGTCGCCAATGGAATCCTGGGTGGGTTCCCACATTCCAAGTTGTTTCGCAACGTGCGGGAGAAGAACAGCTTGGCCTACTACGCGTCCAGCCGGTTGGATGCGCTCACTGGCGTGGTGTCCATCCAGACCGGCATTGAGGTGTCTCGTTACGAGCAGGCCCTCTCCATCATCCGGGAACAGATTGAGGACTTGCGAAACGGCCGCGTCGATGAAGAGGAATTGGAGTACACGAAGCGTGGTTTGCGAAACCAGTATCAGGTCATGCTGGACCAACCCATGACGATGGCAGACCTGCATTTTACCGGCGTGCTCGCTGGTCATTCACGACCCATTGGGCAGCTGCTGCACGAGATTGAACAGGTCTCACGGGAGCAAGTTGTCCAGGCGGCGGAAAGTTGGCAAGTGGACACGATTTACTTCTTGAAAGGGCGGGTGCAGGCGAGTGCGTGAGACCTTCATCGAATCTCTGGGCATCACCGTTTACGAAGAAACCCTGGACAATGGACTCCATGTGGCTCTCCTGCCGCAGCCAGGGTTCCAGCAGGTGTTCGTGACCTTGACCACCCGTTTTGGCTCCACCGACCAGGCTGTGGATGTCCCGGGCCGCGGCGAAGCATGGGTGCTGCCCGATGGCGTCGCTCACTTTCTCGAACACAAGATGTTTGACATGCCCACCGGGGATGTGTTTGCGGACTTCGCCAGGCACGGGGCTGCAGCCAACGCCTTTACCAGCTTTGAGCAAACTACGTATCTCTTTTCCTGCACCGAGGACCTCGCCGAGAACACCCGTATCCTACTCGACTATGTACAAACTCCATACTTCACAGACTCGAGCGTGGAAAAGGAAAAAGGCATCATTGGCCAGGAGATCCGCATGTACGACGACAATCCAGATTGGCGCTGTTTTTTCGGCCTGCTCCAGTGCCTCTATCAGCGTCATCCGCTCCGAATTCCGATTGCTGGAACGATTGAAAGCATCGCTCAGATTGACGCCGATCTGCTGTACCGTTGTTACAAAACCTTCTATCACCCGGGAAACATGTTGTTCTTTGCCGTCGGTGGGTTTGATCCCGCCGCATTATTGGACGTTGTACGCGAAAACCAGGCTGCCAAGAAGTTTCCAACCTTTTCCGTGCTCGAGCGCAATCCGCCTGCGGAGCCGGCGGAAGTTCGGCAAGAGCGGGACGTGGCGCAACTGGGGGTGAGCCAAGCCCGGTGCCTGATGGGTTGGAAGGACGGGCAGACAGGCTTGGCAGGCACCCAGCTGCTGCGCCAGGAGCTGTTGACCGGTGTCATCTTGGACACCTTGTTCGGGCGGGGAAGTGACTTTTACCACCGCTTGCTCGACGAGGGGTTGATTGACCAACAGTTTTCTTGGGAGTACGAGGTATCCAACAGCTACGGATACACTTTGCTCGGGGGCAACACGACGGATGTCGACACGCTGATCCGGCGAGTCGATGAGGCCATTGAGGCCGTCATCCGCAACGGGATGTCCGCGGAGGCGTTTGAACGCAACGTGCGCAAAGCAAAGGGCCGGTTTGTGCTCGGATTTGACTCACCCAGCGGCATTGCCCGCAACTATACTGCCTATTGGGTGAAGGGAGTGGACTGGCTCGACTCCTTGGCGGTGTTGGACAGCCTGACTCTTGAGGAGGCCCAGCGGCGGCTTGCCGAACACCTGGTTCCCGAGCGGCGCGCCGTGTCGGTGATTGAGCCCGTCTCTATGGCCACAGGCGTCTAAACGCCCCGCTGATTCGGGTCCCAGATCAGTTTATGCAGCTGCATGCTCAGCTTCACGTCTCTGAGTTGGTGTGTCCGCATCAATTCTACCAGGCGGGAGGGCGGCATGGCGCCGAAGACGGGGCTGAACAGGACCTGGCCCAGCTCTACCCACTCGTTGAGCACGCGCAGTGCCGCCTGGAAATCCGCCTCGTCGGCGATGACAAACTTGATTTCATCCTGGGGCAGGAGCAGTTTATAGTTGCCGCGTATCATGCGGGATTCCTCACCGCTGGACGGCAGCTTGTAATCGAGAATGAAGCGGATTTTGTCGGCGGCCTGCGTGTGTCGCTCGCGCAGTGCAGCAAACGGAGCCAGGTCTACGGCGCCGCCGGTCTCAATGTGGATGTCCAGCACTGTCGGGATTTCCGCCAACGCCTGCAGCAAGGTAAGCACTTTGTCGGTGTACAGCAGTGGTTCTCCGCCGGTGAGACAGACGTAGTGGTTCCCGAGTTCTTCCACTTTCGTTACAATCTCTGCCACGGAAGCGGTGAAGGCTGGCGCGTGTGGCGCATAGCTGTATGTGGTATCGCACCAGCGGCAACGCAGGTTGCAGTTGTACAAACGTACGAAGGTGGTGAGGAATCCGGCCCTTGTGCCTTCGCCTTCAATGGTGGGAAAGATTTCGACCAGGGGCAGCTTGACCGAGTGCCATGTTTTAGTCTCCTTATCGGTCGCTATCACCTTACTTCGCATGACTTTCCATCCACTCCCGTTTCAGGATGGCGCTGCTGGTCGGGGTTTCGTGCAGGCACAATTCTTCCAGGCGAATCCCACGTTCTTTCCATCCGCCCGCCTGCAATTGCGTCTCTAATTGCTCCCACATCCATACAATCATGTTTTCTGCACTGGTGTTCATAGGCGGTAGGATCTCGTTCAAGTAGCGGTGGTCCAGTCGCCGGGCGATAGCGTTCTCGTAGATGGCCTTCAACTCTGAGAAGTCCATGCATAACCCTCGCTCATCCGGTACACCGCTGACAGTGATGGCCAGTCTGTAGGTGTGTCCATGCAGGCTCTGACACTTGCCCTCGTACAGATGCAGGTGGTGAGCCGCGTCGAAGGTGAACTCTTTACGCACGGCCACGCGTCTTTGGTGATATCGAAGCTGTTCGGGGCGAATATCTTCGTATAGTCGCTGTATCTTGCTCGGGATTTGGTAGTCCCCCATGGAAGTCACCTCTCTTGACAGCATCATGCCGCGAATTGGCACCGGAGTCAAACCTGCCGAGCCCCGGCCCTTGATTGCAGGTGCGAGACGAATTTTCTATCATAAGCTTGAGAAGCTCATCATCTGGTTCGTTGCCGCGGTTCCGTCGGGAGCGCTTGCCGTGGCTGGCCGAAACGATGGGTGAGCAAAATGGGAGGGGTTTGTGAACATTACATACGGTTTGGAGGAATCCCCGCGCGGGGCCGTTTTCATTTTGGCCAGCCTGCAGTGGTTGATGTTCATGGTGGCCAATGTCATCACGGTTCCCATCGTTCTGGGCCACGCGCTGGCTCTGAGCGAGGCGCAGATTGCCCTGTTCACTACCCGCACCTTGTTCTTATGCGGACTTGTCAGTCTGGCGCAGGGATTGTGGGGGCATCGGTTCGCCATTGTCGAAGGGCCGGCTGGTATGTGGTGGGGTGTATTCTTGGTGTTGATTCAGATGACCCAGGAGATGCACGGGTCTATCAATGATCTGCAGGTGGACCTGGAGTTGGGCCTGATGGTCGCCGGCGTCCTGTACGTCGTGTTGGCCGCCACCGGTTGGCTGCAGAGGATCCAGGGCTGGTTCACGCCGGCAGTGACCGGATGCTTCTTGGTTCTGCTGACGATGCAGGTGTCGCGCGATATCTTGGATGGTTTGCTCGGCATTGGGTTTCGCGGTAGCCCCGAGGTCCGGCCGCTCGTTGCCGGATTGTCTTTCCTGCTCATCGTCTTCACGCTTCTGCTGATGGTGAAAGGGAGAGGGCTGTGGAAAAACATGGCCGTCCTCGTCGCTCTGGTGTCGGGATGGCTGCTGTACGGGGTTATCGGCTGGTTGGACATCCCTAGTCGCGCCGGCCAATCCGCAGTTGCCTTACCCCGTGTGTTTCCCTGGGGGCGACCGGTGTTTCACGCCAGCATTGTCATCACGTGCGGGCTGACCGCCCTGATCTTGCTGTCCAATCTCATTGCCAGCATCCAGGCGTTTGCCGGGGCGGCCGGAGAGCAGCCAACGCCGGGACGGTATCGACGAGGGACACTGGTCAGCGGACTGGGCACCGCGCTCGCCGGCGTGTTTGGCACTGTCGGCGCGGTGCCGTTGACAGCAGCGGCAGGGCTGGTTTCTCTGACCGGCATTGCCTCGCGACTCCCGTTTTTGGTGGCCGCTGGGGCCTTGACGTTGATGGGGCTGTTCCCGGTTCTGGGTGAATATGCCGCCACTTTGCCGCCACCGGTCGGGTACGCGGTCTTGTTCACGGTTTTCGTCCAGCTTTTGGGCTACGGGCTGCGCGACATCAAACGCTTGAGCTTGGATGGGCGTGATCTGTGGGTTGTTGGGCTGCCGTTGGTGACCGGCGTGGGATTACTGTTTGTGCCCGGCAGCGCGTGGGCGACGCTGCCGCCGGTCTGTGGCTACCTGTTGGGAAATGGGCTGATTGTCGGGGTTATCCTGGTTTTGCTGCTGGAGCATGGCGTGTTTCGACGCAGTGGGAAAACAACTCCCGCTTCCACGGCCGGCGGCCGGGATGCATCTGACGGGTAATAGCCGACCGGCGGTGCGAAGGAGGAAACGGTGTTGCAACTGAAGGCTACGCACATGATGGAGACCCTGGGCATCGAGATTAAGGAAATGGACAAGGACCGGGTGGTCATGACCATGCCGGTGGACGATCGGACACGTCAACCATACGGAATGCTGCACGGCGGGGCATCGGTGGTGCTGGCCGAATCGGCGGCCAGTTACGGCACCGCGTTGAATATCGACCTGGACCGGCAGATGGGGGTGGGCTTGGAGATCAACGCCAACCACCTCCGCCCCAAGCAGGATGGCGTGGTGACCGCAACGGCCGTGCCAGTTCATCGCGGCCGCACGACGATGATTTGGGACATTCGCATCACCGATGAGCAAGGGAAGCTGGTCTGCATCTCTCGCTGCACGGTTGCGATTGTTTCAGTGGATCGGTCGGTGAGCGGGGTGAGTGACGGGCCATCTCATGTGTGAGGGGTCACGGTCTGGGTCTGCCATGATTACGAACGCATGCAGTCCGTCTCCGTCCCAAAGGAGGGGCGGGACAAACTGGCGGCCTTTCTGGAGCCGGTGGACACGCAAACAGCATAACAGATCCGGCAGAGGGAGGGGATTGTCCTGTTTCAACAAACAATTGTCGTGCGCTTCGGCGAGTGCGACGGACTGGGACACGTGAACAACACGACCTATTTTACGTACATGGAGCATGCCCGGATGGACGTGTTCCGTCTGTTCAATCCGACCTTGTCCGTGGCGCAGTGGAACCTGATTGCCGCGTCGACTCGCTGTGATTTTCTCCAGCAGGCCACCTATGCCCAACCGCTCACCGTATACACCTGGATTGGCCGGATTGGCAATCGGAGCTTCGACGTGGAACACGCCATTCAGGCCGAGGACGGGACCTGGGTGGCGCGTGGACAAGCCACCCTCGTCACGTTCGACTACCAGCGCAACCAGTCTCGGCCCTTGACTGACGCAGAGAAGCAGGCGCTGCAACAGCACCTTGGCGGGCCGCAGGAGGCGCCCGCACTCCACGCTCGCTGAGGCATGCCCAACGGCGCTCCTCCCGGGGCGGAGGTTGTGAGCGCGCGTTCCGCCGGGGGGGGGGGGGG
>NZ_BCQV01000010.1 GCF_001552255.1 Alicyclobacillus shizuokensis NBRC 103103
GGGGGGGGGGGGGGGGTCGCCCGTCCGCGGCGCCGGCTGTCAGCTACACCCGCGGCAGTTCCAGGCGGCGTTCCAGAAAGGCGTCGTGGGCCGCCTGTTCCCACTCGTCATCCAGCGGTTGGAGCAGAGTGGGCATGCCGGCGTAGTCCATCGCCAGCCGCAGGATGTGGTCGGCCAAGCGTGGATTCTTGGGTAGCAGGGGACCATGGATGTACGTGCCGATGACATTTTGCCAACGCACGCCCTCCAGGCCGTCGCGGCCGTTGTTGCCGTGCCCCTTCAGCACCTTGCCCAGGGGCTCATGGGCATGCTCGGTGCGCCCGCCATGGTTCTCGAATCCGACGATGGTGCCCAGTTCCTCTCCGGCGTCAATGGCGATGTTGCCGGTCAGCCGTGGGTGGCCGGCGTGGGTGGCGAGGTCAAGCAATTCGAGTCCCTCTACCTTACGGCCGTTGGACAATTGGTAGTAATGTCCGAGCAGCTGGTATCCGCCGCACACGGCCAGCACGGGTAAGCCGGCGGCCACTGCGTGCTGCCAGTCCGACCGGTGCTTGACCAGGGTATGCGCCACCAATTCCTGTTCTCTGTCCGATCCGCCCCCGAGCAAGACCAAATGGTACTCCTCGAAGCGCGGCCGTTCGCCGGACAGCACGGGGATGACTTCAACGTCCACGCCACGCCAGCGGCAGCGCTGCGTCAAGACACGGATGTTGCCCTTGTCTGCGTACAGGTTGAGCAGGTCAGGATACAGATGTGCGATACGCAGTTTCATGGGAGTACCGGTTCACCTTTCGTTGCAAGCGTTCTGCCATCGGATACAGGGCCGTGTAGGTGCAGAGCACATAGACGGGCGCGCCCCCAAGCTGATGGGCCAGCGACAGACTCGCTTCCACCGCCTCGTCCAGGTCCGGCTTCACCTGCATCTGCTTCACAGGGTAGCCTGCGTATTTCAGCCGCAGGGCCATATCCTCGCCGCGCAGACCGGTGGTCACCACACCGAGCACGCGCCCGGCCTCGGCCAGCAGTTCGAAGTCTGCGTCCCACAACCAAGAGACGTCCCTCCCGTCGGCCGCGAGGTCGTTGATGGCAATCAACACGACTTTGGGCGCCGATTCGTGGCAAATGGCCTGCAGCACACTGTCGCATCCGGTCGGATTCTTGATCAAATTGAGGATAGACTCTGGATCCGTACGGAATACCTGCATGCGGCCCAGAGGGGGATGAAAAGCGTCCAGCCCCTGCTGAATCGGTCCGCGCCCGAGTCCGCAGACCCGAGCGGCGGCGATGGCGCACAGGGCGTTGTAGATGTTGAACAATCCGCGCACAGGCAGGCGAAACGCGACGTCCGGTTGACCGGGCTCCTGCAGGTGCAGTGTAGACCCCTCAATGCTGGCTCGAAAGTCCGGGTGCGGCCGGAAGAAATCACCGTGAGGACAGCGATACACGCCCAGTTGCCCGTAGAAAAAGCCTTCATAGTCTAGGCGCGCTCCGCATTCCAGGCAAAACGCGCCGTCGCGCATCTGTTCGCGCGGTTGCGTGCTCAGGTGACGCTCGTCCAAACCGAAGTACAGTACGCGGCCAGGATGGCCCAACCCAATGCGGCGCGCGAGCGGATCGTCCCCGTTGAGAATAAGGACCGCTTCCGTGGCCGCCAGGCCCTCGATGATTTTCTGCATGGTGCTGTCCAACTCTCCGTAGCGGTCGAGTTGATCCCGGAACACATTGGTCACCGCCGCGACGCGAATCGGAAAACAGTCCGCGACCAGCGGCAGAGTAGCCTCGTCAATCTCCAGCACCGCGGTCTTGGCCCGCAGGCGGCCCCGCCAGTCCGTGTGTTTGATGAGCGCCGCCGCCAACCCCTGCCGCATGTTGGCTCCTTCCGCATTTGTGACAATGGGGCCTTCTTGCCGCATCATGCTGGCCAAGAGCGATGTGGTCGTGGTTTTGCCGTTGGTGCCTGTGACCACAATGCAGCGCTCCAGCTGTCGCCCCAATTTCGTCAGCAGTCCCGGGGATACGCAGAGCGCCCACTTGCCGGGCAGGCTGGTTGCCCGGCGGCCGACCAAGCGCAGGACGAGTTCTATCAGTTTTCCCACCCAGATTCCGAGCACGCTGTCCACTCCTTGCACACGCGGCGACTCCAGGTTCGGACCGAAAGGACTGCCTTGGCCCGTCTGACCGCTTTCTGGATTATACTATACCATGTGCCGGGAACGCGTCGATGACCTGTACCTGGGCGCCGGTGGAGGAAGAACGGAGGCGTGGCCATGTTTCAGGAAGTGAAAGTGGATCGTTCTTCGAAAGAGGCATTTTACCAGGATGTGGTCCAGCAGGCGAAGCACCTGTTGGCGGGAGAGAGCAACTGGATCGCCAATCTGAGCAATCTGTCGGCGCTGCTGAATCTGCACCTGCAGGATATCAATTGGGTTGGATTCTACTTATGGAGCGAGGGCGACGGGGAGTTGGTGTTGGGGCCATTTCAAGGCAAGCCCGCCTGCGTGCGCATCCCGCACGGGAAAGGGGTCTGTGGAACGGCGGCGGCGCGGCGGGAACCGGTGGTGGTGGAGGATGTCCACGCTTTTCCCGGCCACATCGCCTGCGACGCCGCTTCTCGCTCGGAAGTGGTGGTGCCCATGCTTCATCGGGGGCAGTTGCTGGGCGTCCTGGATGTCGACAGTCCTCGCACGGGGCGTTTTGACGCCCAGGATGCGGCGGGGCTTGCCCGGGTTGTACAGGTGCTGCTGGAGACCGTATCTTGAACAGAAGGCGCTGGCTGAGAATTGAGCAAGGAATGAAGGAGGGGTCGACATGGAGTTTTTTGGATATCGCCGTTGTTCCACTTGCCGGAACGCTCATAAATACCTGAAGGAACACGGCATCAACGTGGAGTTTCAGGATCTGGTGGACAAGCCTCCGACGGCAGAGCAGGTGCGCCGCTGGGTGGAGGCGCTGGGCCAAGGGGTGGAGCCGTTTCTCAATCGACGCGGCACACGTTTTCGCGAGCTCGGCTTGAAGGACGCTCAATTCACGGAGCAGGAGTGGATTGACAAACTGACCACCGATGGGAAGCTGTTCAAACGCCCCATTGTCATCGCGGACGGCGAGGTGATCGTCGGTTTTGACAAGCCGGCGTATGACCAGCTCATCGCCCGTAGGGCAACCGGGTGACGGCGGTGGCACGCCTGTTCATCGGTGTGGAGTTGGACGCGGCGGCGAAGGAGACGCTGCGCCGTTGGCAGGATCGGCTGCGGGCATGGGGGGTGACGGCGCGCTGGACGCGCGCGCCCTTGCTGCACATGACGGTGTTGTTTCTCGGTGAGGTGCCTGAGACCGACGTCGACGCGGTGGCCGCTGCCTCCACGTATATGTTGGCGGAGGAGCAGGCGGTGGTGCTCACGGTTGATCGATTGGGCATGTTCTGGCGTAATCGCATTTTGTGGGCCGGCACACCGCCCGCCTGCGCAGCCGAGTTCGCCCGGGTGCATCATCGCCTGGCGGCGGGGCTGCGGGCGGACCTGGGTCTCGTTATCGACGACCGGCCGTTTCAAGCCCACATCACCCTGGCGCGTGATCTTCACCGACCGTTTCCGACGGACTGGCTTCGCCATCCGGGTTTCCCCGATGCGGGATTTTGCATGCCCGTGAATGCGCTCGCCCTGTTTGCCTCCGAGCGCCCAGCCGGACAGGTGGTGCATCGGGCCCTGGTGCGGCTTCCCTTCGGCCGGTCCGCCGGACGTTGCTGATGAGAGGGGCGCTCCGCTCCGGCCGCCGGTCGGGGGCTGGTGCTATTCGCTCTGGCGGTCGCGGCGGCGCTTCTCCGCATATATCAACAGCCCCATCGCGTCCAGGATGATATCAATGTCGAGGACGCGGACGTCGCCGATGTTGTGTCCCTGCGCGGCCAGGTCGTGCTTGACCCATTCCCGCAGCGCCTCCGCCACCGGATCCACCGTGATGCCGGGATAATATAACCTGTCTATCAAGTCGGCCATAGCCTGCGCCCCGCGCAGGGTTCCGGCTATCGCCTCCTCCTTGGGAGAGCGCCCGAAATGGGTATGATAGACCCATTGAAAAGGCACGCCGCGCAGCATCCTCATCGTGTTGTGAACGGCCTCGGGATCAAAATCCACAGGGGAAGTGGAGGGCATCACCCACTCAAATTCCCAACCAGTGAACAAGGTGCGGTAGCGTATGCCCACCGCGTCGCCGGCAAACAGCGCGTCCGACAACGGATCTAAAATGGTGAAGTGGTGTTTGGCATGCCCGGGGGAGTCGAAGAAGGTGAGGGTACGCCGGCCAATGTTCAATGTGTCGCCGTGCTCGCGGATGATGATGCGCTCCTCTGGGACGGCTTCGGGGCGGCCAAACAGGCGTTCCACGTTCGATCCGTAAACCTCGCTCGCCCCCTGCCAGAGGCGGGACGGCTGAGCCATGTGCCTGGCGCCGCGCGGGTGGACGACAAGCTTGGCGTTCGCGGCCTTGGCCATCGTTTGGCCAGCCCCGCCAGCGTGATCCAGGTGCACGTGGGTGACAATCACGTATGCCACATGATCCGGCCGCACACCTAGTTCCTGCAAACCCTGCCACAGTTGTTCTTGGCAGTTGGCGGCCCCCGTCTCGATCACGGTAACCTGCTCGTCAAGGATGACGTAGGCCCCGGTCCGACCGCGCAACCCTTGTTCCAACAGGTCAATCTGCCAGACGCCATTGCCCATGTCCACAAGATAAGCAGGATTTCTCATTTAGTCACGCTCCTTTCTGTTCGGCTTTCGGCCCTTGCGCGGCTTGGGTGAGTTCGCTTGACTGCGGGAACGCTCCCGCCAGGAGACAATCACCGGGTCGCGACGGCCTCGTTCCCGCTCTCTGGGACTGATGCTTGCGGCCATCTCCTGGCGCGAACGCCAGCTTTCGCGGTGCGGGGTTTCGCCTCGCAGCCGCTTGGGGCGCAGCGGGGTCACGCTGGCGCCTCGGCTGCGGTTTCGAGGCGTGCCTGTGTATCCGGCGGAAAAGGCGGGCGTCGTGCGCTCTCGGCGTTTTGCCTGGGCGAGTTCGGCGCGCGCTTCCTCGACCCAGATGACATCGGCGAGTTGGTCGGCGTCGGGCTCTTCATCCAAGGTATAGCGGGAAATGTTCAAGAGGATGCCCATCGCCGTCAGGTTGACAACCAAGGACGTACCGCCGTAGCTGATAAACGGCAGGGGCACGCCAGTAACCGGCAGGATGCCGGTCACCGCGCCCAGGTTGATGAACGCCTTAATCACGATCATGCTGGTCAGACCGACGGCCGTCAGAGCGGAAAAACGATTTGGAGCCTTGCGAGCGATGGCGAATCCCCGCCACGCCAACACCCCAAAGGCGACCAGCAGGGTGACGCCGCCGAC
This sequence comes from Alicyclobacillus shizuokensis NBRC 103103, assembly GCF_001552255.1. Lineage (GTDB taxonomy): Bacteria > Bacillota > Bacilli > Alicyclobacillales > Alicyclobacillaceae > Alicyclobacillus_G > Alicyclobacillus_G shizuokensis. The sequence continues at coordinate 5,382 of NZ_BCQV01000010.1, forward strand.
AAACCCCCATTCTTCGACAAAAACGGGAAAAATGAAGTCCGCCTGTGGCACCGGGAGGTACCCGGTCTGAGCGATACCCATGCCGAAACCGCGGCCGAACCACCCGCCGCTGGCCATCGCTGTCCAGCCCTGCAGCACTTGGTAGCCTGTGATGCCTGGGTCCGCGAACGGGTTCAACCAAGCGCTCATCCGGTCGGATCGATAGGAGGACAGGTACGCCGCGGCAAGTATCACCGGAATCATGATCAATCCCAGCACGAGCAGCCGCCGCAGACGGACACCCGACGCGAAGACGACCGACAGGCTGGTGGCCAACAGGGTGAGCGCGGTACCCATGTCCGGTTCCGCCAACACCAGCAGGACTTCCAGCGCGATGACCATCAATGCGGGCCGCAAACCCAATCGAAAGTCGTCGAGGAGGACAACTTTCCGAGTAAAAAAGTATGCGAGGTATATGACGCTGAGAACGATGGCAATCTCAGACGGTTGGATGTGAAAGGAGCCGCTGCCGAACCAACGACGGCTGCCGCCGGAGACGTGACCGATGCCGGGGATCAGCACCATTCCCAGCAGCGCGAAGTTGATCAGGAGCAGCAGCACCGCCCTGCGGTACCACTGTTCGTAGTGCACCCAGTGCATGAGAACACTGAGGACGATGAGGCCAATCCCCGCCGCCGCCAGTTGGCGTATGGCCATGTTAGCGGCGGAGATGGGCGTCTTCGGATGCGTCGCGCTATAGTGCAGAGCGGCCGGCATGCTGGCTGAAAAGATGGTGACCACGCCCACAGCGCAGAGCAGGACGATGGTGAAAAACAGGACGTAGTCCGGTTGATGGCGCTGGCTTTCCATGCGATCACCTTCTTCAGCCAGGAATCGACAACGGTATTCCGACTTTGCTTGTTCGACACAGGCTGAAGAATTCCCTGCCGGCACCGGGAAACGCTGTTCTCCTGCATTGTGGCACATTGTTCCAGCCTTAGGGCGATCCGTTTCACCACCAGTGCAGGCCAATCGCTGTGATGCCGAGAATGGCGGCCAGCGGGATGGCGATGTGCCAGCCTCCGCCCGGCATGCCTGGTCCACCACCCCAGGGCCCCATAGGATAAGGCCGATAGGCGAGTTTCTGCACGGGCAACGGGTGTTTGACTGCTCCCAGGATGATGTGGTGTTTGCTGCAATGAATGACTACACCGTGGAAGGTGCCGAAAATGGTGTGGCACTGCACCGGCTGCCCAAGCAACTTTCGTACGTGTCGATGCGTAACCATAAGCAACTACCCCTTTCCGCGTTCGCCTGCAGTTTATGGGGCATTTGCCACTTAGGGCGCGGCGCATGCACAGATTGTTCACTGCGGTTCCCGGCACGTTTCGCTATAATTGGAGGAGTGGTACTGTTGGGCAAGCGAACGAGATTTTGGGGCGGTTCCTCCGGCAGTGCTGAAGGCCGAACGCTGCACAGCGGCCATGGATTTTGAATCGGGATAAAGGAGACCAACCGCATATCATGCAAAAGTCGCTGCGTCGAATGGACTGGATTCTGGTGGGGGTGCTGGTGGTGCTGGCCGCCTGCAGCTGTGCCTCCTTATATTCCTATGCGCTGGCAAGAAACCTACCCCTTCATGGTCTGCACGCCGACTGGTTGAAGCAAGCCATTTTCGAGGTTCTGGGGCTCGTAGTCATGGTGGTGACGGCCCTGTTTTTCGACTATCGGACGCTGCGCAAAGTACGATGGCCCCTGTATGCATGCACGACCCTGCTGTTGTTGGTCGTGTTCCAGATGCCGGCGATAAACGGGGCCCAGGCCTGGATTCCGCTGGGGGGCGGTTTTCAGCTGCAGCCCTCAGAGCTGGCGAAAGTGAGCATGATTGTTCTCTTGGCTCATTACATGGCCAAGGTGGAGGAATCGGAACATCCGCAATACGGCCTGCGCCACTTGCCGGCGCTGGCCTTGATTCTGCTGATTCCGTTTGGGTTGACGCTCAAGGAGCCGGCTCTCGGCCAGGCGCTGGTCATGTTTGCCATTTTCATGACCATGTACGTTGTCTTCACTACTCGTATATACCTGACGCTGCTCACCTTGGTCTTGTTGGGCTTGGTGGTCATCTGCGGCATAGCGCTTGACCATCCCTCTCAGTCCGCGCACTTTGTCAACGACGTCTTGGTCAAGCATCATTTGCTGCAGAGTTACCAGGCGGACAGGATTCTCACCTGGTTGGATCCGAAGTACGACTTGCAGCATACGGGCTATAACGTGCACTGGGCGCAAATCGCGATTGGCAGCGGCCAGGTGTTTGGCGAAGGCTGGCTGAACGGCACCCTGACCGGCCATGTTCCGAATCAGGAGACAGACTACATCTTTTCCTTGATTGGTGATGAGTTCGGCTTTGTCGGTGGCAGCGTACTGGTGTTTTTGTTCCTTATCCTTGTGTATCGGCTGGTGAAGGTGGCGGCCATTGCACAGGAACCGTTCGGCGTGTATCTGGCCGTCGGGTTTGTGGGCATGTTCGCCTTCCAGGTGTTCGAGAACATTGGCATGGATGTGTACCTCAGCCCGTCCACCGGGATTACGCTGCCGTTCGTCAGCTATGGGGGTACTTCCGTGCTTGTCAACTATCTGTGCGTGGGCATAGTCCTGAGCATCTCCCTGCGACAGAAGAGGCTCCGCTTTGCGTGAGAAACGGCGGCGGTCGGACATGGGACAGGGCGCTGCCGGACATACTACCTTCACCTTCTCTTTACCGGGGAGGAAAACACCGGTTTCAGCGGGAGGAGGGAGAGGGAGTGTTTCAGGTCCGCGGCGTGCCGATGCGGGAAATTCATGGACTTCCTTACGCGGTGCACCAGGTCGGCGAAGGGCAGTGGCAGATTGTCATTGAGAACTGCCCGCGCTATCCTAGTGGTTACAGGTTCCATCGGATCTATCATTCGCAGCAGGAGGCGCTGCAATCGCTGGCGAGTTGGCCTGGTCACCGTGAGGATCCGCGCGTGGCCGGTGATGACACCGGTGTTGTAGCCTGGCTGGCGGAGGAGACCGCCCGTCCCGAGACCAGCCACGCGGGGGATGAACCTTCCTGATTGGACGCGGCGGGGCTTCTCGGGCCGCGTCCGCACCTCTCATCTAGCGATTAGGGTCTTGCCAGCCTTCCCCCAGCTGGGAGTTCCTGCGGAACCTATCCACGAGTTCAATCAGCCAAAGATGGTGATACGGCACCTGGTACAACACCGGCTCAATCCGCCGGTCCTCCGGTCCAATCTTGTACATCCACACCGTGGCTTCGGAGTCCATTCCTTCGTGCGTGCGGATGCCCATGTGAATGGAATCGCGATACCCGTTCTTGTAGGCGATAACCGTCAGTTGCCCGTGCAGTTCTGCCACCAGCGGACGAAAGCGCGGGTTGCGAATGACGGGCGCATCAAACCATGGGGTATAGCCGTTGGCGTCTGTGCGCAACCGCTGCTCCGTTTCTACCAGGACCACCTCAGCGCCGGGCAGCGGCTGCAGGGTCCGGCCGTCGATGACGTGCACGCGCAGACGCGCCGTAGGCCATGGGGCGTATGGATCCAATCGGTCTCTCGATGACGTGCCCGGCTGTTGCACGGGGACGCTGTGTTGGCCTGGCTCAGACGGTGTCGTGGCCTGGGCGGTGATGTGCGGTGTCAAGACGGCGGCGATCACGCATGCCGACGTGATCCTGCGGGCAACCGATGGGAACAAATGTCGCTGCGGCTTCATCATGGTCAGCCTCCTTTGCTATGCGCGGACCTGCCGTAATGCGCGTTGCTGATAATAAAACTGCAGGATCTGAATGTAATTGCGGCCGCGCTGGGCCCAGTATTGGCTGCCCCATTGAGCCATCTTCTGGGCGTTGCGGTATTGCCAGTTGGGGTCATTCGGAATACCGGCGCGATAGTTGAGCTCGATAATCTCTCCGTTCGGCTTGACGTAGGCGTAGCGACGGATGGACGTGACCGCGCGGTTGGTGTCTGGCTGCCGTGATAGATAACGGAAGGTTTGAAAATTCGTGGTGTTGTCCACGTCAAACGTGAAGCCGTCAATGGTGATTGGGTGCAGATGATGGTACCAGGCAAACATTTTTATGGCCATCGCGCCCGCTTTCAGTGACTCGGAGTGCCAGGACGGCATCCATTCGTTGGGCAGGACGTCTTCACAGTATTGGTAAAACGGCACGCTCTGCACCCAAACAATACGTCCCCGCGGGTCCGGTTCTCCGTTGGGATTGTTCTCTCGGATTGCCACGCGGATACTGGCTGGTTCCTGGGTGTTGTCCACAGTCGGAGCGGCATACGCGGCCGTGGGACTGATGAGGCCAAGAGCCACGGCAGCGGAGACAAAGACTCTGAACTTACTCATCCAACCATCCCCTGCTTTCTTCTTGGCTGTTCTTTACAATTCCCCGAAGTTCGGTGAACATGCATGGACATCCAGCTGTCCACAGGGTGTGGCGCAACGGCCGTCGCAGGGGGTACAATGCATGGGGAATCCCATAGTTCGACTCTGATTGTGGAGGTGGCACAGATGGAGCTGTTGCGGTTGACGAGCCGTCCGAAGCCGAGCGCTGACAACCAGATGCGCGGGATGTCAGCCGTGATTATCGATGGAGATCGGGTCTTCGTGGACAACGGTGCCATCCATGCCAAGAGCGGAATCGAGCGGGGCATTCGCTTTGTCAATAACCGGGACGAGGTTCCCAATCCACGACGGGCCTGGATTTGCTGGGTGACCTTGCATCGTTTCGACACTCCCGGCGGCCAGGGCAAGGTCCAAGGGTATTACGGTTTGCAGGCATTTCCGATAGACATTGACGGGGAAGCGAAGGTTGGGTACAAGTCATTGGCGGAATCCGTGAACAAGATGGGATACGCGGTCAAAGGCTGGGTTGACATTCGCGACATGCCTGAGAAGGAGCGCATCCGTCTGCGGGATTTCCTAAAAGGTCTGCGCCCAGATTTATGGCAGGCAGCCAGCCCAGAGTTTCTGTCCGCCTTTGCGGCCGGAGAGGCGGAGGGTGAATCAGGCGCGGGCAGTGCAAGCAACTCCTAATTATCCATCAGCAACGTGTTGGGGGGAAATCGATTGACGGATATCGGCGCAGCGGTGGTCTCTGTCAAGGACACACCTAAGTCGCGGGAAGGGCGTCTCGACCAGGATCAGACACCGCTGTTTGATGCGTTGTTGGAGCATATCCAGAGGCATCCGATTCAGTTTCATATTCCGGGCCACAAGCAAGGACGCGGCATGGAGTCGCGGTTTCAGCACTTTCTTGGGGACCGCGCCCTGTCCTTGGACCTGATCAATATCGCACCGTTGGACGACCTTCATCACCCGACAGGCGCCATTCGCCAAGCGCAGGAACTGGCCGCCGCGGCGTTTGGAGCCGACGTGACATTCTTTTCGGTACAAGGTACAAGTACGGCCATCATGACCATGGTTTTATCTGTGGTTGGCCCAGGAGACGTGATCTTGGTGCCGCGCAACGTGCACAAGTCCGTCCTGACTGCCATCATGTTGGCCGACGCGCGGCCGGTATTCCTGGCGCCCGAGGTCGATGTCGACTTGGGTATCGCGCACGGGGTGTCCGTGGAGACCGTGGAGCAGGCGCTGATCAATCATCCGGAGGCCAAGGCCCTGTTGGTCATCAATCCAACGTATTTTGGCGTGGCAGCAGACCTCGTTCGGATCGTAGAGCTGGCGCATGAACGGGGCATTCCTGTGCTGGTCGATGAGGCGCACGGTGTACACACACACTTTCACGAGAGCCTGCCTCCCTCGGCCATGCAGGCGGGGGCGGATATGGCCGCCACCAGTGTGCACAAGCTGGGGGGATCGATGACCCAGTCAAGTGTGCTCAATGTGCGCCAGGGCCTGGTCGACCCCAGGCACGTGCAGGTGATTTTCAGCATGTTGACCACAACTTCGACCTCCTATCTGCTGCTGGCGTCTCTGGATGCGGCCCGCAAACAGTTGGCTCTGCATGGACGTGAACGGGTGGAACGTGCCTTGCAGCTCGCCCGCTACGCGCGGCGGCAGTTGGCCGGAATTCCTGGCATATACTGCGTAGGCGGAGAGATTTTGCGTGACAGCGCCACGTATGCCATGGATCCAACAAAATTGACCATCTGCGTCAAGGACCTGGGCTTGCGCGGCTATGACGTAGAGCGCATGCTGCGCGAACAGTTCAATATTGAAGTGGAACTGAGCGACCTGTATAACATCTTGTGCATCATATCCTGGGGTGACACGGAGGAGGACATCGACCAGTTGGTGGATGCCCTGTCGCGGATTGCTCAAGGGTGCAGCCAGAAGCCGCATCCAGCTCTCAAGGTGCAGGTGCCTTCGCTGCCGAAATTAAAAATGTCTCCGCGGGCCGCCTTTTACGCGCCGACCGAGGTGGTTCCGCTGGCTGCGGCGGTCGGACGGACGATTGCCGAGATGATTATGGTGTACCCGCCGGGGATTCCGGTTTTGTTGCCCGGTGAGGTGATCACTCAGGACAACATCGATTATATTGAGGAAAACCTTAGGGCGGGGCTGCCGGTTCAAGGCCCGGATGACCCGGAGATCCGGTTCATCAAAGTCGTACGGGAGGTGTAAGCTCGATGGCCGATGTACAGGTCGGGGATTTGGCTCCCGATTTTACCCTTCCTTCTCATACCGGAGAGTCGGTCACACTCTCGAATCTGAGAGGGAAACAGGTGGTCCTGTTCTTCTATCCGAAGGATCAGACACCGGGCTGCACGCGGGAGGCGTGTTCGTTCCGCGACTTGGCCACGGAGTTCGCGGCCGCCGGGGCCGACGTGTACGGCATCTCCCGGGACTCGCTGCGTTCCCACGAGCGCTTCGCGGAAAAGCATGCACTGCCGATGCCGCTGCTGTCGGACGCAGATGGCGCGGTGTGTGCAGCCTACGGCGTGCTGAAAGAGAAGCAGATGTTCGGCAAGAAGGTGTTTGGCATTGAGCGCACCACCTTCGTCATCGACAGTGACGGGCGCATTGCCAAGGTGTATCCGAAGGTGAAGGTGGACGGGCATGCGGACGAGGTTCTCGCTTTCGTTCGCGAATTGGGGGTATAATGGGGCTGACAGGGAGGTATGCAGTCATGGTGACCTTAACGGATGCCGCTGTAAGCAAATTGCGTGAGTTGATGGCGGACATGGGTCCGGACGAGCAAACCCTGCGCATTTTTGTGAAGCCCGGCGGGTGTACAGGTTTCAGCTACGGAATGGCGCTGGATCAACCGCAGCCGAACGACTTGGTGTATGAGATTCAGGGCATTCAGGTGGCCGTCGACAAAGACAGTGAACGCCTCATTGACGGCTCCCAAGTGGATTTCGTCGATGACTTCAGCGGACAAGGATTTCGGATTGAAAACCCGAATGCGACTTCGATTTGCGGCTGTGGATCCAGCTTCCGGACTGCCACAGAGGCGGGACAGCCTGGAAGTTGTGCCTGACGGCCACATTCAGGGCCCGGTCTACGGGCCTTTTTTTTCACCAGTTTTTTCAGGGAGGTGGACACACCTGTCTCGGTTCGTGAAGGTGTTGAAAGACCCGGTTCACGACGAAATCCTCGTCGAGGACCCGTGGATTTGGCGGCTCATCAATACGGCGGCGGTACAGCGGCTGCGCCGCATCCGCCAGCTCGGCACATCCTATTTAACGTTTCACGGCGCTGAACACAGCCGCTTTACCCACTCGCTGGGCGCATACGAAACCATGCGCCGGGTGTTGCGATACCTGCAAGAAGAATGCGGTTGGCCGGGCGAAGAGCGTGACAGGAAACTCGCCTTGGCCGCCGCTTTGCTGCATGACATTGGGCATGGTCCGTTCTCGCACACCTTTGAAACGATTTTTCCCGTGCATCATGAGCATTGGACGCGCCGCATTCTGCTGGAGGACCCGGAACTGCAGTCGGTGCTGTCCAGCATTGATGCCCAGTTTGCGAGCGACCTCGTGGGCATTCTGCAAAAATCGGGGCAACACGCGTATATCCAGCAGTTGATCAGCAGCCAGTTGGACGTGGATAGGATGGATTATCTGTTGCGGGACGCGCTCATGACGGGCGTTTCCTACGGTCGTTTTGAGCTGGCTCGGTTGATTCGTTCCTTGACGTTGCGGGACGGGCAGGTGCTGTTGAAGGCGAGTGGGCTGCACACTGCCGAGCAATACATCTTCGCCCGCTATTTTATGTACACCCAGGTCTACCTGCATCCGGTCACCGTGGGCAGTGATGTGCTGGTGGGACAAATTTTGCGCCGAGCTTCGGAGCTCTGGCAGGAGGGCCGGTTGGCGGACATCCCGCGGGAGTTCATCGTCCTGCTCGGAGAAGGGGAGGAGGAAGTGTCGGTCGCCGATTACATGGCCATGGATGAATCGACGCTGCTGTACGCCTTCCGCCTGTGGTCCCATGCGGACGACGTCATCTTGGCCGATTTGTCCACCCGGTTTTTGAACCGGCAGCTGTTCGCAGCAGTGGTGCGAGACGAGCCCACGCCTGAGCAGTGGGCGGCGCTGCGGACGGCGGCGCGCGCCTTGGGATTTCATCCCGACTATTATATTTGCGGCAGACAATCGGCCATCGCCGGATATCTCTATCGCGGCGAGGGCATCGCTCTCCTGGAACCGACCGGCACGGTGACCGAACTGAGCCGGCAGTCGCGCATCGTCCGTTCGTTGGTTCCTGACATGGAATATCGACTGTTTTTACCGAAAGAGATGATAGGCGGACAGGACTCGATGTGTATGCGGGTTCGGTCCATCCTGGGCCTGGACATGCCGACCTGAGACGTTATGTCTGGGAGAGGAACAAATCCGACCATCACGGTCGATGCTCCGTTTGGCGCGCGGAATGCCGCCGGGTAGTCCTGCTGCGGCCAAACCAGTACCAGAGCACGCCAGCGATGAGCACCACGGCTCCGAGCACGGTCAGCGGCTTGAGGTAGATGTCCACGAGTTCCCAGTGTTTTCCGAGCTGGTAGCCAAACACAGTGAGCGCTGTGTTCCAGATCCAAGAACCGATGGCGGAAAATAAGAAAAACCGCGCCAACGGCATGCGTCCGATGCCGGCTGGCAGCGAGATGAAGGTGCGTACGCCGGGGAGGACCCGCCCGATGCAGACGGAAAGGCTTCCGTGGCGGGCGAACCACGTTTCTGCCCGCTGGAGATGCGCTTCGTTGAGCAGGACGTAGCGGCCCCACCTGAGAATGAACGCTCGGCCCCCATAGACCCCGATGAGGTAGGCCAGCCAACTGCCGACGAGGTTTGCCAGGGTCGCGATGACGATAACACCAAGGAGCGGCAAATGGCCTCTGTAGACCAGGTACCCGGCAAAGGACATGACAACTTCGCTGGGAATGGGGATACACAAACTTTCCAGGGTCATGAGGACGAAAATGGCGGACAAGCCGTAATAGGTTACAAAAATGTCAAGTTGTGGGATCATTCGGCGCCTCCTCAGAATTGTGCTCGTGTATGGTCACGTTCGTCATCCGTCTTTCAGCATACCGAGAACGAGAGTGAGTCGTTTCGGCACCATCATACATGAATGAAACAAAACTGTGAAAGATGAGGACGAGGTGAGGGCAAGGGGTGGTCCGCATTCGTTGACAGCGAGGCCGAATCTCCTCAAAATGAGGTAGCGTGGGTCATCCTACAGGAAAGCTGAGGGATAAGACCGTGTCCCTGGTGCATATTATATTGAATACTTTGTACCTATTGATGCAGCTGTTCACGGGCGTCATTGGCGTGTATCAAATCCTGACTTCCCTGTTTGGCGTGTGGCATCGCAAACGACCCATCACTTTTCACCCGCAGAAGCGTTTCGCGGTTATCATTCCGGCCCACAATGAGGAGCGTGTAATAGGTCCGCTGGTCGATAGTTTGATGGACCAAGACTATCCTCGCCGATTGGTTGACATACATGTGATAGCGGATCACTGTACGGATCATACCCGCGAGGTCGCCGAGCGACACGGAGCCTTGGTGCATGTTCGTCATCACGAAGAAAACCGTGGCAAGGGCTACGCGATTGAATGGATGCTGGAGCGGTTGTGGAAAGGGCCCGTTCAATACGACGCCGTCGTGATGGTCGATGCGGACAATCTGGTGGCCCACGATTTTCTGCGCCGCATGAACCAGCGCTTGTGCGAAGGCCATAAAGTGATTCAGGGTTATTTAGGGGTGAAGAACCCATTTGACACATGGGTCAGCGTGTCTATGGCCATCTCCTATTGGTTCAGTAACCGGATGTGGCAAAATGCCCGTCAGAACCTGGGTCTCTCCTGTTCGCTGGGTGGGACGGGGCTGTGTATCGACGTGGGTCTGTTGCGCGAGATGGGCTGGGGAGCCACCGGTCTGACCGAGGACCTGGAATTCGGCGTGCGCTGCGTGGAGCGGGGCATTTTGCCTATATGGGATCACGATGCCAAGGTGTACGACGAGAAACCGACAACCATCCTTGCCTCCGCCAGACAGCGGCTGCGGTGGATGCAGGGCCACTTTCATTGCGCCCGCCAGCACATGTGGCCGTTGATTAAGGCGGGCATTCGCGAGCGCGACTTCGCGAAGATTGACGCGGGCATCTATTTGTTCCAGCCCATGCGGTTTCTTATCTTGTTCTTGACTTCGCTGATGATGCTGTTGCAGGTCACGCCGCATACCACGCCGTTGTCCCATGTGACGTCCTTGCTGCCCACTCAGTTCTGGGTCGGCGTGAACGTGTTTTTGTACCTGCAGATGCCTCTGGCGCTGTTGCTGGAACGGGTGAATTGGCGGGCTTATTTTGGTCTCATCATTCTTCCGTTCTTTCTCTGGACGTGGGGTCCTGTGGTTCTGCAGGCCTATTTTACCAAAGGCAACCGGAAGTGGGCGCATACGGTTCACAAACGGGCCATTCGTCTGGATCAACTGCGCAGCCGTTGATGCATAGCGTACTTGAGAATGCCGCTGGACGGGATTACAGTGCTGCTTTGTACATGCGCAAAAGAGCTTCGCGCACAGGCATCCCGGCCGTGATGCCCAACGCTTCCGCCGCCTGAGTGCATGATTCCACCTGTCCGTTCAGCAGTTCATCCAAGGTGCGCACCCCGGTGGCTCTGGCCGCCACAATGTTGCGGGACGCTAGTTGCTCACGCAGCAAACGTATGTCCAATGCTCCACACATCACGTATCCTTGTTCGCATTGGATCATCAGAAGGTTGGTCTTTGGCAGCTGCACCTCAATCTGTATAAAAGTGCAGTCGTCCAGGAGCAGCGGGGCCACGTGTATCAATTCGCATCACCTCCTGTCTGGCGGAGTTCGTCAATCGCTGCGGGCACTGTTATGATATGGGGGAATCGTCTCCATGGTGCATGTGTCGTCGGTTGACCAGCGGTCGTCGCAGGCGACATGGTGTGGTAGGATGAAGATAGGTTTGTCTACCCGGACGTCAGTGTGAGGAGGACCAGTCGGAATGAGTCAAACGGCGCGCATCGACATGATTCGAGCCCTGTGCGATGCACATGGTGCGTCCGGCTATCCGACGCGTTACATCCACAGTCATGCGGCGGTGTATCCTCAGCAGGATTTTGATCACGGCGTGGCCTTGCTGGTGGAACTGGTCAAACGCCTAGCAAGGCGACAGTGGAATTGATTCAAAACGATTGAGTTGAGGCTATGAGCGAGCATATACAAAATTTCCTAATCGGATTATGGCAGAATGCTCCACTGATGGCGGCCATCAGCGCCATCGTGTTTGCTCAGGTGCTGAAGGTGCCGATAGAGTATTTGCAGCACCGTGAGTGGAACCTGCATAAAGTTGTGGACGCGGGAGGCATGCCGAGTGCCCACGCTGCGGGCGTGGCGGCCTTGACCACCACATTGGCCTGTGTGGTCGGGCCGTCTTCGCCTGTGTTCGCGACGGCGGTCGTATTCACTGCGATTGTCATGTACGATGCCGGGGGCATCCGCCGCCATGCAGGTGAACACGCAGTCCTGTTGAACCGCTTGGCGATGGAGATTGCCCGCTCCGGCATTTATCTGGAACCGTCCGCGACGTCGGAGGGTGAACGGCTCAAGGAAATCCTCGGGCACGAACCTCGGGAGGTTCTAGTGGGGGCAGCCATCGGCGTGATCATAGGGATTGTGTTTGGCAAGTGGTGGTGAAGCAGCGTGTGCGTTCTCTTGTCGCGCGCAGATCTAGGCCTGTCGGTGGATTTTGTCCAGCAGCTCCTGCAATGCTTCTTGGGCCGACGGCAATTCCCGGCTTCCATATACCACGAGACGGCTACCCTCCCGCGGGACGCCGATTGCGTAGTAGGTGCCGTCTTGGTTGGCGAACAACTCGATGTCGTAAATGTTGTCCGCCGTCGTGTATTCGTATGACTCTTTGCGGCGCAAGAATGTGTTCTCTGGGACGGTAACGGAACGGAAAGCCTCGTCCGGAACGGATGTCATGATCGATGTCCTCCTCAGCGCGAGTATGGATGAAGCGCTGCCGTCTGGGAGGCACCTCCCCGGCAGCGCCGCCTTCTCGTGATCACGAAAGGAAGCGATGGCAGTGATGCACGGAGATTCAACCTGGCGACAGGCCGTCGATGTTCGGCTGAACCGTCCCTCTGTGAAACGTCCACACGCGGTGTTGGTCTTCCCAGTGTACCAGGGTTTCATCGTGTGGGTTCAACACCCGCAGCGTGGTTGGGAGGTGCCGGGCGGAAAGTGTGAGCCGGGCGAGTCAGCCCATGCGGCGGCTCGACGCGAGACGTGGGAAGAATCCGGAGCCGTAATCGAGAAACTGACGTGGTTGGCTGAGTATCAAATTCCACAACCGACCGGAGGTCCATGGTACAAATGGGTCTATTGGGCGGAGGTCCTCCGCTGGCAAACCAAGCCGGATACGAGCGAGACGGTGGCCGTGCGGCTGGGAAAACTGCCCGACCCGGAGCGAATCCAGCAAGACCAAGCCGTCAGCCCCGTGCTGAAGGACCGTGTATACGTTCAGTTATTTCCTCTCCTGAGATCCCGTCTCATCCCTTATGAATCCGACTAAATTGAGCCTCGCGAAATCCCACCTGGCTTAGCTGCGAAACCAGGGCAGGCGAATGAATTAGACGCCCGCCCTGTCGCTTGGTCACGCAAATTGCTTCAGCGCATTCTGGAAAATCTCTCCGCTGAGGGTGAGGTCCTCCTCGACCAAGGCTCGCTCGGGGTAGCCCGGGATCTGGTCTTCGTAGGGTACCCGCGAGTCGTCCCGGTAAATCAATCCCGTGGCCAGTCCTCCCGTCTTCACGACCATTTGCATGGCTGCCGCGCGGTCCGTCGGATCGTAATCCGGTACCTGGTCCAGGTTGTACACATGCTCGCGGAACCAGTCGTAGGTGTTGATCTTGTTGTACGTAACGCAGGGACTGAACACGTTGACCAGCGCAAACCCACGGTACTGAATCGCCTGTTCAATCAGTTGAACCAATTGATTCACGTCGCTGGAAAAACCCTGTGCCAAAAATCCGATACCGGCGCCCAATGCCACCTGCGTGGGGATGATGGCGTTCTCGATGTTGCCCTGCGGGGTTGTCTTGGCCTCAAAGCCGTGCGCACTGGTAGGGGAGTGCTGCCCCTTGGTCAACCCATAGATCTGGTTGTCCATGACAATGTAGGTGATGTCCATGTTGCGACGGACCGCATGCATGAAGTGGTTGAGACCGATGCCGAACCCGTCGCCGTCACCGCCGGCGGCGATAACCGTCAGATGGCGGTTGGCGAGCTTCAGTCCTTGTGCGGCAGGCAAAGCCCTCCCATGCACGCCGTGGAATCCGTACGTGTTAATGTATCCGGAAATGCGCCCGGAACAGCCGATGCCGGACACAATCGCCACCTCGTGCGGCTCCTTGCCCAAGGCCGCCAAAGCGCGCTGTATGGACGCTTGGACAGAGAAATCGCCGCATCCCGGGCACCAGTTGGGCCGGACGTTGTTGCGGAAGTCTTTTACCGTTGCCACTTCAATTCATCTCCTTGCAGAACTCGTAGATCTCCACCGGCAGGATGGCCTGCCCGTTGTATTTGAGAAAGCTGTGTGCGTTTGGACAATCCACACCGAAGAAGGACATGAGGTGGCGAAGCTGCGCTGTGGCGTTGTTTTCGACCACCACGACCTGCTTAGCGCCGGAGAGGGCTGCCTGTAGCTGACGTTTCGGGAACGGCAGAATGGCGTGGATGTGCACATGGGCCACCTTGAGGCCGTCCCGTTGCAGCCACTCCTTGGCCTCTGCAATCGCCCCGATGTTCGATCCGATGCCCACAATGGCGATATCTGGGGATTCGTCACCGGTCCTCACGACACTGTCTTCGATCTCCACGCCTTGCAGCTTGCGCATGCGCTTCTCCATCATCTGTTTGCGGTTGCCGGCCGTCTCGTTCGGGCGTCCTGTCTCCATGTGTTCCACGCCTGTGACGTGGTGCAGGCCACCTTTAGTGCCTGGGAACACACGTCTGGACACGCCGCTGTCGGTTAATCGATAGCGGGGGAATTCGCCGCCCGCTGCCGCCGCCAGGTCTTCTTCACTGGCCACCGCGCCGCGGTCGATGACCACATCTTCCAGGCGCAGCGGCTCGGTCGTCTGTTTGCTGAGCGACAGCTGCAGGTCCGTCATGATGATGACGGGGCATTGATACCGTTCCGCGAGGTTGAACGCCTTGCCTACGACGGTGAAACACTCTTCGGTGGTCGCGGGATTGAGGACAATTTTCGGGATTTCCCCATGTGTGCCAAACAATGCGGCCAACATATCGGACTGTTCCTGCTTGGTCGGCAGACCTGTGGACGGGCCGCCGCGCTGCGTGTCAATGATGACGACCGGGGTTTCCGTCATTCCGGCCAGACCTATCGCCTCCATCATCAGCGACAAACCAGGGCCGGCCGTGCAGGTGAAAGCCCGGGCCCCACCGTAGGCGGCCCCAATGGTCATGTTGATGGCCGCAATCTCATCCTCCGTTTGGACAACCACACCGCCCACCTTCGGAAACTGTTTAATCAGATATTCCATGACATCGGATGCCGGTGTGATGGGATAGGCCGGCATGACGCGCGCTCCCGCCGCCAAGGCGCCAAGACCGAGCGCCTCGTTGCCCATCATGAATAGCCGTCTCGTACCATCCGCCGGACGCAGGGCGAACTGCGGATCGGCACCGCCCAACTCTCTCATATAGTTAAATCCACGGGAGATGGCCTCCATATTTTGATCGACGATCCGCTGGCCTTTGCGCAGGAACCGTTCTTCCACGACTTCCCGAAAGGTGTTGATGGGAAGACCGAGCAGACAGGCCGAAGCCCCGAGGGAGACCATGTTCTTCATGATGGCCGATCCACATTCTTCGGCTATCTTGGTTAACGGGATGGAAAATAACCGCACGTGCTCTGGGGCGGTGGGGTTGAATTTGCTGTCGGCGATCACAACGCCGCCTTGCCGCACCTCTTGGACGTTCACGTCAATGCTCTCTTGGTCGAAGGCCAACAAAACGTCGGTATAATCGGCAATCGAGCGATATTGCTTGAGGCTGACACGGACCTTGTCGTTGGAATGACCGCCTTTGATGCGAGACGAAAAATGACGGAATGAATACACATAATACCCTTGGCGGTTTAGCGCAATGGCGAACGTCTCGCCGGTACTCTCCACGCCTTCTCCTTGTTGACCGCCAACTTTCCACGAAAGTTGCTCCAACATTTTGTCTTTCACTCCTCCAGAATGACTCTGCCTTCCACCTTCATGGTGTATCCCGACGGCGTGGCAAAAACCCATGACCTTCACGCGCACACTCTACAACCGACTGCGCCCAGGCTTTGAGGCAGCCGATCCGCTTGCGCGGCTCCCGAGATCATGGGTACGATACAGAATAGGTCTTACGACCATCATCATTCACGACCTCTATGGACTCCCGGCAGAGGTGGCACAATCCTGGTATTCGTTCGCCCACTATCGCTATTATACTGTAACGGCAGTCCTGAGAAAACTGATATGGATGGAACTTCTGGAGGATTGGCATAGGCTGGATGATGCCGTGGCGTCTATCGTCGCGGGACACAAGAGCGGAGGGATGCTTGGTGTTTCTTACAGACGCATCGCTGGCTCGGATTGAGCAGTGTCTGCAAGCCGTGGCGGAACGCGCCCGGTGGCTGCAGGGGTTGTCCGAACGGCCGGCGGGATGGAGTGAACAGCCGGAAACGCGGTGGGCGGCGGAGCGGGCCCTACATGTGGGGATAGAATGCGTGACGGACGCCGCCAATGAGTTGATTGACGCGCTGGTTATGCGTGAGCCGGGCGGATATGTGGACATCCTGCGTGTATTGATGGAAGAAGGGGTGCTCAAGCGGGAGTGGTTTGAGCGCTTCACCGGCGCCTTGAACCTGCGGCAGGACTTGGTCCGCCATTATCTTGTCCTGGATCCGCGGCGAGTGGAGCAGGCAGCGCGGGAGTACAGCCCGATGCTGCTTGAGTACGTCGAGCAGATGCAGGCCTATATACAACGCGAACGAGGTCTGTGAGGGATATGCCTTATCCCGATTTGATGTTTGCTGGCGGTAATATGTATACGCGCACGTGGCGGCGCACACCAAAACGGATCGCCTCTTGGGTGGATGGCAGCAGGACGTCGATGCGTCGGCCGCGTATGGCTCCCCCCGTATCTTCGGCCACGCGCCAGCCAATCCCCTCGATGTAAACATAACTCCCTATCTGGATTACGGACGGATCGACCGCAATCGTTCGGAATGCCGTCGCCCGAGTGCCGCTGGCGGTGATGCCAAAGCCGCGTGTTCCCGGACGTTTTCCGGTCGACCCCGGGTCCAGAGCGTAGGCGGTCAAAGTAAAATTCTCCAGTGTCTGATGTGGGGTGGAATCGACGTCAGCGTCCTGGATGGACGCAAACGCCGCCACGGCCGCCTCGACGCTGCGGCGTTCCGCGTATGGATGGGCCTGCGCCTCCGTCGCTCGGCTATAGCCCACCATGTCTGCAACCACCGTTGCCATGAGCATCACAGCACGCAGTCTCGGTCGTATCATGGCCGGTAGCATAGCCGCCCGCGACGGTATTTATGCATGGATGTCTTGGGCGAGCGAGCGGTGAGTCATAATCTATCACCGCGGTTAATAGAGTAGCCATGAGGACCATGAGTCGGGAGGGCGTGCCATGAAACGGGCAGGGAGAGGATGGTGGATGATCGGCTCCGTCGTGGCTGCGGCCGCAGCAGCTGTAGAAGCTGCTTGGCATCAGGCGCCAAGCGGTGCCCCCAAGAGTAAGGCCGATTCCGCCGTAGCCGTGAAGGCATCCTCGCCGACGCGGCCGCGGGCGGGAGGTTCTATCTCCCTCGATGTGCTGGCAGAGAAGGTTGATTTGGATCCAGCCAGTGCCTTCGATCCTGTATCGCAGCCGTTGGTGCGCCAGCTTTATGATCAACTGGTCACCTACGATGCCGACTCGCACAAGGTGGTCCCCATGGCCGCACAGTCCTGGACCGTCTCCAAGGACGGGCGGACCTACACATTCCACCTGCGCAAGGGCATGCATTTCTGGAACGGGGACGCGGTTACGGCGCAGTCATTCGTCGACGAATTGAAACGCGTCCTCAACCGGAAGTTGAAGCCCCATCCCTGCCCAGCTCCCAGTTTTTTCTTCACTATTGACGGGGCGCCCGAATTTTACAACGGAAAATCCAAATCGATTGCCGGTGTGAAGGTGCAATCGCCCTATACGCTGGTGTTTCACTTGTCGAAGGCCCAGGACGATTTTCTTGATATTCTGTCATTACCGTTTCTGTCCGCTGTGGATGAGGCGGGCAAGCCCAGCTTGGGCCACGCAATGGGGCTGCAGATGGGGAGCGGGCCGTTTCAGCCGGTTCGTATAAGTGCAAAGCGCT
Organism: Alicyclobacillus shizuokensis NBRC 103103; assembly: GCF_001552255.1. Classification (GTDB taxonomy): domain Bacteria; phylum Bacillota; class Bacilli; order Alicyclobacillales; family Alicyclobacillaceae; genus Alicyclobacillus_G; species Alicyclobacillus_G shizuokensis. The sequence continues at coordinate 23,287 of NZ_BCQV01000010.1, forward strand.
GGGTGTTTCGCCGCAATCCCCACTATTGGCGCACGGACCGGTGGGGGAGTCACTTGCCCTATTTGCAGGAGGTGGTTCTGCACCCAGTGCGCGATCCGGACCTGGCTGCCATCGACTATGAACAGGGGCTGGTGGCGTGGATTGCCCCGAGCCTGTTGGCGGACAATCGCATCTCGCCGGCCTCCTGGCGGAGTCTGAAATCCCATCCGGCTTTGCGATCCGCTGCTGCGGTCAAGCCTGGGGACACGGTCTGGTATCTGGGGATGAATGTGAAGAAAAAACCATTCACGGATGTGGATGTCCGGAGAGCCATAGCGTACGCCGTGGACCGGACTGCTCTAGCTCGGGATAGCGGATCGTTGACAGCAGCAACCGGTCTCCTCCCGCCGGAGACGGCAGACCAAGAGGGGATCAGCGCGAAGCTTGTTCCGTTTGACCTCGGCAAGGCCAAGTCGCTCGTGAAACAGTCCGGTCACGGGCACCGTGTCCGGGTGAGCCTGTGGTCGTCCAGCGGCGACGGACAGTCCGCGATTGTCAGCAAAATCGGGCAAATGCTCACCGAGGCAGGCTTTGAGGTCAAGCAGCGCCGTGTTTCCTTTACTAAGTTCCTGCGTGCTCAGGAGACCGGCCAAGTAGGACTCTTTTTCGAGGGCTGGCGTGAAGACCTGCCAGACGCGGATGACTTTCTAGAATTGTTCCAGTCAGACAATCCACCGGCACTGAATCCGACACAGTACCATCGCACACAAATCGATCATTGGCTGGCTGCCGCGGAGTCATCGGCCAGTCCACAGAGGCGGGCACAGCTGTACCAAAAGGTCAGCGCAAAAATCATAAAGGACGCTGTGATTGTACCGATTGGCTATCCGTTGCTTCAGTACGTGGTCCAACCGGAGATTCATGGTTTCACGGCCGTACCGGGGATCCCCACATCATGGGCGCAGGTGTGGGTGGAACGAAAGAGCGGCTCCCCGGCGAGAACCGGGAAGCCGCGTCACGACTAGGATTCTTGGCGGAGAGGGTGGGATTCGAACCCACGGTGCCCTTGCGGACACGGCGGTTTTCAAGATGGCCGCTCAGTGTTTTTAGATGTTTATTACCGTCCATGCTATCCACAAAAATCCGCGCTATGACTGAATTTTTTCGGTTTCGTTTCATGGCGTTCGAAAGTGTTTCAGGCAGTGCGTTTGCAAACATGTTTGCAAGTCGGTTTGCAACCTTTAGTTCCTGCCGGTCTTACGGAAAAGCAAATCATCAAACCGGTCAGCCACCTCACGCTGCAAACCGGGCAAGACATGGGAGTATGTGTCCAACGTGATATTAATGGTGCTGTGCCCCAGCCGCTCGCTAACAATCTTCGGATGCACACCTTGCGCCAGCAGGAGTGAAGCATGGGTATGTCGCAAGTCATGAAATCGGATTTTTGGCACATCCGCCGCTTCCAACGTACGATACCAGGCATTATCCAAAGTACGGGGATATAGTGGTCGGCCATCCATGCGTGCCAGCACAAAACCATTGTCTTGATAAGCTGGCCCGTAGAGCAGCCGTTCCCCGGCCTGCAGTACGCGGTGGCGGCGGAGCGCTTCAATTGTTTCAGGTGATAGCGCGACAGCACGCCGACTGCGGTCTGTCTTGGGCTCATGAAATATGGGCCCTTGTTTGGTCCATGTGACCGTCTGATTGACATACAGAACGGCATTATCCCAATCAATATCCGCCCAACGCAGCGCGAGAATTTCACTTTTCCGCATCCCCGTGAGGATCGCAAGTGCAAACGCGATGTAGAAACGAGGCTCGTTTGTTTGGGCGACGGAAAGGAATTTCTGCGCCTGTTCTGGTGTCCATACTTTCGTACGCTTAATCTCTGGCCGAGGCGGGTCTACAGCGTCAGCCACGTTGCGAGCAACCATTCCCCACTTGACGGCACGGTCCAGCGCTTCATGCAACAGAAGGTGGACGTGTAGTATCGTACGATTTGAGAGTGGCTTATCTTGTTCCTGTAGACGACGATAGAACGTCTGCAGGTGAGGTGGCCGTAAATCCTCCAGCTCGATGTGGCCAATGTTCGGGATGATATGCATGCGCGTCAGCCATTCATAGGTGCGAAAGGTGCTGGGACGTACCTGGGCCTGTTTATCTTTGAGCCAGGCGCGTAGGAAGGCTTCTACCGTTTCTTTTGTTGGCGGCATATAGGTTCCCGAGTTTATCTCCTGCAGCTTAGCAGCCATAGCCTTTTCGGCCGCCCTTTTCGTGTCGAATCCAGAAAACCATTTTTGGATTCGTTTTCCGTTCTCATCCCTGCCCACGTCGATCACAAAGCACCATTTGCTGCCACGCTTCCGCACATGTCCTTTCATATTGACACCTACTTTTGTTGAGTAGAAAAGGCCCCAGGAGGGGCCGCATATGAACTTTAGGCGATATGGATGTTCACATGGACTGCGATGATTCCTGTGGCGCCTTCGCCTTCACAAACAGGCTCATGATCCCAGGGATAATGAGCAGGATGCCAGGCAAGATGTAGAAGTACGAAACACAGATGATCCCGGCTATGCCGCCGATGAGCATCAAGATGCCAGCGACCTTCGCATAGTTCTTGACCAGGATAGCTCCGACAAGACCGACGATGGAAGCGAACACAGCACCCCACCCCAAACCGGTTACTTGATCGGAACCACTGGCGCCAAATGCGCTACCGATGCCGCCCACCACCATGGCCATGATGCCAGCGATGATACCGAATACAGCGCCAATGATCCCTAGTACCATAGATGCAGTTCTCATTCTTCCATTCCTCCTCGTAAATCTATATATCCCAACCCCATGTGAGGGAGAATGGGCCAAATATATGCTTAGTATTCAAACAACCTCCCATGCAATAAATATCGATATGGGGATGAGCATCACTAAGATGAACGAGGCTGCACACCCATTTGCCTTCTTAGCGCTTGGTTTTGATGATGCCATGGAGGACTGCTTCACTTCGGTCTCTGCCCGACTGGTCGCCGCCTCTACCCAAATCGGTTCTGGCGGCGTGCTTACGGCCGCTTCTACACTTGCAGGAACGGAATCCAGAGACGGTTTCATTTCTTCATCTTCCAAGCTGATATGTATCCTTATTCCATCACATTCTGACTCTGGTAATTCCTCATAATGCTCCAGGAACCAATCGATATCGAAGGGATCATATTTGACAGGTTCAGCCTTCGGATATTTTTGATCCCTGCTTCTTGGAAGAGCGCGCTTATGTGTCAATTGATAAAAGTATGTCTCTCGATCTCCGATGTTGAGTAATTTTAGAGCGGCCAGTACATCTGATTCAGCGCGATGCGCATAGTCTCTATCGATAACATAATAGTCGAGCAAGAACTGAAGCGACCTTTTCTCAGCGCCATACTCCTTCCATGGTATCTGGCGCATGGAACACTTCCATTTCTTTTTGGTTGCGCTATAGAATAGCCCCTCCACAAAGGCACGATCAAATTCTGCATTATGCGCCACTAGAAAATCTGCCTTGCGGATCATAGCGTCGATGACATCCATGCGCAATGTTTTTCCCTTTACATCTTCATTTGTGATTCCATTGATGCGCGTTGCTGACTTGGGGATGGGTTTGGATGGCTCACGCAATCCAGTATAAAGCATGGCTACTTCAGGGATGCGCCCAGTGAAGATATCATACTCAAATAGGGCGATTGAAAATTCGATTATTTCATCGTTCAACGGTGATAGTCCCGTTGTTTCCACATCAACAAACGCCGCCCAATTAGTGATAGGTATATATTCGCGAGGTTGATCCATGCCTAACCCTATCCCCCTAATCTTTACGTTTTATCAATAATTTCCATAGGTATATGATTCCGAAGATAGAAGTCACGAATTGACTCACCTGGTCCAACCTGATCGGGATAAGCGAGAAACTCCACCGCGAACCGATTGGCCTCGCGCTCGAATCGACCGGGGCAAAATAGGGTCTGCTCTTCGATAAAGTAGTACCCATATCCTCTGTGCAGCCGATCATGCCCCAGCTCATGCGCGCAAACAAAGCGTTTCCATTCACTGCGCAGAGACTGGTTAATCACGATGAATCTCCGCCGAAGAACTCGCACGTAAAAGCCGCGAACATGAGGTGGGAGTTGTTCATAGCTGATGATGATTCCTAATCGTTCTGCCACGTCGAAAGGAGAGGTTGTTCTGTATCTTTTGGCGAGACTTCTGGCGCATTGTCTGATGTTCATGCAAGTTCACCCATACCATAAGGGGGAAGTCAGTCCTTGTCACTTCTTTTGCGCTTGTTCATCTTTTTTGCGTCCCAGAAGATGCCCTCGAGGACGCGCTGTACCATTGCTCGATCTTCATCTGTCAGCGGCACGCCATCGAACATTATTTCTGTGTTGCCGAGAAACTTCTTCAAATCACGTTTGTCCCGTGATGTAGCCCAATCTGGTGCTGTTACCTTATGTTCTGGAGTCGGGTCATCGGTTCGCCCCGCAAGATAATCCATAGAAACATCAAACAGGTCTGCAAGTTTGACGAGTGTTTCAGGATCTGGATTTCGCTTCCCATTCTCGTATTGAGTGTATGCCTGCCTCGTGATCCCAAGATGCTTTCCGACATCAGATTGTGTCATCTTCTTTTGCTCGCGTATTTTCCGCAGGCGATCACCAAGATCCACTGCTTATCACATCCTCTGATATCAAGATAACGCAACAGGTTGTGACTATAAACCTATGAAACAAATTGAGTCATATAGGGTTGACTAGAAACGAATCGTGACATATAGTAAAGGCAACGAAACGTGACGGGGGGTGAAATAGAAATGGACAGTCGATGGCTCGAACGCATACGCAAATCAAAGGGCATGACACAAGAACAAGTCGCAGTTCGAGCGGGAGTCAGTCGTCAGTATATCGGGATGCTTGAGGGAGGACATAGGAAACCAAGTGTTCCGATTGCGAAGCGGATCGCCAATGTCCTTGAGATCCCTTGGACGATTTTTTATGCCGATCAATGTCACGAATTGTTTCTAGAAGATCACACCGCCTAAGGAGGTGACAGGAATGGACGTTATCAAGATCCTGCAGCAACAAATTGAGCAACTGCAGGAGAGGATAGCAGCGAATGAGCGTGACCCTGATTGGTTGGCGTGCCACAACATGCTCATCCGCTGCATCGAGCTCTACACCAACCTTGTGCAACGCGGGTATCGGTGAATATCTATTCACCTCTTACCGCGGATTCGATGGACCGGTAAATCGTGGCATACGCATTACCGATCATTTCAGAAACCGTCTCGTTCCATTCCGGGTTGTCGGCGGCTAACTGGAACGAAGATGACAAAGGCAAAGTCAACTCTTTAGCTGCTTGTATCATGGCAACCACCGTTTCAGTAGTCATTCTTTACACCTCCTTCCGTGGCTGATGGGCGGCACCAATCAACTTCCACGGAGGCGAGGAAAATCCTGCAAGGAGGTGCAGGCATGAACCAACTGGTCTTCGTCGTCAACGACCGTCCGGTAACTGACAGCCTGACGGTGGCGACTGTGTTCGGTAAGACCCACGACAAGGTGCTTCGTGACATTCGCGAGCTTGGATGCAGTGAGCAATTTCGACTCTCCAATTTTGGAGAGTCCTCATACACCAACAAACAGGGCCGCGAGATGCCCAAGTACATCATGACCGAACAGGGGTTCACTCTCCTGGTCATGGGCTACACTGGGCCGCGTGCCATGGAGTTTAAAGAACGCTACATCGCAGAGTTTGAACGGATGCGCAAGGAACTGCAGACGCGGCATATGGTCGAGCAGTTCAACCTTCCTCGCAACTATCCAGAAGCGCTCCGGGCGCTTGCGGCGGCCGCCGAGGAAGCCGAGAAGATGCGCCAGCAGCTAGAGGAGCAGGCTCCCAAGGTCGCGTTGTATGACGTGGCGATGCAGGCACACAACAGCATGACGGTCGGCACGGTTGCGAAGGAATTGGGCATCGGCCCTAACAAACTGTTCGCATTCCTTCGTGAGAAGAAGGTTCTCATGTCGTCAAGCGGCGCGCGGTGGAACCTGCCCTATCAGGAATACATCGACGCTGGTTACTTCGAGGTTCGTCAATACACCATCACGCACAAGCAATCCGGCATTGAAAACAAGTCGCAGACGCTGGTCACGGCGAAGGGTCTCGACTTCATCCATCGGTTGCTGAGGAAGCATGGCTGCTTGCAAGAAACGCAGGCGGTGACAGTCGGTGAGCGCTGACATCTGCCTCTTGCCGAGTGCAGTCCAGGATATATTTGAGCACTTCACAGACTACTGCGCGTCCGAATTCGGATGCGACGCAAATATGACAGACAGTTTTCTCGCCTTCACCGAGTTTCTTGATAAGTACTGGCCTGACATGCTTCCTGCAGCTAAGTCGATGTGGGAGTGGCGGGACCGTATATGAGGCGCATGCCACTTCAACGCAAGACTCCGCTCCGGCGGACCAGTTCCTTGAAAACCAAACAGCCAATGACCAAGCGACGCAGCGAGCGCGCACGCGCAAAGGACTTCCCGGCGTCAGTCAGGCGCATCGTGTACGAGCGCAGCGGTGGCATGTGCGAACTGTGCGGAGTAAGACGGATCGCCCATCTGCATCATGCCATCTTCCGAAGCCAAGGCGGTTCCGGAGAACTCGCCAACGCTATTGGCCTTTGCCTACCGTGCCATGAAGCGGCGCACGCGCACCGGGCAGTCCGGGAGTGGTGTGTGAGCCGCGCACGAGACCTAGCAGAAGGGATGTGAGCTAACGGTGACAGAGCAGCAACTTCCGCCAGTCCTCACCATGGAGGATGTGGCGAAGTATCTGCGCATCGGACGCACAACGGCATACGAGCTGGCGCATCGGCCAGACTTCCCGGCCGTTCGCATCAGGCGCTTGGTTCGCGTGAACCGCGAGGCATTCCTTCGGTGGTGTGGTCACCCAGAATACCAAGGTGCCGAATCATCGGGCGACGACGCGAACCAGGATGCGGACATCGCGGTGATTGGTGGCTAGTTCATCTGCCAAGTCATCGATGATTTCCTGTAGGAATTCCATTATCGCTTTCGCCTTTGGTGAGAGGGTTTCAAGTTCCATGTCAATCATCCTTTCGTTCCGCAGGGGATGCGGGGCCGGCAGGCGCCGGCCGGGGAGAGTCCACAGGGGGTGAAGATATGTAGTCGAGAGGCTGTCGATATGAGGCAGTGAGTTGTGAGGAGTCATCAGAGGTTCTGGAGACAGAGTAGCACGGTCTTCTGTGTACGTTGGCAACCGAATCAGGACAGACAGGAGTGATCAAGGGGTGAGTTTGGGACAAGCCATCACGATTAGTCGCGTGGCCCGTGGTCTGAAGCGGTCAGACTTGGCGGAACTTGGCTACACCGAATCGATGCTCGGGAAGATCGAGCGTGACGAACGCCGGCCGGCGAAGGATATGGCGCCGCGGCTCGCGGAGAAGCTCGACCATCCGGCCCTATATGCAGAACTGACGCGAGAGTTGACTGGCGGTGTTGGGCCATCATGGCTGACCGGCCCGAATGTGGACCTACACAGGGCCAGCGTCCGTGAGAAGTGCCTGGAGGAACTTCGCGAGGCGATGGATGCCATTCACCGATGCCCGGCATCGAAGCCGCCGGATGCGGAACTGGAGCCGGACAGGCGAGCCCGATACCAGCACCTCATCCAGTGCTTCGACGCCTGGGTGGCGCTATGGGTCTACATGGGCGTGCAGTGTCTGGAGTACGGATTCTCGATGCTCAAGTTGAGCCGAGACCACTTTCACAAGCTCAGACAGCGGCGATACGTCGAGGCGTGAGGAGGGAGAGCATGAGCACACCGAAAGGCGAACCGTGGTACGAGCAGTACGTGGAAGCACTCATCGAAAGTCGCCAGCGTGCCAACTTCGTGGAGTGGCTGTTTAAGGAGTGCGACCACCACATTGGGAGCCTAGCGCTGGACGTACAGGTGCTGCGCAGGACCGCAGAGTTGTTACGAGGGCGCCAAGACGCGGCAGGACTCAGTGGAGCAGCACTTCTGGATGGCGTAGCCACGATGATTGAGCGCGACATGTACCGATTCGCGAAAAAAAGAAAGACGCTCGCAGACCAATACGAGCGCTGGGTGAAACCCGAAAACAAAAAGTTCGATTACATCCATTCTATCACAACGGAGGCGAAGGCGTATGACCGAGTTTGACCGGCAGTGCAACGTGACCGCCTTACTGATGCGCAAGCTACTGATTCAGATGCATGCGGAACCAAAGCATCCCTGGTGGGCGTTCTGGCGGCGGAAGGAGGCGACGATCGGATGATCCGGAGGTTTTCCGAGGGGCAGCGAGTTCGCATCACGGAAGGCAGCATCCGCGCCCCTGGGTGCACAGGCGTGGTCACGTGGGTCGGCGTGCTGGCCTGCGACGTGCAGGTGGATCTGGGTGGCGGATTCTTTCGGACGGTGACGGTGTGGCAGCGATATCTGGAGCCAATCGGAGAGACGGAGGCGGTGAAGTCATGAATGAGCAAGCACTGCAGATGATTCGGGAACGAGTGAGCAAAGCGACTGCAAGCCACTGGTTTGTCGGTGGAAAGAAGCCCAATGAAGAAGTTATGGTCGTTCTCGCTGGCGATTACGCCCTTGAAGGAGAACCTGACCTGGTCGTTGAGGTGTGGGGATCGGAAGATATCATAGCCGACGCGCTTTTCATCGCCCATGCACCTGCCGATGTGAAGAGTCTGCTCGACGAAGTTGAGCAACTACGTGGAGCAATGAGATTGGCGCTCAAGGACCTGAACAATTTTGCCTACGATTTCGCTGCAGGTACACTTCGCGAGGCTCTGGGTGAGGAAACCACATCACAGGATGTGGTGCAAACATGAGCGCCCTACGCGTGACGGACGTAGCCCCGCAGGACGCTCCCACGGCGGTCTGCCCCTGCTGCCAGGGCGTCGAGGACGAGCAGGACATGGTTCCCGCCTTCTATGACGGCGAGGTGCAGCCGCTGTGCGAGGGGTGTGTGACCTCCTCCTGCTCCCTCTGCGAGGGATGCGACAGGTGGGTGCATGAGAGCGAGATGGAGCGGGATTGGCTGTGCTGCGAGTGCTATGAGAGGAGGCAGACGGCATGAGTGTGGCAGAGATGGACCTGTACGACTACCTGGATGCTCAGGATGAGCAGGAACAGCAGGATCGGGGTTTCGTCGTAGACAGCCTGGAGAAGGCCGAGTGGTGCATGCGGAAGCTGGCCAAGATCCACCAGCAGGACATGGCCGACGAGGAACTGGCACAGCACGAGATCGAGCGTATCCAGGCGTGGCTTCAGGCGCGCAAGGAAACGCGCCAGCGATCCCGTGAGTACTTCGAGGAGAAGCTGCGACAGTACCACCAACGTCTGCTGGACGAGGACCCGAAGGGGAACCGGACTGTTAAGCTCCCGCACGGGACGCTCAAGGCGCGCAAGCTGCCCGACAAGTGGGACTACGACGACCAAACCATCATCGAGTGGGCGAAGGCCAATCAAAGCATGTCGCTCATCCGAATCAAATACGAGCCGGACAAGAAGTTGATCAAAGAGTACGTCAAGACAACCGGTGAACTTATCCCCGGCGTGACCATCACGCCGCAGGGAACGAAGTTCGACGTGGAGGTGGATGTGTGATGGCAATGCCAGTGCAAGTGGTGGAGGGACAACAGGCGATCAACTCTCTGTCCCTCATTGAGAACATGGACGTTTCCCGAGTTGCGGAAACGATGAACAAGATTGCCCAGTTCCAAACGGTGGTGCAGAAGACGCTCAAGGCCAAGCACGACTACGGCGTCATCCCTGGCACGGAAAAGCCGACGCTGCTGAAACCTGGAGCAGAAAAGATCCTCATGCTGATGGGCCTTAGCAGTTCCTATGAAGTCGTGGATAAGGTGCAGGACTATGACGGCGGCTTCTTCGCTTTCACTGTGCGGTGCCTGCTCAGTCGCAACGGCCTACTCATCACGGAAGGCGTAGGGCACGCGAACACGCGTGAGAAACGATACACGTCACACAAAGAGGGCAAGTCACCGCCTGACCCCTACACGCTGGCCAACACGGTGCTCAAGATGGCGAAAAAGCGGGCTCTAGTGGACGCGGCACTGACGGTGGCCAGCCTATCGGACATCTTCACGCAGGACCTCGAGGACATCGACATGGATGCCGGAGGCGGACGTACCAAGCATTCTAACCATTCGTCCGGAGGCCGTCCTGCCACGGATAAGCAACTCAACTTCATTTCGCGCAAGGCTAAGGCCAAGGGAATCAGCGATGCCGACCTGGATGCCTTCGTACAGGCGCAGCTTGGCAAGCACGTCGACGAACTAACTTCCAAGGAAGCGTCGGCCATCATCGACGCGCTGGACTCCTACGAGCCGCCGGCTAAAGGTGCGCCGTCGCCGGCACCCGAGGACGATCCGTTCGCGGAGACGGCGCCGCTAGATCTGAGAGACGAGGACTTGCCGTTCTGATACGCGGGGCGGCTTCGGCCGCCCTGGGAGGTGAGACAGTTGCCGGTGATAGATCCGGAAGTATCTCGTGTCGCACAAGAGTTCATTGAGCAACTCGTATGGTCGCACGATGCCAACGGTCCCTATCTGGCCGACTGCCCACGCAACAACCTGCGCGAGTGGCTACGAGCCAACCATCCCGAGATGATGGGCAAGACTGATGCGCTATACGATGCAGTGCATTTCTACTGGCCGGTGGCAAAGGACAACAGAACAGGCCGCTACCAGTTTGTAAGCCCGTTCAACGAGGTGGAAGCACATGCCCAACCGCATCGTTAAGGAGTCCATACGCACCTCAGATACTCTTGCCTCCATATCTGCCGATGCGGAACGGCTGTTCTGGAGACTGGTGGTCTCTGCCGATGATTTTGGACGGTTTGATGCGCGTCCGAACATCGTACTGGGCCAGTGCATGAGCGCCTTCCTTGGCACTTTCACCGCCGAACAGGTGGAAAGCTGGTTGAGCGAGCTGGAGCAGGCTGGGTTGATCCAACTGTACACAGTCGAAGGCAGACGGTATCTCGTGTTGACTAAATGGGACAAACACCAGCGCAAGCGGGCAAAAGACAGCAAGTTTCCATCGCCTGACGAAGCATACGGACATCCGCTGTCACATGACAGCGAGCGCGGTCAACTGACGACAAATGATGCCCCTAACGTAAACGAATTCGAAAACGAATACGAGAACGAAAGCGGCAGCGGTAACGAGAACGAACAGACACACGATACACTGCCGCCGCTGCCGGACGAAGAAAACTTGGACATTGAGGCCTACACCCAGGAAGTCGAGCGCCAGATGGTGGTCTGTGGAAAGACGAACTATATCGCCAAGAAAGACGATGCTAAGGCGATTCGCAAGTTGTACGACAGCGGGGTGCCTATCGAATTTGTCCGCAAGGGGATCGCCAAGTCTTTCGCTCGCAACCCAGACATCGGCAGTTTCCAGTATTGCTACAAGGTCATCGCAGACGATTGGGCGACGGAAATGGCGAAACGCACGCCGCAGACGCCTATCGACTTTGTGGCCTATCGAAAAGTGGCAGCAAGGGCCTCGCCGGAGCCTGTGGTCAGGGTGCCCGAACCGTCGCAGGAACGCATGGAACTCATGAGGAGGCAGATGGAACGTGCAAGACGTCTCGCAGACAGCACTGACGGCGGAGGAAGCTGAGGTATACCTACTGGCGTCGCTCGTCCAGCAACCGAGTTTGTGCGACGAGGTGACATTGGATCCCGAGGATTTTTCGCGCGAAGATCACCAACTCGTCTACCGCGCCATACGGTGGCTCTACGAGACGGGGAGACCTGTCACCCCGCCCGTTCTGATGCAGAAACTCTCAGGCCGTGTGCACGATCTCGAACACCTGACCGATGTGCTGGACGTCAACAAGTACGCGATCCCCTGGGCTGTGAAGGAGCATGCGCGCATCATCCGCGACGTGGCGATGAGAAAGCGCATGGTACGGGCTGCCCAGCGCATGATGGAGATTGCGCAGACAGCGGAACGCATCGACGACGAAAGCCTAGCGGAGGTCGAAAGAGCCTTTGAAAGCATCGGGGATGCGGCGGCCGAAGAAACCGGGCCTGTGCATCTTGGCGAGTTCTACCACGGATTCAAAGCGCAACTGAGAGACCGCCAAGAAGGGCGGAGTGGCCTGTGGGCAGGCGCCGACACAGGGTTCCCGAGCCTGAACGCATGCATTGGTGGCTGGAGACCGAAGCGCCTCTGTGTCGTGGCCGCTCGACCGGGCATGGGGAAGTCGGCATTCATGCTGCGCACGGCCCAGGCGGTCGCAGAGCAGGACGCGGCGCTCGTTTTCAGCCTGGAGATGGGGTTGGACGAACTGGCAGAGCGAACCACGGCATCACGGGCAGCGGTGCCGTTGACATACTTGCGGGACGGATCGTTCGACGAAACAGCGTGGGACCGCATTGAGCGGCTGGAGGAACTGCTGGAATATGAGCACCTGTATGTAGACGATACGCCGCAGGTTACCACGGCCTATATCCGCTCCAGGGCGCGCCGGATACGTCGAAAGGTGCCAGAGGGAAAGCAGCTGGTAATCTTCGTGGACTATCTGCAGATCGTGAAGGCGACATTGAGGACGCGCAACCGGGCTGAAGAGATCGGGGACATCAGCATCCAACTCAAGGCTATAGCGAAGGAACTGGACTGCTGCGTGGTAGCACTGGCCCAACTGAACCGGGCTGTGGAAAACAGGCAGGACAAGCACCCGATTCTCGCGGACATACGGGACTCGGGCCAGATCGAGCAGGATGCCGATATCATTATGTTTCTCTATCGCGACGAGTACTACAATCCGCAGACGGACAAGCCGAACACCATCGAGGTCATCGTGGCCAAGCATCGAAACGGCCCGCTTGACCGATTCGACCTGACGTTCAACAAGCAGTATCAGATCGTCGAAGAGTTACCCGATCCAAGAAAGGAGATGCAGGGTGCATGACCCATGCAACCGAGACGTCCATCCGCGTGGGCGACTATGTAATCGTCCCGCTGTACCATGGCAAACACCGTGACAAGCGCAGCGTGACGGATGCGGAGCCGACCGGCGGAAAGGTGGTATATGCAAACGACCGATTCGCGGTGGTGCGGCTCGATAACGGGTACTGCGAGAGTTTCTGGCTGGAGGACGTGCAGCGTGTCTGACTACACCGTCCTGGTGGACGGCAAACAAGTGGGCCGCGCGAAGAACAAGGCCGCAGGCGTGAAGGCCATAGACATCGTGGTGCAAAAGCTCCACCGCAAGCCCGGCCACACATACAGGGTGGAGCTACTGGACAGCGAAGGCCAGCGGCTGCGGGTGGCCTACTTGCCGCCGGGGCCAGAGGAGGTGGAGGGCGGCGATGCTCACACACCTTAGCCTCTTCAGCGGGATCGGTGGTATTGACCTAGCTGCTGAATGGGCCGGATTCGTGACGGTTGGCCAGTGTGAGATGGCCGAATATCCGTACCACGTCCTGTGCAAGCACTGGCCAGACGTGCCGAAGTGGAGGGACGTACGGGATGTCACAGCAGACAGTGTTAAAGCAACAGGCATCAAGCGGGTGGATCTACTCTCAGGTGGCTTCCCTTGTCAGCCTCATAGCCTGGCAGGCAAGCGCAGAGCAAGCGATGACGAGCGGGACCTGTGGCCGGAACTCGCTAGAGTCATTCGCGAAATTAGGCCCCGATGGTTCCTGGGCGAGAACGTACCAGGGCTTTTGTCAAGTGAGACTGGACGGTTCTTTGGAAGAGTTCTCAGGGACTTGGCCGCGCTGGGGTATCGCGTTGGATGGTGTGTGTATGGTGCCACGGACGTTGGAGCGCCCCACAGAAGAGATCGAGTCTTCATCGTGGCCTACTCCGACCGTGAACGGGAATTACAACCGCAAGGGAGCATCAACGAACAGCGGAGATGGATTAGAGACGGCAGTGAAGATGTGGCCAACTCCGCAAGCTCACGATGCGCAGAAGGGATATGCGGAACGAGTCGGGAGGTTCGGAACGAAACATGGTGGCCGCAATCTGAACGACTGGGTACTTTGGCCGACGCCGCAAGCGCGGGATTATCGCAGTGGAGATGCGCCGGATTCACCACGAGCGAAGCGGAAACGGGAGCAGGGATGGAGCCCAAACCTGAACGATACGGTGTTATGGCCGACACCAGCGGCACAGGACGGGAAGAACAGCACGCTTCCACCGAGTCAGAAGGACCGGGACACGGTGCCGGGTGCCGTGATGCGGAGCGGGCAGACTGGCCAACTCAATCCGGATTGGGTGGAGTGTCTAATGGGGTTCCCTATCGGATGGACGAGCATAGATGGCCCGCTGGATTCGGAGAAGCGCAGTTTGACTGGGAGCCGCCGCGAGTCGTTGGTCCATACACACGAGGTGGTCGCAAGCAGCTTCCATACCCAGTGATGCGGTATCGGGCGCAGAGGTTGCAGTGTCTCGGAAACGCAGTAGTGCCACAGCAGGTGTACCCGATACTACGGGCCATAGCGGAGGTGGAGACGGGATGACCGATGACGAGCGCCTAGCGAGGATGTCTCGCAAGGAGATACATGCAGAGATCATCCACCTGTCAAGAGAACAGGAAGAATACGAGCGTGAAATTGCGTATCTGAAAGAGCAACTGGAAGACCGCGACAGGCAGATAGCGGAGTTGGAACACCGGATTGATCGATTTCAAGCCGCAATTGGAACTGAATGCCCTATCGGTGATCTCGACTTAATCACATCACTTCGGGCGCACAAACAACATTTGATGGAATGTATTTCCGAATCACAGAAGCAGAACGCCATCATGCGGGAGGCGCTACAAAAGGCGCGGTCGTACATCCGTGGCTATGCCTGGGGCAGCAGTGAAGCCTACGAGGCGGTGCAGGCGATAGACGTCGCCCTGGATCAGGCGGGCGAATAGAGGACGAAAGGGGCGTGTGAGGGATGGGTAATGTGATCCATATTCCCGAGAATGCGTGTCCCTTCTGCAGAAAGAACGAGGCCACACAGTTATGTGATTTCGTCGTCGATTACATTTGGACAACTATTCCAAGCCGCTTCGGAAGACAAACGATCACTTGTGACAACCCGATGTGCAAGGAGTGCGCAACAAATGTAGCAGGACACGAGTTCTGCCCGGTCTGCAAAGAGCTATACGACTATGTGCGGAGCCATCACGAGCGGCATGGATGAAAGGAGCGTGTGAGGGATGTGTGACGCTGAAATGGCACTAGGAACACAAGTGGAACGGCTGCAGAAGGCAGTCCGTGACTTCGCTGAGGAACGTGATTATTTCATGCGTAAAGCAACCGCCTACAACGAGCAAGTCGAAACGTTGAAACAAGAGAAAGAACGCCTGTTGGACGCACTGCGAGATGCGGTTGGTGCGCTGCGATTCTTCGCTAGCGCGTTTGGAGCGGCGACAGCTTACGAGGCCCTCGCCTCAATCGAATCCAAAGTGCCGCGTGAGTGGCTGGAAAGGAGCGAGGAAGGAATGAGTGATGTCGTCAAGTGGTACGACTTTGAGGGAGATCGAAGTGGTTGTGATGACTGGTGCCGTGGATGGGACGGAACCAGCTATCGGTGTGACTGCGGGAATCGGCGTGTCTCATGGGCGTGTTCAAAGAGGGACTGCGTGTGTAATGCAGAGGACGAAAACTGCCCAAACCGCGTCGCCGCGGCTTGGTGAGGAAGGAGCGTGTGAGGATGACCAGCGCACTTGACGGACTGGACATCCGCGAACCCGTGCGGTGGTTCGCTCGACAAATGGAGTTGAAACTCCGCGAGAACGACCACAAGGGCGGTTGGTTGGAATGCGACGTGTGGTGGCTGTTTTCCAGGCTATACGAAGAAGTCGCCGAACTGCAGGAGGCGATGTACGAGGTCGCTGCGGGAGACGCCAGCCGCGAAAAGGTGATCCGGGAAGCCGCGGACATCGCCAATTTCGCCATGATGATCGCGGACCTGGCACGAAAGTAGGTGACGACGCATGACTAGCGCACTTGACGGACTGGACACCCACGCCAGAGCCGAGGCCATCATTGGCCCGCTGCGGGTCGAGCGGTTGGAGAGGGCCGGGCTGACGGTGGTGGATCGGAACAGGTTGAAAGCGTTGGAACGGCTGTATGGGGCGTGCCAGAGGCAGAAAGCAGCGGATATAGAGTTCGCTCGACTCGCACAACCCGGTGGATACATGAGCCGCAGCGAACACATGGCCATGAAGCGATGTGACGAAGCAGAGGCAGAGATATGGAAAATCGTCCGGGAACTGGAGGCGATGGAGCGTGGATGAGTATCAGATAGAATTCGGATCCGTGACGCGAACGGTTAGTAAAGACCATCTGCGGCACATCATCGAGATGGAAATGGGGAAAGTCGGACAGGCAGAGAGCATATTCAGCCTTCTGGACAGTGGCGCAGAGTATTGGACGGGCACTGCGACGATACGAAAGGTGGAGGCGATGGAGCAGTGAGCAAACGATTCCGCGTGACAGTGGAGTTCGCGCATGGGGTGCGGCACACCTTCGACGGTTTGACACCCGAACAGGCAGTGTCGCTGGAAGAGTGGGCGCAAGGCTACGATGACGACATCGTGACTACGAAGTTTAACGGGAAGACCTATTATCTCAACCGCGACTACCTGTGCAGCATGGTTGTGGAGGAGGCGGAGGGCGAGTGAGTGCGACAGCCTACGGGAACCGAGGAGCAGCGTTGGAGATGCTCATCAACCATACCAACGAAGTCTATCGCGCACGCGGCTGGGCCGTGGTCACGAAGAGACCGACTCCCGTGGCTATCGTTCGGACGAAGGGAACACGCATCCTGTCCGCCTACCTGGAGGCGAAGAGCACCGTGGACTACGAGGGAGTCTACCATGGCCGCAGCCTGCAATTCGAGGCGAAGTCTACACGTGAGACACGCCGGTTCCCGCTGTCGAACTTCCACGAGCATCAGATCGAGCATATGCGCGCATGTCTGCAGCAGGGCGCCGTGGTATTCGCCATCGTGGAGTTCACGCGAGTGGATGAGCGGCTGTATGTGCCAGGGAAGCTCATCCTGGACGCATGGGATCGATGGAAGGCAGGCGGGAAAGCGAGCATACCCCGCGAGGACCTGGAGGAGCAGTGCTACCGGATACGGAGCGGGCGCGGAGTGGCGGTTGATTATCTGGCCGTGGTGGACGAGCTACTTCATCAGACGGCGTGAGGAGGTGCAGGGTGTGCATGCGTGGTGGATAGCCGCTGTGGGGCTGCTGGTGGGCGTGCCGTTCGGCGGGGTGCTGGTGCTGGCGGTGGAGCAGTGGTCATGGCGGCGAAACTGGCGGCGCATTGAGCGTCAGCGTGAGCGGATACGCTGAGAAAAAGGCGGCCCCACATTGGGGCCACAGAACCGCCCCCGTGGTGGGGGCCAAGAGGAAAACCAGATTTCCTAGACTCTACCACGGGGGCGATGCGGATGCAACTGGACTTGGGCCTGCGCAAGGTGGACAAGACACGAACGCGGCAGATGGTGCGGGAGTACTTCCGGCTGTATCGGTATCGCAAGCGGCTACTGGAAGCCGATATGGAAGAGCGGCCACAGGAACGCAAACCACTGCCAGGCTATGAGCATGCAGCAGATCCGCGCACAATCCGCCCACCGGGATTCGGCCCGTCAGAGCCGCGCGGGTTGTACCCGGATATCGAGGACGACCCGAAAGACCGGGAGCGTCGCCGGTTCTGCCGTGAGGTCGAGCGCGCCGTGGATGCTCTGCCGGAGTATCAGGCGCAGATCATGCGGAAGTTGTATATGGGTCATGAGCCGAGCCCGCGGAACCCCGCTCCGACCGACCTTCAGGTGTGGCGGGAACTCTACGAGGCGGGGTGGTATGTGTCGGAAAGGTACTACGACGAGCAGAAGGCGCAGGCGATATTCCGCCTGGCCGAGACGTGGGGGATCACACAGTATGTAGAGTAGCCGCCCGATGTGGGCGGTGAAATTTTTTTGAGAAAAATCTCGGCTGTGTGTTGACAAAGAAAACAAAGGGGTGTATATTGTTTTCAAAGAAAACAACCGGAGGCGGTAAAGATGAAGGCGGTAAAGATGAAGCAGGAAGTCATGAAGCGGGCGCATGAGTTAGCGAAGGCGATGGAAGGCGACTATCGGGCGCGGATGGTGATGGCTCTCCGGCAGGCGTGGCGTGAGGCACGGGCTCCGAAGTTCGTGGTACTTCGAGTGAACCATCAGCCGAGCGGAGGTCGCGAGTGGGTGGCACGCATCATGGGGCGGCATCCAAAATACCGTTTCGAGCGCGAGTTCCTTGCTGAGGCAGCACGCGAGTGGTCCGGTAGCGGAAAGACGGGCATCACGGTGTACGAGTTGTCGGACGGGATCTACGAAGTGAACGAGCCGTGGAAGGGACGTAGATTCGTCGAGGTTGCGAACGGTGAAGTTCGAATTCTGAAGGCTGAGGAAGTTCTAGAAAGGGTGGCATGATGGAACGACTCGTCGGAGTGAAGGAAGCTGGGGATCTACTGGGATGGAGTCGGCAGAAGGCGTCAGTGTACTGGCAGCGGAGGAAGTTTCCCGACCCCATTCAGATACTCTCCGCCACTCCTGTGTGGACCGAGCAGCAGATCATCGATTATGCGGAGGAGGAGTTAGGGATGAGCATATGGCGCGCGGAGAAGCGTATCGACCTGGGCGAGTATGGGGAGTTCGACGTAGAATTCATCCGCTGTGAGCCGGACGAAGGATGGGTGGCGAGGGCAGAGTATGTCGGGGTGTGGCATCGGCCAGAAGGAGAGCCTGTACGAGCGGTGATTGACGCTCAGTTCATGGACCCGGTCGAAGACGATGTTGACGCGGTCCTGAACGCTGGATGGGATCTGTGGACGGTGGAGGAAGAGTAGTGGCCACGAAACGAGGAAGCGCGCGGCTGGATCAGTCTCTGGCCGCGCTGAAAGAATTGGCGTCGCAGCTAGGATACTGGCCGTCAAAGGAGCAGTGGGACGAATACGCGTCAGTGCATGGCCTGCTACGGTATATGTCCATGTACTACCACATCCGGAAGTCGTGGAACACCCTTCGTGATGAGATGGGGTTCTCTCCGCGCGAGGTCACGTACACGAAGGAAGACTGTATCCGCGCGCTCCAGGAGGCTGCGAAAGTCGCGCCTCTCCTCTCGCAAGATGCATATGAGGCATGGCAGACCCAGCACCCCGAGTATCCGACGCTGGAGCAGGTGAAGCGGCGGCTCGGCGGCACCTGGAACCGAGCGAAGGAGCGAGCCGGACTGCCAACCGTAGATCCCGCGCGTGAGGGATGGTCGGACGAGGAACTGCGCGCGTCGTTGCTGGCGTGCTCAGCATTCTATGGGCTGAAGTTCAGCGAGCAGGACTACGTCGAGTGGCGGGAGAAGCATCCTGATCGGCCTCACATCGAGACCATTCGCGCGCGTTTCGGCGGCATGGCCCAGGCGAAAAAAGCGTTAGGGCTCGATGCGTATGAAGTAGGACCGCCAACCGAGTACACGGATGCGCAGATCCTTTCGTATCTGCTGCGCTTTCTGCGAGAGCAGATCAGCCTGGATGCCTACCTGCAGTGGCGGGAGGTGAATGGAGGGCCGTCCATGACTCCGATCCGGGAACGGTTTGGAGGGTATGAAGAAGCGTTGAGACGGTCGCTGGAACTGTACCTGTGGAAAGGCCGTAACTGAGATTCGTGCGTTTTTGGTGCGCTTTTCGTGCGCTTTCCTTGCGAAAATGGCGGGGAAATCGGCGCTATACTGGGGGCAAGCCAAGCTATACCCTCGGGAGGCCGAACATGCCAAAGCCAGCGCCGTTCTACCACGTGAGCCAGTCGGATTACGCGCGTAGGACGGCGCGAGACCCTGCATCTATCGTGGCGGCGAAAGATGCTCGGGAACGTGCCAGGCAGCGCCGGAGGGAGCCGACGCGCGAGGATCGTAAGCCTCGCCCTTCCGGCGGTGCTTAGGCAATGCCGAGGTACCAAAAATCTGTATGTATTTTAGTTTGTTGCAGCCATCGGAGTTACGTTCCCCCTATCTTGTGGATGAACTAGACACATGGGCGGCCTTCGTGCCGCCGACTTTTATTTTCGCAACGAAAGGCGGAACGAGCCGTGATCAAGAATCTCAGAGGTTACGTCGAAATGGGATTCCAAAAGACGATGGCGGACGCCCAAGACATCCAACAAGCTCGCCAAGAGCAGGACGAGCGTTTTAACGCTGCGAGGCGACGCATGTCCGAATGGGACAAGAACACCCGATTGATTCAGAGAAAACAACAGCTTTGAGGACCCACGCCAATAGGCGTTGTCCATATCTCTTTATTCGACCGTGCCCGCGCGAAAAATCTCCAGCCTCCCGAAAGCGACAGCAACGTGGCCACCTGCCGGCGGGCAAACCGACAGGAAGGCTGTCCCTACCTTTTTCCGTCGAGCGCCACCCGGCGGTAAGGCTGGAGCTGGTGGGCCGCGCGGGGATACATAGCAGGAATTTTCCTCCCCTTGCAGAATTGGGTGAGTGGGGAGGGTGATATGATGAGAAACTTTGTTTCGTTGACAACGTTTATTCAGGAAATGTCGTTGTTGGTGGACGCAGGTCAAGTTCGCTCAATCGAGGAAGTTGAATCGCATATTGCGAAGAAAGATTTGATGGAGTGGCTTGAAACGGAATTTCCGTTTTCCAGCGAGGTTGGCGTTGACCTGAGTTTGTTCAAGAAACCCGAACGGGATTTGATACATAACGGATTATATGAATGGTTGATGGGATACCAGGGGCAGGAACGAAGAAAATGGGGTATCGAGAATAACGGGCTGTGCCTATTGATATCATGGACCACCGAATTGGTCCGGGATGAGTTCAGAAAGTTGGGCGCCTAATACCCGCTTCGGCGGGTTTTTCTTTTTGGGGAGGCGATGAATGACATGGAGCCGATTCAACTGTACGCATCCATCCCACAGATCCAGAGCGCCATCAAGGTGGGCGGCGACGGATCCGGGAGGATACAGTTCGATGTGCCGGCCAGTGAAATGGCGGCCTTGCTGAGGCTGGTCGCGTTCGCGCCGGGCAAGCTGCTCAGGCTGACGGTGGAAGTGCAGGACGATGCCAGCTAGACCGAAGCGGCCATGTATGCACCCGGGATGCCCTGAGCTGGTGGAGGGCGGATATTGCGAACGACATCAGCCGAAGCGTGAGCGCAATGCCGAATATGACCGCGAGCGTGGCACCGCACATCAGCGTGGGTACGGAGCGCGGTGGAGAAAGGCACGGTTGGCGTTCCTGCGTGAGCATCCGTGGTGTGTCATGTGCGAGCGGGAAGGCAGGCTGCGGGCGGCAGAAGTCGTGGACCATATCGTGCCGCACAAGGGAGACTACGAGAGGTTCTGGGACCAGAGCAACTGGCAGCCATTATGTATACGCCACCATAACGCCAAGACGGCGAGGGAGGATATGGGAGCATGGTAGCAACCGCTAAGGTAAAGCTGATGAAAGGTATGTTGCGGTTGGCCGGATCGCCCGCCTGGCGTGCGGATATGTATGAGGCGTTGTGCGAGCTTGCAACACGCCTGAAAGAAATAGGGGTACCGGAAGACATACGTCGAGAGGTTATCTGGCCTCATGTGGAGTCTATGTTTGACGCATGCACTCAGCGGGTTGTGGCCGAGCGAAAGCAGAGGGTCGCTGCGAAGGGGTAGGGGGTAGGAAAAAGCTGGCGCTCGCGCCGGAGACCGCCGGGGTGGGTCGTCTTCGCACAAACTTCGTTTTTTGACGTAAAAGGGGGTGGTCACATGGGCCGGAAGGCTATTCCGATTGAGCTGCAACTGATCAATGGCAACAAGAATCGGCTAACGAAATCAGAGATTGAAGCTCGCCGGTCTGCGGAACAACGCTTGAAGCCCAGGGCCGACCGCATAAGACCGCCCGCATGGTTGAGTCCGGTGGCAAAGCGGGAGTTCAAACGCATTGTCAAAGAGATGGATGGTCTGGACGTGCTGACCAACGTCGACGTGGATGCACTGGCCTTGTATTGTGACGCTTACGCGGCCTACGTCGAGTGCACGCGGATTATCGAGGACGAAGGCCTAATGGTCGAGTACACCAACAAGGCGGCTGAGACGAACAAAGTTCCGCACCCGCTACTCACGAAGAAGAAGCAACTGGCCGAGCAGATGAAGGCCCTGGCTACAGAAATGGGTCTGACGCCCGCGTCCCGCACCAAGCTGGCCATGTCCAAAGAGGAGCCCAAAGAGCCAACGGAGTTCGAGCGCATGTTTGGCGACGTGTGATAGCTCATGTCTCTGCGGGAATGGATAATTGACTACGCACAGGGCTGCTTGGACGGGCAGGTGGTGGCATGCCAAAAGCACAAATGGGCCGCGCAACGGTTCTTGCGCGACATCGAACGGGAAGGCACAGACGCCTTTCCGTTTGTGTTTGACGACGCAAAAGCGGCTCGTTTTCTGTTCTGGATGAGTCAGTTTCGGCATACCAAGGGCAAGCTCCAGGGCCAGCGCATCGATCCGCATCCAATTCAGGTTTTCGTATTCGCGAACATCTACGGTTGGGTACATCGGGACACTGGATTGCGCCGATTCCGAAAGGCCTATTGGCAGGTGGGACGGAAGAACGCGAAGTCTCAGAGCCTGGCCTGTGTCGGCTCCTATGAGGCGATGGCCATGGGAGAGAACATGTCAGAGGTCTACGTGGGTGCAACGAAGGCCGAACAGAGCCGCATCGTGTGGAACGAGATCAAAGCTCAATTGGCTGGGTGCGCTGACCTCAAAGGAAAGTATCGGGTGGCCTATGGAAAGATTGAGCATCCGAAAAGCGGGTCATTCATTGCGGCCTTATCGAAAGATGCCGGCAAAACAGGTGACGGTCTGAACGTACAGTGCGGAATCATAGACGAGTACCATGCTCATGAAACAAGCGAGATCTATGACGTGCTGGTATCTGGCACCGGGGCTCGATCGCAGCCGCTCATGGTCATCATTACGACGGCAGGTTTTGACTTGAGCCACCCATGCTATTCGGTCGAGTACCGGTATGTCTCGCAGATTCTGGACCCTGACTCGCCTATCGAGAACGACGAGTATTTCGTGATGGTCAACGAACTCGACAAGGACGATGACATCAAGGACGAGACGGTCTGGGAGAAAGCAAACCCCATCCTATGCTCATACGAGGAGGGGCGGGCATTCCTGCGCAATGAACTGAAAGCGGCGCTGGACGTGCCGGAGAAGATGCGTAACTTCCTCACGAAGAACATGAACATCTGGGTCGACCAGAAAGACAACGGCTACATGCCGCTGGACAAATGGCGCGCCTGCGGGACGGATGAAACGCTGGACCTAGGCGGGCGCGAGTGCTATGTCGGCGTGGACCTTTCGACCAAGATCGACCTTACCAGTGTGGCGTTCGAGTTTCCGTTGGGAGATGGCCGATATGTGGTCAAGCATCACTCGTTCATGCCAGAGGATACCATGGCGGCGAAGCGTCGCACTGATAAGGTGCCCTATGACCTGTGGGTGCAACAGGGCTGGATAACCGCGACGGACGGGGCCGTGGTCGACTACCGCTACATCCAGGCGTACATCCGGGAGATGGAGCGCAAGCACGGCTGGGTCATCAAAGAGATCTGCTATGACCCATACAACGCCACGCAGTTTGCGCAGGAGATGGAGGCGGAGGGATATGTGATGGTCGAAATTCGACAGGGCGTCCGGACGCTTAGCGAACCGACAAAGAACCTGCGCGAGCTAGTGCTATCTGGCCGAATTGTACATGACAACGACCCGGTACTGACCTGGGCGATGAGCAACGCGGTCGAGCGTGCGGACCACAATGGCAACATCATGCTGGACAAGGCGCATTCGACGGAGCGCATTGACCCGGTGGCCGCGCTCATTAACGCGCATGTACGGGCCATGCGGGTGGAAGAGGTCGACCTGAACGCGCACATTCTGAGCGACGACTTTAGCTTTTGAGGGGGTGTAGACATGCGGGTCCTACGCGCATTACTGACGTTCTTCACCCTCTTCGGAGATGACATACTCGCCATTGCGGGCCTGGCAATCGTCTGCCGGGCCACATTTATGCTCAGTAATGTGGCTGGATGGTATGTGATTGGCGCTATTTTGTGCATTTTGGCCGTAATTTGGTCGAAAAACGTGCCAAAACCGCCGCAAAGGGGGTGAAAAGTGAGTGTTTTTGAGCTCTGCACTTGAAAAACGGGGCCTGATGGATGTTTCCGACCTGACCAATCCAGCGGATTGGCTCATCTCTATCTTTGGCGGCGAGCCAACGTATAGCGGCGAGCGGATCACAGCAGACTCGGCCTTGATGAACTCGAACGTGTATGCATGCGCGTCCATTCTCGGTGGCGACATCGGAAAGCTGCCCATTCAGATTTTCAAGCAGAGCCGTGGAAGTCTGTCGAAGGATATCGAACACCCTGTGGCGCAGCTCCTGGGATCAAGGCCGAACCCGTACATGTCGGCCTACACATTCAAGGAACTCATAATGCTGCACCTAGTGGCCTGGGGCAACGCATATGCGGCGATTGATTGGGGATTTGACGGCCGGCCGACGGCATTATGGCCGCTAGACCCGGCCGCAACGGATGTCGTGCTGGATCCAGTGACCGGAGACCTCTGGTACACGACGGTCATCCCAACCGGGGAGATGCGCAAGCTGGCGTGGCATGACGTGTTTCACCTCAAGTATCCGGGCAAGAGTGGCCTGAAAGGTATCTCGCCTATCTCGGTCCTGCGTGAGGAGTTGGGTGCGCAGCAGGCGGCGAAGAAGTTTGCCGGCGCATTCTGGGCAAACGGAACGGCGAGCCGTGGCGTGTTGAAGGTGCCGGCGGCGTTGAAAAAAGAAGCCAAGGACAAGGCTCGTGAGGAATGGCAAAAGCTCAACAGTGGTCTGACAAACGCTCATAAGATCGCCATCCTTGACGGTGGCATCGAATACCAGAGCATCAGCATGCCGCTGGAGGATGCCCAATTCATTGAGCAGCAGAAGTTCGGGGTGCTTGAGGTCGCGAAGGTCTATAAGATCCCAGCGCACAAGCTGAACCAACTCGACCGTGCGACGTTCAGTAACATCGAACAGCAGAGCCTGGACTATGTGAAGAACACCCTGCAGCCCATCGTGACCCAATGGGAGCAGGAGATTAACTACAAGCTATTCTCGCCATCGGAGCAGAAGCGATACTATGCCAAGTTCAATCTCACATCGGAGCTGCGCGGAGACGCGGCAAGTCGGGCTGCCTACTACAAGTCCATGTGGGAAGTAGGCGCCTATTCTATCAACGACATCCGCGCCCTTGAGGAGCAGGACGGCATCGGTCCGGACGGGGACAAGCACTTTGTTCCGCTCAACTACGTTCCAGTTGGGTTGATTGAAGAGGTATTGGGCTCACACGGCGGAAAGGCTGCGGCCGCGAAAGGAGGTGAGTGAAATGCCAGCGATCCCGGTACACCATACGCCGGTGGATACGGAGTCGTCCTTTGATGGGCCTGCTGCAAAGGCAAACATCCCGAATGACGCCGACGAGGCTACGCTGCGCAAAGCGTTTGCCTGGGTGGATCCGCAGGGCAATCCGGATACAAAGGCAGCGTACAAGTTCATCCACCATAACGTCAGCGACGATGGGGAGGTGGGTGATGCCAACTACCGAGCTTGCGTGTCCTGCATTGCGGTGCTCAACGGTGCGCGTGGGGGAGCCAACATCCCGGATGCGGATCGCCATGGCGTTTACGAGCATCTGGCCGCGCATATCCGAGATGCGGGATTGGAGCCGCCCCCACTTCGAAGTCGGTCCGAACTGCAAACAGACCGCGAGGTGCGCATCCTGCATGCTCCCGTGGAGTTGCGAGCGGCCGGCGACGGCGGAGAGTTCATCGAGGGATATGCGCTGAAGTTTGAGCGTTGGTCTGAGGTGTTTGGGTGGCTCGTTCCGTTTCGGGAGATCATCAGTCCGACCGCGCTGGATGAGGCGGATATGTCGAACGTCGTGGCGCTGTTCAACCACGATGCGAACATGCCACTAGCGCGGAATACGGTATCATCTGGACCCGGTCAGCTGCAGCTATCCGTGGACAACATTGGCCTGCGATTCAAGCTGCTTCCGACCGATACGACATATGCCAAGGATCTGATGACCAATGTGCGTTCCGGAGTGGTGAACCAGTGTTCTTTCGCCTTCTCCATCGCAGATGATGGGGACGAGGTGAGTTACAACGAGGACCTGGGCATCTATGAGCGCCGCATCAATCGCTTCGAGCGCATCTACGACATCTCTGTAGTCACCTCTCCGGCGTACCCGGACACCGAAGCCGTCGTCGGGCAGCGGAGCCGAGAAAAGCTACAAGAGTTGGAACTTGCTCGGCGCCGTCCGAAGGTTGACGAGGAACGCGAAAAACTCAGGCTGGAACTGGACCTGCTGGAAATCTGACAGGTCTTTTTTCATGCGCCAAAACCTCTGAAGGAGCTGATCAAATGGATCCCAAAGAACGCGAACTGCGGCAGCAACTCGCCGCGAAGTTGGAAGAAGCCAGGTCGCTGTTGGATGAAGGTAAGCTGGAAGAGGCGCGGGCGGCGAAGGACGCCGCCGCGGCACTGAAAGAGCAGATTGACACGTTGGAGGAGTTGCGCGGTCTGGAAGATGCCGCGAAGCATGGCGTTGAGCCGCCGGCAGCGCCTGCTATCATCTCTCCCCAGGCTCGCAAGGACGATCCCGAGGCGGAGTATCGCAACGCCTACCTGAAATGGATGCGCGGCAAGCCCATGAGCGCTGAGGAGCGCTCGGTGCTTGAGTCGCGCGCGATGAGCGAGGGCAGCCAGCAGGACGGCGGGTACATTGTGCCCCAGGACATCCAGACCCAGATCAACCAGTTCAAGCGCCAGCTGGTATCACTGGAGACGTTTGTCCGTACTGAGACGGTGACGACGAACAGTGGCTCCCGGGTGCTTGAGAAACTGGCTGACATCACGCCGTTCTCCCAGCTGACGGAGGCTCAAAACATCGGCGACATGGGCAATCCGCAGTTCCAGACGCTCACGTATTCGATCAAGGATTACGGCGGCATCCTGCCAATCACCAACCAACTGTTGGCCGATACCGACCAGAACCTAATGGCATATGTGGCGAACTGGATCGCGAAGAAGTCCACGACCACGCGGAACACGCAGATCATCAATCTGCTCAAGACGTTCACGGCGAAGACGCTGGCGAGCGCGGACGATATCAAGAAAGTGCTGAACGTCGATCTGGATCCGGACCTGGCGGCCGGCGCCGTCATCATCACCAACCAGGACGCCTACAACTGGCTGGATGAGCAGAAGGACTCGACTGGCCGGTATCTGATCCAGCCCGATCCGACGCAGCCGAGCCGCAAGATGCTGTTCGGTGTGCCCATCACGGTGGTCGCCAATCGCCTGCTTCCGTCGGATACCACAAGCGGCGTTGTCGCGCCGGTCTTCATCGGCAACCTGCAGGAGGCCATCGTGCTGTTCGACCGCCAGCAGCTGTCTATTGCGTCCACCAACGTTGGCGCCGGCGCGTTCGAGACGAACCAGACCAAGGTCCGCGCCATCGAGCGGTTTGACATCAAGCCGTTCGACACCGGCGCTGCGTTCTATTGCTCGTTGACCGTACAGGCGGCTTCCTGAACTGACTGGCGCGTCCATCGCGGCGCGCCTCTTTCATCCGGGGGTGAGGTGATGTGATCACCCTAGACGACGCTAAGACCTTTCTCCGCGTAGATGGAACCGATGATGATGCGCTGATCCAGTCGCTCATTGATGCATCAGTGGAATACCTGGCGAACGCCACCGGCAGCAACGTGGACATGTCGTCCAAAGTCTACGACCTCGCGCAGAAGATTCTTGTGGTCCACTGGTATGAGAACCGGGAGCCTGTAGGGCAAGCGAACGTGTTGGCCTATAGCTTGGAGAGCATGATCATGCAGCTCCGCTATACGGCTCCCGATCCCGTGGACGGTGGTAGCACATGAGCGGCGTTGCAGACTACCGCCACCGCATCACGATACAGCAGCAGGTCACAGTGACCGACGACGAGGGCTTCACGACGACCACATGGCAGGATGTGGCGACTGTTTGGGCCGCCGTGGAGCCCATGAACGCCCGCTGGCGGGTTTTCTATGAGGCTGCGGCAGTCAATGCCGAGCGCGACACCCTTATCCGCATCCGCTACCGCCCGGGTGTCACACAAGATATGCGCGTCGTCTACGGACAGCGCGTGTTTTCGATCCGACTTGTGGTCGACCCGGAGGAGCGGCACCGAGAGATCCAACTCATGTGTCGGGAGGTGGTGGACGGTGGGAACTGACCTGCGTCTTGACGGTATGGACAGCCTAATGGCGCGTCTGAACGCGCTGGGGCAAGCGGCCAATAAAGTGGCGAATCAGGCACTCAATGAGGCCGCGGAGCCGCTTGCCGAGGCCATGCGGAACAACGTCCATGTCTCTACCGTGGAGCACCAGCATATCCGCGATGATATCCAGACCAGCCGCGTGAAGACGTCCGGCACCATGCGGTACGTGGAGGTCGGTCCCGGAAAAGAAACAGCCTGGCGCGCAAAGTTTCTGGAGTTTGGTCATGCCACAGTAGACGGCGGTCAGGTGCCAGCATATCCCTTCGTGGAGCCGGCCATCCGCGAGGCCCGAGACGAAGTGTTCGAGCGGTTGGCAGAGTCGCTGAGAAGGGGGCTCGGGTTGTGATCGACGTGAAGCCTGAGGTCTACCAGACATTGGTTAGCGACGATCAGTTGACATCGCTTCTCGGAGGCAAGCATGTCTATCAGATCACTGCTCCTGACGCTACGGTGTTTCCGCGTATCACTTTTTTTGAGGTGAACAATCTCGATGCTAACTACGCCAATGATGGGCCCACCTCGGCGCGTGTGAGCCTGCAAGTAGATGTCTGGAGCAAGACCAACTATTCAGCCATTGTCCAGCGAGTGAACGAGGTCATGGAGTCGCTGGGGTTCATCCGGTACTACTCCACTGACTTATACGAGCCGGACACATCTGTCTATCACAAGGCGTTGCGATACCAGATTTCTAAGGAGGTTTGAAGATGGGAGTTTTAGTTGGCCTGGACAATCTGCATTATGCGATTATCTCCAAGGATGACGAAACGGGCGTCGAGTATGGCGAGGTAAAGTCTGTAGGAAAATCCGTGAGCGCATCAATCCAACCGAAGTCGAACAGCGCTACGCTGTACGCGGATGACGGGCCGGCGGAGACGGCTACGTCACTTGGCGAGATCCAGGTTGATTTGGAGGTCGCGTCCCTACCGACCAGCGTGGTTGCGGACTTGCTCGGCGCAACGGTTGGCTCTGATGGTGTGTTGATTCAGAAGAGCACGGATAATGCGCCGTATGTCGCCATTGGGTTTCGCTCGAAGAAGAGCAATGGAAAGTACCGTTATGTCTGGTTACTCAAAGGGAAGTTTGCACCGCTCCAGGAGGACTATAAGACGCAAGAGGACTCACCGTCTTTCCAGACAGAGAAGATTTCTGGGACCTTTATCCGTAGGGATTACGATAACGCCTGGCAGGTCAGAGGTGACGAGGACGATCCGACGTTCACTGGTGGCCCGACCTGGTTCAATGCGGTCTACCAGCCGCCAACTGGATCGGGTTCATGAGGTTTAACAGTGTAATTCGGGGGACGGGATATGCCCGTCCCCTTTTAGTTTGGGAGGTTCGATATGGACATTAAATTGCTGGTAAACGGCGAGCGCAAGACATATACCGTTCCTTTCGTGAAGGCTCGTATGTTGCGCCGGGCTCTGGAACTGGCTGAACGGTTACAAGGGCGTGATGACAACAGCATCACATTGGATGAACTCGATATGATGGCCGATTTTGTAGTGGAGCTGTTTAATGGGCAGTTCACGCGGGACGACCTGTATGAAGGGTTGCCGGCAAATGAGTTGGTGCCGACAGTAGCCAAGTACATGCAACTTGCTGTCGGAGGTAAAGACCCAAACGGAGTGAAGGGGCGCAGTTAGAGCGCCCCTTGGATACCATTAAACGTCTATATATCGACCTGCTCAAGCAAGGATGGACGCTACCTGAGATCGATGACATGGACATCCATTGGTTTTTTGAGCTCATGGAATTTCGGACCCATAAACCTGAGCCTATGGGCTATATAGACCAGATACCCGGATTGTAGAGGGAGGTGAGAACGTGCCAAACGAAGAGATCGGTAATCTGGTTGCCAAAGTGTCCATGGACTCTATGGGCTTCCAAGAAGGCGTGGCCCAGCTTCGGCGCCAACTAAGCGTCGTAAAGAGTGAGTTTAAGGCTGCGGCCGCCAACTTGGGAGAGTTTGGGACGGAGACAGATAAGCTCCGGTTGCAGACCGAATCTCTGACCAAGCAGATCGAGATTCAGCGCGGGATCGTACAAACCCTGGAACAAGCCTATGCAAAATCTGCAGCCGAGAAGGGTGAAGATGCCAAGCAGACCCAGCAGTTGGCCATCAAGTTGAATAATGCGCGCGCTGCGCTGGGAGAAATGGAGTCCGAACTGCGGCAGGCAAATTCACAGATCGAGCAGCAGGCGTCGGGCATGGGAAAGCTGGGCACTGCCATGGAGCAGACCCGCTCAAGGCTGGCCTCGTTGGGCGCTATCGTCAAGACAAGCCTAGTCTGGGGCGCTGTTTATGAAGGCATCAATGCTGTCACGGGCGGTCTAAAGGGAATCATCACGACTTCGATGGACTTCGAGTCGGAGATGAGTAAGGTCAAGGCTCTATCCGGCGCAACGGGTGATCAATTTGAGCAGCTTCGACAGACAGCGATCAAGCTGGGCGCCGATTCGGTGTTCAGCGCGAGCCAGGCTGCGCAGGGCATGACGAACCTGGCTGCAGCTGGATTCAATGCGCAGCAAATCATTGATGCCATGCCGGGCATCTTGAATGCTGCAGCGGCGGCTGGCGAGGATTTTGCATCGGTCAGCGACATCATGATCAGCGCCATGAACGACTTCGGTTTGAAAGCCAATGACATGAGCCATATTGCGGATGACCTTGCAGCCGCAGCAAATGCATCCTCAATCTCTATTAGCGACATTGGAGTCTCGCTCAAGTATGTCGGCCCTGTAGCGCATTCGGCTGGATTGAGCCTTGAAGAAATATCGGCAGCCCTCGCCATTCTCGGAAATAACGGCATTAAGGCCGATACGGCCGGTACCTCTCTGCGCATGGGTTTGCAGCGCTTGGTCAGCCCTCCGAAGGCGGCAGCAGAAGAATTGGACAACCTGGGAGTCAAGGTGACGGATACGTCTGGCAAGATGTTGCCGTTGTCTACGATCATCGGCCAGTTGCATGACAAGTTCCAGGGAATGAGCCAGAGTCAGAGGCTTGCCGCGGCGTCGGCCATTTTCGGCGCGGAATCTATGTCTGCTTGGTTGACGCTGATTGATAAGGGCTCCGGCCAGCTGGACAAGCTGACCAATTCATTTGTGCATAGCAATGGCGCTGCGAAGCAAATGGCCGATACCATGAACGACAATCTCAAAGGCTCCATTCAGCAGATGGAGGGCGCCTTTGAGTCGCTGTCTATCAAGATTGGCCAAGCTGTGACGCCGGCACTGCGCACGGTGATTGATGGCATCACTCGTGTGGTGCAGTCACTGACCAATGGTAGTGCGCTCAAGGGACTCTTTCCACCGGAACTTATAACATCTGTTCAGTACTTCGGAAAGGAAATTAAGGAGTCCTTTGGCTTGCTCAAGAACGCCCTGGGCGACGGCAAGCTAGGCAAACAGGTGTATGACTTTTTTGCCCCATTCCAGTCGCTTGGGTCAGTGGCGGCTAAGGTTATCGAGGACATAGGTTCAGGCATCTATGCAATGACCAGTCTTTTGACCGGTGACAAGGCTGGGTTTGAACACATCATGGACGCACTGGGCGTACCTCCTGCAGTGCAACAAAGCATGGAGAACGAGATGAGCCTTCTTAAACAGGCTTATCAAGTTGTGATGCCTGCGTTCAAACAGATTGCTCAACAGATTGTGACATTCTTCAAAAACAACTGGCCAGAGATAGCGGCTGCTGTGAAAAACGCCATGCAGGTCATCGACTCGGTCATGAACTTGTTGTGGCCGGTTATCAAAGTAGTGGTAATCGGTACATTGAAGACGATCATGGACATGATCAAAGAAGCCACAAATATGTGGATGGACACCATCAAAATCTTCGCCGACCTATTCACAGGCAACTGGTCTGGTCTCTGGCACGATATCACCGACCTCCTGAAAAATGCTTTGGGGCTGGCCTGGAATCTCTTCTCGTTCTGGATTGGCGGCAAGATACTGGGCCTATTAAAAGCATTCGCACCAGCTCTGAAGGCGCCATTCAAGGCGGCGATGGACGGCCTCTCTGATGTCGCGAGTTCCGCGCTTTCCGGTATACGCAATCTATTTGGCAAAGCTTTTGATTGGGTAGTGAACAACACAGTCGGCCGCGTAAAGTCTTTAGTATCTGGTATCAGCGACCGTCTGAGCGGAATGCGCGATACAGTGAGCAGTGCGCTCGACCATGTCAAAAGTGCATTTAGCAGCGCGTGGTCAGCTGTTTATAACAACACCATAGGCCGTGTAAAGACCCTTGTAAGTTCCATCCAGAGTCGACTGGGAAGCTTACCGAGCGTGGTATCCAGCCTGTTCGGAAAGATACGAGATGCTGGAGTGAGCGCGTTTGAAAAGCTTGTCAGCTCAGCAAGCTCGCGCATAAGCTCGCTGCGTTCTACCGTGCAGAGCCGTATAAACAGCTTGCTCTCATATATCGCGGGTCTGCCGGGGAAAATGGCGAGTTACGGGAGCAAGATGATCAGCTCGCTGGTCAGCGGGTTCAAGAGTATCCATATCCCGCTGCCGCATTTCAGCTTTGGTGAAGGCCACCGGAAAATCGCCGGCATCAACGTTCCATACCCAACGGTGAGCGTCAACTGGTATGCGACAGGTGGCATCTTCAACCAGCCGTCTGTCATCGGCGTAGGCGAAGCGGGACCAGAGGCTGTGGTGCCACTGTCGAAGCTTCCGGATCTCCTCGCTCAGGCGATGCAAAAAGCGTTTCAAGGCGGAAAGACCGGCGTCGATGTTCTCAGCATGCTGTTTTCCGGCGGTGAGACCGGCGCCGGGCAGTGGGGGCGCAACTTAGCTTCTATGCTGGCCCAAGGGCTGCAGTCGCAGACCGGGGTGCTGGCTAACGCGGCAAACGCGGCGGCCACGGCCATCGAGGACTACCTGGGTTGGCACTCACCGACGCGGAAAGGCCCCGGTAAGACATCAGACCAGTGGGGCTCGAATCTCACCAAGACGATAGCCAGCGGGATATCGAAGAGCAAGTCTTCGGCATCGAAGGCGGCTAAAGATGTCGCGCAGGCCTTGATTGACGGTCTAAAAAGCAAGGTGGCGCCATATGAGCAGACCATTAACCAGCTCAAGGCCAAGCTGAAATTCGATCAGAACCAAGGCAACACGGCTGCCGCGACAAAGGACGCCTCGCAGCTGGCCAGCGCCTATCAGCAGGCGATCAGCAAGATTCAGTCCGCCATGAAGTCCGTGAACGCGGAGATCAAGAAGTTGAACCCCAAGACGCATGCCAGCGATATTGAGAAGCTAAAGAAGCAGTATGCCGCATGGGGAGCAGAAGTCTATAAGGACAAAGACGCGCTGCATGCGTTGAAGGCAGAAGCGCAAACTGATGTCGCTCAGAATCTGCTCAACAAAGTAGAGTCCAATATGGACTCCGTACAGAAGCAAATCGACATCCTGCAGGCGGAGAAACAGTATCTTTCTGATTCTGGCAAGAGCATTTCTGGCGTAGATAAGTCAATCGCCGGTGAGTATCAGAAAGAGATCAAAACCATCCAGTCGTCCATTAAATCGCTCCAATCTGAGTTGAAGAAACTCGATCCGAAAACGCAGGGAGACCTCGTCAAACAGGTCAAAGACAAGATTGCGGATCTCAATGCCCAACTCTGGCAGACCAAGGACGCTCTGGCCCAGCTGCAGCAACAGTCCATCCAAAACACGGTAACGAACCTGCTCAACAAAGCTGACACGAATCTGGCTCCCCTGCAGCAGCAGCTGAACGTGCTGCAAGCCGAGCAGCAGTATCTGTCGGATGCTGGAAAAGACACTTCTTCCATAGCCAAGCAGATTGGGAACGTGTACAACCAGGAGATCAAGTCTATCCAGTCGTCCATTCAGTCACTGCAGGCCGAGCTAAAGAAACTCAATCCGAAAACGCAGGCGGATTTGGTGCAGCAGGTCAAACAGAAAATCGCCGACTTGAACTCGGAGCTTTGGCAGACTAAGGACGCGCTTGTGCAGATTAACGCGCAAGCGGCCAACGCATTCAAGACGGCGACAGACCTTGATCTGCAGGCCATCAGCACGGCTCTACAAAGCAAGCTGGACGCCTTTGACCAGGCCACCCAAGCTATGGACGCGCAGTTCCAAGCGCAGCTGGCGGCGCTGCAGCAGGAGCAGACGCAGGACGACCGGGCCAACCAGCAGAAGCAGTGGGACGAGCAGATGGCCGACCTGCAGCATCAGCTGGCCGTGGCGCAGATGATGAACGATCCAGAGACCGTGAAACAGGTCCAAGCTCAAATCGATGATCTGAACCAGCAGATCGCGGACCAACAAAAACAATGGGCCATCCAGGACCAGGAGCAAGCCATTCAGCTGCAACAGCAGCAGTATGACCAGCAGCGCGCGCTTATGCGCGACGAGATGGAACAGGAGATCCAACTGGAGCAGCAGAAATTCCAGGCCCTGCAAACGCAGTTGGTACAGGCCATCCAGACCGGGCAACTGACGTTGGCCCAGGCCAACGCGGCGTGGCTCCAGGCGATCAAGGACACCGGAGATCAGGCCATCCAGCTGCAGATCCAAGCCCAGGCGGAGAGCCAGGATGAACTCAATAGCTGGGTACAGAGCTACGTGGACGTGGGGGAGAAATACGGTCAGGGACTGGCGCAGGGGCTGGTGGCCGGGCTGAACTCCATGCTCGGGGCGGTGCAGGCTGCGGCGGCGAAGTTGGCCAGCGCGGCGTCGGCGGCGATTGGCGCTGGGAAGGCTGCCGTTGCCACGGCGACCGCGAGCCTCAAAGTGCCTGCCATGGCTAGTGGTGGCATTCTGACCGGGCCGACGCTGGCGCTCGCTGGTGAAGCGGGTCCGGAGGCTGTGCTGCCGCTCAACGACTCTACGCTGGGCCGACTGGCCGCGGCCATTGTGGCGCAGATGGGCGGCGCGCGCGGCGGCCAGCAGCAGCCGATCAACATCGACGTCCATATTGGAAATGATGTGGTTGCTTCGTATGTATGGGACTATGGCTTGCAGCAAACGGTAGAGCGGCAGCGCAAGGGATGAGGGTGTCCATGCATTGGACGCCCTTTCTCATTTCGGAGGTGATGAAGTGTGGCAGACTCAACACCCATCCAAGCCGTGAAGTGGCTCGCCCAACTCCAAGGCGGAGGAAAGTTGTCCGGCGGCCAGGGCGATCCCAGCGATGTTAACGTCTCGGCGGTGCCTGTGCCGCTGATCCTGCTGTTCACCGTGTCGGGCACCCAATCGTCGGACACGCTGTATCTGACGAACAGCCAGGAACAGTGGTATCGGGACGGAAAGCCGTTCACGCCGACTTTCCCACTGGTGTACACCCTGGCAGATGGTAGTACGCTCACCATCACGCGTAACAGTGACACGTCCGGAGACCTGACGATCACGCAGGAAGCGCAGCAGGAGCAGCAGTGAGGAGGAGGGCAGCATATGGCAGTCATCGCGCAATTCGTGCCGAAGGACCCAGCGGCTCTCAGCCAGCAGGATGACGGTTCTTTCGTCAGCGACAACGGAGAGATCCGGGCGACCTTCACGAAGGACACGACTGGCCAGAACGTGGTGGAGTTCGAGGCGCAGGGCTATACGGTCCGCTGGATTCCGCGCGAGGTGAAGTACATCGACCCGAACACTGGCATCGAAGACATCATCGTCTCCGCCGACCAGACGAGCGACCTGTTCGTGCTCCGCGACTACCACGCGCGCTACGACCGCCACTTCCCTGACGTGGAAGAGTGGTTCCGGGTAGAGGCGGGGCAGCTCAAGCACTACTTCTCGCTGCGAGGCGACCAGCGGCCGCCGCTGCCCATCTTGGACCAGCCCTATCTCGCTGTCGGTGGCGTGCTGGAGTACGATCCCTCTCTATCCGTGCGCGGCCCTCTTGGAATGATCATGTCCGGGGCGTTCACGTCGAGCGACTCCATTTCCCTGGTGGATGAGACGGGGCGTGAGGTGTTCAGCCTGCCCGCCATCGTAGCCTGGGACCAGAGCAGTCCGGCGCAGACGCAGCGTGGGACGTTCTTTGTGGAGGAAGTCGGGCAGGGGCGGCTGGAGTTTTCGATTGGCGTTCCTTACTCTTGGCTTTCATCGGACACCGTGAGTTACCCTGTCATCGTGGACCCGACGGTGATTGTGTCGAGTACGTACGACATAAGCGGCAACGGCGGCAGGAAGATTGTAAGGTTGAGCAATGGGTGGATTGTGGCGGCAGCTCGGAATACTTCTTCCGGATATGTTTATCTATTTGCAAGTCGAGACAACGGGCAGACATGGAGTCAGTTATGTTGGTTGGATCAGGGGAGTACAAGTGTAGTCAGCTATGCGATAGATGCTTTTGGAACTCAAGTTTATGCAGTCGTATGGATAGTAGGAAGCCAAAGTATATACTTTTATGCGCTGAATGCGAGTTCCGTATCCAATCAAGCGATCTCCTATCTATCGCACATCGATCCAGGTAATGCTGATCAAGGGATATCGCTCATCGTGGATGACGCAGGTGATATCCACCTAGCTTTTGCATCGCGTTTATCAACCGTGAGTCTAAATGTAAGCAATATAGGCTATACAAAGTCTACAGATGGAGGTCACACATGGCAGGCCATCACAGCTATATCGTCGGACAATTCTTCCGGCATGGCGAATCAAAATCCATGCGTGAACATCATCGATGAAGATAAACCTGTGATTGTTTGGCTACACTCTCAAGCAACGACATACTACAGCATCCAATGCGCGGTCTATGATGGGCAATCATGGACTAGAACTAGTATCTTTGTTAATTCCTTCGCTCAGTCCAATCCCTGTGCTGTCGTGGATAGCCACGGAGACATCTACTTGATGTGGATATACTCAAGCCAGACAACGAGATGGACAAAATCGTCAGATAGAGGAAAAACATGGTCAACGGTAGCGCAGATCAGTTCTAAGGAGCAGCTATCCCAAAACATCTCTGTGGCTGTCCGAGCGGACGATACTGTGGACGCGTTTTGGGAAGGAACACTCGTCGGCGATTCAATAATATATCGGCGGATCATTCATGCCTATCTACCCGCAGGTTCAACGTCTTGGAGTAATCCCACGGTGACGAACAGTCAGTCGACAAACACGGGGTCTCCGCAGACCGTGATGCGCAGTACAGATGCTATCCGGTACATGTGGAAGGATACAGGCGCGCAAGCTATCGCCTATGATTACATCCAGCTCAACTCGCCACCCAACGCACCAATCCTGACGCCGCATGCCAACTTCGACGCGACGCTGGCAAACACCTTCGGATGGACTTTCAGCGATCCCGACCCCAGCGACAGTCAGTCCGCCTACGAACTCCAGATCATGGACGTGGCGACCGGGCAGACGATCCTGGACACCGGGAAGGTGGCGAGCACGGCTCAGTCCTACACACTGCCCGCCAACACGCTCACCAACGGCAAGCAGTACCAATGGCGCGTCACGACCTGGGACCAAGCTGGGATGCAAGGACCGTGGAGCAGCTACGGTACGTTCGAGACGGCGCCGGCGCCGTCTGTCGAGGTTACAGCGCCTACAGCTGGGGGAACGGTCGGAACGTCGAGCCTCACAGCGCAGTGGTCCTACTCTGACCCGGCCAACAACCCGCAGTCTACGTATCAGGTGACGCTCCAGGATGCCAACGGCACCACGCTGTGGGACAGCGGCCAACAGCCCGACCCGCAGGGCATGGCGAGGGCGTTGACCATCGGCTACACGCTGGCCAACGATACCAACTATCAGATCCAAGTAACCGTCACCAACAGCAAAGGCGTTTCGGCTGCATCGGCTGTGGTGGCGTTCTCGGTGAGCTACACACCGCCTGCCGCGCCGGAACTCACGGTGACTCCGCAGGACGGTTTCCTTCGTCTGACCATCACGAACCCTGCACCACAAGGTTCTCAGCCGGACGTGACGTACAACGACATCTATCGGCGCGAGGCAGGGACGACGAACTGGGTGCGCATCGCGACCAACATCCCAAGCAGCGGTGCCTATGACGACTACGCCGTGGCGAGCGGGAAGCAGTACGACTACAAGGTCACCGCCATCGGCGCCAATGGCACAACGGCGGATAGTGCTCCGGCCAGCGTATCCATCACGCTGTCCGGTGTCTGGCTGCACGACCCGCTGGACGCTCCAGGAACCATCCGACGCTTCCGACTGCGCGATCAGCAGCGGACGCTCCAGACGCAGTACACCCAGACGATGGTGGCGTTCGAGGGTCGGAGCTTGCCTGTCGCGGATATCTCCGACCAGAAGACGCAGCAGGTGCAGGTGACGGTCAACTGCAGAACAGATACCGATGACCTGGCCGCACTCTACGCGCTCATCGACCGCCAGACCACGCTGCTCTATCGCGACAGCCGCGGGCGCAAGGTGTACGGTGTAGTGTCGGCTATCCCGGAGACGGAGGACTGGTGGGGCAGTTCGGTGCAGCTGACGGTGCAGGCGGTGTCGTTTGATGAGTCCGTGTGAAAGGAAGGCCATGTCGATGCGCTTATGCTCGGTCCCAGGATGCAACAAACCTCATCAAGCCAGAGGTTATTGCTCTGGTCATTATACGCGGTGGAAAAGACACGGGGATCCTGCTGCGGACGTGCCAATGCAGCGCAGCATTCCATCTCAAAGATTGTGCGCCGAGTAGCTTGGACGCACGTCTCCTAGGGAGGCGGTGTGAATGCAGCCTCTGGTACCGCAGGGGAGTCCGTACACAGCAGACCAAGTGCGAGCCGCCTTGCACGCCGTCCATGGCAGCAGGCGGCTTTCGTATACGTTCGACCTACTGGACAGCAACGACAACATCATCCGCGACATCACGAACCTAGTGGTGGCGGAGCAAAGCAGCATCAAGATGGACAACCAAGCCGACGACATTAAGCGGAGTGCCACGTTCAACATCAAGGACGACGGCACCATCGACTGGTTACGGGATCGTATCCGCCCATGGGCGCGGCTCCAGATGCCTGACGGCGGATTTGTGAAGTGGCCACTCGGCATCTTCCTTCCGGTGGCGCCAGGGCGGAGCTACCAAGGGCCTTCGAGATACCGAGAAGTCACGGCCTACGACAAGATGTACATTCTCAAGCAGTCTGGCCCTAACGCGCGATATGTGGTCGATGAAGGAACCAACATCGCCGGCGCCGTCGTCACAGTCCTGCAGAACCTCGGCATCGACAAAATCAACATCGCTCCGTGCGAAAAGACGATGCCCACCTGGTATGACTGGACGCCGGATGTAGCCTGGCTCGACGTGTGCAATACCCTGCTCAAAATCATCAACTACGAGCCCCTGTTCGTCGATGAGCAGGGGTATTTCACATCGCGCCCTGCCACCACGCCGCAACAGCGGGCTGAGGAGTATGTCTACGCGACCGATGAATGGAGCGTAATTGCCACCGGCGCCACAGACACGCTGGACTACTTCAGCGTGCCGAACCAGTGGGTTGGCATCGTCAGTGAGCCGGACAAGGTAGTGTTGACCTACACCTATACGAACGACAACCCGTCCAGCCCGACGAGTACCGTCAGCCGTGGCGGTCTCATCATCCGCAAGACAATCAACGTGGACGCGGCCGACCTCGACAGCCTCCAGGGCATCGTCGAACAGCAGGCGTATACGGATAGCCAGGTGGCTCGGCAGGTAACGTTCTCAACGCTCGCCATGCCGATCCACTCCTACAACGATGTCTATCACCTGACGCACGCCAAGCTCGGGATCGACGGGAAGTATCAGGAGCTTTCCTGGGAGATGCCGCTGAAAGGCGGGGCTGAGATGAGCCATACGGTGCAGGAGGTGATCTCCGTATGAACCCGGATACCCTGCTACAGATCATCCGCAATGAGGTGAAGCGCGCCCAGGGCGGCAGTGACCGAAAACCTCCCCCCGCGGCCTTCGCGCTGGGTACTATCGACCCGGCTTATACCGCCGATGCCGGCCGGCCAAAGGTGGTGGTGGATGGTGACACCGTGCCAGCGGGCCCATATCCGTACCTATCGTCGTATACGCCCGCCGCCAATGACCGGGTGCTGATGGCCCGGGTGGGAGTGGCCGGCAAGTTTGTGATCTTGGGAAGCATCGTTTGAGTAGGTGGTGAGAGGGTGGAACAGATACCGGGGTGGGCGCAAGACATCCGGGAGCGCGTTGTGCGCATTGAGACGATATTGACGCAGTACGACATGGCGAAAGTCGAAACCACACATGCCAAGGTAGAGGCGAACGAAAAACGCATCGAGCGACTGGAAGCCAATCAGACATGGCTCTGGCGGACAGTCATAGGGGCGCTCATCACCGGCGGTGTTGGGGCGCTTTTTATTTTGGCCAGAGGAGGCGTGTGACATGCAGCCCAAAGATTTTATCGCTCTGGTTGCACCATCGGCTGTGGCCTTTTTTCGTGCGCACAAAATCAGCGCGGCGCTCATCATAGCCCAGGCCGCTCTGGAGAGTGGCTGGGGGAAGTATGCACCTGGAAACAACCTTTTCGGGATCAAAGCGGATTCGTCGTGGCATGGACCCGTGGTAACAGAAACCACTACGGAGTACATTGGCGGCCGCTCCGAAAACACACAGGCCAAGTTTCGCGCGTATCCCTCTCTGGGTGACAGCATCCAGGACCACGGACAGTTCCTGCTCGCCAACTCTCGTTATCACAACCTGATAGGTGCGGAGTGGCGGACTGCGTGCGAGCTCATCCAGAAAGATGGGTATGCCACAGACCCTCAGTACGCTCAGAAGCTCATCGCTGTCATTGAGCAGTACAAGCTCTACCAATATGATTCACAGGCCGCGCAGGCCGCAAAAGGAGGTGAGGAAGACGTGCAGGTACCGACTCTGCAACAGGGCGTAACTGGTCACACCAACGCTGTGAAGGCCGTACAGGCCATCGTGGGTGTGAAGACTGACGGCGTATTTGGCCCAGTGACCAAGACGGCCGTGCAAAAGTGGCAATCTGCGCATGGGCTGACGGCGGACGGAATCGTGGGTCCGCAGACGTGGGGCAAGATGTTGGCCTAATCACAAATCAAAGAGGAGAGTGTTGAAATATGGATTTCAGTTGGATTTCCGCGGCCAATGATCTGGTAACAGCTATCGTGACTGTGGCAGGTTCGGTCGGCGGTTACATTGCGGCTCACAAGCGTGGTTGGATCTCCGCATCGATCCAGGCTGTGGCGGTCGAAGGTAAGCGTATCGTCACGGATGCCGAGAAGATAGCAGAGGGGCTTGCTGAGTTTGTTCCCGGCGCCCAGACCGTGGAAGAAAAGTTGAAGCAAGAGGTTGAGGAACTGACGGCCAAGGCCCGGCAGACGGAGCTGTACCATGTCGCCGCCGTGGGGTTGCATGCGTTTGGCACGACACTGGATGCGCTGAGTGAAGACCAGAAGAAAGCACTGGAATTCGACATCGCATCCAAGGTCCCTGGCGCCACGCCGCAGGAGATTGCGGCCGCGCTGGACTTTGTGCAGCGTGAGGCGACTGCGG
Source organism: Alicyclobacillus shizuokensis NBRC 103103 (assembly GCF_001552255.1). Classification (GTDB taxonomy): domain Bacteria; phylum Bacillota; class Bacilli; order Alicyclobacillales; family Alicyclobacillaceae; genus Alicyclobacillus_G; species Alicyclobacillus_G shizuokensis. The sequence goes on from NZ_BCQV01000010.1 coordinate 65,209, forward strand.
CGGCGAGTACGCCACTCTATACGGCGGCCAATGCCTTCACGCAGGCGCAACAGGCGCCGGCGCAGCCTCAACAGCAATCCCAGCAGTCGGCCTAAATCGGATGCGGTCGGGCATCATGCCCGGCCGTTTTCCGCTTCATCCAGCGGCCACAGTTCTTCCACAGTCGCACCTAAAGCCCGCGCGATCTTCTGACCAATAATGACATCGGGAAGCCGTTTCCCATTTACATATAGACTAAATGTACTCGATGTAACCCCGACGATTTTTGATATATGGGCCTGTTTTAAGCCGCTCTCCATTATTCGCTGTTTGAGTCGCGTCCGATGCACATTCTCATCTCCAAAAAAAATTATACCGCAATCGCGAAACATCTAGTGAGCGTTTGCATATACTGTACCATCCTAACACACAGGGGTGGTCGAAAGTGGTCGAACAGTGCGGATTGGATGGCGGTTGTCATGCATAGCAGGGAAACGGTCTGGTACATCTGCCGGCGGTACATGCGTGGCGACAAGGCAACGGAGCGCTATTACAAGCGGGAACTTCTGACCTCGGACTCGTATAGGAATCTGGACAGCCTATACTGGTCAACCGAACGTCCGATTACGCGCCGAACATGGCGCAAGGCACAATGTGAGGGCTACAAGTGTGACACGTACACCGTCTATCTGCCGCCACTCGAAGTGATTCCGTTCCCGGAAGGCGGTGATCAGAGTGGGTATGGCAGAACTGCACCGCAGGCTAGGCGAGGTGGCGGGCAGGTTGTTGGACTTCTGCGCCACAGACTGCGTCGATCCATGGGCGTGTAACACCTGCCCAATATGGGAGGCGCGGAGGGATTTGGAGCGCATAGGTATAGGGGTGTACCTGCCGGAGACAATGGTGACGTTGGAGCCGGAGGAAGAGCAGGCGTTGGCAGAGGCAAGGCAGGTGCTGACGGTGATTAGGGGTGGGAGGCAATAAAATATTTCGAGAAACGAAGGTTAGCAATTCGTTTGCAAATCGCAGCAGGCACGAAAAAGCGGCTCCCCGGGAGAAGCCGGGAAGCCGCGCCACGACTAGAATTCTTGGCGGAGAGGGTGGGATTCGAACCCACGGTGCCCTTGCGGACACGGCGGTTTTCAAGACCGCTGCCTTAAACCACTCGACCACCTCTCCGAGTAGAAAAAGAGAGGCCTATTCACGACGGCCTCCCCGACATGACCTGGAGCGGAAGACGGGATTCGAACCCGCGACCCTCGCCTTGGCAAGGCGATGCTCTACCCCTGAGCCACTTCCGCATGGTGAGCCATGCTGGACTCGAACCAGCGACACCCTGATTAAAAGTCAGGTGCTCTACCAACTGAGCTAATGGCTCGCGTCCGACCTCAGTACCTCGCCGACGCGTAAAAGAATATATCATATCCCCACTCCAAGCGCAAGCTAAAGTCCAACGCCGCTGACGTCTACGTACAAGCAGTCGTTTGGCCTGTGGCAGAGGCTGATACAAAAGTCAAGATCAAGGCACACTATGCTGTGGAGGTGGAAAACATGGCGCTCGTGCCACAAGACCCTTTTGAGTTGTTTCAACGGTGGGGATCATGGCTGCCGTCATGGTCGGATCGCGTCTGGAACCCAGGGTGGTTGAGCGGACAGCCGCGGGTGGACGTTCATGAAGATGAGCAGAATGTTCTTGTCAGTGCAGAATTGCCGGGGCTCAAAAGTCCTGAAGACGTGCGCATCACGGTGCGCGACCAGCGGCTGTACTTGGAAGGCCATTTTCAAGAGGAGGCTGAGCACCGGGACCATCACGCTCACCGGACGGAGCGTTACTACGGCCGCTTCACACGTGTGATTCCACTGCCCGTTCCGGTTCGTGAGACCGCCGCCGAGGCTACCTATCAAAACGGCATCCTGAAGATCCGATTGCCGAAAGCGGACGATATCGATGGTAAGCGGATCGATGTGCAATTTCAATAAGTTACCTGACAGGGGCGAACCAAGTTCGCCCCGCTGGCATGGTCGAAAAAATTGGTTGGCAAGCCCTTGCGCGATCCGTATTCGCCGTGTTATTTTATTGCATGTCGCTGCGTGGTGTGGGACAGAGCGCGGGCGTCAA
>NZ_BCQV01000011.1 GCF_001552255.1 Alicyclobacillus shizuokensis NBRC 103103
ATACAGCTCCTCTCACCCCCAAATTCTAGTTCATTCAACAACACCAGAACACAAATAAACAATTCTTGACGTGTAGACTATAGCAAATCAACAAGACATTGTCTAGAGTTGAACATCTACAAACACCCAACCACAAGATAATCACTCATGAGGGAGTGCGATGTCATGGGAGTAGAGTGACCATGATTTCAAGATTCGGTTGTAGGCAGGAGAAAGGAACTTCGATCCACGGGTGCCCAGGGGATTTTCTATATCTCTCCGGAACTTGTGGACCGTTACAAAACTTAACTCCCCAAACTTATATCGCTCCCCGTGCCATGCTCAAAACTTCAGTTCGTCACTCCCCATATATCTTCAAAATCTTCACTGCGCCCATACCCACCGTCACACACTTCCAACTATCACCTTTATATGTCCACGCCCGGACTCGACCTGCTTGATGGCGTCTCCAAAATCGTCGAGTGAAAATCGATGTGTAATGATGTCACGAACATTCACAATACCCCGCTGCATGAATTTAATTGCCCGATCAAAACAGTGCGTCTGCGCGAATGAACCAATAATCTTCAGTTCTTTTCGGAACACTTCATACGGACTGATGACCATTTGGTCCGATTCGTTGCACACGCCGTACACCACGATCTTCGCGCCGTACTTGGCGAACTGTGTGCAGTGCTGGAGGACAGTGACTGCCCCTGTCGCGTCGATAATAACGTCAAATCCTTTCGGGTAACGCCGCTGTAACTCGGCCGTATGCTTGGAATAGTCGGACCTATCCATACGTACTACGTCAGCTGCCGCCAGCCCCGCCACCACTTCCAATTTGCGCTCGTCGGAAGCGACCACCACGAGGTTTCCGGCGCCCGCGTGGCGCAGCAACTGCGCCAGCACGATGCCCGTCGGTCCGGTACCAAACAACAGTACATCGTCCCCAGGGCGTACATCGATCACATCCAATCCGTGCACCGCACATGCTGTCGGCTCAATCATGGCTGCTTCTTCAAACGTAAGATTGCCAATCGGGAACACCTTGTCATGCCCCGCAGCCACATATTCGGCGAAACCGCCGGGCCCATTACACCCCAGAGAGTAGAATCTTTCACAAAATAGTGGTTCATTCCGCCGGCAGTAGTAACAGTGACCACACAACACTGTGTTGTCCACCGCCACTCTGTCCCCAGGCCTGAAAGCCTCCACCCCGCTTCCGACCTTGACAATCTCCCCAGCAAACTCATGCCCAGGTATCAACGGAAACTCCGTCAGAAACTCGCCATGGTGAATGTGCACGTCCGTTTTGCAAACGCCACACGTGGCGACTCTAACAAGGACCTGATTTGCCGCAATCTCCGGAACTGGCACATCTTCCACTCGAAACGAACGCGGCGCATCATATACAACCGCTTTCACGATTCCCTCACCTTCTTCTATTCCAGGTTAGTGTGCAGCTCGACCATATCCGTCTCTGTCCGGCCAAGCCGCTCTTTTAATCGCATTGCCAGCATATCGAGCAGCATGAGCTGCACCTGTTCAAACAACGTCCCCATCGGCTGGACGGACGAAGTGCCATTCCTGTCGTCACGCATTGTCCGCGCTGGAATCAAGACTGCTTGGTCCACCATTGGAAGTAATGGTGAATCCGTGGCGGCTGTAAAGAAAGCGATCCGAGCCCTGGCCGTCTTCGCAATCTTCATCAACGCCTCTACAGTCGCAAGATACCCAGCTCCAGAACTGGTCAGAAAAAGATCACCCTCGCCTATGCGTGGTGTCGTAACGTCGCCCACCACGTGAACCGTCAGCCCCAAATGCATCAGGCGCATCGCAAATGCTTGCAACATCAGTCGTTCGCGACCCAGGCCATACACGAACACCCGCTTAGCTTGGCAGATTTCGTCCAGTAGTTGTCCCAACTGCTCCTCCTCCACGCGTTGGAAGGCCTAGCGCAATTCTTGCATCATCCGATCCCGCAGTTCGAACGTATCACACTGGCCATTTCCCATTTGTTTACAAACATCCCCCTCCGCGGGATTCATAATGTTTGGTACCTATCCACCTGCAAACCCGGTTGAAATCCCCAGGCGAATCCTCATGTCTCACCATCTTTCTGAAATACACCAACAAAAATCAACAAATTAATCAGCCGATCTGTTTAGTTTTGATAAAAAGACAGTTCTATTGTGTCTTATCAACCACAACCTTGCAAGCTCCTAGGATCACGTGAACGTATAAAAAGTGCACACATAAACATGATCAACACAAAATTAACATTTAATGGAAATCGTTCGCCGGAAGGGATGTGAATCATAACCTCCCTCCTTTGCACGTCATGGGTGGACACACAGGGGGACCCGTTGACTGGCTCCTTGGCTTACAATAAGATAGTATCTGCCCCGACCAGAAGGCGCCGAGATTGGACGCATCTTCCTTTGGAAGGACAAACAGGGCTTCTATGCCCGTTCCAGTCTTGCTAGGAGGAGGGACTGCACACATGTCGAAGCTCTTTACCCCGTTTTCTTATAAAGGTCTTGAACTGAAAAACCGCGTCGTGATGGCGCCGATGTGCCAGTATTCGGTGACCGCCAAGGATGGCAAGCCCAACGATTGGCACTTTGTCCACTACACCAGCCGCGCCGTGGGCGGGGCCGGTCTGATTATCATCGAAATGACAGATGTCGAACCGGACGGTCGTATCACCGACTACGACCTGGGGCTGTGGTCAGATGACCACATCGCTGCCTTCGCGCGCATCATTGATGCCTGCCACCGACACGGCGCCAAGGTCGGAATTCAGATTGCCCACGCCGGACGTAAAGCCGAGGACGCGGAGGTACCCGTGGCACCCTCTCCCATCCGCTTCGAAGGTCCGGGATACAAGACGCCGCGCGCGTTGAGCACGGACGAAGTGAAGCAGATGGTGGAAAAGTTCCGCCAAGCGGCCCGGCGGGCGGTGGCTGCGGGCGTGGACGTCATCGAGCTGCACGGGGCGCATGGCTATCTGATTCACCAGTTCCACTCTCCGTACACCAATCACCGCGACGACGAATACGGACAGGATTTGGCCCGGTTCGGCCACGAGGTGATTCAGGCGGTAAAAAGCGAAATGCCGGCCTCGATGCCGCTGTTCATGCGCGTCTCCGCGGTGGAGTATGTGGACGGGGGCTACGATGTAGACCATATTTTGGAAATCGGGAAACGGTACAAGGACGCGGGTGTCGACATCTTCCACGTCAGTTCAGGTGGCGAAGGGCCGGCTGGCAAGCGCAGGCCGGGAAATTATCCGGGCTACCAAGTTCCGTTTGCCCGCGCATTCAAGGAGACGCTGGGGACGCCGGTGATTGCAGTGGGCATGCTGGAGCATCCCGCCCTGGCGGAGGCGGTCGTAGCCAATGGGGACGCCGATTTGGTGGCGATTGCCCGAGGCCTGCTGCGCGATCCGTATTGGCCGATTCACGCGGCGCAGGCGCTCCAACAGGAGCCTCAGGTGCCAAAGCAGTACATGCGGGCTTTTTGACAGACGACAACATCCAGACCGCCCGCACGCCCCGGGGCGCGACAGCCGGTAGCCGCCCGGGCGCGTGTCTGGACTCCATACACACAGAAATATGCACAGGCCCAGACAAACCCGCCAGGTTCCTGGCGGGTTTGTCTGTTCTTCCGCACCCCATGCGGGGTCAAGCGTGGCTCTCTCCGCTCAACTCTGGCGCTGTCGACGCCACCAGTTTGCCTTCCTGATACCACTGACGCAGCGTCTTCTTCGCAAACTTGCCCACGCTGGTCTTGGGGATTTCCCTGACAAAGACCACGTCGTCGGGCAGCCACCACTTCGCGACCTTCGCGCGCAGAAACTCCAGGATGTCCGCCTTCGTCACGCGGCCCTCGGCGCCCTGGGCCGGCACCACGCAGGCAAGGGGCCGCTCCTGCCACTTTTCGTGCGGGATACCGATGACCGCCGCCTCGGCAACCAGCGGATGCGCCATGATGGTGTTTTCGAGATCGACCGAAGAAATCCACTCACCGCCGCTCTTAATCAGGTCCTTGGTCCTGTCGACAATCTGCAGATAGCCGTGCTCATCCAACGTGACGATGTCGCCTGTGCGGAACCAACCGTCCACAAACGACTGCTCGGTCTGATCTGCATCCTTGTAGTATTCGGCTAACACCCACGGCCCACGCAACCACAACTCGCCCATCTGCTTCCCATCGTGAGCGACCTCACGTCCGTCTTCGCCGACAACGCGCATCTCCAGGCCAGGCATGATGAGACCCGTTTTTGTCCGCAGCTTCAGCCTCTCGTCTTCGGAGAGATGGGATAAGGAGCTCTTGGGTTCATTCACGAAGGTCACGGGGGTCGTCTCGGTTTGCCCGTACCCTTGCCACAGACGCACCCCCAGTTCACGCTCAAAAGCCTGGGTCAGCGACGCCGGCATTGCGGCCCCACCGGACATCAGGAAACGTACACAGCTGAAGTCGTATTGTTGTGGATGGGCCCGGACATGCTGCAGCACACCCATCCAGATGGTCGGGACCCCCACCGCGAAGCTCACCCGCTCTGTGTGTATCAACTCGCACAGGTCTTTCGCAGTGGGGCGGCTGCCCGGATAGACCTGCTTGGCGCCCATCCAAGTGTCGCAATAGGGACGCCCCCATGCGTTGACATGAAACATCGGCACCACGGGCATGGTGACATCGTACTCACGCGTCCCCAGCTCACCGGTCAGACTGGTCAAACAGTGCAGATACAGACCACGATGCGTGTAAAGAACCCCTTTCGGATTCCCGGTGGTGGCCGACGTATAGCTCAGAATGGCCGGTGTCCATTCGTCAAACTCCGGAAACTCGTAGGTCTCGGGCTGGCCGGCGATGAAATCTTCGTAGTACACGGCACCAGGCAAAGACGTGGTGGGAGTCCCCCGTTTGTCCGTCATGATGATGTAGTGCTGGACAGTCTTCAACTCCGAGACCATCGACTCGATGAGCGGCACCAAGTCCTCATCGACAAACAGCGCCTTGTCTTCCGCGTGGTTGATGGTGTACACGATTTGATCCCGGAACAGACGGATGTTTACAGTGTGAAGCACCCGCTGAGAACAGGGGACGGCAAAGTACAGTTCGAGGTGACGGTGGTGGTTCCAGGCAAACGACGCGACATGCTCTCCCCGTTGCACGCCCAAAGCGTTCAGCGCGTTGGCCAATTGGCACACCCGCCGGTGCATGTCGGCGTAGGTATAGCGCACGGTTTGTGAGTAATCCCGAGACACAATCTCCTTCTCGGGAAACACCGTAGCGGCACGATACAACACAGAGCGGAGCAGCAGCGGATAGTTCATCATTGCGAACTTGTTTCCCCCTTTGTCGGACCAGGGCAAGCGCTGCGGATGGACTCCTGGCCAACTGGTTCCTGGCTCCGTGGCCCAGCATAACTGGGCGGAGCCGCCAAAGGCAAGCGGACGACAGCCACAACCCCCATTCGGATCGACCGTCTCGCAACCCTACCAAACAGTCGGTCGATAGCAAACACGCTCACGATAGCGCTTTCATTCGTGCAAGGAACGGGTTTTCATGTCTGTATCATACACCTTATCGGCCATTTCCGATAGATGTGGTGGATGATCTGCCCGCCATTGGGCTTGGCAGCAGCCGTCGCTGCATGGTACAGTATAGCCATGTGGTGATCTGATGACTCGGTTATCGACACATTGAACACGCTGAAGGAGGAAAACGCTTGCCATCGCTCCAACCCATCCGCACGACCAAGACCACCGAAGCCGTGACCGAACGGCTGAAAGAGGCTATCCTGGGGGGCGTGTTTGCCCCGGGCAGTAGGCTGCCCTCGGTGCGGGAGCTGAGCCAACAGTTTTTGGTCGGACAGGCGGCGGTGCGGGAGGCCCTGTCAGCGCTCAAGGCGATGCACCTGGTGACGGTGAAACAGGGCGAGGGTACCTTCGTCACGCGCTTTGACGCGTCCGCGCTCGCGCGCCAAGCGACGGCCACCGGGGTGTTGACGCGGCAGGAGATGCGCCACCTGCTGGAGCTGCGGCGAGTGGTCGAAGGCGGGGCCGCCCGCCTCGCGGCCGGTCGCCGAACGACAGCTGACATGGAGACACTGGCCGGCGCATTGGCCGAAATGGAGGCCGATATCGCCAGTGGATCTGTGGGAGAGGCGGCTGACTGGACGTTCCACCGGGCGGTCGCGGCCGCCTCCGGGAATCCACTGTTTCCGTCGCTGCTGGATACCATCGCGGAGAAGGTGCAGGCCCAACTGTATGAAAGCCGCCGGCGGCTGTATGAACGACCGGGCGAAGCGCAGACCCTGCTACGGCAGCACCAGCACATCGCGCAAGCCATCTCTGCAGCCGACGGGGACGGGGCGGAAGCCGCCATGCAGACCCACCTGCTCTATGTCGAGAGTCGATTGCACCTGGAGCATCCGTCAACACAACCGTCCGAGGAGGTATGAGCGTGAAGGTGGCTCTGTTCGTTACGTGTCTGGTCGACAGCCTGTACCCGCAGGTCGGTGAAGCGATGGTGCGCCTTTTGCACCGGCTGGGCGTCGACGTCGATTTCCCGGAGCAGCAAACCTGCTGCGGGCAGCCGGCGTTCAACAGCGGTTACTGGGACGACGCCCGCGAGGTCGCCCGCACCCTGCTCGACGCGTTCGATCCGTACGATTACGTCGTGTCTCCGTCCGGATCGTGCTGCGGCATGATTTACCATTACTACCCTGATTTGTTTGCCGGCGACGCCGAGAGCCGCCGGCGGGCGGCCGCCCTGACCGAGAAGACCTATGAATTCTCCCAGTTTCTCGTGCGCGTGTTGGAAGTGTCGGATGTCGGCGCCAGCTTCCCGGCGCGGGCCACGTACCATCCGTCTTGCCACGGATCGCGCCTGCTCGGCGTGCGCGATGAGCCGCTGGAGTTGCTCCGTCACGTGCGCGGTCTGGAGTTGGTCCCTCTCCCCTACGCGGCCGATTGCTGCGGTTTCGGTGGTACGTTCGCGGTCAAAATGGGCGAACTGTCGAGTGCGATGGTGGAGGACAAGGTCCGCCATGTCGAGGAAACACAAGCGCAGGTACTGGTGGGCACGGATATGGGCTGCCTCATGAACATCGGCGGCCGCATGGCGCGCGAAGGCCGCCGGGTCCGCGTGATGCACCTGGCGCAGCTGCTGTATGAAGGGACGCAGGCACAGCACAGGAGGGAAATCGTGGGATGAGCCAAACCGGGATTCGGGAGCGGGCGAAATCGGCGTTGCAGGATCCACTCTTGCAGCAGGCGGTGCAGTTCACGACCGACAGATTGCGCACACGCAAGGCGAATGTCACCGAGACGTTCGGCCGCTGGCAGGAATGGCGGGACCGGGGCCGCGACATCCGCGCCCATACGATTGCCCATCTGGACTTCTATCTGCAGCAGTTCGCCGACAACGTCCGATCGGCGGGCGGCCACGTGCACTTTGCGGCCGATGCCGAGGAGGCGGCGCAGGCCATCGTCGACATCGCCAAGAAGCGGCGGGCCAAGCTCGTGGTCAAGTCCAAGTCGATGGTCTCGGAGGAAATCCACCTCAACCGGCACCTGGAGGACGAGGGAATCCAGGTGGTGGAGACGGACCTTGGAGAATACATCATTCAACTGGCCGGGGAAACGCCTTCGCACATCATCATCCCCTCGATTCACAAGACGCGGGAGCAAATCCGGGAGTTGTTCACCAAGGCGGGCGGCGAAAACCTGACCACCGACACGAAAGCGCTGACCGGCTTCGCCAGGCGGACGCTGCGGACGCTGTTTCAGAGCGCCGACATCGGCGTCACCGGGTGCAACTTCGGCATCGCCGAGTCGGGCACGGTGGTCCTGTTCACGAACGAGGGCAACGCAGACATGGTCGCCAACCTGCCGCGGACGCATGTGGTCATCATGGGCATGGAGCGCATCCTGCCCAGCTTTGCCGACCTGGAGGTGTTTTCGCACCTGCTTCCCAAAAGCGCGACCGGGCAGAACGTCATCACCTACATGTCGTGCTTCACCGGTCCCAGGCGCGACGGAGAGGCCGATGGCGCCCGCGAACTGCACGTGGTCATCCTCGACAACGGTCGCTCCCGTCAGCTCGGCGACGCCGACTTTCAGGACATCCTGCATTGCATCCGCTGCGGCGCCTGCCTCAACGTGTGCCCCGTGTACCGGCAGATTGGTGGGCACGCGTACGGATCGGTCTATCCGGGGCCTGTCGGCGCGGTGCTGACGCCGCTGCTCAACCCGGGACCCGAGTACGCGGACCTGCCGTACGCCTCCAGTCTGTGCGGCGCTTGTTTCGAAGCCTGCCCGGTCCAGATTCCGCTGCACGACATGCTGGTCAAACTGCGCCGGCGCCACGTGGCCCAGGGGTTGGCCAAGCGCGGCGAACGGGCAGCTTCCCGCGGCTTCCGGCTTGTCTTTGCCCGTGCCGGGCGGTACCGCGCAATCATCCGAAGCGGACGCCTGGGTCAGGTGCTGGTGGCCCGCCACGGCGGGATTGACGCGCGCATCGGTCCGCTGCGCGGCTGGACGCAGACGCGGCGCGCCCCGGTCCTCGCCAAGCGGTCGTTCCGGGAAGGCTGGCCCGGACTCAGACAGGAACTCCGCCAGGGCAACCGCCCGCCCGCGACAGGGACTGAAGGCGCACCCGCGCATGAGACGGCGGTCAACAAGGAGTGAGGCCCATGGAAGAACAAGCGTTTCTTGCCCGCATTCGCGAACGATTGGGCCGCCAGGACGGGGCTCCTGTAGCGCCGTACCGACGCGGTGCACCCGAATTTTGGACCGGGCGTTCGCTGAGCTCGGCGGATAGGGTATCCACTTTCGTCGAGCGGTTTGCCCAGCAGGGCGGTCAGGCGTGGGTCTGCCCGGATCTCACAGACCTGCACAACCGACTGGAAGGGTTCCTCCGCGATCTCGCCCCGCCGGCCATTGGGGTGTGGGGCGGCGATACCCTGAAAGAGTTCCAGATTGACGGACTGCTCGCACGGTTTACGGTCCTACGCTGGGGAGAGGCGCCGGCGAAATCGTTTGCCGACACCCACGTCGGCATCACCGGCTGCGCCGCGGCAATTGCCGACACTGGGACCTTGATGATGGCGGCGGACGCTTGGCGAGGCCGATCCGTCCACCTCCTGCCGACGGTGCACATCGCGTTGCTTCACGCCCGGCAGATCAAGACCCGACTCGGCGAGGCCCTGCCGAAGCCCGGGGAGCGCGTGCCGTCATCGCTGCACTTTGTCAGCGGGCCCAGCCGGTCTTCGGACATCGAAAACGACCTGAGCATCGGCGTGCACGGTCCGGCGGCGGTATACGCCCTGGTCCTGGCTGTGGAGGGGACGTGATGCGCGTCGGTCGTCGCGTCGGTCACAGCACCTCGATTTCCGCGTAGCGGACATCGGCAAGAGCGATGAGTCTGCGGTAGGCATCCGGGATCTCCTCGTGGCCGAGGGCGGCCGCGCACGTCAGAAACACCTCGTGCCCGTCCTGAAGGCCGCGCACGCGCAGGTTTTCCACGTGCATCCCCAGGCCCTCCACCGCCGCCACCACCGCCTCAATCGCGCCTTCGCTGCCGACGACCACGGTGACATGGACCTCGTCTTCACGCAGTGCGCGCGGGCCCACCCGCTTCATGACAAACGGGATCACCTCGACGCTGATGATGATGAGGGCGAGGCCCATCAGCGATTCCGCATAGTAGCCTGCGCCAATGGCGATGCCAAGGCCCGAGGCGGCCCAGACAATGGCCGCGGTGGTCAGTCCAGAGATCACCTCGTTGCTGCGGCGCAGGATGACGCCGGCACCGAGGAAACCGATACCGCTGACAATCTGGGCCGCCAATCGCATGGGATCGGCCCGTATCAGCTGCGATTCGCCCCAGGAGGTCACCGCCGACTCGATGGAGACAATGGTCAGCAGGCAGCTGGCGACCGAGATGACCAGACAGGTTTTCAGGCCCAAGGGTTTGTGCTTGATCTCCCGCTCCAGGCCGAGGACAATCCCGCATAGGGCGGACAGCCCGAGCTTGATTAGGATGACGGCCACGTGCTGTCCTCCTTCAGCCATTGTCTGCGCACCGTCTCCGCCACGTCCGGATGGTTGGAGATCAGCACATCCACGCCCCACCGATACATCTCCGCAATGCGGGCCGGATGGTTCACCGTCCAGGCGGCCACCTGGACGCCCGCCTCATGACAGGCGGCCACAGTATCAGGTCGGATGAGAAGGTGTTGCAGATTGACCGATTCGGCACCAAGCCGCCGCGCCCGGCGCCACGGCTGTGCCACCTCGTGATCGTACAACAGACCGGTGGGGACATCCGGCCAGCGCGACTTCAGATACTCCAGGCAGGTGTGACGAAACGAGGAAAAGCGGACAAGCTGGAAAGGTACCGACATGCGGTGCGCCAATTCCCGCGCAGTCGGCACGACGGCATCCACGAGCGACCGACCGTTCGCCTGATACACCTTGAGCTCGATGTTGACGATGGTATCTTGGCGCGCCCTCCAAATCGCCGTCAGCGCCTGCTCCAGCGTCGGGATGGGCTGAAACGCCAGGCCCTGCTCAGGGACCTGGCGCATCAGATTGGATGGGCGGGAACCTGGACGGGTGGACGCTGGCCAATGGGCAGCCGCATTCAACCGCGCCAACTCTCGTGCCGTGAACGAGGCCACCCGGCCATGACCGTCGGTCGTCCGATCCACCGTCGCATCATGTATCACCACCGGAACCCCATCCGCCGACAGCTGAACGTCCAACTCGATGCCCTCGATGGGTAGATCCAGTGCCCGCTCGTAGGCCAAGCATGTGTTCTCGGGGTAACGCCCGCTCCATCCTCGGTGCGCCTGGATCTGGGGATGTGCCATGGGGATGAGATCATCTCCTGTCCATCTTGGGGTGCCGTGGTCTCCGGTCGGTCCGACGTCAATAGGCTATCACGCCCACCACACCTTATCCAGACGCTCGCGGATGAGCTGCTGCTGTAAAAATTTTACCGCCTTTTGGAATCCTTCTTCAATCGACATCAGACTGTCTTCATGTTCGATGCTGATGGCACCGTCGTAGCCGACCAGTTGCAGGGCGCTCAAGATCTGCCGCCAGGTCTCCTCCCCGTGGCCATACCCGACGGTGCGGAAGATCCACGAGCGGTGCAGCTCGTCCGTATACGGCTTGGTGTCCAGAACGCCGTTTTTGGCCGTGTTCTCGCGGTCGAACGCTGTGTCCTTGGCGTGCACGTGGAACAGCGCACCTGCCGCCGCCAACTCCTTGATGGCAACCACCGGGTCCATAGCCTGCCAGAAGAGGTGGCTCGGGTCAAAGTTCACGCCGATGGATTCACCGCAGGCTTCGCGCAGCCGCAGCATCGTTTCGGTATTGTATACGACAAAGCTTGGATGCGGCTCAATCGCAATCCGCACCCCATGCTCCGCGGCAAACCGGTTCTGCTCGCGCCAGTACGGAATGACCTTTTCATTCCACTGCCACTCAAGCACGGTCAGGTTGTCGGTCGGCCAGGGGCAGGTCACCCAGACCGGGTACCGGGAGTGCTCCGACTCGCCGGGGCAGCCGGAAAACGTGATGACGTTTTTCACTCCGAGCCGCTCCGCCAACAGCACCGTGTTGACAAAATCCTCATGCGCCTGCCGCGCCGCGTCGGCGTAAGGATGGAGCGGATTATCGTGACAGCTGAGGGCGCTGATCTCCAAGCCGCGGCTTTCCACCGCCTGTCGAAACGCCCGCAGCTTGCCCTCGTCGGCGAGCAATTCGGCCGGATTGCAATGCGCTTTCCCAGGGTTGCCGCCGGTGCCGATTTCGACGGTCTGCAGACCGGCCTCGGCGATGATATCGAGCGCCTCCTCAAACGGTTTCTGGCCAAACAAAACGGCAAACACTCCAAGCTTCATGGCAACCTCTCCTCAGAATCCAGGATGGCGTGAACAGATGCATACTTCTCCGTTCAATTTTAAAAGAATCGGGCGTATCGGGACAAGGGAGAGGTGAAAACGGGCACCCTTCAGCGGAGTCTCACCGGGCGGCCAGACTGCGCCGATTCATAGGCAGCCAGGGTCACCTCCAGCGCGCGCAGACCGTCTTCGCCGGAGATGAACGGCTCCTTGTCTGTTCGCACGCATGCGACAAAGTCGGTCAGTAAGCCGGCGTCCATCGAATCTCCGAAGAACACGTGCTGGTACCTTCCCTCCTGGTCCTGGTAGACGTTCAGGTGCTGCGCCAACGCGTCGACCCGGGTGATCCCTTCCGTACCCACCACCTCAAGCGTCACATCCCCCCACGTCGGGTAGGTCTGGGGGCGTGACCAACTAGGGTCATGGGAGGCAAACACCCCGTTGTCAAACTCAAGCATGAGGAGACCGCAATCGTCAGTCTCAATATCGTAGAAGCGGGTGTCGATCTCGGCGTACACTTCGCGCACCTCGCTGTGCGTCAGCCAACGCATGATGTCTACCACGTGCACGGTGTGGTCCATCACCGCGCCACCACCCGACCACTGCCGTTCTACAAACCATCCCCCTGGATTCTGCCCATGGTTGGTACCACGGATGGCCACTATCCGCCCAAGGCGGCCAGCATCCACGGTCTGCTTGAGCCGGCGTAGGGGTGAACAATAGCGCACGGGAAACGCGATTTGCAGCTTGACGCCGTGCTGACGGCAAGTTTCAATCATCCGCTGTGCGTCCTCGACGCGTGTGGCCATCGGCTTTTCACACAACACATGCTTATGCGCCTGGGCCGCGGCGATAACCATCTCGGCATGCCGGGAATTTTCCGAACACACGATGACGGCTTCGATATCGTCCCGTGTGAGCAGGGCTTGATAGTCCTGGTAGAACGCGCCACCAAACCGTGCTTGGGCGGCTCGTCCGCGTTCTTCGTCGAAGTCGGCTACCGCTTGAATGCGCACGCTGGGCATGCGACGCAGGATGTCTGCGTACGTGTACGCGTGCATGTGCGCAAAGCTGAGGATGCCAACGCCGAGGTGGTATTCAGTCATCCTGATTCCCCCTTGTCAACCGCTCTTGCACTGACGCTGTCGTGTTGGGTGTCTGGGCGAGTCGAACGGGTTTTCCCGCGCGCGCACTGGCTAGGGCGGCCAAACTGATTTCCAACGCCTTGCATGCATCCTCCGCCGTCACCAACGGCTGCACGTCCCGGCGAATACACTCCAGAAAGTGTTCGAGTTCCAACTGGTATGGGCTTTTGACGAGCGGACTCTCGGGCACCTGGACCCCTGCGTGCGCCCGCTCCGACTGCCGAATCTGCGTATGCACAGCAATCGCGTCCTGACTTCTAAACTCAATCAACCCCTTAGCCCCGGCCATCTCCAGCTCCGTATAAAATCCGCTCGGATACGCCCAGGTGCCCTCAACGTGGGCGATGACTCCATTTTGGAAGCGCAGACTGACAAACGCGTGATCCGATTGGACCATGTCGCGGCCCAACTGACTCTTGGCATAGACCCGGTCCACCTCGCCGAAACACCAGCGCAAGAAGTCAAAGTCGTGAATCATTGAATCGACGATGACCGTGCCGCACTTAGCAACATTGGCGTACCAGTCCTCCCAGCCGACGGGAAATGCGCCCCCGCGCATGGCTCGGACAACGCCCACGCGGCCGACAGCACCATCGCACACCAGATCATGGGCGCGCCGATACTCGGGAAAAAACCGCACCACGTGCGCGATGTACAGCTTCACCCCAGCCGCTTGGCAGACGCGTATCATCGCCTCGGCGTCGGCTAGGGTGCGGGCAATCGGTTTTTCACAAATAACGTGACACCCCGCGACCGCCGCCGCTTCCACCACCTGCCGGTGCAAATAGGTCGGTACACAGACATCGACAACGTCCGGCTGCGCCGCCTGGATGAGCGCGTTCAGCGTCGTGTAGGCCGCGGTTTCCCGGCGGGCAGCCAGACGCTGGGCGGCTTCCGGGCGGATGTCGAGAATGCCGACCAAATCGACGTCCGCCATCTCCCGATAGGCTTCAGAATGCACCGTCCCCATCGTGCCCGCCCCGACAACAGCCACCTTGAGCCTACTCATGCGTGTTTCCTCCTTTTCACCCGTGGCTCTCACCCAGAGACGACCTGTGAGGCGTTCATGGTCTCGGCGTGATGACACGCCACCTGGCGGTCACCTATCCACCGCAGCTCGGGCCGCTCACGCCGGCACGTCTCGGACGCCAGCGGGCAGCGCGGATGATAGGGGCACCCGGCTACTGTCGATCCGCTTGTTTCCGCAGTCCGTCTCCCAACAGCCCGAAGCGGCGTGACCCCCTGAGCCGTAAACGCCGGAATAGAGTCGATCAGAGCTTGGGTGTACGGGTGGAGAGGGTGCGCGAAGAGGGCCTCCGAATCGCCAAATTCAATGATGCGCCCCTTGTACATCACTGCGGTCTGCTCACACATCAGCCGGATCACGGCAAGGTTGTGAGAAATGAATACGTATGTCAACTCCATATCTTCTTTCAACGTCTGTAGCAGGTTGAGAATCTGCGCTTGAATCGACACATCCAGGCTGGAGACCGCCTCATCGAGCACAATCAACTCGGGCATCAAGGCGAGAGCCCTGGCAATGACAACCCGCTGTTGTTGCCCGCCGCTCAACTCACTCGGAAATGAGTTCCATAATTCTGAAGCCAATCCGACTTTCTCCATCAGCGCCAGCGTCGTCTTCCGCCGCGATTCCTTGTCGCCAACTTTATGAATCCACAACGGCTCGGCAATGTTTTCGGCAACGGTCAGATTCGGCATCAACGCCGACAAAGGGTCCTGGGCTACAAACTGCACATGCCTCCGAAAAGGTTTCAACCGGTGCTCAGGCAGGTGCGTGACATCATGCCCGTGCAGCCACACCTGTCCAGAAGTCGGCGGTATCAACATGAGCAAGATACGCACCAGGGTCGATTTCCCGCTGCCGCTCTCCCCAACCACACCCAAGCTCTGACCTTTGGTCACTGTCAGCGAAATGTCATCACACGCCACCACCTCACCGCGCTGGGCAGGAAACGTCTTACAGATGTGTTCCAGCTGCGCCAACGGATTGGATGCCAAACTGGCCATCATCATCCTCCTCCATGTCTACGTAAGGGAGCCAGCACATCACTTCATGCCTGTCGCCGAGCTTCACGAGGGGCGGGCGTTCGCTGCACTGGTTCCGACGGTGGGGACAACGGCTCGCGAACAGGCACCCGTGCGGCAGCGTTCCGACAGTGTTCACCGGGTTCCCAGCGATGAATGGCAGCTTTTCGCGGCGTCCGTCAATGCGTGGAATCGAGCGCAGCAGACCACGCAAATACGGGTGCGCTTCGCCCTTCATCAGCTCGTGCGAAGGCAGATGCTCAACGACCATCCCGCCGTACATCACGTACACCTCGTCAGCCATTTGCGCGGCCACTGCCATGTCGTGCGTCACCAGCACCATCCCCATCCCGTGCTCGGCCTGCAGTTCCTTGAGCAAGGCCAAGATCTCTGCCTGAACGGTGACGTCCAAAGCGGTCGTGGGCTCGTCGGCAATCAATAGCTTCGGCCCAGCTATCAGGCCCATGGCAATCATCACCCGCTGCAGCATGCCGCCACTGAATTCAAACGGATAGCTGGAAAACCGCGCGCGGGCGCTCGCGATGCCCACGCGCTCCAAGAAGTCAAGCGCCTGCTGCTGGGCCTGACGAGGAGTGGCAAGGTGATGGTAGAGCAGGGGCTCCATTAGCTGTTGACCGATGGTCTTGGTCGGGTTTAGGTAGGCCATGGGATTCTGGAAGACCATCGATATGTGATGCCCGCGCAATCTTCTCACCTGGCGCGACGAAAGGGAAAGCAGGTCCTGACCGTCAAACCAGATGTGACCAGATACGCGGGCAGTACGGGGCAAAAGCCGCATCAGGGCGGTCATGGCCGTACTCTTGCCGCTGCCGCTTTCACCCACGATGGCAACTGTGCCTCCGGCTTTGAGCTCCAGGTTGAGACCGTTGACAGCATGCACCGTCCCCTCGTCCGTGCCAAATTGCACGTATAAATCCTCTATCCGAAGTAGTACGGACACAAGTTCCCCCTCCTCATCGGCAGGCTAGCGCCGCTGCTTGGTATCAAACGCATCACGCAGCCCGTCGCCGACGAACGTGAACGCCAGCAGGGCCACAGCAAACACCAGTGCCGGGGCGAGCAGAAGGTACGGGTAGGAGAACAGGGACGACTGCCCTTCTATGATCATCTGCCCTAGATCCGGTGTGGGCGGCTCAATGCCCAGCCCAACCACGGACAAGCCCGCCTCGGTCATCATATTGGCGGGGATGCCAAAGGTCACTGCGACCAAGATAGGCCCCAAGGCATTCGGAATCACATAACGCCGTATCGCCCGCCACCACCCGGCCCCCAGGCTGCGCGCACTCTCGATGTATCCAGACTGACGAATGGCTAGCACCTGGCTGCGCACCACCCGCGCCATGCCGACCCAGCTGGTGGCCGAAACGGCAATCAACACGGCCCAAATGTTGTGCCCCAGCAAGACGACGAGGATGATGCTGAACAAGAAACTGGGGAACGCATAGACAATATCGACGATGCGCATCAACACGTTGTCGACAACTCCGCCCATGTAACCGGCGATGGCACCCAACAGAAGTCCGAGTGTCAACTCCACGACCTCCGCGCCAAAACCTACAATGCAGGCGCTGCGCAACCCCCATAGCACGCGGCTGAATACGTCCCGTCCCAGGGAATCAGTACCCAGCCAATGCCGGACACTCGGTGCTTGGTACGTAGCCGTGAAGTCAGACTTGAAATAGGAGTACGGGGAGAGAACCGGCGCCAGAATGGCCAACAACACGAGCAACGCCACCACCCCGAGCCCTACAACCGCCACTTTGTTACGGCAAAAGCGATGCCACCGCATGTGCAGAACGGATCGACGCCGGACACCTTGCAGCAAACTGTCAGACCGTCCGATTTCAATCGCCATCTGCACGCCTCCTCACAAGTGCATAAAACACCACTGTTTGCATCATGAAACGAGGTCACCCCGTATATCCGAACTTTCGAATACGCGGGTCAAGCACGCTGTAGACCAGGTCCACAATCAGGTTCATGACCATAATCACCACCGAGTACAACAGAGTCGAATCCATGATGAGCGGGTAATCGCGCGTTGAGGCCGCGTCGGTAAAGATGTGGGCCAACCCCGGCAGACCGAACAATTGCTCAATGAAGACGGTCCCCATCATCAGGGCCGCCAAGTGCGGTCCGACCACCGTGACGAACGGTAGCAGCGAATTGCGCAGGGCATGTCCAAACGCCGCCTGCCATAGCCCCCCGCCCTTGGCAAATACGGTGACGATATATTCAGAATGAAGGCTCTCCATCAAACTGTTGCGCATGTAACGCGACATGGAGCCTATCATGGGTATGGCCAGTGAAAGGACGGGCAAGACAAAATACCGGGGTCCTTGGTAACCGAGTACAGGAAGCAGGTGGAACCAAACGCCAAATACGAGCATGAGAAAGACGGCCACGACATACGATGGCACAGCCGTACCGACCATGGCGACGAACATCGTGGTGCCGTCCATCCAAGTGTTCTCGCGGATGGCCGCCAAGGTGCCAGCAGCAATCGACAGCACCACCGCTACGGCAATTGAAGTGAATGCCAGACCGAGCGATAGAGGAAAGGTCTGGCGAATCAACGTCACCGTGTCCGTATTGGGGAATTCAAACGAGTATCCCATATGAAACGTGATGAAATGCCAGACGTAGTACCAGTATTGAACGTACCAAGGGTCATTCAAGTGGTACTCCTTGGCCAGTTCCTGGGCGACCACATTGTCCAAGCCCATACTGGTGGCAGCCGCCGCAATGTTTCCGACATATTGATTCAGTTGTAGAAAACTCCCAGGCGCCGCTTTCATTAAAAAGAACGTCACCAGGCTGACGATGAAGAACGCCACAATGATGTACAGGACACGCCTGACGAGATACTTAAGCAACCCCGTCCACCTCTCACCGCCCAGGGGGACGTGGCCCCTGGGCGTGAATCGTTTAGTTGGACCCGCCTGCCGCATGAATGTCATTGAACCAATACGGTGGATTGGTCAAAATGAAGTTGTTGGGCGTGTAACCAGTAAAGGTAGACCGCAGCAGGACAGGGTTTTTGGGTGTGTACACCGGGATGTCGTAGGCCCGCTGCTCACGCGTCACGTAAAACTGTTTCAACAGGTTCTCGTCCTGAGTCTGATACGCCTTCACACCTGTCTTCACGTAATCAATATATTGCTTTGGTAGGTATTTTTCATAGATGGCCACCTCTTCCGACTCTTTCTTAGTCGGATTGAGGCTCGTATCACTGTCAATCTGATACCAGCGTTGATACACGTCCGGCGGCAGAAACTGACTGTGCAAGCCACCGTTGCTGTACAGCCAATCCCCCAAATCCTGCGGCAATTTGAGTTCGGGGTAAGAACCTTGCTGAGAATTGTTCACCCAGCCCACTTCGTTGGCGGGCAACTGCTTTTTCATGTCTGTCAGGTACTGCCCCCACTCTTCGCCCTTGAAAACCACCTTCACCCCGAGTGTCTGCTGCCACATCTGTTGAATCGCTTCTGCTACGTGGTCTGTGGTCGATCCGACCAGCAACACAACTGTGGGAAAGCCCTTCCCGCCTGGGTATCCGGCCTTGGCCATCAGTTGTTTGGCCTTTTCCGGGTTGTACGAGATGCCTGTGTCCTTGACCCACGGCTCCTGCCACTGCATGAGGAACGGATCATAAGCCGGGATGGCAGTGCCATTGAGGACGCTCTTGCATATCGCCTCTTTATCAATCGCCATTTCGAATGCCTTGCGCACGTCCTCGTTCTGCAAGGCCTTGTTCTTAGAAGGCATGACCTCCAGCGTGTATTGCGCCTGTGTGTTCCAATAGTGCAGCTGGCTTTTCAGGGTCGGATCGGCATTGACCGCGGCGACGTCCTGGGAGCTGAGCAGTGCACAGTCCAAGGTTCCGTTTTTGAACGCCAGCAACTGGTTGATGTTCGATGAAAATTGCACAGTAATCTTCTTTAAATTGACTCTGCCCCAGTAGTAAGGGTTGGGCACCAAGGTCGCGGATGTCTTGTTTTGAAAAGAGGCAAGCTTGTATGGGCCGTTGCCGACCACCTTGCTGGGATTGGACCAATCGTCCGGCTTCATGTTCTCGATGACCTTCTTATCCACCGGCACAATCCAAGCCGACGTATTCAACGTCATATCCCGTAGCAGGTGATTGTCTTTTTGGCTTAGCTTCATCTGCAGAGTGTGGTCATCGAGGGCTTTGACCCCCAAAGCGCTCATCGGCTTTTGCCCGGTGCGGCACTGGACAATGTTTTGAATCGGCACGTCGGTAATCGGCACGGGACCGTGCTTGGTCTCCTGAGCGGTCTGCAAACTGACGGCGCGCTGAATCGAGTAGACAAAATCCTCTGCGGTCACCGGGTCGCCATTGGAAAACTTGGCGTTTTTGCGCAAGTGAAACGTCCAGACCGTGTAGTCGCTGTTGTGCTCGATTTTGTCAGCAACCCCCAGCTCGTACTTGCCGTCCGGTCCACCATGCACAAGCCCCTCAAAGATTCCCGCCGAATCCAGGAACATCTGGAACGTCCACAGCGCTGGGTCAAAGCCGCTGCTGCCGTCGTTCCAGTACAACGAAAACGTGTCCGCCGCCTGCTTTGGTGTCGATTTCGTCGGCGCAGTCGCCTGGTTTTGCCCGACGTTGCCGCCCGCACAGCCGGCGACCAGTCCGGCTGCTGTCAGCACGGCTAGCGCATGCGCCCCCATCCGTTTCCCTCGCTTCACATCAGACTCCCCCTTTGGTCTTCGTCTCCGGCAGCACTAATCCAGCGATCCAGCGCCTGCAAACTTTCCAACACGCCGGCCGCCTCGTCTCCGCCGCCTTCGTATTCCAGCGAGATACACCCGCTGTACCCGTATTCCTGGAGCCGCGTTAAGATGGGCCCGAGCGGAATCACCCCCTTCCCGCAGATGACCGACTGATAGCGAGTCCCGTCGATGGCCGGATACCCCTCATCACCCGCGGTCCGACGAAAGTCTTTTACGTGTACGTGAACTATCCTGGGCAGCAATTCATCCAACGCTGCCAGTGAAGACTGCCCGACCAAGATGAAATTGCCAGTGTCAAATGCAGCTTCCAGGGCGGGACTACCCACCTCGTCGAGAATCCGCTGCACCTGCTCGCCGCGTCCGGCCAACTGCCCGTGATTCTCCAGCGCGAGTGTAAGGCCGCATCGCGCTGCCGCTTGTGCCGCCGCCCGCAATCCGCTGACGATATACTGCAGCCCGACGTCAAAATCGCATTCTGGCTTCGCATCGCCCGCAAACACCCGCACCACTTTGGTGCCCAGAGCTTCTGCTACCGGCAGACCGGTAAGAATAGCCTGAAGGGCCTGGTCTCGCCCCGCTCGGTCCGTTTGCACAAAGTCGTTAGTCACTGCATAGGCGCCGACCTGCATTTCGTGCTCACGCAAGAACTGCTGCACTGCGGCCAGTTCCCGTTCGATGTCGCGCCAAAACACGTCCAACAGCTCGACGCAGTCAATGCCATTCTTCGCGCAGAAGTTCAGGAAATCCATGACGCTCCAACCCTGGTCGTAGAACTTGCGGTGCATGCTCCACATGCTCACGCACAACCTCATGTCTATACCCCCGTCCCGCGAAATTGGGCCGCTTGCACTCTCAGAGGCGCACCTCCCGCCCTGTCTCAGCCGAACGCACGATGGCCAGCAGCATCTGGACCACCTTTTGCCCCTGCTGGACCGTGCACAGCGGCTGTTGGCGCCGCTGAACACAATCGACAAAGTGATAGATTTCGTCCCGGTAGAAGTCGTTGCCTTCCACCGACAGTCTGGACTCGGTCAACACCCGGTTGTGTTCACCGTAGAACACGGGCGGATCGAGCGTTATCCCACCACGGTCGCCAAACACATCGACCTTCAGCGCGTCATCTTGGGGGCCGTTGACCGCCCAGCTGACCTCCAACTGCATGACCAGACCGCCAGCAAAGCGCAGGTACGCTGTCGCAAAGTCCTCCACGTCAAACACCTGGTTCTCCTGGTTGGCCGCATCGGAGGACTGCCAGCGCGAAGCCATCAAGGTCTGGTAGCGCCCGATGCCCTGTACCAATTGCCCGGAGACGCTGACCAAATCCGGCATTCCGACCATCCACCAGGCTAAATCGAGAGCGTGCACACCGATATCCATAAGACACCCGCCGCCGGATTTGGACTTATCCGTAAACCACCCGGCCGGCGTTCCGCGCCGACGCAGGATATGCGCCCGCACGTAATACAACCGGCCCAAGTCGCCCGCGTCGAGAAACCGTTTGACCGCCTGCACGTCACTGCGAAAGCGGTGTGTCATACCGACCATGCAGATGCGCCCGGCACCCTCTGCCGCCGCCACCAATCGTTCGGCATCCTCAGCATCGGAACACAAGGGCTTTTCCACCAGCACATCCACCCCATGTGCAAACGCCGTCTGCACCAATTCAGCGTGCGTTCGGTTGGGTGTACAGATGCTGACCGCATCCAACCGCTCCTGCTTGAACATGGCTTGAGCGTCTGTATAGACAGCCTTGGCGCCAAACTCGTCTGCCAATTTGCGGGCGCGGAGGGCATCCAAATCGGCCAACGCAGCCAGTTCCACGTCCGGGTGGCTCTGATAGTGCGGCAAGTGCGCCACCCGCGCGATAGTGCCGGCGCCAATCACTCCGACTCGCAGCCGTTCCACTGAAACTCACTCCCTTAACTTCGTGATTTATCCCCCGCATTGCCACCAAATCAGTGAGGCGGCACCAATCACACCCGCCCTGGCGCCCAACTGTGCCGGCACAATAGGCACCGGCTGCACCAGAGACGACATCCCGAGCCCCCGCACACGCGCGGCCAACTGCGAGACGAAAGCAGGGTTGGCGGCAACCACGCCACCGCCTACCACAACCACTGTGGGGTTGAAGGTGTGAATCAGGCTTACCACCGCATGCGCCAACGCAGCCAGCGCGTCATCCAGCGTCTCTCGGGCCAATGCATCGCCCGCCTCCGCCCACTGAAACACCATCGCCGTCGTCACACCGTCCAACCCGTGGCTGGACAGATACTCGCGAGCAACTGGCGAGACATCGGCCGGTTGCGCAGCCAAGCGTTCCTGCAACCGCTCCACCAAACCATGTCCGGAGGCGTAGGCTTCGACGCACCCGGTCGATCCGCACGTACACCGCGGCCCCCGGAAGTTCACGCATAGATGCCCAAGCTCGGCAGCTCCGCCCCAGGCTCCATGCAAAATGCGGCCGCCCGTCACAACCCCGCCTCCGATGCCAGTGCCGATAGTCAGGCCCACCGCGTCGCCGTGACCCTTGGCAGCTCCGGCCCACACCTCGGCCAGCAGGGCGGCATTGCCGTCGTTGTCGACGCGCACGGGCAGTCTGGTGGCCTGACCAATCCTCTCCGCAAGCGGCACCTGACTCCATTCGCGCAGGTTGGCCGTCGCCGAGCGTACGATGCCCTGCTCTGCATCGACTTGACCCGCCGTGCCCACCCCGATGCCGCGGATGTGTATCGCGTGTCGCTGTGCCCGCGCCGCGAGATAATGCAACAGGTCGAAGACCGCCTTGAGCACCGCCTCGCCGCCCATTTCCGGCGTCGGCACGGTCAGCGCGCCCCGCAGACCGCCGGTCTCATCAACTAGGCCGGCGGCGACCTTCGTCGCACCGATGTCGACTCCGACGACACACTCAGACACGCTGCTCACCCTCCGCCGTCTGCTCCTGCAGACACCGGTGCAAAGACTCGACAAACGACTGCGTAATCTCCTGCGGCCGGGTGATTGCTGAACCGACAACCACCGCCCAGGCTCCCAAGCGCAGACACTGCGCCGCCTGCCGCGGCGTACGGATGCGCCCTTCCGCCACCACCGGTATGCTCAGGGACTCGCTGAGCGCTCCGATGAGAGGGAAGTCAGGCTCTTGTAAGGGAAATGTGTATTCCGTATAGCCAGACAATGTGGAGGCCACAACATCTGCTCCTGCCTGCGCCGCGAGAACCCCCTCGTGATACGTGGACACATCCGCCACCACCACAACTTCTGGAAAGCGTTGTTTCACCAGAGCCACGAATTCGCTGCCAAGCTGGCCGCCCGGACGTGGTCGCTGAGTCGCATCCACGGCCACGATATCTGCGCCCGCTCTCAACACCTCCTCCACGTCCTCCAGCGTTGGTGTGATGTACACGTCACTCCCGTGGCACTTGCGTTTCAGAATGCCAATCACGGGTAGAGTCGTGACCGATTTGATCTGTCGAATGTCGTTCGCTCCGTTTGCGCGAATCCCAACCGCTCCCCCACTTTCCGCTGCTATCGCCATGCGTGCCATGATGTCCGCGCCGTAGAGCGGCTCGTTTTCCAGCGCCTGACATGAAACGATGAGCCCTCCTCGGATTTTCTGCAGTATCGATTCTTCTGTCATTTCTTCCCACCCAGTCGCGGATTCCCTATTCTGTGCTGCCCTTGATTCTAGCTATTCTTCGCTGAAGAGAAATATCCTCCTTAAATTTTTTATTTGACGGATTGATTTTTCATGACAGATAGAGATACCATTCAGATAAAGTGAGGTGAGGCGCATGCACGGCCCTGATTTATCGTTTGCCGTCCTGTCGGACCTACACTTCATGGCGTGGAAAGATACGCTGGCACCTGTCGAATGGGTGCCTCAGGTCATCGACAGTCTGGAAGATGCGGTTTGTCAACAACCCGACTTTGTTGTCCTCAATGGAGACCTGACCAACGGCAAGCGGCGGGACTATGACCTGGCGTTCCAAGCGATTCGCCAAGTAGTGCCCTGCCCCGTGTACTGCACCATGGGAAATCATGAGTATTACGGCTTCTATGAACCCGAGGACTACGCACCGCACCCCTTCAGCCCCGAGCGCGCCCAGCGTCGGTTTCTGGACTACACGGGGCTCAAAAACATCTATTACCAAGTTCAGACCCGGATGGGAACCTTCTTGTTTCTCTCCTGCGAGTCCTACTCGCCAGACTTGAAGGACGCCGGATGGCTGTCCGACCGCCAGCTCGAGTGGCTGTCCAAGCGACTGACCTCTGCGCCTGCGGGCCCGGTATTCACCTTTGTCCATCAACCGGTCAACCGCACTGTGGCAAAGTCTGAATACACCCTGGTCCAATCCGAGGTGCTGCGCAACATCCTCAAGACTCGTCCCAACACCATCCTGTTCAGCGGCCACACCCACTGCAGAATGGATCGCGTCGACCAACTGGTTCGTCAGAACGGAACCTGGTTTGTCGGTGGCGGCTGCCCCCACGGTGACTACCCTCAGTTCCGCTTCGTGCAGGTGTACACAGACCGTGTTGCCCTGCGTCTGCGCGATTGCAGTCAGAAACGATGGCATGAGGAGTACCAATACGTGCTGTCGCTGCCCGACCTAAACCTTGGGTCCTAATTCTGCTTGCTGAAAGGAGACGTTGTATGAACACAGGCAAGTGGTCCAGGCTCGGCGCATCCACCATCGCGGGTGCCGGGATGATGGCGCTGTTGTCCGCCCCGACTGCCGCGAGTCCAACCCCAAGCGACGTCGATTTGGCTCTGCATCGCCCTTATCAAGTCTCCACGTCGGTCATCGACGACGTCTACCACGCGTCCGAAACAGTCAACTTTCCCGACGACGGAAGCAAGCTGACCGATGGTGTGGTCGGCCCCGCGAGTTGGAGCGCACACGGTCCGTGGGTCGGCTACCTGCGCCAAGATCGGCACAATGTGACGGTGGACCTGGGAAAGTCACAGACCCTGCATAAGTTGGACGCCTGGCTCTTGCAGGACACAGCTTCTGGCATCTATTTTCCACGTCATATGAAATTTTCCGTCTCTTTGGACGGAAAGCACTGGTCCTGTGTCGGCACAGCCAAACCCTCGATTCCTATCAGCCAGAAGGGGGTATTCACTCAGGCGTATACCGTCTCCCACCTGAACGTCATCGCCCGCTATGTGCGTTACACGTTCTATGACGACGTGTTCGTGTTTCTGAGTGAGGTCGAAGCGTTTGGCCTGCCAGGAATCCAACCGGGCGCGGTGCGCCCACGGCCCACGCCCTCCCGGCCCGATGGTGATGCAGGTTTTCCTCGGGCGGGATCCGTCGCAACATCAGGCCGCCGGGCTGAGGTATTGATTCCCAGCGGATACTATTCGAGTCAGCCTGAACTCGGCGTCTGGCACTTGAACGAACTGCTGCCTTACGTCGCCTATCTAAACACCCGCCAGCAGATCCGTGGACGCATGTTTGACAGCTTCTTGTTCACACCCTTTGATACCGGTCCCAGCGGGGGCAGTTACGGCACGGGCACCGCCACGCAAGCAGATTGGAAATACTTCGCCGACCAACTGTTCCAGAGTGGACTGCAGCTGGACGCCTTGGACCAGGCAGTCGCCCAAACCGACCAAGCCCTGCATCAAAAGAACTGGAAAGCCAAGGTGGTCATCGGCATCCCGTTTCCAGGCCTGAACAGCAACTGGGGAGATGGACTGGATTTTAACCCAGACCACGTTGGCCAAGCACAGTCGCTGGCCAACCGTGAGGCGGCGGTGCGCTGGTATGTCTCCTATGTCAAGCGCAAATTCGCCTCCGCTGGCTTCCGGCACCTGGAACTCACCGGATTCTATTGGCAAAACGAGAGTGTTTACTTACAATGGACACCCAACGATGAAAAGCTCATTCGCGACACCGGACGCTTCGTTCACTCACTCGGCCACTACACATTTGACTGGATTCCCTACAACGAAGCTACCGGCTTTCGCGATTGGCGTTGGATGGGATTTGACACCGCCCTGATGCAGCCGAACTACGCATTCACCACTGGCGCCACCGTGCAGCGCCTGCAATCCACCGCCCAGTTGGCGAGACACTACGGATTGGGCATCGAAATGGAGATGCACTGGGACATTACCCGCACCGACAGCCTGGGGACTTGGGCGCGACAGAACTACCAAGACTATTTGAGCGCGGCGTACACATATCACTACCAAAACAGCTTTTTGGCGTGGTATCAAAACACCACAACTCTGCTCGACTGCGAGACCAGCCAAACCCCGGCGATTCGCCAGGTCTACGACGAAACGTATCAGTTCATCCACGGTCAATATCAGCCCGTCAATCGGCCCGGCGGTGTCAGCTGATCCACAAGTGTTCCGGAGCATCCGCACCGGCCCGCCCACGCGCGCGCAGCTTGGACGGGCAATTTCCTCAATACAGCTTATCAAGCACGGATTTCGCCGTGGTGTTCAAGGAACGGAATGCGGACTCTCGATGGCGCATGGCGACCACCGTGGACAGGATGTCGAGTACGTGGATCTGTGCCAGCTTGGAAGAAAACGCTCCTCCCTGTAGCGGTGTTTCCTTTGCCGCCCCCAAAAGGATGGCGTCCGCATACTGAGTGATGGGGGAACGGGCGTGATTGGTGATGCAGATGACATAGGCCCCGTTTTGCTTGGACATCTTCACCGCGTCAACCAGGTCCTTGGTGCTCCCAGACGTCGTAATGCCGACCACCACGTCCTCAGGTGTAACCATAGACGCGTTCATTGCAATCACATGCGCATCGGACGCGCAATCCGCATGAAATCCTAGCCTCATGAACCGATACTTGGCGTCCGCCGCAGTGATTCCGGAGGAACCCACACCGAAAAACATCACGCGCTGGCAGCGAGCCAATGCCGAGCATGCCTTTTCCAACTCGGCTTCCTGCAAGAGGCTGTGCGTATCCTGCAGGGTTTGTGTGTTATGCGCCGTGATCTTCTCGGCCATGGTCGGGACGTCATCCGAGTCTTCGATACGTCCGTGCACGTGCTGACTCGGAGAGACAAGGTCTTGGGCCACCGCCAGTTTAAACTCCTGAAAACCGCGATACCCGAGCTTACGGCAGAAGCGGATGACGGTAGTCTCGCCCACACCGGCTTTTTCGGCTAAATCGGTGACCGAAGAATATACCGTAGTCTCCGCATCGGCCAGGACCGCATCGGCCACCTTTTGCTCAGCCTTGGACAGAGACGGATATACGCTGCTAATCATCGTCAAAGACCGTTGACCGGTGCCTGCTTTGTTCATACACCCATCTCCACAGGGAATGTTATCTCCACAATTCTATCATACGTCGGAAATATCCGCCGCAAGTCCAAAAGAGGAGTCACATTCACTCCCGGACATGGCCTTATTGCGACTCGGAACCGCATAGGTTCCTCTGATAACCAGCCCGTTCGTGAAAACAGGATTTATCCGCCCAGAATGCAGCGCAGTTGGCGGACCACATCGTCAGCAATTTGCGAGCTGAAGTGGCGATAAGGGGTATACTCGGCTGTCAGATAATCGTCGTAGCCGATGCTTTGGAGCGCCTGCAGCACGGCAGGCCAAGCCACGTCCCCCGACAAGAGCGGCACGAAGCCGTGAATATTGCCTACCGCTCCAGCGAAGTCCTTGACATGCACCTTGAGGATATGATCCCCCAGTATGCGAATCCACTGCTCGGGATACCCAAAGGCAAGGACGTTGCCGACATCAAAATACACCCCTATCCAGGAAGAACCGACCGATTCCACGTAACGCTTCATCTCCAAAGGGGAGAGCAAAAACTTGTTCCACACATTTTCAATCCCGATTTTCACCCCGAAGCTCCGCGCGTCTTCCACCAGCGCCGCTAATTCCGCCAGGCTGCGCTCATAGCATTCGTCGTAGGACACTTCAGGCGTCACCACGCCCGGGACAACCAAAACGGCGTCCATCTCAAGCCACGACGCAATCTCCAACTGCTTGCGAACAATACTGCGAGCCATTGTGCGGACCTGGGCATCTGGAGAAGAGAGTGGAAAATCCCACAACAGCCCCGTGGCCAAACTTTTCAGTTCCAGCCCGACCGCCTTCGCCTGCTTGTCTATCGCCCGCACGTCGGCCGGGGAACTGTCAAGCGTCAACCCCTGCACCCCGGATGGCTGCAGGTTCAACTCCACGCCGTCCACCCCCGCTCTCGCGCACGCCTCAAACACCAAGTTAAGAGGTGCTCCTTCGCCAAAACACCACTGGTTCAACCCAATCTTCACATGTTTCCCCCACTTCCCTGGACCACGCGGCGAGCGATTACGCCTGCACCCGCGCTCCTTTATGCACCCGACGATGGTCAACAACACAGTCGCCACAGCCGTGAATGGCAGCCAGGCTACCTTGTAAACACGGTACACTTGTTCGGCACATGCGACAATCAGCGCAACACGTCCCCCAACTGCTGACCATCGAGCCCGTGCAGTCCGAGATACAAATTGAAGTACGGTCCAAACACCGCGACCGTACCGTAGACGAAAAAGTAGCCACATGACATGCGCACGTAGTCTGTTCTCGACATGTTGTTCCCCATCGTGCCCACCACCTGCATCACGCCAAAAACCGGTACTGGGCCTCGACCAGATGGTAGTAGTGGCCACGTTCCGCCATCAGCTCTGTGTGCGTGCCACGCTCGACAATCTGGCCGTGATCAAACACCAGGATCTGGTCCGCCTCGCGAATGGTTGACAGACGGTGCGCCACGACAAACGCGGTGCGACCGGAGAGGAGCACCTCCAGCGCCTTTTGGATGAGATGTTCCGTATACGTGTCAATGCTGGCGGTGGCCTCATCCAGTATCAGGATTTTGGGATCCGCGAGGATGGCGCGGGCGAACGAGATCAACTGCCGTTGGCCCATCGACAGCCGGCTGCCGCGCTCGCGCACCTCCGTGTGATAGCCGTTCTCCATCTGACGGATGAACTCATCCGCATACACGGCGCAGGCGGCGGCTATCACATCCTCGTCGCTGGCGGACGGATTTCCGTAGCGGATGTTGTCCATGATGGTGCCCGAGAAGATGAACGTGTCCTGCAGCACAATGCCAATCTGCTGACGCAGGCTGTCGGTCTGAACCGTGCGGATGTCCTGGCCGTCAATGCGGATGACGCCGGCAGTCGGATCGTAAAAGCGGGAGAGCAGATTGATGACTGTGCTCTTGCCGGCGCCGGTGTGGCCGACCAAAGCCACCGTCTCGCCCGGCTCCACACGGAAACTGACGCCATCCAGCGCCTTGCGGCCAGGTTCATACTCGAATTCCACGTCGACGAACTCGACCCGCCCCTCAATCGCCGGCAACGCGGGGGCGTCCACAGCGTCTTGTACGATGGGTTGGGTATCCAGATACTGAAATATTCGTTCGGACGATGCGGAGGCCACCAACAACTGATTGTAGACCTGGCCAAGCTGGGCAATTGGCGTCCAGAAATTTCCCAGGTAATTGGCAAACGAGACCAACAGACCGACCGTGACTTCCCCCGCGGTCAGCAGGTGAACGCCATAGCCGAACAGCAACGCGCTACCGACCGCTCCGGTCAGGTCCACCAACGGACTAAACACGATGCTGCGCCGTTGGGCGCGCAGAAACATGCGCATGTAGTCCCGGTTCATGTCCTCGAAGAAGGCCTGATTCTCGTCCTGCCGCGCGTACGCCTCGGTCACGCGCATGCCCTGAATGCTCTCCGCCAGGTGCGCGTTCATCTTCGACGTGCGCAGCCGCACCTGCTGCCAAGCCCGGCGGATGTTGACGGTCAGTCGCAGGGACAGCAGGAACATGAACGGCACCACGACCATCGTCACCAGCGCCAGCCTGGCGTTCAGGCTGAACATGATGACGATGATGCCGACCAGCGTAAACATGTTGGTGATGGAATTGATGACCCCGTTCGTGAACAGGTCCTGCAACGAGTTCACGTCGTTCATGATGCGCACCAACACCGATCCGGCCGGTCGATTATCAAAAAACGTCAACGACAGTTTCTGCACATGGCTGAACAGCTGCCGGCGC
Organism: Alicyclobacillus shizuokensis NBRC 103103; assembly: GCF_001552255.1. Classification (GTDB taxonomy): domain Bacteria; phylum Bacillota; class Bacilli; order Alicyclobacillales; family Alicyclobacillaceae; genus Alicyclobacillus_G; species Alicyclobacillus_G shizuokensis. The sequence goes on from NZ_BCQV01000011.1 coordinate 29,929, forward strand.
AAATCGCGAATGACGTTCTGTCCTAACAGGTTGGTGTAGTAAATACGCCGGTTGCTGGCATAAAAGTTGACAGCATAGAGCGCCAACAGAACGCCACAGTAGGTGATGAGCCGGCCGGTGTGACCGGTGGCGATGGCCGAGTCAATCACGCGCCCAACCACATACGGTGCGGCCAGCGTGACCAAGGCCGTCGCACAGGTGGCGGTGAAGGCGAAGACAATCACCTTCGGATACGCCAGCATATACCCGAGCAGCCGGCGGATCTGCCCCCAATCAAACTTCTCAATCCGCTCGTCTTCACGGTAAACAAACGGAGCCCGCAGGTCTGCCTGAACGTCCGACTTACACATGATGGCCTCCCTTTGGCGGCGAGAATCCACCAGCCACCGCAGCCAGGTGAGTGTCGTAATCGCGGAACTGCATGTCGAAGATGCGCCGATACAGCCCCTGCCGCGCCAGCAGCTCCTTATGGGTTCCCCGCTCGACAATCCGGCCGTGGTCAATCACCAGGATCTTATCCGCTCGTTTCAGCGTCGAGATGCGGTGCGCGATGATGAATGTGGTGCGCCCGCGCATGACCTCCTGCAGCGCCTGCTGAATCTGATACTCCGTCTCCATATCGACCGCGCTGGTCGCGTCATCCAGGATGAGGATGGACGGGTCCTGCAGGATGGCCCGGGCCAAGGCGATGCGCTGCTTCTGGCCGCCGGAGAGCCCCATGCCGCGCTCACCGACAATCGTCGCATAGCCATCGGGCAACTGCTCAATGAACTCGGCCGCGTCCGCCATTCGCGCTGCCCGCCTGACCTCCTCCAAGGTCGCGTCCGGGCGGCCGTAGGCAATGTTGGAGAAAATGGTGGTGGAGAACAGGAACGGCTCCTGGAACACGACCGCCACGTTGCGTCGCAGCGCCTCGAGATCCCACTGGCGGACATCCATGCCGTCCACCAGCACACGGCCGGAGCTGACGTCATAGAACCGGGGCAGCAGATTGACCAGCGTCGACTTTCCCGATCCGGTCAAACCCATCAGAGCCACGGTCTCGCCGGGAGCCACCTCCAGGTTGATGTCCTCCAGCACCCGGTTCTCCCCGTAGTCGACATTCACGTGCTCCAGACACACGCAGCCACGCATCGGCGAGCGATGGACGCCGTTTTGCGTGGTGATGTCCACCGGCGCCTCAAGGATTTCGAGCAGCCGTCCCCCGGCGGCGCGCGCCTGCGTCCAGTTGTTCAGATAGAACCCAAGATCCGCCAGAGGCCACAGGATGTACCACAGTACACTCAGAAACGCGACCAGGTCGCCCAGCTCCATGTGCTGATGCATGACCAACCAGCCGCCCACGAGCAGAATCAGCACGATGCCGACATTTCCGGTGATGCCCACCACGGGGAAAAACCACTTCCAGATATTGCTGGCGCTCAGGTTCGAATCGAAGTAGTCGTCATTGCGGTGGGTGAACTTGTCGAGCTCGAAGTCTTCCTTGGCGAACGACTTGACCGTACGGATGCCCATGATGGTTTCCTGCACACCCGAGTTCAGCGTCCCGAGACTTTGGCGGATACGGCGAAAGGCTTTGTGCAGCCGACGGTCGAAGAACACCCCGGCGAAGCCAAGAACCGGCATCAGGCAGAGCATGACCAGCGCCGGCCAGCCGTTCATCCACCACATCATCGCCATGCTGAAGCCGACAATCAGCCCCAGATTGACCAGGTTGTTGATGCCGAACGCAAGAAACATCCGGAACGCGTCCAGGTCCGCCGTCAAGCGAGACATCAGATCCCCGGTGTGGATTTCGTCATACCAGCTGAATGGCTGCCGGTTGAGTTTATGGTACAGTGCGTTGCGCAAGTCGTAGGCGGTGCGGCTGCCAAATAACTGGCCGGTGTACTGCTGCCCGAAGTTGAACACGCCTTTCACCAGGGCAGCGGCCAAAATTGCCGCAATCAACCAGGGTAAGTCCCCGTACGCATGGCCGATGATGACCCGATTGACAATCAACTTTAATAAGTAAGGATAAACCAGTCCCAGTACGGTCGTGACCACCAACAGGCCCATGCTCAGGTACATCCAGGGTAGATAGGGACGGTAAAAGTCGGACAATCGTCGAAACTCTCCCGCCAAGCAAAGCCCTCCCCATGCATCTGCGCCCTGAGTGACCAGGGCGGTTTTCCTCTCCGCACTCTGATGTGACGGAGAATTGACAACGTAGTTGAGATTTAACCACAAACGGGGAGGGTTGAGAATGACGTATCTGGTTGCATACTTTTCAGATCTGGCTATGTTTCGCCATTCGTCGCTTACTGCATCTGCTGGCGGTACTGTTTCGGAGAGACACCGTAACGATCCCGAAACACCCGGTAGAAATAGGAATAACTGCGAAACCCGGCCGACTCTGCCGCCTGCTCCAGTGTCATGGCGCTGAAGCGGATGCGGTCAGACGCCAGTTTCAGCCGCACATCCACGATGTACTGAACGATGGTGCAGCCAAACGTCTCCTTGAACAGATGAACCGCCCGCGATACGCTCAGGCCGACCTCGTCTGCGACATCCTGCAACGTGAGTTCGTCGCCGATATTCTGCTCAATAAACCGTTTCATACGGTGGGCTGCCAACGACTCCGGACTGACCACGCGGGTCTGCCATTCGTCCAGACTGCGGTCGATGAACAGGCACAGCACGCGCAGCAGGTAGTCGCTGATACGCTCATCGGTGCGGCCAATTCGCCGTTTCTCCCAGGCCACCTGACGCCACAAGGAGAGCATCGCGTCATCCAAGGGAATCGTCGCCAGACGCGGCCGGCAACGATTCCGCCACCACGCGTCCAGCCAAGGCCCGTCGCAGAAGATGTAATAGTCCGCGCTGCGCACCGGTGTCTGGTATGCGGACGGATCGCCGATGCGCAGCTCGTACGGCTGTTTCGGAGCCAGCAACAGGAGGTCCCCAACCCCAAGCGGGACGCGCCGGCCGTCAATCACGGTCTCCGCCTGACCCTCCACCTGCAGGCGCAGCAAATAGGTCGTAAAACCTTCCCGCTTCACCGAATAATACGGACGGTCGTGATAGCCGTATCCAGCCACCCGCACATACGTCCCCAATGTATCGTCGCTCACGTGCCGCCGTCACCTCCACGCCAGTTTACACTCCCTTGTTCATCGGGTCTAGGTGCAACTTCAGCGTTTTCATGAGGTTTTTGCCCGAGTCGAAGCGCATGGGGGAAGAGATGACAGCAGCCAGGCCCATTTACCGGCGCCCGTTTCGCCAGGCACGGATCCACGCCTGGTAGAATTGCTGCCACTCGGCCGAGACCCCGTCAGGAAGGCGGACATCCGGGGTTTCCTCATCCGCCGAGCGTGTCTTTGACCGCGCTTTCGTCCGCTTGGGGGCGTCTGACCCTGAGTGGGCCGCGCCGAGACCACGGCCACGCGCAACGGTGTCGGGCTCGGACGGGTGTCTTTGCCGATGGTTCATCACAGCAAGCCTCCTCTCTGCCAGCGGACGTGCCGATTGCGTACAGACTGTCCGGCTGCTAGGATTGAATATCCTCGGCAGCGGGCCCCGTCAACCGACCGGAACCGTACTCCATCGGATCCAAATCGGTCAACAGGAAGACGTAGCTGAGAATGCCGACCACCAGAATGAGAGCGGCGAGCAAGAAGGCGTACATGAACGATCCGGTGGCCTGCACAATAAATCCCGTAACAATCGGGGCCACGATGGCCATCGCATTGTTGCCAAAGGTCAGAATTCCAATCAGCGAGCCCACCATACCTTTGGGCGCGATAAAGGTCGGGATACTGTACGCGATCGACGAGGTGATGACCAGCGAGCCCAGCGCGATGGAGATGAAGGTGACCGCCACAATCGGTTTATGGGTGAGCGCCGCGCCGATGACCGATAGCCCAAGCAACATGCAGATGACGAGAATGGTCTTGCGCACGCGCAGGGAATCATGCCCTTGGTTCACCAGCTTGTCCACCAGCCAGCCGCCAATCAACAACTCCGAAATCGTCCCGACGAGCCACGGTATCGCCGAATACCACCCGGTCTTGAGAATGGACATATGCAGCGACGTTTCCAGGTAACCGGGCAGCCACGTTAAAAAGAGCCACCAGGAGTAGCCGTACGCAGCGAAACCGATGAAGACGCCCCAAACTTTCCGCTGCGTCAGCAGAAACTGGATGTTGTCCCATACGCCACCGGGCGCTTCTCCTTCGGATTGGGACCCGCCTTCCACGATGTAGGCATACTCGGCCTTCGACAAACGCTTGTCTTCGTGTGGATCGCGGTAGCTCACCCAGAAGAGAACCACATACAATACACTCAGCGCCGCTGTGAACCAAAAACCGCCACGCCAACCCCAGTGAGTGACAACCAGAGCGAGCAAGGGAGCGCCGATGGCGTTCGAAAACTTGGATTGCGCATCGAACAGGGAGACGGCGCGTCCCCGCTCATGGCGAGGGAACCAATAGCCCGTCGCCTTCGTGGAGGCAGGGAAATACGGGGCTTCCCCGATGCCCAGCAGAACGCGCGAGAGGATGACCAAGCCTTGCCCGGTCGCTATCGCGGTGAGGACGCAGGCTATCGTCCACACCATCGTACCCATCCGCGTCACCCATTTGACACCAATCCTGTCGAGCAAGGTCCCGGCGGGAATCTGCAACAATGCGTAGGACCACGCAAAGGCAGACAACAAGATGCCCATCTGTCCCGCTGTGAGATGAAATTCCTGGGTGATGGGCTGCGTAGCGATGGACATGTTCGTACGGTCGAAATAATTGATGATGACACCCACAGAAAGCAGCAGTGCAATCCACCAACGCCGACGTTTCGCCAATACCAACACTCCAATCTCGTTCTTCAAGCCGTGAATCGATGTCAGGCCGGTCATAATCTCCCGACCATCACAACAGCGCCTTGCCCGGCGGAGAGAGCCTCCGACCTGTCCGCCGGCGCAAGCTTCGGGCCATCTCATTCGCCGACCCATTCCCTCCTGAGACTGAACAGCTCTTTCAGCTCTTCATTGGACAGCTCGGTCAACCACTGCTCCCCGGCACCGACAATCCGCTCGGACAATGCCGTCTTCTCCAACAGCATCTGGTCAATGCGCTCCTCCAATGTCCCCATCGAGACAAACTTGTGCACCTGCACGTGCCGCTGCTGTCCAATTCGGTAGGCGCGGTCTGTCGCCTGCTCTTCGACAGCTGGGTTCCACCAGCGGTCAAAGTGAAACACGTGGTTGGCCGCCGTCAGGTTCAGTCCGACGCCTCCCGCCCGCAGCGAAAGGACGAAGACCCCAGCCGGATGGGTCGGATCCTGAAACTGGGCAACCATCTCTTCCCGATCCGCCTGCGGCACCGCTCCATGCAGAAACAACACGGGTTCTTTCAGCCGCTGGCCAAGCACCTGCTGGATCATCGTCCCCACCTCCAGGAACTGCGTGAAGATGAGGCACTGGTCGCCTTCCAGCCGCAGTTCCTCCACCATCTCGAGCAGCCGGTCGAACTTGTTGGAACGACCCTTGTAACGCCGTCCCCGCTCGTTCAGATAGACGGCGGGATGGTCGCAGACGAGCTTCAACCGTGTCAAAGCGGCGAGAATCAAGCCCCGGCGTTGCATCGCCGGAAGCCCGTCCATGGTGGTCAGCAGTTCATCCAACACGGTCTGATATAGGGCTGCCTGTTCGGAAGTCAGGTGGACATACTCGCGGGTTTCCGTCTTATCCGGCAGGTCCAGTTTAATCGAGGGATCCGTCTTCATCCGGCGCAGCAAAAACGGCTGCACCAACCGCTGCAATTGGCGCGTGCGTGCCTCATCCTGATGCCGCTCAATCGGGGTGACGAAACGCTCGGTGAAGCTTTTCAAGCTCCCCAGGTAGCCGGGATTCAGGAAAGCAAACAACGACCATAATTCGCTCAGGCGGTTTTCGACCGGTGTGCCGGTAAGCGCAATGCGGTGTCTCGCCTGAAGCCGGCGCACAGCCTGCGCCTGCTTGGTCGCAGGGTTCTTGATGTTCTGCGCCTCGTCCAGACAGACCGTACCAAAGCGAATCCGCTCCAAGTCCTTCCTGTCCAAGTGGGCCACCGTGTACGTGGTCACGATGACGTCCGCCTGCTCCACCGCTGCGGCCAGCGCATCACCGCGCATTCGGTTGCTGCTGTAATGGACATAGGCGCGCAATTCGGGTGCGAACTGACGCAGCTCCCTCTGCCAGTTGCCGAGCACCGAGGTCGGACAGACAATCAATGCCGGGCCATCCTGGCGGTCGCAGGCCAACAGATAGGCGATGAGTTGGACGGTCTTGCCCAGACCCATGTCATCCGCCAGGCAGGCCCCTAAACCCAATTCCCGCAGCCAACAGAGCCAGCGAAACCCCAACTCCTGATAGGGGCGCAACCGGCCCCGAAAACTGGCGGGAACCTCGCGCTGCGGAACCCCCTCGACATGGGCGAGGCCGCGCAGAGTCTTCTGCATAGCCGCCGGGAATACAAATTGCACAGCGCCGTCCACCTCGTCCGCGCCCCCGCCAATGTCGGGCTGAACGGCCGCGTCCTGGCCATTCGCGCCCTCCAGCAGCGCGTGCTGCAGGACGTCCATCATCGTCAGACCGCGTCGGCGCATGGAATCCAAGCGCCGACGCAAGCGCCGAAGATAGTCTGGGTGCAGCACCAGCCACTGGCCGTCGAGGTTGATGAGACGCTGGTTTCTGTCCACCAGGCGCCAGAATTCCCGCTCGTCCAATTCCGCCCCGCCAAGCGCCACCTTCCAGTCAAAGGCCAGGGTCTCGGCCAGTCCTACCCATGTGCGACCGCCCCGTGGAAGCTGGATATGGGCGCGCACCTGCGGCTTTATCGCCTTATCCAATCCCCACCAGGCGGGGACCATGACCTCACAGCCGGCTTGGCTCAGGCGCGGACTGGACTCGGTGAGGAACCGCCACGCCCCGGCAGCATCCAAGGAAGCGATGCCGTCCCGCCAGTCAAGGTCCAGCAGCCACGGGTCTTCCCTCAACCAACGCTGGGCGCGCTGCTGCGCCGCTTCCAGGTCCGCCAGCCATTCTCCCGGAAACGACGCGTCCGCCCGCGCCTCGGCCGCGGTCCACAACCGCCCTGGCTCCGCGTCCGCCTTGAACACCAGGCGTAACAGCCAAGGTTGTTCGGCGACGGGCGGATCGACCAGTTGCAGGGCGGGCTGTACGGGAGAAACATAGGCGTCCCAGCCGATAGACGCCAGCCACTCCTCACCCTCCATCCAAGACGGCAGCTTGCGCGCTGTCAACAGCGGCCGCGTCGCAAGCACCTCTTCCCACGCCTGCTGTACCTCGGGGTGAGCGGCTACCTCCTCCCAGATCACCGCGCTGCCCCACGCCTCCAGCGTCGCCCGCAGTGGCTGGGGAGGGGTCGAATCCTGCGGCCACAAGATGCGCCAGGTCAGGTTGGGCGCCTGCGGGTGAGCGGCCGGCGCCGAAGCCCATTCACTGTCCTCCGCGCTCGACTGCGGTGGTTGGCGCCGAAGCGCCGGCTCAAAGCGGCCCTCGTCCAAAGCCTGGGCCAGTACAGGCGCCCAGGTAAACGCCTCTTGACAGGAATCGGACCAGCGCCAGTCGGTGTGACGGTGATAGTGGGGACGCCGGAAATAGCGCAGCGCATGCGCCGGGGACAGACGAAAGCCGATGCGTCCGTCGCAGGTCTCCGTTTCGACCCAGGTCCCGTACACAGAATCAGGATCCCACGCGAACACCCGCAGCGCCAGTTCGTCTGTCGACATGGGTGCGCTCAGCTCAGCCGGACCTAACCACACCGCGCCGTCCGCTAGACGCTTCAGGTCCATCTGGATGGTGGTCATTGCGGCATCACCTTGGCTTTTTCCATCTCTTCCATCAACGCCCGCAGGCGCCGGTGGCGGGCCGTGAACCGCCCAATGTACGCCTCCCAGACATCCGTTTGTTTCAGCTTGCGATAATGTTTGCGCAATTGCTTGAGGCGCCGGCAGGCCAGGCGGTAATGCTCGCGGGTGCGCTGTTCAACCAGGCGATGGACCTGCTGATGCAGGATGGGCAGCAGCACCTCCGGCGCCCTTTGCTCCACCCATTTGCGCTCGTCGCTCGACACCGCATCGAGCCCCCCGGCCGTCATGACGTAGTCCGCCCAGTCGACAAAAGCGGCATGCTGCAGCAGGTAGTAACGATACTGGGTGGCGGTGGTCGGAAGATGCGCGCGAAGAAAATCGCGACACGCCCTCTGCGCGCTCTCCACGTGGTGCGCCAACGCCATCCAATGCTCCGCAAACACACCCGCCCATGCCTCGCCCTGCCGCAGTAAGGCGCTGACATCCCTGAGTGTGCGCCCGCACAGATCCCATCGGCCGCGTTGTTCCAGCGCCACCAACACGCGCACAGTCCCATCGAGATCGGCCGCCTCCAGCTCGCCCAGCTGTTGGAGGCCCGTATCCTCCTCACCGGCGAGGATTTGCAACAGCGCCTGCATCCGACGGACGCAGACCCACTCTTCACTGGCGGTGAATCCCCGCACGTGCAGGCGCCGCGCCTGCTGCTCCAGGTACACCCGCTCTTGTTTCAACAACTCCGGATACCGGTGCAGCCAGTGCAGCCACATCCACTCGAGCGCCGCCGCAGACGCCGGGAGCTCCCCTAGTTGATCGAAGAAGCGCTCGTGCAGCCAGTTTATCCAATCTCCCACCTGTCGTTCATCCAGGAGATGTAAGTCGTCCCCGATGGCCGCGAGCTGGCGCAGGTTCTCCTCCAATTTCCGAACCTCGTTGGCCGCAGAGCGAACCCAATAGGACAAGGAGATCGGGGTTTGCCCGCCCTGTCCCAGTTCCAACCGCTTCGCCAACGCCACCACGCGCACGACCACCGCGGCCAACTGCCGTTGGCTGGGAGACCACGACTTCGTCTGCTGGAGCAGGCCTTCACAGACCTGTTCCAGCTCGTAACCGTGGTAATACCCAAAGGAAGATAGGCTGTCGATCTGCGATTCCACGAACAGTGCCCAGTCGGTCAAGGCCGCGTTTGGGCGGAAGTCGCCCGCCGGAGCCACCTCATCGGATACCTTTAGGTGTCGGGCCACGCTGTCCAAGCCCTGCAGTCTCGATCCATGGACCAAGTCGTTCAGGGCGTCGAATGTGACCCCGGCCTCTTCCAACACCTGCAGGGCGACGGCCGCCAGGTGCTTGCACAGGTCCCCATACGGACAGGTGCACACGCTATGCTTTGGAAACGCGTCCACATCCAATTGGACGCTGTAGGATTCGGTCCCCTCCACGGTGGCGGTGACCAGGGTGCCCTCCATGGCCAGAGCCGTAACGCGGTTGTCCGCCAGGTACTGGAGCCCTCGCGCCAAGATGTGGGGCTGAATTTCGCTCTTGATGGACTCCGCCAGGTGCAGCCAGGTCAATAAGGAAACCATGTCCAACCTCCACCCCATCCGTCTCTCACCTGCACAGGGTAACCTATTCGCCCTGATGGGGCAACGGACCTGCCTGGACACACACCATACGGAAAGACGGGCCATTCGCAGGAGTTCCCGAAGAGGAGTACACTTCAAAGGGGAGGTTTGCTGCAGGCGGCCGACCCACGGCAAAAACAAGCCATCGCGGCCTTCTCGACCACGATTTTCAGTCAGGGGCGATGCAGATGAAGCTGAGCGTACTCGACCAATCTCCCATTGGACCGGGCGTGACCCCACGGGCGGCGTTGCAGGAGACGGTGCACCTGGCGCAGGCGGTGGAGCAACTGGGGTATCACCGGTTTTGGGTGTCAGAGCACCACAACACCGAACGACTGGCCGGCACCACTCCAGAGGTGCTGCTGGCCCATCTGGGCGCCAAGACCCAGCGTATTCGGATAGGATCCGGCGGCGTCCTGCTTCCTTATTACAGCTCACTGAAGGTGGCGGAAAACTTTCGCATGCTGCACGCTCTCTACCCAGACAGGGTGGACCTGGGACTCGGGCGGGCGCCGGGGGGCGACATGCGCACCATGCGGGCGATGCAGGACCGAGGCAAAGCATCCATCGACGACTACCCGGAGCAGGTGCAGACTCTCATCCACTTCCTGCATGACGATGTCCCAGCGGATCACAGATACCACGGCGTTCACGCCATGCCTGTGGGCTCTGGAGCGCCCGAGGTGTGGCTGCTTGGGTCCAGCGACGCCAGCGCCTACTACGCGGCCACGCTCGGCACTCGCTTCTCGTTCGCACAGTTCATCAACGGCTACGGCGGTCCTGAGGTGGTGCGGATGTATAAAGAGGCGTTTCGCCCCTCCCCGTACCTGGATCACCCCGAGGCCAACGCCGCCATCTTCGCGCTCTGCGCCGAGACCGAAGAGCAGGCCCGGCAGTTGGCGGCCATCATGGACCTGCGGCTGCTGTGGCTGGAGCAGGGCCGCGGCGGCGAGATTCCGACCGCCGAGGTCGCCGCATCGTATTCGTACACACCGTGGGAGCGCCGGCGCGTGGAAAACAACCGGGCACGGATGGTGTTCGGGACCCCGGCTCAGGTGCGCGAACAGTTGACCGCCTTGGCCCAGGCCTACGGCATTGATGAGTGGATCCTCGTGACCATCACCGACAGTTTCGAGTCGCGCTTGCGCTCGTACGAACTGATTGCCGAGGCGTTTGGCATCGCGCCGTAACCCCGGACTGGTCCACCACCCCGGCGTGTGCGTTCAGGCGCCTGTGCGCTGGCGGCGGACCGCCTCCCACAGCCCGTTCAGGTAGGCCGCCCCCAACGCCCGGTCGTATAACCCGTAGCCGGGGCGGCCCTGTTCCCCCCATATCATGCGCCCGTGGTCCGGCCGAATCGGCCCATCATAGTGGAATTCGGCCAAGGCCGTCATCACCTCGTACATATCGACCGATCCGTCCGCGCTTTGGTGCCCGCTCTCGTGAAACCGTCTGGGCCCGGTCACGCGCACGTTGCGCGCGTGCACGAAGTGAACGCGCCCCCGCGCCAGAAACTCCCGCAGCAGCGACGGAACATCGTTATCCGGGCTGGCGCCGAGAGACCCGGTGCAGACGCACAACCCGTTGCTGGCGACATCGCACAGGTCGAGCACCCGACGCAGGCCCGGGCCGTCGCAGAGGATGCGGGGCAGGCCGAACACAGACCAGGGTGGATCATCCGGGTGCACCGCGAGCTTCACCCCCGCCTCCTGGGCCGCCGGGGCCACCGCCCGGATGAAGTACGCCAGGTTGCTCCACAGCGCCTCGGCGTCGACCTCCCGGTACGCCCGCATCAGGCCCTCCAACTCGTCGTCGCCGTAGCTGGCGTCCCATCCCGGCAGCTTCCACTCCCCACCGAGCGGGTTCATGCGCGCGACCTCTTCCTCGTCGTACGCCAACGTCAACGATCCGTCCGGCAATCGATAGTCCAGGCGGGACCGGGTCCAATCGAAGACCGGCATAAAGTTGTAGCAGACCGTCCGGATGCCGGCTTGTCCTAGCCGGCGCACAGTCTCAATGAAGTTCTCGATGTAACGGTCGCGGGTCGGCCGCCCCAGCTTGATGTCCTCGTGCACAGGCACGCTCTCAATCACCGTCAACTCCAGCCCCTGCTCGGCGATCTCCCGTTTCAGGGCGGTGATGTGTTCCACCGGCCACACCTCACCGACCGGGACCGTGTAGAGTGCGCTGACGACGCCCACCATGCCGGGGATTTGGCGGATCTGCCAGAGGCGGACCGGATCTTCCTGACCGTACCACCGGAACGACATTTTCATCCCCGGCGCGCCTCCTCCACCTGCCTGGCGACTGTGGCCGCCAGTTCCCGCACGCGGGCAAAGTCCCCTGCGGCCACCGCGTCTTGGGGGGTCAGAGCGCTGCCGACGCCCACCGCCAGGGCGCCGGCAGCCAGGTAAGCCCCCACCTCATCCGGCCGGATACCGCCGGTGGGCACAAACAGCGTACCGCGAAACGGTCCCAGCAGGTCTTTCAGGTACCCTGGACCGAGCGGTCCTGCAGGGAACAGTTTCAGCACCTCCGCCCCCGTCCGCAGCGCGCTGGCCGCCTCGCTGGCCGTAAGGATGCCCGGTATGTACAAGTGACCCTGTTCCCGCGCCGTCTGCACCAACGTCGGATCAAAATGCGGGCCGACGAGAAAGTCCGCCCCGGCCGCCATCGCCTCTTGCACCTGCCCTGTCGTCATCACCGTTCCCGCACCGAGCAGCAGTTCCCCGCCCAGGCGATCCCGGAGGGCGGCTATCACCTCGGCCGCAGCCGGTGTATCCATCGTCAATTCGACCGCCTTCACGCCCCCTTCCAACAACGCCTCCACAACCCCGTGCACGGCGTCGCTGGGCAGTCGGCGCAGCACAGCGATGACGCCCACCTGGCCGATCCGCTCAACCAATCGCCCCGTCGTTTGGCTCCTCATCTCCATACCCCTTTCGTTCCTTCCAGCTCCGCCAACGCCTCGGCGCGGGATGGATAGCCGGTATGGTCGCCGACCCGGGTGACCGCGTAGGCGCCGACCACCGCTCCCAGGCGCGCCGCCTGCTCGGTGGGCCAGCCTTCCATCAGGCCGGCGATAAAGCCGGCGTTAAAGCCATCCCCGGCCCCGACCGTGTCGACCACACGCGGCACCGGACAGGGGGGGACCTGGGTCAGGCACCCGCCTTCGCTCACCTGGGCACCCTGGGCCCCACATTTGACCACAACCCCTCGGCCCAAAAATCCAAGCCCACGTGCCGCCTCCTCCACGGCGTCCGCCGTGGCGGTGCCAAACAGGGCCATCGCCTCCTCATCGCCGAGGAAAAACCAGTCCAACCAGGGCAGGACGTGATCCACCAAGCTTCTCCAGGACGGCTCGTCGGCCAGCTTGTAGCGGATGTTGACGTCAAACGACACGGTGCACCCTCCAGTCCTGGCCGCGCCCAGCAGGTCATCGGCCGCCGCCTTGGCCTGGGCGCCGAGCATCCAAGTGATGCCGGTCGCGTGCACCCAGCGGTAACGCCCGGCCGCCACTTCCCGGGCGAGCGGGCGCACGTCCCAGAGTCCCTGCGCCATCGGAGACGTGGAACGGTAATAGTACACCGAGGTCGCCTGTTGAAGCCCGCTCCACTGTTTGAACAACAAAGCGGTCGGAGCCTCCGACTCCTGCACCCAGCGCACGTCGATGCCTTCCGCCCGGGCCTGGCGAATCAGCAGTTGGCCGAACGGGTCTCGGCCGACGGCCGCGGCGAACGCCGCTTCGACGCCCAACCGGACCAAACCCACAGCCGTGTTCAGCTCCGCCCCGGCCGCGTACGGAGTGAGCGGCGACCCTTCGCTGTAGGCGCCGGGTTGACTGGGGACCATCGCCACCAGCGGTTCTCCAAATGTCAATACGCGCCGCGCTGTCACCGTGTCTGAAACCTCCCTTGATCATATCCAGCCGCGAACACCTGTACCGCGCGGCGCACCGCCGTCTCCGCCCCCTCCGATTGAATCGCTCGGATGTTTTCGGCGACGGCAGGGGCCAAGCCCGACAGATTCCGCAGGTTCACTCCCCACAGCTCCTCCCGCGCCAAGAGCGCCTCAACGACAGCCAGGAGCCCCACTTCCGGTTCCTTCTCCCAGGCGTCGAGCAAAACCTGCACCTGCCGCTCATCGTCCCGAATCGGCCAACCTTCGACCCGAGCCCGCGGGTAATACATCAACAGCGCGGCCAAAGCGCAGACCAAGCGCGGAGGCAGCGCGCCGTAACGGCTGACATATGCGGTCAGCGTCGGCACCAGGCGCACCCGCGTCTTGGCGATGGTATTGAGGGTGATGCTCAACAGCTCGTGCTTCAGATACGGGTTTTGAAAGCGCTCGAACACCTGGGCGGCAAACGACTGCAAGACGGACGACGGGAGTGATTCCCCATCGAGAGCCGGGATGATTTCCGCTTCGGCCAGCCCTTTGACGAACTGCGAGAAATCCGCGTCGGCCATCACCTCACCCACCGTCTGTCGGCCGGCCAGCAGCGCCAGAGCCGACATGGCTGTATGCAGTCCGTTGAGGATGCGCACCTTCTGCAGCCGGAACGGGCTTACATCGTCCACCATATGGACGTTGAAACCCAGACTGGCGAACGGCCAGCGGGAGGGCAGCCGCTCGTCGCCGCTGATGGCCCACAGGTGATAGGGCTCGCCAACGGTCAACAGCTCATCCCGATAACCCATCCGGGCAAATAAGCCCTCCGCCTCCGTCGCGTTCGGATAACCCGGTAGGATGCGATCCACCAGCGTGTTGCAGAAGCGATTGGCCCGCTCCACCCAATCCGAAAACGCCTGCGGCAGCCCCCACTCCCGGGCGTGTCGCAGCACCAAACGGCGCAGCTCATCCCCATTGTCGTCAATCAGCTCACAGGGGATGAGCGTCATCCCAGCCTGCTCGTCGCCGGCAAAGTGTTGATAGCGGTGATAGAGGTACGCCGTCACCTTGGCGGGGAACGACTCGGGCGGCCGCCCCGGATGGTGCGCCTCGCTTTCGTATACCAGCCCGCGCTCGGTGGTGTTCGAGATCAGGATATCGATTTCTGGCGCTTCGGCCAAGCGTAAGATTTGCCGCCAATCGGTGTACGGATTGAGGGCGCGGCTGACTGACGTGACGACGCGCGCCTCATCCACCCGCCGACCGTTCTCCAGCCCGCGCAGCCAGACCGTGTACAGCCCGTCCTGAGCATTGAGCCGGCGCACATTGTCGGCCCCGCTGCGGCGCGGCGCCACCACGACAATGCGGCCGCCAAAGTGTCCGCGCTCGTTCAGCTCGTCCACCAACCAGTCGACAAACCCGCGCAGGAAGTTGCCTTCGCCAAACTGGATGATGCGCTCCGGCCAACTCTTCACCCGTTCATACCGATCCGGCTGGTGTTGCTTCAACCACTGCATCGACAAACGCTCCACCGAGCGACCTCCTTTCCATGTCGCGACGGCACTTTGCTCTGACGGGTAACACGTTGTGCCGTCCGTCAGGCATTGTGGACCCAGGCGTGGTCCGGATCGTCATGCGGAATCATGACGCGGTCGATGTCGCCGGCCATGACCCACAGGTAATACAGCTCGTAACCGGCTGCCGCGCACACCGGGTGGTACCCACGCGGTATCAAGAACACGTCTCCGTGCTCCACCCGGTGCACTTCGTCCAAGGAGCGGTCCTTCGTGTAAATCGCCTGCAGTCCGAAGCCCTGCCGCGGTTTCAGGCGGTAGTAGTACACCTCTTCCATACACGCCTCGACGCCGGGTTGGTAATCGTCGTGCTTGTGCGGTGGATAGCTCGACCAGTTGCCCGGCAGGTTGAAGGTTTCGCCGACGATGATGCGTTGGACCTTGCCCTCCGCCTCCTTGACCACCACGTCATGCACGTAGCGGCTGTAGTTATCCCGGCCGACCAGGCGCGGTTTGACCTCCTCCGGCCGAACCACAAACGGTGTATGCTCCTCGCTGGCGGGAGCCTGGCAGACCGCGACCTCAAGTGGCCCGGGCCCAGTGTTGGAAACGGTGAAGGATGCGCGCACGGGCACGTAGACCGCGGTTGCCCGCTCCGCGAACACGTCACTGCGCTGGAGGCTGCGGTAGGTTGCACCTCCCACCTCGACCTCGCACTGGCCGGACAAGAGCAGCAACACCGTCTCCACATCGGCAAACTGGCCTTGATGCCGCTCGCCCGGGCCCAGACGCAGGACGCCGAAGCGCAGGAGGCGCAGTCCGCCTGGGTTCGTGCTCCCGACCAACTCCCGGTACCCGGTGAACTCCTGAGACTTGACCAACAGCATGTTGCCATCCCTCCATTTCTGCTGCGGCCGCGCCGTGACCCGCGCGGCCTGAACGTGCCCCGTTCTCGCCACCTGGGCGTAGCGGTGGACTTTTGGCCTCGGCTCCGCTTGCAGCCTTGATGGCTACAGCGTCACCCCGTCTTTGAAAATCGCGATTTCACGGTACCCGAACCGCTCATTCTGGGTCTGCGACAAGCCCGAGGCCACATCGACGACCTGCCGATACAAGGCGGCCGCCAGCTCAATCATCGACGCCCCGCTGACGAGGCGACCGGCATCAAAGTCCATCCAGTGACGCTTGCGCGCGTACAGGTCGCTGTTGGTGGCAATTTTGAGTGTGGGCACAGGGCCGCCGAACGGGGTGCCGCGCCCGGTGGTGAACAGCACCAACTGCGCTCCGGCCAGGGCCAAGGCGGTGACGGAAACCAAGTCATTCCCCGGCGCCTGCACCAGCTGCACCCCCCCACCGTGGGCCGGTTCCCCGTACGCGTGCACGGCGGTCACGGGGCTGTGCCCGCCCTTTTGCACACAGCCCAGCGATTTTTCCTCCAGCGTCGTGATGCCGCCGTCCTTGTTGCCGGGAGAAGGGTTTTCGTAAATAACCTGGTTGTGCCGAATGTAGTAGTCCTTGAAATCGTTGATGAGTTGCACGATGTCAGCAAACGTCCGTTCGTCCTGCGCGCGGTTCATGAGCATCGTCTCCGCGCCGAACATCTCCGGAACCTCGGTCAACAGCGCCGCAGCCCCGCGATTTGTAAACAGATCAGCCACCTTGCCCACGAGCGGATTGGCCGTGATGCCCGAAAATCCGTCGGATCCCCCGCACTTGAGCCCAATGCGCAACTTGGCCACCGGAACCCAGGTGCGGCGAAACTGGCGGGCGTAGCCGGCCAGCTCGCGCAGGTGCGCAAGGCCCGCCTCGAACTCATCCTGCACGCTCTGCAGCGCCATGTAATGGACCTTGGCTGTCGGGACATCGCCAAGCTGGGCCTTCAACAGGTCTATCTGGTTATTTTCACAACCCAATCCGACCACCAGCACCCCAGCGGCGTTGGGGTGGCGGACGAGCCCGGCAATCGCCTTTTGCGTATAACCGAGATCATCCCCCAGCTGCGAGCAGCCGTACGGGTGGGGGAAGGCATAGACGCCGTCAATCCCAGATCCGGACAACTCGGCATGCGCCGCCTGTGCCAGACGCTCCACCATTTTGTTGACACAACCGACGGTGGGCAGCACCCAGATCTCGTTGCGAATGCCCACATCGCCGTTCTCGCGCACGTAGCCCTCAAACACGTCCGGCAAGGCCTCCAGATTCTCTTCCATGCGGCCCTGGGAAAGGCTCGGCGTATACTGATAGGACAACTTGTCTCCCAATTTCGTTTGCACGTTGTGCGTATGCACCCAGGCACCGCGGCGAATCGGCTGTGTGGCCCGCCCTATGGGGTGGCCATACTTGATGATGTCCTGCCCGGCCGCCACATCGCTGAGCGCAATCTTGTGGCCGCGCGGGATATCTTCAAGGGCCGTCAGTTGTCCTTCCGCCAGCTCCACCGCATCACCTTTCGCAACCGCTTCCAAGACCACGGCGACGTTATCCTCCGCGTGAATCCGCAGGGCCCGCCGCGCGGCCGCCTCCATCACCGGCATCCACTCGCCTCCCTGGCCCATGCGCACAGATGCCGCCTGCCAGGCTCTTGGGTGCGCGCCCAAAGCGCGGCAGCGGCTCTCTGTTGCTTTGTGGCATCATGTTGGATTATACCACATAATCTCTCAACCGGTTCTACGCATTTTTCACCAATATCCACGGCCTCGTCAACGTGACCTGGTCCCCCTGCACCTCTGTCTGTGGGTAGTGATGCGTGCCCGTCAACCATTCACGGCCGGATTCGCTGACCAGAAAGGTGTCTTCGACTTTCGCCCCGGCCACCGAGGGATTCCAGGCGACAGCCGCGAGGCGGGGCACGGGCAGCGATTGTCCGAGGTCGGCACGCACCTCGCGCGATTGGAACCCAATCAGTCCGCCCTGGTGATGCTCCATCCAGGCGTCGGCAAATCCCTGCGCCGCGTACGCGGCCTGCGCCTCGCGCACGACGTCGGCCAGCGGCACGCCGGGACCCGTCGCCGCCAGCATCCTGGCCTCCACGCGCAGCACAGCTTCATATCGGCGGGCCAGCTCTTCCGGCAGCCCGGCAAAGGCGACGGTCCGCGTCGTCGCGGCCACCAGGCCGCCGCCTCGGGCACACAGCGACACGATAGCGTACCGCCCCAGCCGCTCGGGTGTCGGCAGCGGATGGCGATACAGGCCTGCCCGGCGCTCGCCGGCGGCTAAGAGCACCACCGCGTCCAACCCCTGGGAAGCACAGAGAGCAGCCACGCGGGCCGCCAAATCAGCCTCCGTGTCCTCCGCGCGGGCCAAACGGCACGCCTCCTCCACCGCCCAGGAGGTCCGTCGTCCCAACTGACGATATACCTCCACCTGCTCCTGGTCCAACTGGATGCGCATACGCCGCATCGCTTCCGCCACCTCAGTGTCGGTCACGACCCGGCGCCCGTCACGCCACCTGCGCACAATCCCTTGCCGCGCCGCCTCGTCGTACCATGGGTAGACATGGACCGAATCGGCGGACAGGCCTTCCTCCGCCGTGAGCCGGGCCTGCTCAATGTTGCTGACAGCGCTTTCTATCCGCTCCTGGCTGATGAACACCGCCGCCAACCCCTGTTCGGTCGCCACATTGACGTGGAATCTTCCGCCAAACAGCCAGGCCAAATTGATCGCCCGCTGGATGATCAATCCGTCCCAACCCTGCTCCTCAAGCATCGACCGGACCCGCTCCACCCTGTCCGAATACGCCATGCGTCAGCCCCCTCTCTCGGTCTCTGCCGTTTCCGCCAGAATCACCTGTGCTCCTTGCCGCCTAAACGGATCCACGGCCTCGTCCGGGACCGACGCGTTCATCACGATGCCGTCCACTTCGTCCACGCGCGCGTACGACACCAAGGCCGCTCGCCCCAACTTGCTCGCATCCACCACGCAGTAGACCGCATCCCCGGCCTGCATCATGGCCCGTTTGATCTGCCGCTCCGCGCTGGAAGCCGTGGTCAGGCCTTGGCTGACGGACACCCCGCCCGCCCCGAGAAACACCACGTCCACGTGGTAACGCCCAATCATCTCCACGCATTCCGGACCGACGACGCAGGGAGTGCCGCGCTGATGAGTGCCGCCCAGCATGACCAATTGCACATGGACCGACGTGGACAGCTCCGCGGCAATGATCAGGTCGTTGGTCACCACCGTCACCGGCCGCGCCGCCAGCCGCCGCGCAATTTCCAGCGTGGTCGTGCCGCTGTCCAGCATCACCGTGCTGCCGTCGCGGATGAAGTCGACCGCTCGCTCAGCCACCGCCGCTTTTTCTGGCACGTTCTGATGCATGCGCTGCTGCGCCGGCGGCACCACATGCACCGGCTCCGCCAGCATCGCACCGCCGTGGGTACGCCTCGCCAGTCCCTCCGACTCCAGCTTGCGCAGGTCGCGGCGCACCGTCTCTTCCGACACCCCAAACCGACTCTTGAGATCCGAAATGCGTACGGATCCTTCCCTTAGCAAAATCTCCTTCAGTTTCCGCTGGCGCATCTCCCCTAGCACGGTCAATCTTCCTTTCCTGAACCCAGCAGCCTGCCCTTCAAGAAAACCTCACTATCCCGCAAAAGTCAACATGAATTATCGAATCCCCGCAGCCTCACGGGTGGTCCTTGGACACGTCGCCGTCAACTCCGGCGCCCTCGTCCCGCATCGTCTGCTGACGGTAAGCGTCCAAACGCGGCCAGACTGTCCGCATGCCGGCCGCAAACGCTTGATAGGCGGCGAACCCGGCCCTGTACACCTCCTGCTCCCGCGAATCCGGAACATACTCCTCCTGCACGGGGTTGACGCATCGCATCTCCTCTTCGGTCACCCAGCCCAGGGCCCGGGCGGCCAATAAAAAAGCGCCGTAGGCGGCGGCGTGCCGGATCCTCGGTTGGTGCACAGGCACCCCGTAGAAGGAGGCCTTCATGCGGTTCCAGGCCTGGTTCCCCGCCATCCCGCCGACAACGCGCACCGCCTGGACGGGCTCCACATACTGACGCATCCGCTCCAACACGGCCCGCAGTTCATAGCCAATCGACTCCAATGCGGCCCGCACCAGGTGTTCGGGCTGGTGCCCCAGCGTCAAGCCGCCGATAACCCCGGTGGCGCCGGCGGTCACAGAACTCCCTTTGCGCCCCATGAACCACGGCAGCATCAGAACACCGGCAGACCCGGGCCGCACCGACTGCAGAACACACTCAAGATGCTGCACATCGGGCGTGGATGCCCCAAGCAAACCCGTCAGCCACTCCAGCACAGCCCCGGATGCGGAAATCCCTTGCTCCAGAATCCACCTGCCGTCCAACACGTGCGGAGTGCAGCTCAGGCATTCCTCTTGGACAATGCGTTCCACTTCGCAGGACATGTTGCTGGTGGTTCCGGACGACTCCATGATTTCCCGCGGCCGCACTCCGGATCCCAGCACTTCACATGGCCTGTCCCCGCCGCCAATCAGGACGGGGATGCCGGGCGACAGGCCCAGTTGTTCAGCCGCTGCGCGTGACAGTCGGCCGACTGTCTCCTGCGGCGAGTGCACCGGTGGTAGTTGGTGCAAACCCACTTCGCAGGCCTCGAGCAGTTCCGGCCGCCACGCCAGCCGGTGGATATCGAACAGCAGGGTACGGGCAGCCAGGGTCCAGTCGGTGGCCACCTCTCCCGACAACCAATATAAGATGTAGTCTTTCGGCTGCATGTACCAGCGGGCTTTCGAGAACACATCCGGGCACCGGCGGCGCAACCAGAGGATTTTGCCGGCCGAATACGCGGCTCCTGGGGCGAGCCCAGTCCACTCCCGCACTCGGCCTTGGAAGGCGTCCTGCAGGGCGTCGGCCTCGGCCGTTCCGCGTCCGTCCAGCCACAGCAGAGCGGGCGCGAGCGGACGCATGTCCTCTCCCACCGGCACCACCGTCTCTCGCTGGGACGTCAGGGCAATCATCCGCACAGCTGCGGGCGGAGCCTCGCCAAGAAGTCGGGAGACCGCCTGTTGCAGGGTGCGTATCCAATCGTCGGGTGACTGACATGCCTCCCCGTCGGGCGTGACCTGTCGGGGGTACGGGACGGTCACTTCGTACAGTGGGTCAAGACCTGCGCCAAACAGCATGGCCTTGCAGGCGGATGTGCCCAAATCTATGGTTAATACCGCTTCCTGCGCACGCACGCGTCTGCACCCCCACAACGAAGTCTGGCTGGCACCGGGCAGGATGGTGCCATGCGCATGAAGCGCCGCGACCCATCGGCCAGTTCGCTTCCATTATACGAACAGGGCGCCGCCATGAGAAACACCGCCGTGGGGTGCTCCCCCAGCGGTCTCCGATCCGCCAGTTTCCAAGCTCGTCTTGGTTCCCGCTGATGCTCCTATCATCTGCCACCACCAAACTCGCATACTCGCATAAGAGAAGGTGTTCGCCACGGTCGAGGGGGTGACATCAGCGGCCACCAAAAATGATGAAGCAATGTGGCCAGCGAATCTCCTTAATCTGGCAGTGGTCTTCCTTTCGTCTCCACACAGAAAATTGCGCACACAAATCCCAGTACGTAAATCAAGCCAATGATAGTCGCTGCCAGGCTGTATCCACCAAAGATGGTGATCAAGTAGCCCGAGCATAACGGCCCCAGAAAAGCGACAAACCGGGCGGCATTGAAAACAAACGAAACACCCGTGGCCCGGATACTTGTGGGAAAAAACTCCGGCAACCATACGGGCATCCACGAGTACTGGCCAAGGGTGAAAACCCCGTTGATCGCGGTGAGAATCAGGAGCCAACTCAGGTTGTGCACCCATAGGAACAGCACAGGTGTCAAAATAAGTGAAAGGCCAAAGTACATCAGCGTCGTCTTCTTCCGGCCCCAGGCATCAGCCATGAAGCCAAGCATAACATACCCCAGGATGGCGCCGACATTGTAGATCATGCCACTGAGGCTCGACCAATGCGTGGTGGACAGCCCATGCGTCGCAGCGACCGCTCCGATGTATGCCGGCACCCAGGACGAGATGGCCCACCAACCAACCGTGGTCGTGAGCGACATCAGCAGGCCCAATAGGGCCCCCTTTCTTAAATTCTTGCTTGAGAAAAGCGCTTTCATCGTGAACAAAGCGTAGGTCTTTTCTTCGTCGGAAACAGCCGCGCCGCTCTCCACCTTTCTGCGCACATGGTTGCGCAGGGCGTTAGCTTGCTCCCACCTGATGGATTCGTCCACGTTCCGGCGCAGCCACAACAGCACGAGCGCCGGCAACACACCGATCAAATACATGATCCGCCATGCGTTTGGCCCCATATTGCCAACGAAGAACCAGATCAGGGAAGCCACGAAAAAACCAATCCCCAAACCTGACTGCATAATTCCTGCCGCTTTTGCCCGTGTTTTCGCCGGAAACACCTCGGCCACCATGGAAGTTCCTGTGCCCCACTCCGATCCGATGCACAACCCAACCAAAAAGCGGAGGAAAATGAAAGATGGCCACGACCAAGCGATGGCACTGATGCCGGTCATTACGGCATAGGACAGAATGGACAACATCATGACGCGCTTGCGTCCGATGTAATCGGCGAGTATGCCCCCGACGATGCCCCCTAGGCCCCATCCCAACAGCGTCAGGCCAATGGTGGTCCCGGCGTACAATGGAACCGAATTCGTCTGTACGGCAGGAAGCAGTTGCTTCAACGCGACTCCAATCGTCAAGATCAAGGCATACGTCTCATATCCGTCAAACATCCAGCCTAAATTGGACGCCATCAGCACATACCATTGCTTGGAGCTTATCGACCTGTACCACGGGACCGCATCGGTGGCCAGTGTGGCACTCATTTGACTCATGGCTGTACCCTCCTGATTCCATATTTTCTTGCCTAATACTCGAACATTCCGTCTCTTTCTGTTCTGAACGGTGTGTCGCAATGCCGCTTAGCTGCAACCGTCGCCTGTACGACTCGTCTACAAGCGGCGAGTCGTACAGGGAACACGTCTTGGCCTAGCGCTGCGCCATGATAGCAGTCGCTGGAGTATTT
This sequence comes from Alicyclobacillus shizuokensis NBRC 103103, assembly GCF_001552255.1. Lineage (GTDB taxonomy): Bacteria > Bacillota > Bacilli > Alicyclobacillales > Alicyclobacillaceae > Alicyclobacillus_G > Alicyclobacillus_G shizuokensis. The sequence goes on from NZ_BCQV01000011.1 coordinate 52,819, forward strand.
CCAGCCGCTGTCTGGGCGCGCAGCTTCTCCGCCGCCCGATGCACAGCGGCAATGATCTCCGGGTACGCCGCGCAGCGGCAGAGGTTTCCGGACATGTAGTGCTTGATCTCCTCATCCGTCGGGTCCGGATTCTCCTGCAGCAACTGCGTCGCCATCATGATCATGCCAGGGGTGCAGAACCCGCACTGAAACCCTTCGCACTCCACGAACGCCTCCTGCACGGGCGACAATTGATTGAGCGTCCCCAGTCCCTCGACCGTCTGGACGTCGCAGCCGTCCACCAACACCGCCAGATATAGACAGCCCGAAACGGCCCGGCCGTCCACATTCACGGTGCAGCACCCACACAATCCCTGGCCGCAGCTTTCGCGTACACTGTACATCTGGAACCCGCGGCGCAGAGCCTCCACCAGGGTCTCGTACGGCTGCACCGCCAATTCCACCGGCCGTCCGTTCAACCGAAAGCGAATCGTCTGCAGTTCGGCCATCTCACGCATCCCCCCATACCCTGCCTTGCTGTTCTCGAAGCGCCCGGAGCACCCGTTCCGGTGTGAGCGGGGTTTCATAGATGCGCACCCCGACGGCGTCATACACCGCATTCGCCACGGCTGGCGACAGGCCTAGTGAACCAGTCTCGCCGATGCCCTTGGCGCCAAAGGGGCCATTGCGGTGCGGAACCTCCACGATGCTGACCTCGTTCTGCTCCGGCAGGTCCCAAAAGCCTGGGATCTTGTAGTCGGCCATGCTGGCGTTGACGACCTGCCCCTCATCGAACACCATCTCTTCAAAGAGGGTGAAACCCATCTGCATAAAGGAGGCACCCGAAAGCTGACGCTTCACAATGCCGGGATTGATGGCCTTGCCGCAGTCCCCCACCGTCACCAGCCGCACAATGCGCACCTTGCCGGTCTCTGTGTCAACTTCCACTTCGACCCCACTGCCGCCGACCATCCAGTACGGGGTGATGTGGTCCGACATTCCAGTGGTGGCATCCGGCTTTTTGTAGTAGGGGAAATAGGAGCCGACCCCGAGCACGTTGCCCGCTTGCATGCCAAACCGTCTCGCCAAAATGTCCCCGTAAGTGAAGAACGATCCGTCGGGCGCTGCCACCCCGCCGTCTTGCACAGCCAGGGCTTCAGGGGCAAACCCGGTCTGCTCAGCGCACAGGGCCACCATCTGTCTTTTCGCGTCCTCGGCCGCCAAACGAACCGCGTTGCCCATGTGGAACGTGGATCGCGATCCGAGAGTGGCCATGTCGTAGGGCGTCACTTCCGTATCCGGGTGAATCACCCGCACGGACTCGGCTTCAAGGCCTAGGACGTCCGCCGCTATCTGCGCCATCGCAGTGTCCGAGCCTTGCCCCATGTCCACCGTGCCGCAATACACTCCGCAGCTTCCGTCACTGTACAGATTGACAAACGCCACCGAGGTGGTGGGTGATACGGCCGCCTTGATGCCGATGGCGAGACCGCGGCCGCGGCGAATGGGTCCGGATCCGTGATCAAACGGTTCATCCCACCTCATCTTACGGGCGAGTTCCTCTAGCACCTCGACCGTCCCCACGTCCTCCATCACCGTACCAGTGGCGTGCGGGCGGCCGTTGCGCAGGATGTTTTTGCGCCGGAACTCCAACGGATCGATTCCGAGTTCGCGCGCGATGATGTCCGCTTGGCTCTCGTACGCCCACACCAGCTGCGGAATCCCGAAGCCGCGCAGGGCGCCGGCCGGAGGCAGGTTGGTGTAGACGGCGTAGGAGTCCAGGCTTACCGCTTCGATGTCATACGGGCCTGCGGCCGTGAACCCGGACTTCTGCGTCACGCGGGGCCCAATGTCGGCATACGCCCCGCCGTTCCACCATGTCTTGCAGTCGCGGGCGACAATGCGCCCGTCGTTCGTGACCCCGGTGCGGATGGTCACCGTCGCCGCGTGGCGGGTGATAGTGTAGAACTGCTCCTCCATGGTCAGGCTGAGGCGCACGGGGCGCTGCGTGATGAGGGCCAGCGCCGCCACCAAGGCCTCCAGCTTGATGTACAGCTTGGCACCGAATCCACCGCCGAGATAAGCCGTACGGACGCGCACCTTGTTCTCCGGCCAGCCAAGCAGCCGCGCCACCTCGATGCGCACGAACGAAGGGCTCTGCGAAGCGGTATGGATAAGCAGGTTGCCGGTGTCCGTCAGTTGCGCGAGGGTCACTATCGGTTCCAGTGGCAGGTGGCTGACCTGCTGGCTGCGGAAAGTATGTTCAAACACGCGGTCCGCCTTCGCAAACGCTGCGTCTAAGTCCCCGTTGCGCAGGTGGTACTCCATCGACACGTTCGTCTTGGCCCGCGGTTGGAGCGTCTTTAGGTCAGCGAACGTCCCGGCCGGCCGAATCACGTCGTGAACGAAGGTCGTTTCGGATTTCGCGGACTCGACCTCGTGAAAGAGGGGCTCAAGCTCCTCATAGTCAATCTCCACCAAATCAGTCGCCCTATCTGCCACATGCACGTCCGTCGCCAGCACCACCGCCACCGGCTCGCCGACATGGCGCACCTTGTCCAGGGCGAGGATGGGCTGGTCGTGAAATGCCGGTCCATAGTACGGATCGGGAATCACCTTGAGGATGTCCTCGCCGGTGATGACGTCGTACACGCCCGGCAACTCTTTGGCCTCCTGGGTGTCGATGCCGCGGATGCGCGCGTGGGCGATGGTGCTGCGGACCACCTTGGCATGCAGCATCCCGGGGACCTCCAGGTTGTGGATGTACTCCGCCCGGCCTGTCACCTTCGCTTGGCTCTCCAGCCGCTTGACCGCACGGCCCACCTGTCCTTGCTCCGTGCCCGCCGGGACGCCAGACTCCAGCACCTTACTCATGCGCCACCCCTCCGTTCCTGGTGCGCGCCGCAAGTGCCTGTTCCAGGGCACGGCGCACACACACCTTGACGATTTCACGTTTGTACCCGGACGAACCCCGAATGTCCGCAAGTGGGTGAACGCCTGCCGCAGCCAGCTCGGCCGCTTCTTCGAACGCCTCCGCGGCAGGGCGCCGCCCACGCAGAAACGACTCCACCCCAGTCAGCCGCACCGGTCTCTCGGTGGCGGCGCTGACCGCCACCCGCGCCTCGGCGACAACCCCGCCTTGCATCCGGACAAACGCGGCGACACCGCACATCGGCCAGTCGTCGGCCGACAACGCCGTGTATTTCAGATACGTTCCGCTCAACCCGTTCGGCAAAGCGGGCACCACCACGTCAGTGATCAGTTCACTCGGGTTAAGCACGGTGGTGTAATATCCGGTGAGAAACTCAGGCAGCGCCACCTCACGTTCGCCTGCCTGGCCCGAAATTCGCACACGGGCGTCCAACGCCATCAAAATGGGCGGCAGATCCATGTGCGGGTCCCCGTGCGCCAGGTGCCCGCCAACGGTCGCCACGTTTCGCACACGCACATTGGACAGCGTTTGCATCGCCTGGGTGATGACCGGAGTAAACTCGGCCACCACGGGTGAGCGCTCGACGTCGCGCAAGGATGCCAGAGGCCCCAGGTGCAGGTCGCCTGCGTCGTCCAGCCGGATGCCGCTGAGCGACGGCTTCAGCCGCTGCAAGCTGACCAGTGTATGGGGAGTGAACACTTTTGACTTCATCATTAGCATCAGGGCCGTGCCGCCGGCCACCGGTCGCACGGACGGATCGTCCGTGTTCAACAGCGACAAGGCCTCCTCCAGCGTCTCGGGCTGTAGCAGTTGAAACGGATTCATGACCGTGCCTCCTGAGGGTGTGTGAGCGCGGTCCTCAGATTTTCGGCAAACAGGTTCCCCATTTCTTCACATTTAGCACGAAAGACGGACTGCCCGATGCCGCCCAGCTTGCCGGTGATGGTCTGATCCAGCACGTAGTCAATGCGTGTGGTCTGGTCATCCACGGCAGACACCATCAATTCGACATTGCCGGTGAGTTTGCCGGCCAGAGCCTTCGGCTTGCCGTCCACCACGGCCTTCAAGGAGGTGGGTTCGTTCACCTCAGTCAGTCGGACCATGACGTCAAATTTCATCTTCAAAAAAGCGACTTCCACCTCAAGAATGGCACTGTACCTGCCATCGCCCAGGTCGGTGAGTCGGCTGCAGCCAGGAATGCACTGAGCCAACCGCTCTGGGGTGCTGACAAAGGCGAACACCTCGTTCTGGGGGCAGGCTACGTCAAACTGATTAGATACCTGCATGTTTCAAGGTCCTCCTCTTCCAACAGAATGGCAGCGGCGCGAGTTGGTCCGGCGGTACCGCCGGTGATTTTCAGCGGCAGGCCCATGTACCAGAACTGGCGCCCGGCTACCTGGCTCAGGTCGCCCAAGTTCTCGGTGTTGAGAATGCCGCGCTCGCGACAAACCGTGTGCGCAGGCTTCCACTCGTCTCCCTTGTGGGGTTCGACGTCGACACTGGCGCAGTCGATACCGATGTTGATGACGCCCCTGTCCGCCAGCCACTCTGTCGCAGCCCGGTCCAGCCCCGGATGAGCGTGGCCGTAGGCGGGCTTGGGAAACGTGCGGCCGTAGTGGCCCGTATAGAGCAAAACCACCTTGGGCGAGAACGGCCCAGAAAACTCGACTCGCGCTCGTTCCGCCGCCTCCTCCAACATGGCAACGGTGATGAATTCCGCTGGTTTGGCCACGCTCACGTCCAGGCACACCGCCAAACCCTGGAACATCTCGAGTGGCAGCTCGTGAATCGCCTTCGCCTTTGGGCTAGGGTCCATGTGTTGGAAGGAGTCCGTGTGCGTCGCACAATGATCGGACAGGAACAGCGCGTTGATGGCGAATGTCCACTGCCCATTCGGGAGTTGCTGCACAGATTTCAAACGGTGCACCACTGTCGGTTGATGCCCCCGGTACACGGGGGATCCGCTGAATATTTCCTGAGATAAATCGATGATAAGCACTCGTATCCCCCCTTCGACCAACTCAGGCTCCGAGTACAGTCGACACAAGCGACCCGACTCGGGGGCTCACTTGGAGCCCAGGATGTGCGCCTCCTCCTCAATCAGCTCTCGCAACCGGCGATCCACCTCACGCAGGACGTCCGCGGGGACAAAGCAGATGCCGCTGTCGTCGGCAACGACGATGTCTCCGGGAAGCACCTGCACATCGTGCAGGCGGATGGGCACGTTGATACCGACTCCCTGCAGCCGAGCCCGCCCGGTCGTCGGCGTGACGCCACGCGACCACACCGGAAACCGCAGGTCCGCCAGCTGGTCCACGTCACGGACAGCCCCGTCTACAATGATTCCGGCAATACCGCACTCCACCGCGCGATGGGCAGCAAGACCGCCGAAAACGGAGTATTGACCAATCCCGTCGCCTGCGATGACCAACACGTCTCCCGAAGACGTCAGCTCCATCGCCGACTTGTGAATGAGCCCATCACCCGCCAGCTCGTGCGACCGGCGTTCCGGCAAATACTGCAGGGTGACAGCCCGACCCACCACACGGGATCCCGGCAGCCGTGACGGGATGCAGGTGGCCGGGACGGAAAGTCTGTAGCCCAACTCGTCCAGTATGTCGGACACGTTGGACGACAGCCCAGGAATGTTGCGCCACCCCGCCGCCACACTCCAATCTACTGACGGAAGCTCACCCACCTGCGCCGGCCTGGACTTGCCAATCGCCGCCCGCGGTTGTCTGTCATGTTGTGTCATCATGTGTCCCTCCCGCAGATGGAAATTCTTGTACAAATCTTCAAGGCGACCCACGGCATTCCCGTCACAGCCTTGACTGTGGCGCTCACTGAAAAAACGTGGGTGGCCCTAGCATCGTCACCCCCGACTCATCACAACGAATTTGTTGTTACATAGTTGGTGCAACTAAGTTACATACATATTAACAACCATGAATCGGATAAATCAACAGAGTTTTTTTCGTTGGCAGAGGGTTTGTGGAAAGGAATGAGTTCACGAGGGCATGCCTAGCAGCAATAGCGTGGAAACAATGGGAGAGATCATAAAGACAATTGAAGTGGTCTATGAAGACACAAAACGGGCCCGAGCGCCGGGGACAAGGATGCGTGCCCTCCCTTCCCCATGGCCGCGCTGCGGGCCCGCTTCCACACTACCGTTGGATGGGTCACATATCGAAGTCGTCCATCCCGCCGCCGGGATTGCTGGGTGCGGGCTTTTCCTTCTCCGGTTTGTCGGCCACGACTGCCTCGGTGGTCAGGAACATCGCGGCGACGCTGGCCGCGTTCTGCAGGGCAGAGCGCGTGACTTTAGCCGGATCGACAATGCCAGCCTGCATCATGTCCACCCACTCACCGGTGGCAGCGTTGTACCCGACTCCCTTCGGCTCCTTCTTCAGGCGCTCCACAACCACCGAACCCTCGACACCCGCGTTCTCGGCAATCTGGCGGACGGGGGCTTCCAGCGCTTTGCGGACCAGGTTGACCCCGGTCAACTCGTCCTCCTTCGCCTGGATGCCATCAAGCGCCGAGATGGCGTTGACCAAAGCCGTCCCGCCGCCGGCGACGATGCCTTCCTCGACGGCCGCCCGGGTCGCGTTGAGCGCGTCCTCCATGCGCAGCTTCTTCTCCTTCAACTCCGTCTCCGTGGCGGCCCCTACCTTGATAACCGCGACGCCGCCGGAGAGTTTGGCCAGTCGCTCCTGCAGCTTCTCGCGGTCGAAATCGGACGTGGTCTCCTCAATCTGCACCTTGATCTGCTGAATGCGAGCGTCGATGTCCGCCTTTTGGCCGGCGCCGTCGACAATAATGGTGTTGTCTTTGTCGACCTTGACCTGGCGGGCCCGTCCGAGCTGATCGAGTTGCGTATTCTTCAGCTCCAGGCCAAGTTCTTCCGAAATCACCTGGCCGCCGGTCAGGATGGCGATATCCTGCAGCATCGCTTTGCGCCGATCGCCGAAGCCGGGGGCCTTGACGGCAACCGCGTTGAAAACCCCCCGCAGCTTGTTGACGACCAGGGTGGCCAGGGCCTCACCCTCGACATCCTCGGCAATCAGCAGCAGCGGTTTGCTGGTCTGCACCACCCGCTCCAGCACCGGCAGGATCTCCTGGATATTGCTCACCTTCTTGTCGGTGATGAGGATGTATGGATCCTCCAAAACGGCCTCCATCTTATCCTTGTCGCTGACCATGTAGGGGGAGATGTAGCCGCGGTCGAACTGCATGCCTTCCACCACCTCCAACTCGGTGGTGAAGCCTTTCGACTCTTCGACCGTGATGACGCCGTCCTTGCCGACCTTCTCCATGGCATCGGCAATCATCTCGCCGATTTCCTCTTCACCGGCGGAAATTCCGGCCACCTGCGCGATGTTGGCCCGGCCCGCCACCGGCTTGGCGACTTTCTTGATCTCCGCGACGGCCGCCTCAACCGCCTTCTCGACCCCTTTCTTCAGCACCATGGGGTTGGCGCCGGCCGCCACGTTTTTCAACCCCTCGCGAATCATCGCCTGGGCGAGAATGGTGGCGGTGGTGGTGCCGTCGCCGGCGACATCGTTGGTCTTGGTAGCCACCTCTTTGACCAGTTGGGCGCCCATCTTCTCGTACGGATCTTCCAGCTCAATCTCCTTGGCGATGGTGACACCGTCGTTGGTGATGAGCGGCGATCCGAACTTTTTCTCGAGCACTACATTGCGGCCTCGCGGGCCCAGCGTCACCTTAACGGCGTCAGCGAGAGCATCGACGCCGCGCATCATCGATCGCCTGGCATCCTCTTGGAACCTGATGATTTTTGCCATCTTTGTCCCTCCCGAAAACGCGTCTGCCAATCGACTGGATGGTTTCCTCTTACGGGGTTACGCCTGGACAATCGCGAGAATGTCGCTCTCGCGCAGGATGAGAAGTTCTTCGCCGTCCACCTTCACCTCGGTGCCGGCGTACTTGGAATACAGCACCCGGTCCCCGACCTTGACGTCCAACTCCACTCGTTTGCCATCCTCCAAACGTCCGGGACCCACCGCAATCACCTCGGCCTCCTGGGGCTTCTCCTTGGCCGTGTCCGGGAGCACAATGCCGCTGGCCGTCTTTTCCTCCCGTTCCACCGGGCGCACCACAACCCGGTCGGCAAGCGGGCGAAGCGAGTGCTTGGTGACTGTTGCGCTCATACCCCAACCTCCAATTCCAACGTTTATTAGCACTCTGTACACTTGAGTGCTAAACCCAACTTACATCATAGGGATAACGGCACAGCGGATGCAAGCCGCGCGCGGAGAAGTTTGAGCCCGCGCGACCAGGGTTGCACCCGCTTGATGGAGTTTATTGCGATTATTGCGTCTATCCGCCGCTTCTTGCCGAAAAACCGGAGTCCTTTCACAGGGCATGAGCATACACCTGGAAGACGTTTTCTCCGGTTTCATTCCCGTGTGCGAAGCTGTCGGTGGGCGAGCCCGAGAAAAGCGGCCGCGTCGGCCTGGGCAGCCGCCGGCGGCCACGCGCACAGGTCAAAGGGAAAATCGGAGCCGGGCAACACGCGCTCGGCCCCCGCCACTTCCAGCAGCAACCGAGCGGACCGCGGATCCCACAGGACATTGTCGTAATAGAACCTGCGCAAGTAGTCGGACGGCCGCATCGACATCTCGGCCCGCACACCGGGCCAGACCTGCCAGCCTTGCTCCAAGCGGCCCATCTGGTACGGCAGGTAGCCGCCGCCATGCGCCAGCAGCCAACGGATACGCGGGTACCTGTCGAGAGTGCCGCTGAGCACCAAGTCGACCGCGCAGACGGTCGTCTCCCAGGGCACCCCAATCAGGTTGGGCATGCGCCGACGCTGAATGCGCGGGTCCGTGTTGAGCAGCGGATGGACAAACAACACGGCCCCGTGCGCATCGGCCGCTTCCAACAGGGGCCGAAACGCCTCGTCACCGAGCAGCCTCTCCCCACACCCAGGCCCGATGATGGCCCCCAGCAATCCGCAGCCCATCGCCCGCTCCAGTTCCTCAGCCGCCCACTCGGGGCGGTTGAGGGGCACCGTGGCCAGGGCGCTGAGCGCCTGTGGGTGCTCGCGCACCCAGGCGGCCAGGGCGTCGTTGTACACCCGCGCTCCCTCCGCTGTCACCTCAGGCTCCGACTCGTACAAAAACAACTGCGGCACCGGCGACACGAGCGAATGCACAACCCCGGCGGCGCGCTGCGCGTCCAGATAGACGCCGGGGTCGACAAACTCCGGTTTCAATTCGAACGCCCACTTGCCGTTGACGGTGAGAAACGGCGCCTTGCCTGGCGTGCGCTGTTCCCACTGCGCCTCTACACGACGCTCCGCACGCAGCCACTCCATTTCCGCTGCCGGGATGAAATGGGTATGTACGTCGTATGGCGCACGGTCGGCCGAGCTACCCAGTCCTCCCGTACTCACGGCTCTCGCTCCGACAGCGGTTTGCCGCCAACCGCCCAGTGTTGTTTCGGCAGCTCATGGAGCAGCACCCGAATCGATTCGCGCGGACTACCCAAAGCCCGGTGCACCGCCTCGGTCACCTCGGTGATCAGTTGGCGCTTGACAGCTTCGGATCGACCCTCGACAATGTGCAGCTGGATGAGCGGCATGCGACTTCCTCCTCGCTTCACAATGGTTTCAGTCGTAGACATTCAGGCGCAGCTCGCCCAGGCCGTCAAAATCCACAACCACCTCGTCGCCACGGTGCAGGTGAATCGCTTCGGTGATGCCTCCGGTCAGCACCACCATCCCCGGTTCAACCGCTTGCCCGACTTGGGCCAGCATGCGTGCCAACTGCACGACCGCCCGCACGGGGTGGCCAAGCACCGCTGCTCCCGCGCCGGTCTGCTTGACCTCACCGTTCTGGCGCACCGCCACACCGACCTCGTCCCACGCGCAGTGATACGGAGAATACGCCCGATCCGCCAACAAAAAGCGGGCAAACGAGGCGTTGTCCGCCACCACGTCGACCAACGTGAAGGAGAAATCGCGGTAGCGGCTGTCGATGATTTCCACCGCCGGCATCACGCACTCGGTCGCCAACCACACATCCCGGGCGGTCACCTGCGGACCGGCGAGACGGTGTTTGAACACGAACGCCAGCTCTGGCTCCACCCGCGGGTGGATGAGACCGGTCAGCGACAGCTTGCCGTCGGTCATCTCCCGGGAACCAAACAGCCGGCCGTATATCGGTTCTTCAACCCCGACCGACAGCTGCTTGGCGCGGCTGGTCAGTCCCATCTTCCAGCCCGCCAGGACGTCGCCCTCAGACACGGCTCTCTCCGCATTCAAACGCTGTATTTCGTACGCGTCAGCGACCGTCAGTCCGGAGTACCGCTGCGTCAATTTTTCCATCTCGGCGGCATTGGCTTGGTGCCGCCACACTTCTTCGGCAATCGCCCGCAAGTCCATCGTCCGCTCCCTCCCTTACCTATGATGGATTCGCGCTCAGCGCCGGCAAGCGCTTCGGCCCAACCGGCCGCTTCGCCCCCGGACGGAGCGCGTGGATGGACTCACTTGTGTGCGGCCAGTTCCACCGCCACGTCCACAATCATGTCCTCCTGGCCGCCGACTACCTTGCGCTTGCCCAATTCCACCAAGATGTCGCGCGCGTCAACGCCAAACCGCTGAGCGGCGCGCTCCGCGTGCAGCAAAAAGCTCGAATAGACGCCCGCGTAGCCCAAAGTCAGGCTGGCCCTGTCGGTGCGCACCGGCCGGCTGATGCGCGGCCCCAGCACGTCCTCGGCCGCGTCCATGGCGGCGTACAGGTTGACTCCGGTCTCGATGCCCGACTTTTCACAGGCCGCGATGAACACCTCCAGCGGCGTGTTACCCGCGCCCGCTCCCAGCCCGGCGAGACTGGCGTCGATGCGCACCGCCCCGGCGCGAATGGCGGCCAAGGTGTTGGCCACGGAGCAGCCCAGGTTGTTATGCGCGTGGAATCCGACCTGCACCTCGCTTGGCAGGGCGTCGCGAAGAGCCGACACCTTTTCCGTCACCTCGTCCATCAACATCGCGCCCGCCGAGTCGACGATATAGACGCAGTGCGCGCCGTAGCTGGCCATCTTCTTCGCTTCCTCCACCAAGACCGGCGTCTCGGTCATGTGCGAGAGCATCAAGAACCCGACCACATCCAGCCCCAGCGATCGCGCCTCCCGGATGTGCTGTTCCGAGATATCCGCCTCTGTCGAGTGGGTGGCTACGCGCACCGCGCGAATGCCACAGGCGACGGCGCGCTTGAGGTGTTCGACCGTGCCAATCCCCGGCAGGAGCAGTGCCGCCACCTTGGTGTGCGGAGCCGCTTCGCAGACCGCCCGCAGGTAGGCCTCCTCGTCTTCCTTGGCAAACCCGTACTGGATCGAACTGCCGCCGAGTCCGTCGCCGTGCGTCGCTTCAATCAATGCCACGCCGGTGTTATCAAGGGCGCTGGCAATCGCCCGCGCGTCGTCGAGGCTGAACTGGTGACGCACCGCGTGCATCCCGTCACGCAGCGTCACGTCCGTCACGGAGATCCGCCGTACCTCTGCCATCGTGGCTCACCCCTTCACCACAGACAACCGGTGCTTGGCGTATTCTTCGCCAAACTTCACGGCCGCCGCGGTCATGATGTCGAGATTACCCGCATACACCGGCAGGTAATCGCCCAGCCCTTCGACTTCGATGGACACGCTGACCACGCGGCCGTCGAGGATGGGCTCCCGGTTCAAACGATAACCGGGAACGTAGGTCTGCACGTGCCGGACCATGCTTTCAATCGATTCGCGGACGCGGTCAAACACGTCCGGGGCTGGATCGTCAATCACGCAATAGATGGTGTCGCGCATCAGGATGGGCGGATTGGCCGGATTGAGGATAATGATGGCCTTGCCCTTGCGCGCCTGCCCGATAACCTCCAGCGCCTTCCCTGTAGTCTCCGTAAATTCGTCGATATTCTGACGTGTTCCGGGACCGGCGGAACGGCTGGAGATGGTCGCAACAATCTCCGCATACTCCACCCCAATCACACGGCTGACCGCGTAGACAATCGGCACCGTCGCCTGCCCGCCGCAGGTGACCATGTTGACGTTGGGCGAGTCCAGGTGCTCCGCCAGATTGACCGCGGCAATGACGTACGGGCCGCGCGCCGCAGGTGTCAGGTCGATGGCCTGTATCCCCGCCTCGCGCAGGAGCTTGGCGTGACGCACGTGCGCCTTGGCGCTGGTGGCGTCAAACACCACGTCCGGCCGCACCCCCGCATCCAGCACCGCCTTGAGCCCCTCCGCCGAGGTTTCCAATCCGGCGTCACGGGCCCGGCGCAGTCCGTCCGACTCCGGGTCTATTCCAATCATCCAACGCGGCTCCAACCAGTCGCTGCGGAGCAATTTCACCATCAAGTCGGTGCCGATGTTGCCAGAACCGACAATCGCCGCCGTCAACTTGCTCATGGCAGCACCTCTCCCTTCGCTTCCACCCGCGCGAGTCCGGCCGCTTGCGGCTCGCCGATGGTGATGTCGACGCGGCCCAGCCGACCAAAGGAAACCGACACCCTGTCCCCCGGCCGTACCGGCACCGCGGCGCTGATGGCCCCCGACAGGACCACGTCTCCGGCGCGCATGGTGGTGCCCAGGCTTGTCAACGTGTTGGCCAGCCAGGCCACGGCCCGCGCCGGGTGTCCGAGCACCGCGGCGCCCGCGCCGGTCTGAACAATCTCACCGTTGACCCGGAGCACCCCGCCGACACCCGCCAGATTGCGGCCCGTTACCGGCGTCGCCATCTCACCCAGGGCAAAACACCCGGAGGACGCGTTGTCGGCGATGGTGTCCGCCAGCTGAATCCGCCAATCGGCTATCCGGCTGTCGATGATCTCAATCGCCGGCAGCACGTAATCGGTGGCCGCCAGCACGTCCTGCACCGTGACGTCTCGCCCGTCCAAGTCCGACCTGAGCACGAAAGCCAATTCCGCCTCGACCTTGGGCTGCAGCAGCGGAAAATCGACCACCTGCCCAGTTCCGTAACGCATGGACCGCAGCAGGTGGCCAAAGTCCGGCTGATGCACGCCCAGCATCTCCTGCATCGGCCGGCTGGTCAAACCGACCTTGTAGCCGACCACCTCATCCCCATAGATGCGCTTGCGCTGGATGTTACGAATCTGTATCTGGTACGCCTGTTCCTGTGTCAGGTTCGGGTGTTCTGCCGTCAGGGGAGCGATGGGACGGCCGTACCGCTCCGCCTCCCAGAGGGCATCGGCCAGGGTTTCGGTCAGCCCGTCCCGCTTCGCGTCCGACATCTGTGACCACCTCCTGGATTCCGGTGCGGGCGCACCGCCCGCTCAAAGCTTCACGCAGACATTTTTCAGCTCGGAGTAGAACTCGAAGCTGTGGACCCCGCCCTCGCGACCGATGCCGCTCTCCTTCATGCCGCCAAAGGGCGTGCGCAGGTCGCGCAGGAACCAGGTATTGATCCAGATGATACCCGCCTCCAGCTCACCGGCCACCCGGTGCGCCCGCTTGAGATTGGTTGTCCATATGGTCGCGCTCAGACCGTAGTGCGTATCATTCGCGGCGGCGATGACCTCCTCCTCCGTATCGAACGGTTGAATCGTCACCACCGGGCCAAACACCTCTTGGCGCACGATTTCGCACGATTCGTCCACATCGACGATGATGGTCGGCTCGAGGAAGTACCCGCGCTGCATGTGCGCCGGCCGCTTGCCGCCGAGGACGATGCGGCAGCCCTGCGCCACCGCCCGCTCGATGAACCCTTCCACGCGCGCCAGGTGCTCCTCGCTGACCAGGGCACCCACATCCGTCGCGGGATCGAACGGATCGCCCACGCGCAGCTGCGCCGCGCGGTCAACAAACTTCGCCACAAACTCCTCGTACAGCGGCCGCTCCACATAAATGCGCGATCCGCACAGGCACACCTCTCCCTGGTTGCTGAACGACGAGCGCAGGCTGACCGTGATGGCGTCCTCGAGGTCGGCGTCGGCGAAGATGATGTTGGGGTTCTTGCCGCCCAGTTCAAACGACAGCCGCTTGAGCGATCCGGCGGCGGCCCGCATCACCGCTTTGCCGGTGGTGGTCTCGCCCGTCAGGGAGATCAGGTTTACATCCGGGTGCTCGGTCAAAAAGGAGCCCGCAGCGTCCGGGCCAAACCCGTGCACAACGTTCAACACCCCGTCGGGTAGCCCGGCCTCCTTGGCGATTTCCGCCAACTTGGCGGCTGTCGTCGGCGTCAGTTCGGCCGGCTTGATGACGCACGTGTTGCCGGCCGCCAGACAGGGGGCGACCTTCCAGGTCAACAGCAGCAGCGGCAGGTTCCAGGGCGAGATGAGCCCGGCCACCCCGACCGGCCGGCGCAGCGCGTAATTGAGCGCCACCCCGTCCGTCTCGAAGCACTCGGTGCCCAATCCCTTGACGAAATCGGCGAAGAAGCGAAAGTTGGCCGCCGCACGGGGGATGTCGAGCGTCTTCGAGAGGGACAGAGGTTTGCCCGTGTCCAGCGTCTCCAGGCGGGCCAGTTCGTCCAGGCGCTGTTCAATCAGGTCGGCCATGCGGTTCAAGACGGCCGCCCGCTCCTGGGCTGGGGTTTTGCCCCAGCTGCGGAAGGCGTTTCGGGCCGCCAGAACCGCGCGGTTGATCTCCTCCCGGCCCCCTTCCGCCACCTGGCTGATGACCTCGCCGGTGGCCGGGTTGACGTTGTCAAACGTGCGGCCGGACTGCGACTCCACAAACTGGCCGTCGATGAAATGCAAAATCTTTTCCATACAGGTTCCCCTCTCCATCTCCTAGTCTGGTTGTCAGTCACATGCCGGTACAATGGTCTTGTTGACGCAGCCTACGCCACCGGGTGCAGGGTCAACACCGGATTTCCCGATCCGGACGAAGGACCGTACCCGTGCAACACCCCTTTGTACTTGCCCTGGAGGACGCCGAGCAACATGGCGACGTGGCGACCGCCCGCCTCCAAGGTGGCGGCGCGCGCGTACGAGGGCAGCATCTCCCCCGCCGCCTCCAGGTCCCCTTCCACCAAGCGCTGGCAGAACTCTTTGTCCAGCGCCTGCTCCGTCCGGTTGGGCCAGTTGTGCGCTCCCCGGCGCAGGTTGTGGGCCAAGGCGCCGCTGGCCACAAACACGGTGCGCAGCGTCGATTCGCGCAGCACCTGCCCGATGACCCGCCCCCACTCTTGCGTTTCAGCCAGCGAGGCGGCCCAGCAGACCGACAGATCGACCACCGGAATCTTGCGCCGCGGCAACAGATAGCGCAGCGGCACCACCGTGCCATAATCCCAGATGTACGAGGGGTCGTCAATGCCGACAATGGGCAGCCCTTGTGCCTTCCCGGCCGCGACGAGTTGCTGGGCCAGTTCAGGGTGGCCTGGATAATCGTACGGGACATCGCTGATAAGATCCGGACATTCGACGGCCGTCAGCACCCCCGTGTGGCGCGCGCCCGCGTCCACGTAGTGCTCGAAACTGGACATCCAGTGGCAGGACACCAACACCATCACGTCCGCCTCCACCTGCTCGATGATCTCGGCCGTCTTGCGCATGGCCTCCACCATCGGACGCTGAAACTCGGGGATCTTGTCCTCGTGGCAAATGCGCGGGGTGTGAGGCGAAATCATGGCCAACTCGAGACTCATCTATGGTCCCCTCCCGTTTTTCAAGTGGCGCCGCAAGGATGGGAAGACCGGGCGCCCGCCCCCGTCCTTCCCCCAGCACCACGATATGAATCCGTTTTCTGAGCCATCGTAGCACCAATGGAGTGAAGAGACTACAGGGCTGTTCCTGCGTGCGGAACACGCGGCAAGCGGGCGCGGATGTGATGCCCACATGCTCCTTGTGGGCCGCTTGACAAGGAGTGTTTTAGTGTACTATTGTTCTAGTACACCATTTCTCTAGGGCATGAGCCACCAACACCCCGTCATGCCAACCACGAGGGAGGATGCCTATGTCGTCTTGGTTGACCATCCTGCGCAAGGACCTGCGCCTGACCCGAAACAACGACCTCGTGTCGCTCATCGGCATCGTGGTCATAGAAAGCCTTCTCCTGTACCTGGCGTATCGCACACACGATGGAGGCGCCACAGCGCTGAGTCTGTCGCTTCTGCTGCTGCATGCGTTCTTTCTACCGATTTACGTGTACAGGAGCCTCGCGCGCGAGTGGCGCAAGACGTCGCCGTTGTGGCTGCACCTGCCGCAACCCGGATGGGCGCTGTTGGCGGCCAAGTTCACCAGCGGACTGATTCAGATGCTGATCTCCTTTTGCGTCACGGGTCTCGGAACCGTCTGGATTGTCGCCGTGGACGACCCACGCCTGAGAGCGCTCGTGCGCATCACCGATGTTCAGATATTCCATGCGGACCTAAAGTTGGCCAGCCTGTTGGCGGCCGCCGTGTTCGCCCTGGCCATCTACATGGCCGTCTGGGCGGCCTTGGTCTCGCTGGTGATGCAGGCCACCAGACATCAACTGGGCCGCTGGCGCTGGTTGGTCGGTCTGGGGATTGTGGGACTGGCCACCTGGGGTGTGGGCGCTCTCGAGAACTCCAAGTTGTACCACTGGCTGTCGGACTGGGGCCGATGGCCCATCACCCTCACCATGCCCAATAGCTGGGCACGGCCGGGGCATGGAGGGCACACCTGGACCCTGGTTCATCTGTATGCAGGGGACCTGCTGTGGTCTGTTGTGCTGCTGGCGGTGGTCTACGCCGTCTGCGCCTGGCTGCTGGACAAAAGGGTCGAGGTGTGAGCCATGGGTGATGACTTTCGCTCGTCGCAGCCCATCTATCTGCAATTGGCGGATAGAATCTGCCGGGAAATTGTCCGCGGAGACCGCAAGGCCGGCGACAAACTGCCGTCCGTCCGCGACATGGCGGTGGAGGCGGGCGTCAATCCCAATACCGTGCAGCGCGTATACGCGGAATTGGAGCGGATGCAGGTGGCGGAGACCCGGCGCGGACAGGGGACGTTTGTCACAGAGGACGTTGCGAGGTTGCGCGAACTGCGCGAAGAACTGATGCACGAACGAATCGCCTCATTTGTCAGAGACATGACGGAGATGGGCTTTCGCGCGGAGGAAATTGTCACCGGCGTGCGGGCTCACATGGAGCGGAGCCTGGACACTGCACAAGGAGGAAGAACGGAGTGAAGCCATCATCCATCATCCAATTGGAACAGGTGTCGAAGCGCTACCGCTTCCGGTACGCTGTGCGAGACCTCACCTTCTCGTTGCCGGCCGGGCGCATCATCGGCATGATTGGCGCCAACGGCAGCGGCAAATCGACGACGCTCAAGCTGATGGCCGGACTCATCCGCCCGAGCCGCGGCCGCGTGTACGTCTACGGTCAACCGGCAGAACGGCGCATCAGTCGCTGCGTTTCCTACATGTCGGATATGGACCCTCTGTATGGGTTCTATACGGCGGCCGAACTGATATCGTTCTACGAGCGCGTGTTCCCCGATTTTGACACCGCCAAGGCGCGCGAGATGCTCGAATTCATGAGCCTGCAACCGAACCAGCGGGCCGGGGATCTGTCCAAAGGGAACCTGGGGCGATTGAAGATGGTGCTCGCGTTGTCCCGCACGGCGCCCGTGGTGTTGATGGACGAACCGCTCTCCGGTCTCGATCCGCTGGTGCGGCAATCGATTCTGAAAGGGCTCTTGTCGTTTGTGGACCTGAGCCGGCAGACGCTCATTATGTCCACCCACGAGGTGGTGGAAATCGAGCCACTGCTCGATACCGCCGTGCTGATGGCCGACGGACACGTGCTGGACATCCGCGACATTGATGAGCTGAGAGAGGAGTGCGGACTGACACTGGTGGACTGGATGGCAGAGCGATTGTCAAGGCCCAGCACAGGCTATTTCGGCGCCAATCAGGCGTGATAGAATGGAGGCAAGCGCATTCATTACCGGGAGTGGTGGCGGCCATGCAGGGACAGACACCCGCGGATGGGCAGGAACCTGCACTCCGGTCTCTGACCACGGCGCTGCGCGTGCTGCAGTGTTTCTCCATGGAAGAGCCGGAACTGGGTGTGACCGAAATTGCGCTGCGGTTGGGGGTTGGCAAGAGCACCGTGCACCGGATCTTGACCACGCTCGAGCGCAACGGTTTCGTTCGCAAAGACGAAGCCACCCGCCGCTATCGGCTCC